>JBOFJK010000001.1:0-14009 GCA_051656785.1 Metamycoplasmataceae bacterium
TCTAAAGTAACATTTAACATTTCATCAATTTCTAATTGAGTTAATGTTCCTAAGTTAAATAATTTTGATAAAAAGTCTTTACTTTGAACTATGTTTGGATTTTCCACATCAGCTAATGTTATATCAGTCGGAACAGTTGGTACTTTTGTAACTTGTATGTCTCTCACATAAAGTGAAAATTGATCTGATTTAATTTCATTACTTTGACCATTAATTGTAACATTACCATTAGGACTTAAAGAGATTTGGTAATCCATTCCAACAGTAACAGTTTCTAATGTAACAATTAGTAAATTATCAATTTCTAATTGAGTTAATGTTCCTAAGTTAAATAATTTTGATAAAAAGCCTTTACTTTTAACTATGTTTGGATTTTCCACATCAGCTAATGTTATATCGGTCGGAACAATTGGTACTTTTGAAATCAACATATCTCTAATGTAAAGTGAAAATTGATCTGAATCAAATTCTTCAAAACTATTATTTATTATTTCGTCAATTGTTTTAGCATTTAGAGTTATTTTGTAACTAGTTCCCCCCGCAATAGCAGATACTGTTATTTCTAAAAGATTATCAATATCTGATTGAGATAAAGTTCCAAAATCAAATAGTTTATCTAAAAATACCTTACTTTTAAATATTGTTGGATCATTAATATCTTCTTGTGTTATATCACTGGGAATTGTTTCTCTTCGAGAAATTGATATATTTCTAATATTTAATGTAAATTCTGATGAAGTTAATCCATCTGTTGAATCATTTAATGTATATCCTAATTTAGGAGTCAATTTAATAGTATAAACTCTAAATTGTGTGATTTCAATTTTTTCAATATCAAAGTTAGTCAAGTTAGTTTGATTTAAACTTGGGCCATTAAATAATTTAGAAATAACTGCAAACTCTTTAAATTTATCACCTGTAATATCACTTGGTTTTATATCATTTGGAGCAATAGTGTTTCGATTGATTTGATAATCAATTGGTAATGTAAATTCATTAGAATCAAGAACTTTTTGATTGTTAATAATGTACCGTTTATTTGCACTCAAAGTTACAATTCTAGATTGGCTACCAGCCATTGGATTCATAGTAATTATAACTCCTTCATTAAGTATAGTTTCAGTAATCGAAGAATCCAAATCAAATAACTTGTTTATAGTTTCGAAACTTTTAAAATTATCATTATTAACATCACTAGCCAATATTGAAAAAGGAATAAGTGTTTTAGGGGTAATATTTAAATTTATATCTGTTGTAAACTCATTAGATATTAATGTTGTTCTTCCGGCAATTGTATAACCATTATTAGCATTTAAAGTAATTGTATAAACACTATCTTCAATAATGATATTTAATGAAACAGTTAAATTACTTAAATTAACATTATTTATTCCACTAAATATTTTTACAAGTGTTGATAATTTCATAAATTGATTATTTTCAATATCTTCAATTTCAACAATAGGATTATTTATTTGACTAATGTTTAAATTATGATCATGAGTTATTAAAGTAAATTCATCAGAAAGAAGTATAGATTTTTCTTGAATCGAATATCCTTTTTTAGCAATTAAAGCAATATTATAAACTCCACCAGTAGTAATTTCATTTTTTGTAACTGTTAAATTTTTTAGATTATCTTCATTTACTCCATCGAATAATTTTTCAAGTGTTGATAATTTTGTGTAGTTGTTATCTTTAATATCATTTTCTGTTATTTTAGGATAAGTTTTAGAAGTTATATCATAATTAATAATTTCAGATGAAGAAGTGCATGAAGCCATAACAGCTAAAGGAGTAAGAAAACCACTTGTTGATGTAATGATTAATGCTAATTTTCTCAATTTACTTTTCATCTTTTAACCTTATAATTTTTTTCATCAATATTGAGCATATTTAAACTCAATTAAATAGACACCTTATTAACTATAATAATTATATTCTTAATTATGATTTTTATTATTTTAAAGAAAATGTAACTGAAGTAATTGCTCTTCCATCCTTAAACATTTTTTTACCTTTTGCTCTTAGGGTAATTGAGTAAAAATCATCAGCCAATTCATTTAAACTTGCAGTAATATCATTTTCTACTTGCGGTATAGTTAAGTTTGTAAATAATTTTTCTAAAGTTGCAAAAGTATGTAAGTTAGTTTCATCAATATCTTGTGGACTTAAATCAGCACTAGGGGCTGGTCTTGATTCACCGGGCATTCCTTGTAACTCTTCAAATGTTTCTGAGACAATAGTATCCATATCACCATTATTTAACATGTATCCAGGTTTTGCTTTAACAGTAATTCAAGCATTATGAAGATTATTATCAAAAGTAACAATTAAACCATTATCAACTACTTCCTGATCTACATCAATAACAAATACTTTACTTAGTGTTTCTAAAGATTTTATAGTTCATTCAGTAGTATCAAAAGTTGATATTTCTTTAACAATTGGGTTAATTTTACTAATCATTACATTAACAACAAGTTTAAATTCAAGAGATGTAAGTGATTCTGTACTACCATTAATAGTAACTCCTTCAATAGGACTTATTTCAATTTTGTAACTATCCTCTTGACTCCCATTGATTTTTTCAATAACAAGATTAGCTAAATTATCATCATTAAAGTCGGCTCCATCAAATAATTTTGAAAGTACTGAAAAATTCTTATAGTTTTCCCCTTCAATATCAACTGGTTTAATATCAGTTGGAGCTTGAGTTTTGATTGAAATAGCCATATCGTCATCAACACTAAATACCTTTGACTTAAATTCCTTGACATTATTTATTGTATAACCATCTTTAGCCATTAAAGTAATCTGATAACTATTTGAAGAATCAACACTAACTATTGAAGCTTCTAAGTTTTCTAAATTATCACTATTTAAACCAATAAACGCTTTACTAAGTGTTGTCAATGTTTTGAAGTTTTGGCTAGCAATATTTCCTCATACTAATCTTGGGTTGGCTATTGCACCTATTTTGTAGTCAACCTCTTTTGTTGTTGAACTACAAGAAGCTACAACCGCTAATGGAACTATTAATCCACCTACACTCATAACCCCCAATGCTAATTTTTTAAAGTTACTAATCATATTTACCTCACTCTTTGATTATATAAATTTTAATTAATATTGTTATCTTATCAATTTAGATTTTAAATTATTAATTACTTAATAATTATACAATATTTATCTTTGTTTCTAATGAATTGCCAAAACTAATGAAAACTTGATGAATAATCCTGATTGAAAGTAATAAAAATTTAAACTAGAATTTACACCATTAACATGAATCCAAATATTACTTCTTTAAATTGTTTTGTTCTATTTTATAACTTATATAAAACCAAAACATTAAAACATTTTTGAATGATGCTTAATTAACTTTGATCTTAATAATTCAACATTTTCATTTTCAAGAGGTTCAAGTTCATAATTGATAATTATATTTAATTCATTTTTCAATAAAGAATTTTGTTCATTATTTAATTCAACACTATCTTTAGTAATTAAATTATTTTGCTCTCATTTAGAAGCTAATTTTAAAATATCTGAATTAGAATCTTGTTCATGATTCACTAAAATAACATTATAAGAAGCAATAAAAACTAAAGGAACTATTGTGGCACTACCAACCATTATTCCTAATAGCATTTTTTTGAAGTTATTAATCATATTTATCTTCTTTCAATGTATTTCTTATTAATTATTTTATAAGCATTTACACAAATTAATTATACTCCTAATCATTTTTATATTTTTTTGATATTGAATTATTATTTAAAAAATAGGAGACTAATTTGACTTTTTGATACATTATTCCTTCATATAATTTATTTATATAATGAAATGTTTCTTTAGGAATAAAGTCAATTTTGAAATTGAAGTTAAACAATAACCATTGATAAATGGCAAAATTTCCGGAACATTTAAGGGGAAGTTAAAAACTAGGGAAACATCTAAAAAAACAACACTGAATGATTTATTTAAGAAAATTGAATCTATTGATAAAGGGCTTGCAAGTAGTGAATAAGAAAATTGATTTAATGTTATCAACACCAACAATGCAAAAAAGAAATCAATCATGATGCCTTAAACAAATTGAATTAGTTTTAAGGACAAGAAGGATAAGGAAAAGAATTTTTATTAGTTCTTTTTTTTATTATTTAAAAAAGAAAATTATTTAAACTCTTTTTTATTGATTATTTCACACATTCCATCAATTGAAGCTTGATTACCATTAAGTGATTTAAGAATTGTGAAAGATTCTTTTAAATGTTTTTGCTCTAAATAACCATCAACAATTTTTTTTATTTTTTGGAAATCAAGAATGCCAGATTCAGACAATCCACCACCAATTACTATTGCTTCAACATTTAGTAATGATATTATGTTTGCTATTCCAATAGCTAATCCATTGTATCAATAATTTGAAAGTTCAATTAATTTTGGATCTTTAGATATTAAAATATTTTCTGGTGTTAAATTGGGGATATTTAATTTTTCAGATAATCTAATCAAACCTCTTGCTGAAAAATAAGTTCCTCATCTTTTCCCATCTACTGTAAAATAACCCACTTCACCTGCTGATCCTGAATAACCACGGAATAACTTTTTATTGATCATTATTCCACCACCAATATCAGTTCCTAATGTCAATAAAACCCCACTATTATATTTTTTTAAGTTGCCATTAACACTTTCACCAATTACTGCTGCATTTGCATCATTTTCAACAAATATTGGTAAATTAGTATATTTGCTTAATGATTCTCGGATATTTAGTCCTGTATAATTTTTATGATTAGGAGTTGAACCAATTATAAGAGAAGTGTCTGGCTCAACATCTCCTGCAGTTGAAATTCCGATTGCACTAATTGGAAATGCTTCACTAACTTCTTTTATTTTATTACCTATTGAATCTAATAATTCATTTCCAGGTCTCATCATTGCATCAAATGAATATTTATCATTCTTTAGAATTAAAAAATTATTGTTTATAACAGATCACTTGATAAATGTACCACCTATATCAAATATTAAATAATTCTTTTTATTTTCACTCATATTATTTCTCCTTAATTATTAATTTATCCTTAATATATATTCTAGTGGTAAATCATAAATTCTGATTTAATTGTATTTCTAAAATGCTGACATCATAGAAAATTTTAATGTCAAATATTTGATTATCTATATCATGACAATAAATTTCTTTATTATAAATATAATAATCATTTTCTATAAATCTTTTTATTCATATATCATTAGAAAAATCAAGTTCAAAAATTTTGCTATCTCCATCAAATATTTCGATAATTTTATTTTCAATTATTGAAATAAATATAGGTTTAATCTCTTTTAAATTATATATTGATGAAGGATTCATAATTAATTTTTTATTAACTACATCATAGTCTAACTCACGAATCATTGACAATGTATGAACTCAATTATTTTTGTGTTCAGGATATTTATCAATTGTTGGCAAACCAATTCAAGCAATTAAATTTCATTTACCATTAATTAGAAAAGATTGTGGGGCATAAAAATCAAAACCGATATCTATTAACTTAAATTTATTAATAGTAATTTTATTATCTGAAAATAAATCTTGTTCGGATATTTCAAAATAAACTGAAATATCAGGATTTTCTAATTCATGAGGATTTTTCAATTGTGGTGAACAAATAATAATTATTTTCCCTTTAATAAAAACAACATTAGGACATTCAATCATTCCAAATTTTTGACCAAGTGAAATTTCCTTAATTAATTCTATTTCTTTAAAAACATTACTTAATTTAAATAATAAAATTAATCCTTCCCCACTAATATTTTGTGCCCCAAGTAATAAATATTTTTGTTCATTGAAAATAAAAATATACGGATCTCTAAAATGATCAGTGTATTTATTACTAAAGAATTTATTATTTATTAAAACTCTTTTATTGATAATTTTTTCTTCCTTTAAATCAAATTCTGAATAAACAATACTTGAAGTTCTGGTTCAGTCATGATCACGTGAATTGCCTGTGTAAACACAAATTATTTTATTATTAATAACTAATGCATTTCCTGAATAAGCACCATGTGAATCAAAAACCTGATCAGGTTTATTAACTAATCATTTATAGTCAAAATCAATTAAATCTTTTGTTTTTGCCAATGCCATTGTTTTTAAACCATGAATTGGATTAGTAGGATGATGTTGAAATAGAATATATAATTTATTATCTTTAAAAAAAACACAATTAGGATCATTGATTAATCCTTGAATAGGATGAATATGTCATTTTGGACGGAACTCCCTATTAGTTATTGATGGGTTATATGATTTTAGAAATTCTCTTGAATATCTTTTTTTATTTTTTCCAGAAAGCATTAAGGTATTTAAGGTCCCTTAATATATTCTTGCAATTACTTCACCTGCTGCTACTTCACCAGAATGTTTAATAATTTCAATTTGTTTTTTGTCACTTTCATTAATACTTTCATATAGGATAACATTGTAAATAACTTCACTATTTGCCCCGGCTTCAATTAATGAATTATGTTTAAATTCTGCAACTCTTGATTTCGCATTAATATTTGAACCAATAAATTTTGATAATTTAATATATTTTAATTGTCTTAAATTTTTAGCTTCAGTATTTAGTTTAGCTGTTTCTGTCCCGATGTGCATTAACATTGTAATATCATTTTTAGCTTTAATTGTAACTGCATGACCTGTCGGGAAAATATTTGAAATATTACCCTTAAATGGTGCATTAATTATTGTTTCATTTGTATTTTTTGGTTGAATTGCAAATGTCGGTCCCATTAAATCATTTTTGAAAGCTTCATCTTGAATTTCTTCTTTAGGTATTAAGAAACCATCACATGGAGCATAAATATAATTAATGTTTTGATCTTTATTAATTTTTGCTTTTAAATTAACAAAGGGTTTTTCAATTTTTTCAACTAATTTTCCCAATTTTTGAACAATTTTAGAATCAACTTCTGTATGATTCATTTTTCTGATAACAGCTCTATTTTTAGATCTCAATGAAAGTAATGCTGTTGATAAGAATGCTCCAATTGAAGTGATTATCATAGCAATAATAAAGTTAACTGCCGGAACTAATCCAAGTCCATCTAAATCTTTTCCTCATGGAGTTGATTGAGCTACTTTTTCATATCATGCAACAATATTATCATCAAAGGTAAAACTAAATTGAATAATTCCTAATCATGAAGCTGTCCCCATTGAAGAGGCAACTGTTTGAGTCATCCCCAATCAATAACCACCAAAGAATCCTCCAATCATCCCTCCAACAAAAATATATTTTAATGGTAAATTTATCCCAAAGATTGCTGGTTCTGTAATTCCAAGGTTGGCACTAATTCCTCCTGAAACTGCTGTTCCAACTGTCTTTTTATCTTTAAAGAATAGAATGGCAGTTAAACAGGCAATTCCTTGACCAATATTAGCTGCTGAAGCAACTGGTGTAATTCATGAAACACCTGTACTTGCAATTAAGGTTGCTTCAATCGGTAAGAATCCTTGATGTAATCCAGTAACAACTAAAGGTGCATACATCATTCCGATTAATGCTCCTCCTAGTCCAAATGCCGGGAAGTTAGTGTAAATAAAGATGTATTGAAATAATTCTGCTAAAGCAAAACCAATTGTTCTACCAAATGGCCCAATTATAATAAAAGCTAAGATAATAGAAATTATTACCGTTACTAAAGGTACTGTGATTATGGCAATTGATTCATGAGATATCTTTCTCATAAATTTTTCAATTCGTACTGCCACTCAAACAACTAGTAATGTTGGAACAACTTGTGCTTGATATCCTAATAAAGGTGCATCAAATACTGGGAATCCATCAAAAATGTGAACCCCTGTATCTCATAATTTAGGAACAAGTGTTGCTCCAGGGTGTTCTAATTGAGCCAATGCCTTACTTGCCGGATCTCATAAAACATAATAAGCAATACCATTTGGATTATTTAAGCCTCAAGCATTTACTAAGGCGGGAGAGATTAGGACTAAACCTATAGCTGCTCCGAATCATGGATTACCACCAAATTTCTTGGCAGAGGTATAACCAATTAAGACAGGTAAGGATCCTAGGATGGCCCCGCCCGTTACATCAAATAGCATACTGAAAACCTGGGCAGCAGGATTCATTCAGTCTCCATTTTCTAATTTACCAACACCAACTGTACAAATAATATTATTTAATGCTAAAGAAAGACCGCCAACAATGAATACTGGAATAAGTGGCAAGAAAATTTGTGCAAATCCTCTGATTTGCTCCCTTGCTATTAACCACATATTTGTTTTAAAACTATAATTATGATTTCATTTTGTTTTAGTAACTACTTCGCTAGCAAAGTCACTTTTTTCATTTGGGAAATATGTTTCCTCAAATTGTTCAAATACTTTATTGACTGTTCCGGCTCCAAAAATAATTTGTCATTGATTACCATCTTTTGAAAATCCTTTAGAATTAGGAATTTCTTTTAATAAGTTTTGATCTACTAAACTGTCATCATGTAAAACAACTCTAAATCTTGTTGCACAATGGAAATAGTCTTTAATATTAGACATTCCTCCAAGAGATTCGAGTAGTTTTTCTGCTGAAGTTTTAAAAGTGTTTTCTTTTTTCTTCATTTTTTTCCTCAAAGTTTTAAGTTTTTTTAATTCCAAGCAATCAATGCAAAGACCATTATAATTATAACATTTTAGAAATATCAGCTTTAATAAAAAACATATTTTTTTATGTATCATCATACATTTTGAACTTTTAATTCAAGAATTATTTGAGATTTATTTTTGCTTAATATAATCCAATTTTTAATATTTATATTTTCATAACATTAATAAATTATTTTAAAATAATTTATAATTCTTAAATATATGAAATCTGAATTTAAAAGTAATGTCAATCTTATCTACAATGATAATGAAAAATCTAATAATTTTCAGTCAAATGAAAGTATTCATTTAATTAACAAATTTGATAATCCTAAAAGTTATGTTAAAAGTCTAAATACAATAAATTATGTTGATCTTTTTGCAGGAATCGGTGGATTTCATTTTGCATTTGACAAATATTGTGAAGAAGAAAAATTAAAAGCTAAATGTGTACTTGTTTGTGAAATAGATAAAAGTGCCATTGAAAACTATTCCTTAAATTTTAAACATAAGATTGATTCAATAATTAATATTAGAGATATTGAATATCAAAAATGAAAAGATGAAGTTCATATTTTATTTGCAGGATTTCCTTGTCAAACATTTTCAAATGCTGGCAAAAAAATGGGCTTTTTAGATAAAGTAAAGGGTACTTTGTTCTTTGATATCTTGAATTTAATTGATATTAAGAAACCTAAGATCCTTCTTTTAGAAAATGTGAAACATTTAGTTAATCATAATAATGGAGAAACCTATAAAATTATTATTGATTCTCTAAAGGAAAGGGGTTATAGACTTTCTAAAAAACCAGTTATTGTTTCTCCTAAAAGTTTCGGGATTCCTCAAGACAGACCAAGAGTATATATTCCTGCCATTCATAAGTCAATTCTTAATGACAAAACAGAATTAATAATAAGTCCTGAAAAACAAGAATATGTGGTTGGATCACATAAAAACTTTCTTCAAAAAAGAGTTAGTGAAAAATATAATGTTAATGATGATTTGCATAATTTATTTTCTGTATGAAGTGAATTTGTAAATTATTTTATAGAGAAGGAGAAAAAAATTCCAGTTATTTGAATTGATGAGATGATGTCTAAAAAAAGAATAAATGGAGATTTTCCGGATTGAAAGAAGAAATATATTAATAGAATGAGATTATTCTATAAAGAAAATAAACAATTTATTAATGAATGATATTCAAAAAATAAAAAATTCTTTAATGGTAAAAGAGACAAAAAACTTGAATGACAAGCGGGAATGAATTATACATTTGAAGAATCTTTTATTCAATTACGTCAATCAGGAATTAGATGCAGAAGACCACACACTTTTCCTACACTTGTTGCTATGGTTCAGGTTCCTATTATTAAAACAGGCAAAACATGAAGATTTTTAACTCCAAGAGAAAATGCAAATATTCAATCATTTCCAAAAAACCACCTTGTCTCCACATTAGACCAACAAGCATATAAACAATATGGAAATGCTGTAAATGTTGAAGTTGTTTATAGACTAATAAAGGAATTGATTAATGTCTAAGGAATTCAAATACAAAGAAATAATTGATAAAGAAATTAATACTATTTCAAAGATACATCCTTTAACAGGCAAAAAGAATAAAGACGAATTTATTGAACTTTTTTTAAATGGAATTAATGTTGATAATAATGATATTAAAAGGATTGAAAAATGTAGTGGATTATTTAGTGTCAAGATTGAAGGAAAGAATATCTATTTTTATATAGAACATGTTGATGGTGGAGGTAAGAATAAACTAGAAAGTATAGATCCTAGTGTTAAAGTATCTATTCCCTTCAACAATAAAATATTTCAAAATATTGTAATTGATAATATTGTTTTTATTGTTAATATTTATGTTCCCTACAAAATAATAGATAATACTCTTACTTTAGATTATGATAATCTAATATATTTATTTATGCTTCCTACTGAAATTTTTAAAGCTAAAGGTTATAGAAATATAATTTCAAATAAGTTAAATAAAACCACATTAAAGACTAATCCTTCTTCAAGATGAGTTTCTTTGTCTAAAATTAAGGATTCAATTCTAAATCAAGAGTTAAAAATAAATCAGAGAGAAAATGTTATTGTAATACCTAAGAAATCAATAAAAAATTTTATTAATTCTAAAGTTAAAAAAGAATATGAAACATGAAAACTAGAAAAACTATTAATTTCTTTTGTTGAAGATAAAAATGATTCTAGAAAATTATTATATATTTCTAGTGCAAGAAGAGAATTTAAGATTAAACTTATTAATTCAATAAATCCCTCTAAATGTCAAAATATTCATCACAACATATTTCATAAAACTGCATTAAGAGGTTCTCATATATTGGCAGTCAACAAAATAGTGAAAGATCAAGGATTATCAATAAAAGAAAAAACTAATTGTATAAGTGATATTAATAATGGGTTACTTCTTTGTGCAAATTGTGATTCCTTGTTTGATAAATACAAATTTACAATAGTTGATAATGGTCTAGTACAAATAAAAAATAATATTAAAGAAGTTGAAAATGTTTTAGGATGCAAGAATGGTGAAAGAATAATTTTAGTTTCTGATTATGATTCTAGAAAAAAATATTTAAAATTTCATGCTAAAACATTTAGAGAAAATAATTAGATATATGCATTTTCTTACATCCATTCAGCAAAACAGACAGAAAAAAATCTAAATAGTTTAAAATATCTTTAATATGAAACTAGAAACTGCTAAAAGATCAAAAGAATTTAAATCTAGTTCTAAAAAATTAAGAGTTTTTGAAGCATTTGCTGGAATTGGAGCCCAACATAAAGCTCTTCAATTTCTTAAAGATAAATATGGATATGATTATGAAGTTGTTGGAATAAGTGAATGAGATGTCGATGCTCAAATTTCTTATGCAGCAATTCATTATCCAAAATATGAAACAATGGTTAAAGATGTTTCTGATGCCAAAATGAATAAATATCTAGCACAATTCGATCATTCTTTCTCTGGTAAAGACTTAACTCCAATTGAAAAGATAATTTCAATGGATCCAATAAGGAAAAAGAAATACTATAAAGCTCATGTTATATCTAAAAATATGGGTAGTATCCTAAGAATCAAAGGGGGGGGGGTCTTTATGAGTCTGTCGGCCAGATTGACTTAATAACTTATTCATTCCCTTGCCAGGATTTGTCAGTTGCTGGATCATTCCATGGTTTTAACCAAGGAATGGCCAAGGGTGATTCAACTCGTTCAAGTTTGCTTTGAGAAATCGGAAGAATTTTGAATGAATTGAATGAGGTTAAAAAAATGCCAAAATTTCTCCTTTTGGAGAATGTACTCAATATGATCAGCTCACGTCATATTAAAGATTATATTGCTTGAAAAAAAGAATTATTTGAATTAGGTTATCAAACAAAAACCTATGTTCTGAATGCACGTGATCATGGACTTGCTCAAAATCGAAAAAGAGTCTATGCAATTTCCGTAAGAGGTAATTATAAAGTTGATGATCAATATGAAATAATTGATCTTGAAGAAAAAGATTTTCCTACTAAATTAGAAAAGGTTTCAAAAATTAAAACTCGAGAACTTAAGGATATTATTAAAGAAAATTATAATAATAATACATATCTAAATGAAGCTATTGAAGTAAGGCCTAACCGAACACCTTCAAGAAAAAGGATGTTTCATTTAAATTACAAACTTAATGATTTTAGTAAACATAAATATTCTAGAACAGTAACAACAAAACAAGATCGACATCCTAATGCAGGTGTAGTTGATTTAACTAATACTGTTTTAGAGACAAATAATAAGTTAAAGGCTAACTATCGTTTTATTACTACTAGAGAAGCATTTTTATTAATGGGCTTTGATGAAAAAGATTATAACAATGTAAAAAAACATAATATTAGAAAAGAAAAACTCTATCAACAAGCAGGAAACTCAATTGCTGTATATGCAATAACGGCAATTATGAAAAAAATTCAGGAGTTAAACAATGAATCTTAATGATAAAGTAAATTTTATACTTAGCAAATTCAATGATCCAAAAGAATTTGAAAGATATGGTATAGATAAAAAATATAGAGCAAAGATTTGAAATATTGATACTTCAATCCTTACAATACTAAAAAGAATGAATCAAAAAGTAAAAGATATTAGTGTACCAATCGACATAATAACTGTTAAGAAAACAGGAGTTAGTTCGACTGGAGAAAGTCGTTTTAGTTTTTTTATTGGTAATATCAATGTTACTCCATCAACGATGGGAATTGTATCGCTAGGAGCATCAAGACAATATTTACAAATACTTTCTTCATTAGGGATTGTAATGTTTGGAAATACAAAGGGGAAATATTTAGAAAATGATTTTAAGGTGGCAGCAAATTTTAAATCCATGCTAAATAGTGATTATGATTTAGATATGACACAAAGATTAATTTCTTTTTGCCTCAAAAGAAATATTGCTTATTCTAGAAATTTGGCTGTTTCACTTTTTTTATGTTCTTTAAGATTATTTAAATTTGATTTTAAAAATATTGATTTAGAAAATAGAAAAGTCGAAAAAAGGATGAGAAAAGATGTGAAAAAATTTTTTGATTTGGCATCAAAATATGGTGATAATTATTTAGACAAATGTTTAGATGAAACTTATGGTAAATTTCTAGAATACACATTGAAGAATGAATCAATAGAAAATTTCATAAATGGCATATTTAATATTATTCAAAATCAGGATGATGATAATGATAGTATTATCTTGAATCAGGAAATTACAAAACAAATTGAATTAGCTAACTATTTAAATTCATTAAAGACATATAGATCAAAATTTAAAAATAATATTAAAAAGAACAGAGAAGAACTTCGTCTTTTTGATCCACAAGAAAATTTGTATTCAGATATTATAACAATAGAGAATGATATGGATGGATTAGCATCAAGATTTAATGAATTACAAGCAGCACATATTTATAATATTTGACAAATAAAGGAAGATTTAATAAAAGTTGTTAAAGAATATGAAAGTGAAATAAATAATAATGAACAGATTGAAGAAGTCATAAAATCTGCGGAAAATCCAAACAATGGTTTAATGATGAATATACAGTATCATGATTATTTTGATAGAAATCTTTTTACCTTTAATGAAAAGGGAGAAATGATTTATAGAGATGAAGATAAGAAATATTTATTTGAAACTTTAAAATTAAAAGAAGTAAGAATTAATCCTAAAATACTAAATAATGAAATGAAACATTTTTTAAGTATTAGAAAATTTTAATTTTTTATTATTATTATTTTTTTCTATAT
>JBOFJK010000002.1:0-144595 GCA_051656785.1 Metamycoplasmataceae bacterium
ATTTAGCTATTACAAAATTTCTTATTATAATTAAATAATTATTAAATTTTGATAATGAAATATTAGTTTTTGTTACAAAATTTAAAATAACTATTACTAGGTTTGCTTATTTATATATAATTAATAAAGAAATGAATTATTATGATATTAAAAACATTTGTTCAAATTTTGTTCAAATTTCAACTATAAATGACCCCCCTGATCCAAGTGGAATAACTGACCCGATGATTATATTATCTGTTGTTTTATTAACATTCTCAATATTATTTCCTTGTTTAATCTGATTTCTAAGAAATTTTATAAGAATTATTTTAAAAAAAAATTATGATGGCTTTAATCGTTCATTAAAATGAATAACATTAGCATCTTTAATATTATTTATTGCTTCAGTTATTTTAATAATACTTACTGTTCGGGAGATCATATAATGAGTAAAGATTTAAAAGATAGAAGTAATGAAGAAAAAGATGTTAATTATACATCTCTTATTGATGAATTTCGTCGTCAAAAAATTGTTTATGCTAATAGAAGAATTAAGGCTGATTCTATTGATGATGTTTGAAGTGCACTTGAAAAAACAATTGCCAAAACTTTCAAAATTAAAAGGGAATTAAAAAAGGATATTGAATTTGGAATAAAAATTAGAGGTATTTATACGAAATATCTTTTAGAAGAACATGATAAAGATAAATATGAAATTTCTATTTTTTGATTAAATGCCAATGATAAATATTGATTACACTATCGTATTGTTCCTTCAATGTTTGAGGGAAGTTATAAGATTAAATTTAAAGAAATAGTCCATAGGGAGCAAACTTTTTTTGGTTTAGCAGATACTGCAGGAACATTTCTTTTGAAACATTCTTTCAGGAAAAATGCCAACATGTTTATTAAAAGTATGAAGTCTATTATTAATTCAACTGAGGAAGATAAAGAAGAACAAATAAGTTAGTATTTATTGCCAGAAAAAAGATTCTTTTATTTGATATAATTTAATAATAAATTTAAACAATTTTAAAAAGAGGAAAACATGTCAAATCAATATTCAGCAAGTAACATAAAAGTTTTGAAGGGCCTAGAACCTGTTAGAAAAAGACCTGGAATGTATATTGGTACTACTGGTAAAAAAGGGTTACACCACTTAATTTGAGAAATCGTTGATAATTCTATTGATGAGGCAATGGCTGGTTTTGCATCTGTTATTTTGATTGAACTTGATTCAGATGGTTATGTAACGATTAATGATAATGGTCGTGGTATTCCTACTGATGTTCACCCACAAACAGGACTTTCAACAGTGGAAACTGTTCTAACAGTTTTACACGCGGGGGGTAAATTTGATTCTGAAACCTATAAAGTTTCTGGGGGACTACATGGTGTTGGAGCATCCGTTGTTAATGCACTTAGTTCCAATCTAAAAGTTTGAATCAAAAGAAATGGAAATCTTTTCTTCCAAGAATTTAAAGAAGGTGGAATTTCTGAAGGCCCTATTAAAATTATTGATTCTGTGGAACAAAACGATACTGGAACAAAAATTTCTTTTAAACCTGATTTTACTATTATGGAAAAAAATGAATTTGAGTTTCCAGTTATTTTAGATAGAGCAAAACAAATTGCATATTTAAATAAAGGAATTACAATTCAACTTATAGATTCAAGAACTGATGAAGTAGCTAAAGAAACTTTCTACTTTGAAGGTGGAATTAAAGAGTATGTTAAAGAACTAAATAAAGGTAGGGCAATTATTCATGATGAAATCATCTATGCTGAAGGCAAAGTAAAAGGTGATGATGGGGAAGTTATTGTTGAAGTTGCAATGCAATATAATCATGGTTACCAAAGTAATGTTGTTTCATATGCTAATAATATTTCAACAATTGAGGGCGGAACACATGAACAAGGCTTTACTGATTCCTTAACTAGAATATTGAACAACTATGCAGGAGCTAATAAACTTTTTAAAAATGAAGATGAAAAATTAACTAGAGAAGATGTTCGTGAAGGTTTAACAGCTATTATTTCAATAAAACATATTGAACCTATTTTTGAGGGTCAAACAAAAAGTAAACTTGGAAATAAAGATGCTAGAATGGCAACTAATAAGGTACTTTCAATTCAATTAGAAAAATTCTTAGCAGAGAATCCTAGTCAAGCTAAAATGATTATTGATAAAACACTACTTGCACAAAGGGCTCGTTTTGCTGCTACAAATGCTAGAGAAGCTACAAGAAGAAAAACAATATTTGATATTACTTCCCTGCCAGGTAAATTAGCTGATTGTTCATCTAAAAATGCAGAAATTTCTGAACTATATATTGTCGAGGGAGATTCAGCTGGTGGTTCAGCTAAAATGGGTCGCGATAGAGAAACTCAAGCAATATTACCATTAAGAGGAAAAATAATAAATTCTGAAAAGGCAAGAATTGATAAAGTTTTTGAAAACACTGAAATTATGTCAATCATTACTGCTTTAGGAACGGGTGTTGATAGTGAAATAAATGTTAATAAATTAAGATATCATAAGGTAATAATAATGACTGATGCTGATGTTGATGGATCTCACATTAGAACATTATTATTAACATTCCTTTATCGTTATATGAGACCATTAGTAGAATATGGTTTTGTATATATTGCTCAACCACCTCTTTTTAAAATATCAACTGGAAAAAGTTTTCAGTATGCTTATAATGAAGAACAAAAAGATGAAGTTATTAAAGCAATTGAAGAAAAAGATCCAAATGTAAAAATAAATATACAAAGATATAAGGGACTTGGTGAAATGAATCCCGATCAATTGTGAGAAACAACAATGGATCCCGCATCAAGAAAAATGTTACAAGTTCAAATAAATGATGTTGCAAATGCTGACTTAGTATTTTCAACACTTATGGGTGATGATGTTGCTCCAAGAAGACAATTCATTGAAGACAATGCTAAGTATGCTAAAAATATTGACTTATAATTATGATCAATATGATCAAAAAGTTTTTAAGAAAAAAAACATTAGTAATCTAAAATTATTTTATGATGGTTATCACAACAAAACCTTTAAAGGTCTTTTATTTAATGAATTAGTTCAGGTAAGAATATCTAAGAATGAAATTGCAAATCACAATAATGAATTAAAATTATTGAAGAACTCAAAAGATGTAATCTACATTGATAAATATGTGATGATTAAAAAATGAATAAATGGTAATGAACTTGATAATAATAGTTTGCAGTTTCTTATCAAAATAAAAGATGTTCTAACAAAACACTGATTATTAAAAATTAACGGAATAACTTCATTTAAATTTGATGATAATAATTATTATAATGATGATGAGATAGTGCTTTCTCATGGGGATTTAAGAAGAAAAAATATAATCATTGACAATAAGATGAATGTTCATCTTATTGATTTTGAGTGAACAAGTTATACAAGTAAATATTTTGATTTAGCCCACCTACATTTATATTGTTTTTTTAGTATTAGTGAAATAGTTAAAGTTTTTCATGTAGATAAAACTAAATTAAAAATAGCAATAACTAGTACTGCTATTTTTAATTCTAAATGAGAGAAAGAGTATAATTAATATCTCTGATTTTCATACTCATCATAGTATTCATCTTCTAATGGGTCATCAAAATTTGTTTCATTCATTCTAACAAGTACATCTGCTGGATATGTATCATCTTGGTTATCATATAGCTCATCATAATTAGGAATATCCTGAGGGAAAAGTCTTACATGTCTTGTTTCATCTAAATTATCATAATTTTCTCTTGTTGATTGATTAACAAATCTATTGTATGTTGTAGTATTGTGTTTTTCAATGTCAATTTTTTCTTCTTTTTTGTGGAGGTTATCTTTTGCATTTGCCTTCTCTGCTTTAATAATTTTATGTTGATCACTTAATCAGAAGTAAACAAATGGTAGAAGAATTGCCCCTGATAATCAGTTACCACACATTGCAGGAATCATATTTATAACTATACTTCTAAAAGTTCAATCCATTAATGGTAACGGCACTTCAAATATACCTTGGCCAATAACTTGTAGTATGGGGTGATCAAGATGTGCTCAACCAAAAGCAAATAAAATTGCATTTGCTGTTACATGTTGAAATCCAACAATTGCAAATAATCAAATTGGGAAATATATTAAAAATATTTTAGCAATTGAATGTTTTGTGGCCATTGTTGATCAAACAGTTCCGGCAACTAAAATGTTACATAAGATGCCTGAGAAAAATGCTTGCCATCATTCAATGTTGACTTTCTTGGCAATAATCTGTTGCAAGATAAATAATTGTTTATCATCAAAGATATTAGCACCTCTTACAATACCTGCAATTAAGAATGCTCCAAGAACATTTCCAAATAATGTTAATGCTCATTTTATTACTACTGGTGATACTTTAACCTTCTGAGTTAGAATTGCAATAGAAGTTAAATTATCTGAAGTAAATAGGGACCCGCCTAAGAAAACAATTAATAAAAGACCTACAGGAAATATTGCTCCAGCAATAATTAATGGCCATCCTTTTATATCAACATTTGGAGCAATATTATTCTCCAATAAATTTTCTTTTCATCCATCAATAAAAACATCTTTATCCTGTGTTCCAGCTAGAATTGCAATAAATGATATATAAGCAATTCCAACATATATACAACCCATTATTCCTAAGAATATAAGTTTTCATCATGCAAGTTTAGTTTTTTTTACTGCGAATTCAATGGCATTACTAAAATTATCTTTGTAATCGTGCATAAAATCCTTTTTAAAATATTTTGTTATTACATTATAATACTTTTTATTTTTAATGTTAAAATTATTTTATATTAAGGTGGACGAAAATAAATGAGAATTAAAATTCAAGACGGTCACACAAACTTATCCTATAAAGATGAGAATATCTTTATTCAGGTAAAAGTATACAATAAATTTAATCATAAAATAGATTACAAAATTTTAAAAAATTTTGATTTTATTCCTAAACTAATTTCACAAAATGAAAATGAAACTAAATGAGAATTTATTGAGGGTTCATTCCCAAAAGTAACTGATGAATTACTAATTAAAATTGCTGATAATTTAAAAGTGATTCATAACTCAAAAATAAAATTTCCACCATTTAATATGGCGGCAAGAATTAAAGAATATAGAAAAATTATGAAGGGGAAAAATATTGAAATCCCAATAATTAATGAATATTATAAAAGAATAAATTATATTTTGAAGAACCAGGATAAATCTACTCCAATTCATTCAGATATTTGAGATCAAAATTTAATTGAAGGAATAAATGGGAAACTATATATTGTGGATTGGGAATATGCTCATATGGGTGACAAAAATTTTGAGTTAGCTTACATAATTGAGAGTCTAAGATTATCAAATGAACAAGAAACAGCATTTCTTAATCATTATGGTGATTACAATTATCAATTCATTAAGAACCACAAAGAGCTTGTTAATTATTTAATTATCTTATGAAATAATGCTCAACCAAGCAAAGCATTTAGTGATGATGAATTTATTAATAATTTAAAAAAATTAAAAAAAGAAAGAAAAATAAAAAAAACTGGATAGCCAGCCTTTTATATTTTTCCCTGTTTACGAAGTGTTCTTTTGGTTTTAGCAGTTACTCTCAAAGTTTTTTTTTCTCCACCTTCAAGAAGTGTTACCTTTTGAAGGTTTAAGTTGAATCTTCTTTTTGAAGTATTAAGAGCATGAGAGCGTAAATTTCCTGACATAGGTTTTGTACCATTTATTTCATCTATTCTTGACATATCTGCCTCCTTAATTTGAATTTATTAGTTTATATATTATACATAAAATAATAAAAACACTAATTATTAATGTTTAAAATTATCCTATTTAGCATTTTTCATTGATCTCATAACACTTTTGATGTGAGCTTCAGAAGGTTTTCTACCCATTTGCAAGAACATAGCTCTAATCATTTTCTCAGTAATAGGCGGGTTTTCTCTTAATTGTTTCTCAAACATTTTCTTTGTAAAATAAAATGCTAAAAACCCCCCTAACACAAATAAAATTAGTGAGATACCTATTATCAATCCAATTGCCAAACCTAAATCCATTTCAATACCATTTCCTATCTAAATATTTCTAAATTATAACATTTAATTATTTATTCATTATTTACTTATAAATATTATACTTCTTTAATCATTTCTTTATAAATTGCTATTCATTTTTCTTCAAATGTTTCATAACACAAATACTTTATTGCAAACTCATAACAATTATCTGATAATTCTTTTAATTTTTCAATTGGTAAATCATTTATTTCATCAAATTTCTGAGCATATTTTTTAATATTTCTTTTGTTATCCAAAAGAAATCCATTTTTATTATTATTAGTTAGAAATTTTGCTGATATAAAAGAATTTCTTGCAATTATTGGAGTCATAGAACATATTGATTCAACTAAGGATCCAGAAAAACCTTCATAGTTGCTTAATAAAAAATTAAATTTAGAATGTAAATTTATATCTAGTACCTTTTCATGTTCTAATTTTCCATGAAAAATAATGTTTTTATTTTTTTTTATTTTATCCTCATAAGAACCAAAACCATATACATCTAATTTATTCTTGCTTTTTCTCATCATTTTATCGACATCATTAAATCTTTTTTGCTCAACAGTTACTCTACCAATATAAATAATATTTCTTTTGAAATCATTATTTTTATATATTTCATCTTTTCGCTTTTTATTTTCTTCAATTACTTCCTTTTTAACACTAGTATTGTAAACTCAAAAATACTTTGTATTTCTTTTTTGCTTGTATTTATTCTCAATATATTTTTGATTCAACTCATCATAAAAAACAATTTTTTTTGCAAATTTAAAACAGTTCTTAAATCCGGCTGCTCTAATCAAAAAAAATGCAATTGGACTAAATATACCATATCTCTTCATTTCAAAAAAATCTGCTGATTGATGTTGTATATATAAATACTTATCACTATTAAGTATTTTTTTTGATCTAACTAATGTCAATGAAGCATCAATAACTAAATCATAATCATCAATCAACTTGTCTAATTGTTTTCTAGAACGAAAGGCAATATTATAATAATTTCTTAACATTCACTTAAGTCTAAACTTTTTGCAATCATTAAATTTTCCATTAGGTGTTATTATTTTAATATCATCAGTTTTTTTCAAATCTTCCTGAGTCATATTAACTTGGAAGGAATATTCATCAATTATGCAATTTTGTTTTTTAAGAATATTAATAATTCTCTTTGTGTACATATCGGCACCTGAAGTGAAATGATGATTATTCCCACTTATTATTAGTATTTTTTTCATATTTTTAACCTTTTTTAAACAAAAAACAAATATATTCAATTCTTAGTGTTATTGAATATTATTAATTAATTTTATATTATAAATTACAATTGTTTAACAAAATGAAATAATTAAATAATTTTTACTAATTCTTCTTTAGATCTTCAAGATAATTTATTACTTCTAAAAACATGAATAATTTCAATATTCTCATTAGCTTTTGAAGCATTTTTTCTTCTTCACCCTACAACAAATTTTTCAATATCTTCAATTGTGTGGTCTTTTGTTAGAACCTCTTTATTTGATGTTAATACTGCTTTATATTGATACATAATTATGTTAATTTCCTTATTATTCCTACTTATTTTAATATAATTATAACTCATTTTCAATTAATGTTAATTTATATTAAAATTGACATAAGAAAATTTAATAAAATAAATTTATATATAATATATTCAAAAATGTTATAATGTAATTAGCTTATTTAGGATATCTAAATGGGTTTTGAAGTCAATATGACCTAAAAAATGTCTTAAAAATACTTTATGTATTTATTCCCTTTTGTTAATAAAATAAAAAATCTTAGGCGCTTAAGATAAACCATTCTTAATTTACAAGAATGGTTTTTTTATTCTTCTTTTATAAATCTACCCCAAATATTTATATTAGGAAAATATAGAATTTTTTTTACAAATGAATGAAAATGAAAATTAAATTATAAATTACTTTAAAATTAAATTATATTTAAAACAAGATTTTTGAGGAGTAAAAATGAAAAAGGCAATAAAACATAAGTTATTAAATCTTATTACAATTAATCCTATTGATTATTGTATTAAGACTAGTCTAACTAACAAACACATAGATATTTTGAAATATGTCAAAAAAGATGCTTTTTTAGCATTTATAAATAAAGAAACGGATAGATTAGAAATTTCGGCCGCTTCTGGTGTTGCTTATTTTGAAGTTGAATTGAGTACAGCGAAAAATGTTGATAAATTTATTGATATTATTTTAAGCAATGGATTTATCATTTCAACAGCAATGATCAAAAGTTTGAATGATAATTTTTCAACAAATAAAACTAAAGTAATTAGTCACTTTGTATCTGAGATGAAATCATCTAAAAAGATATTTTTGGCAATTAACAAAACAGCTAAACAATTTTATAATGACTCTGCTATATGACCTTTGCATATTACATATCAATTTCTAAAAGGAAGGCTTGGAGATAATGTTGCAATTAAAGCTCCTCTGATTATTCAAAAAGTTGAAATAGTTGAAGAAAGTGCAAAATTAATTCTTAAAAGAATTGATGATGAAATAATTGTTAATGAAAAACTTTGTGTTGTTTTAAATAAAGAATATAAAACAAATATGAACTCTAATGAGTTGTTAAAACCACTACCATTTAATGAAACACTTAAGAGGTTTGGGGAAATGGCTGGTTATGAAATTACATATACACCTCATGCTTTAGAAAGTTTCATGAAGGAAGACACTAAAGAGTTGATAGAAAAATATTCTATCTTAAATGTTGAGTCCTCAACAGTTTTAGGTTTTTTTGAACCAGGAGGTTCTGCTCTTAAACAAGATTTAGAAAAGATTATTGACGAAAACTTAGATCCTTTCGAATCACAAGTAGATGGAAATTTTAAACCAAGTAAATATTATGAAGATCAAGTAGTGAAAGAATCAGATATATTAGAGATTAATAGACCTTTAAATATTTTTCAAAAATATGCAGTTGCTTCTGCACTCAAACAATCTACATTAATTTATGGTCCACCAGGAACAGGTAAATCTGAAGTTATTTCAAATATTATTTCTAATGCTTTAATAAAGGGGAAAAATGTTTTGATGGTTTCAGAAAAAAGGGCAGCATTAGATGTTTTAACATCACGTATTAATTCTCTTTCACAGTTCACTCTTTACCTTTGTGATAATAGAAATGCAAGTGATTTCTATAATAAAATTGCATCACTAAACACTATACTTGGTACACAATGATATCGTGAGCCTTCTCGCTATACAAGGAATGCTGTAATTGAACCCTTAAAAATGGATAAAAATGAAATGATTTTCTTTAATAATTATCAGGATTGATATTCAGAATTAGTAACACTAGTAAAAAAACATTGATCTATTGAAGATTACAATGATAATATTTTTAATCTTGATTATTCGAAATATCAAGAATTAAAAAATGAAATTGGTGAACAAGTGAGTAATGAATGATTGTCAAATATTTTCATTGAGGGATTTGGGAATACAACTATTTATCAGGTTGTTAATAATTTTCTAGTGGAATACAATATTTCAAAAATTGATGATTTTTTTGATGAATATTTAAAATATAAAAAATTTGTTAAAAAATTCAAACTTGAAGATGAATTCACTCCTAATGAAATAATGAAACAAATCAAAAAAATCAAACATAAAATATCAACAAATATTAAGTTGGTTGAATATTTCTTATTAGGTGGAAAAAAATTAATATCTGTATTTGAAGAATTCTTTGAATTTAAAACAAAATATGAGAACATCAAAGAATATCAAGACTTCATGGACAAAACTCAAAAACAAAAATATGATTTCTTAGAAAGAATTCATGATTATATTTCTTTCACAAAAAAATTATTTGCTAAAAAAGCTGAGCTTACCGAACTTCCTAAACAGGAATTAATTAGATATTCAATGTTGTGTGAAGAATTTAAAGAAAAATACAAGAAAGAAATAAATAAGTATGACTGACTATTATTTTTACGTGAAAATGGAAGAAAAGTTGAAAAGTTTTTAAATGAATATAATGAATCGATTAACGATACTTCAAAGGCAGAAATTATATTTGCTGAATTTGTTACAAATAAGAAAGTTATTAATGATATAAATAATTGTGAGTTACCATTAAAGTTGATTAAGTCTGTTTCTAAAAATATGAATGAGATTGTTGATATGTTTAATGAATTTATTAAAAATATTGATATATTAGAATCAGAGTTTGTTGAAGACTTTGTTGAATATAGGGAATTCTTCTCGTTTGATAATGCTTTCTTATTAGATCTTGATAAAGTTAAATCAATTTTTAGTTCTAATAATCAATTAATACTTAAAGAATGATCATGACTTTCAATTCCTTATATTAAAACATTATATTTAGAAAACTTTACAATGTTTGATTTGGCAAGTGTTGGAGAAATAATGAAACTCATATCTGCCCCAATTACTCAAGATCAATTTACAAAACTTAAAACAATTTCATTGTGGAATGATATTGTTAAAGAAATTCCAATGTTTTTAGAAATAAAAGGAATTCATTTGCAAGATATTATTACTCAATTAAGAAAAGAAGCAATCCGTTCATCTTCAATTGTTGAGGAATTAATTTTCAAAAAATATGTAAATTCATTAAGAAACTATTTAATTAAATTATCAAAAGATGAAAAAGATGAAATTGCTAATGTATTGCGTATCGCTTCATCTGGTACATATCCATCTATAACTCAATTCGTAAAAAGATATTATGAATCACTTAAAAAATTGTTTCCAGTTTGAGTGTGTCGCCCTGATAATGTTTCAGATATGATTCCTTTACGTGTAGATGAATTTTATTATGGAATCTTTGATGAAGCTTCTCAGATGTCAATCGAAAGATCATATCCATTAGTTTATAGATGTAAGGTTAAAGTTGTTTCCGGAGATGACAAACAACTAAAACCATCTTCATTCTTTATGTCAAAAGGCGGAGAAGGTGATTTTGATCTTGATGATTTTGATGCGGCCGAATCTTTATTAGAAAGAGCTAAAGTTTCATGATGAAATGAATTTCATCTAAAAAATCATTATCGTTCTGATTCAAAAGAATTAATTGAATTTTCAAATAAATTTATTTACAATAATAATTTAGAAGTAGCAACTAAATGTGGAATTATTGAAAAAGGAATAGAAGTTTATGATGTTGAAGGAACTTGAAATCAGATGAACAAAGAAGAAGCTGATATGGTTATCGATTTATTGATTAAACATCATGGAACATATGAAAAAATTCTTGTTGTTACATTCAACTCTAAGCAATCACAGTTAATTGAGAACTTACTTATTGAAAAATCAACTAAATTCCCTGAATTATTAAAAGAAAAAATAGAGAATAACAGCATCATAATAACTAACCTAGAAAATGTTCAAGGTAATGAAGGTGACTTAGTTATCTTATCAATTTCATATGGAAAAAATGAAGATGGAATTATTAAAAACAATTTTGGTCCATTAAATGCAAAAGGTGGTTCAAATCGTTTAAATGTTGCTATTACCAGAGCAAGATCAAAAATGATTGTTGTTAAATCAATGAAAGGTAATGAAATTAAGGTTTCAAATGTAAATAATAAGAATGCAATAATATTCAAAAAATTCATTGAATATTTAGATGCTACAAAAGCTAATAAATCAATTGAGATTGTAAATTCTGAGATGGAAAATATTGATGAAATCAATGAAGGAACTATGTTGCTTAATTTAGAGAAAGCAAATGACAAAGTCAAAATAGATGATTTAGATTTTACATCTGCTATATCTAAAAATATTTATGGAGATTTAATTAAAAATCTAAGCAGTAAATATGAAATTCAAATAAATATAAAAGTTGGTTCTAAAAAGATTGATTTACTAATATTGGATAAAAAATCTAAAAAAATATTAAAAGCTTTATTGATTGAAAAATGGAAAACAAATCGTTCAGTTAAAGAAATGATTGAGGAAATAGATCGTCAATACTTTCTTGAAGATAGGGGATATAGCATCTTCAAAATCAAAGAGTATGAGTGAAATATTGATAAGATAAAATTGATTGAAAAGATAAAATCTTCATTAGTTAGTGATGCTAGTCAGTTAGATTATATTATTTGACAATCAGAAAAATAATCAAAAATTTAACTTATGAGGTTTTTTGTATATAAGTGTTATCATTTAATTTGTTACAAGGAGGATAAAAATGGAAGATAAAAATATTGAAAATTTAAAAGTATTGCAAAGCTCACTTATGGTTTTTACAAATAAGGTTTATAATCTTCATTGAAATATGGCAAATAAAAATTTCTTTTCTTTGCATAAAAATACAGAGAAATTATTTAAAAAAATGACATTATTTTATGATGATGTTGCCGAAAAAATTGTTATGAATAATCACTTTGCAATCGGGACTTTAAAAGACCAATTAAAATATAGTGTAATTAAGGAAATTGAACCTAAAGAGTTCAATGAAGATGAGATTTCTAAAATCATTGTAAAAGATTTAACTACAATTATTGGTTTATGTGACAAAGTTCAAAGTAAAAATACTATTCAACCTATGTTAGATGAAATTTATATTTCAGTGGATAAATGAAGATGACAATTTAGTAAAATCAGCAAATAGTGATAAATAAAAAACAAGGATTAAACCTTGTTTTTTTATCATAATCTTATTTCTTATATGATAAATAATTTTCTAATATTATTTGGGCAGCTAATTTATCCCTATTATTTTTTTGTTTTGATCTTGACATCTTCATATCTATCATTATTCTTGTTGATTGTTTTGAGGTATATCTTTCATCAAATAAAATAACAGGTATATTAAAGTGTTCTTCTAGTTTGATTTTAAATTTTGCTACAATGTTGCTCATAATTGAAATATCACCACTTGGCATTAATGGATTACCTAAAATAAATGCTTCAAAAGGTCCTTGTTCTAACTGTATTTCTTCCAGTCTAGATAAAATTTTTTCAAAGTCCTGAGTATCATAAAAAAATGTTTCTAGTGGTTGTGAAATAATTTGTAGTGGGTCAGTCATTGCAATACCACATTTCTTAGTACCTAAATCTAATGCTATTAATCGTTTCATTATAGTAAATTCTTAATATCTTCAAAAGTGATTTCTTCTAAAGAAACTCCTTGTCAAATTAAATTATTACCTCCACCATTAATTTTTTTTATTTGTGAAATTTTACTTGCAAAATTTTTAGAATCAATACTTTTGGAAGTAATGACTAATATTGACTTACTGTTAAATTTTGAAAGAAGCACAATAAGTGAATTATGATATTTTTCTCTAAGTGAAACTGCTAGATTTTTTAAGGTTTCATTGTCTATATCATTTGCAAAGTATAAATCTATGTTACCAATTTTGGTTGGTTTTAAATCAACATTAATTGATATCTTTTTTGGTTTAAGAAGTTTTTTCAACACTTTTTTCGCTTTATCAATTTCATGATTGATATTATTTAAATATTTATTTAAATCATTACTAGGTTTGATTGAATGCTTAATATTTGTTTTATCAAACTTGATAATTTTCTTATTCAAAGATTCCAATAATTCTAGTTGTTTTTTAATTTGCTCATTCATATATTTATCTACTAGAAAATCAGAAGTGATTGCTCTTATCCTATAAATACCTGATCCCTTACTCTCAACAGAAACAATTTTGAATTTTTCAATATTCTTCGTTTCATCAATGTGGGTTCCACCACATAAATCTATAGTAACATCACCAAATTTAACAACTCTAACATTTTCTGTATTAAAATACTCCATTTCTTCAATAGTCATAATTGCACCTAATTTCTTAGCTTGAGTGGTTGTTGTTAAAATATATTCACGAATTATATTTCTTTTAATTATTTTATTAATAAAATCTTCAATTTCAGTAATCTCTTTTTCAGTTGGTCTATATTTTAGTGGAAAATCAAAGGTTAATCTATCTTGATTATTATCAGAACCAAGTTGAATTATTTTATCACCATATATATGTCTTAAAGCAGCAAATAATAAATGAGTTGATGAGTGATTTCTCATTAAACCTATTCTTGTTTTTTCATCAACAAAAGCTTCAACAGGTTCTTTAGAATTAATTTTACCTTTCACTTTATGAATATGATTATTATTTTTGTCTTTGAAAACATCTATAATTTCTATTTTATTAACTTTTTGTATAAGATAACCCTTATCATGTAATTGACCACCACTTGTTGCATAAAAAGGAGTTTTATCTAAAACTAAATATCCAATACCATTAATGTTTTTTACTTCTTCATCATCATCTAATAAAAATAAAATTTTAGATTTTGAATTAAGTGTTTCATATCCAAGAAAAACACTTATTTGTTTGTCTATTAGATTTAATGAATTCAATGCCTTCTCAAAATTATTATGTTTTTTATTTGCTTTACTTATTAATGAGTGTTCTTCTTTAAGTGATTGTAATTTTTTCAAATCCAATTTGATGTTATTTTCGATTAGGATGTCATTAGTCATTTCGATTGGGAAACCATATGTTTCAAATAATTTAAAGGCAACATTAATATTAAAATAATTTTTTGTGTTTTTCATTTCATCATCAAGAATTTTCTTACCTTTTGTTATAGTTTTTGAAAAATTCTCTTCTTCATTTTTTATGATAGATGAAACTTTATTAACATTAATATCAAAAATTAAGGTATCCTTAGTGATTTGTACTAGTTTATTTAGAAATGTTTTTTCTTTGATTCCTAATTTAGTTCCAGAATAATAAGCTCTTCTGATTAGCCTTCTAACTATGTAACCTCTTTGTGTATTTGAAGGTTCAACTCCATCACTAATTGCATTTACAACAGCTCTCATATGATCTGAAATGATTTTAAAATGTTTATTTATTTTTTCTTGTTTTAAATCACGAATAAAATAATTTTCAATAACATATTTTTGCTTTGTATACTTCTCAATTTCTTTAATTATGTTTTGAAATAGATCAGTATCAAAGTTAGTTGGTGCATCTTGCATTATTGAAACTATTCTTTCTAATCCAGCCCCAGTATCAATATTTTTTTGTGTTAATTCAACATATTTATTATTACCTAAATTATTATATTGACTGAAAACAATATTTCATATTTCAATATATCTATCATTTTCAATATCATCCTTAATAAGTTCTGGTCCACCCTTGTGATATCTTTCTCCCCGATCATAAAAAATTTCAGTGTTAGGACCACATGGTCCAGAACCAACATCTCAGAAATTTAAACTTCTATCTCCAGGAATTAATTGATGTTCTTTATATCCTAAAGAAAGTCATTTATTTCTTACTTCTAAATCTTCTTCAAAATAGGTAATATATATTTTGTTCTTATCAAGCATTAGGACATCAATTATGAATTCATTAGCAAATTCAATAGCTTCTTTTTTAAAATAATCTCCAATTGAAAAATTACCGAGCATTTCAAAAAAAGTATGGTGTCTTGCTGTAACACCGACATTTTCAATATCATTAGTTCTAATTGATTTTTGAGAATTTACTAACCTAGGATGAGGAGGTGTTTTTTTACCAGAAAAATAATCTTTTAAAGTTGCAACACCAGAATTAATTCACAAAAGAGAAGGGTCCTTATAAGGAATTAATGATTTGGAGGGAATAAATAAGTGGTCCTTTGATTGAAAAAATTTTATTCATTTATTTCGTACATCTTTAGAGTTCATATTATTTAATTTTACAATAAAAAAACAAACCAATGGTTTTGTTTATAAATAATTTTAACTATTTAAAAATTAGTAAGTAAATTCTTTTGTTGAATGTCTATCAGCAACAAGATACTTATCACCTTTTTTAGCACCAAATGGAGCCAATACATCAGCAGCTTTTGAATAATTTTTTTTGATTTCTTCGAAATATTTAACTGAATCTAAAGAAACAAATACACTATTTGTAATACCAAATTTACCAATCATTTCTTTATCATTAACAATGCCAATAATTGCTGTGTTTGGTCTATATTTTGCTATTGTTTGTAAAAGTGCTCCTGTTGTAGAACGAACAACAACAAATTTGTAATCACCTGATTGAGTTTTTTTAGCAATCTCATAAGCAATTTTATTTCTATCATCTTTTGAAGAATTTTCAAAAGCTTCTTCCATTTGTACAGGATAGTATAGTTTATTGTAGAATTCTTTTTCAGCTCTTTTATTAATTGTTGACATTACTTGTACAGATTCGACTGGGAAATCTCCTGAGGCAGATTCTCCTGATAACATAGTTGCATCAGCACCTAGCTCAGTTGCTCAATAAACATCAGTCACTTCAGCTCTCGTTGGTTGGGGTGATTTCTCCATTGAATCTAACATTTGTGTTGCAACAATAACAGTTTTACCTAGTTTACGACATTTTCTAATAATTTTCTTTTGGTTATATGGAACTTCATAGTAAGGAATTTCTAAACCTAAATCACCACGAGCGATCATGATGCCATCAGATTCTTCAATAATTTCATCAATCCTTTCAATACCTACACTTGATTCAATTTTAGAAATAATTTGAACTTTTTGTCCACCTGCTTTATTAGCAACTTCCCTTAATTCTTTTACATTTGCTGCTGAATTAACAAATGAAGCTGCAATGTAATCAATTCCATTTTTAATTCCAAATCTGATATCTTCTTTGTCTCTTTCTGACAAGAAAGGTAATGAAAATTCAATTCCTGGAAGATTAATTCTTTTGTTTGATTTTAATAAATGTGTATTTAATGTTTTAACAGATAGTGAATTTTTTGATACAGACGTAACAAAAGTAACTAATTTACCATCATCAAATAGAACTTTGTCTCCTTTTTTAACATCATTATCCATCTCATAAGAAACTGTTATTTCAGAAGAAGTACCTATTTTAGAATTATAATCTTCATTCGAAGTATAAACGATGATTTCAGTATTTGCCTTAATTAATTGAGCGCCATCTTTCATTTTCCCTACTCTAATTTCTGGTCCCTTTGTATCAAGTAAAATTGAAATTGGAATATTAAGTTCTTTTTCAATTTGTCTAGTTAAAATAAATTTTCCAAGTTGTTCTTCTCTATCACCATGTGAAAAATTTGCTCTAATTGTTGTCATACCAGCAAGAACTAATTCTTTTAAAACTTCGTATTTTTCAGATGAAGGTCCAATTGTTCCTATTAATTTTGATCTTTTGTCTATGAAATGCACATATACCCCTTTTGTATTTATATTTTAATTACTATTATATATAAATTAATCAAATTAAATTTTAAAAATATTAGAAATGAGAAAATAATCAATAATAAATTGGATTTATCATAATCAAGTAACAAATATAAATTATTGTTATGCTTTTAAAATACTAAACCTTGTTTTATTATTAATATCTTTTTGATTAATGTAACCATTACTTTCAAAATATCCCATATTTAGAGGATTTATTTCAAATAATAGTGCTCCACCACTTGATATGAAATTAATATGCTCCTTCTCTATTTTTTTATAAAAAAACATACCATCATCACTCGCGAAAAGTGCCTTTCTTGGTTCAAATCATAAAACTGATTTACTTATTGAGTTATCCTCATTCGCCATAATATAAGGTGGGTTCGAAATTATTAAATCAAATTCACCAAAAATTTTTTTAAATACATTTGATCGGATTATTTTAATATCAACATTGTTTAATTTGGCATTAATTTTGCTTTGTGCTATAGCATTTCTATCGATATCAGAACAAACTACATCTAAATCTTTATTTCATTTTTTTAAAGCAATGCCTATAAAGCCTGTTCCAGAACATAGATCTAAAATTCTAATGTAATTATTTTTGAGAATTAAATCCTTAGCAATTTCAATCAATTCTTCAGTTTCATACCTAGGAATCAAAACTTTCTTGTTAACTCGAATTTTGACATTACTCATTTCAATATAACCAATTATTTTTTGGACTGGCATACCTATTTTTATTTTTATTTTTTCTAGACAGGAAATTTTTTGTGATAAACCATAACGTTTCTTTTCTAAAATAAGATCATTAATTGATGGCATATTTAAACAATGCCTGCATTTTTTATTTTTTCAACTTGTTCTTCAGCCAATAAAGCACTAATTAGAGTATTAAGTTTTCCATCTACAATACCTTTTAGTGAACATGAAAAATTTATTCTATGGTCAGTAACTCTATCTTGAGGATAATTATATGTTCTTATTTTTTCACTTCTTGCACCTGAACCAGCTAATTTTCTAAACTGGCCCTCTACTTCTTTTTTCTTTTGAACTTCTAAATCATATAATCTAGTTTTTAAAACTCTAAGTGCCATATCTTTATTTGAAATTTGCGATTTTCCATCTTGACAACTAGCAACAATGCCTGTCGGAATATGAGTAATTCTCACTGCTGAATCAGTTGTATTAACAGATTGACCGCCAGCACCTGATGATCTATATGTATCAATTTTTAAATCAGCATTATTAATTTCAATCTCAATATCTTCATCTGCTTCAGGCATAACAATAATAGTTGCGGTGGAAGTGTGAACCCTTCCTTGAGTTTCTGTTTGAGGAATCCTTTGAACTCTATGAACACCAGATTCAAATTTTAATTTAGAATAAACTTTTTCTCCACTCACTGAAAAAACTATTTGAGTGTAGCCGCCTGTATTACTTGGATAAGAATCTAAAACTTTAATACTCATTGAATTTTGTTCAGCTCATTTTGAATATATTTTAAATAAATCTCCAGCAAAAATATTGGCTTCATCACCACCTGCAGCTCCTCTAATTTCCACAATAACATTACGATCATCATTTTCATCAACAGGAAGTAATAGAATTTTTAATTCTTCTGTATAAATTTTCATTTTCTTCTCAGATTCATTAATTTCTGACTTGGCCATTTGTATTATTTCTTCATCAGATTCATTAAGCATTGCTTTTGAATCAGCAATAATGTGCTCACATAAAATATACTCATTAAATTTTTTAACTATTTCATTTATTTTATTGCATTCTCTATTAATTGAAGTATATAGTTTTATATTTTCAAGAACTTTTTGTGTTGTAAGTTCTTCCATTAAAGAGTCATATTTTTTCTTAATCTCTATCAGAGAGTCATACATTACTTTTTCCATTTATAAATTATTATACCCAATATTTGTTTTCATAATATTAACATTTCTATAATTTAAAGTTATAATGTTTTTTTAATGTAAAATTTGATATATGAAATCAGTTAGAACTAGATATGCTCCAAGTCCAACAGGATATTTACATATTGGCGGAGCTAGAACTGCCTTATTTAGTTATCTATTTGCAAAACACAATAAAGGTAAATTTATCTTAAGAATTGAAGATACAGATTTTGAAAGAAATGTTCCCAATGGAGAAGAGTCACAATTAGATAATTTGAAATGACTTGGAATTATTCCTGATGAATCGCCTATTAATCCAAATCCTAGATATGGTAAATATCGTCAGAGTGAAAAAATTGATGTTTACAATAAATATATTGAAGAATTAATCAAAAATAATAAAGCATATAAGGCATATGATACTTCTGAAGAATTAATATGTCAAAAAAAAGAACAAGAAAAATCTGGTAAATTTTCTTTTAGGTATGATCGTAACTGATTAAAGATATCTAATGAAGAGATGAAGAAAAGGGATGATAAGGGAGAATATGCCATAAGAATTTCTCTACCTAAAAATAAACAGTATAAATGAAATGATTTAGTAAGAGGAGATATTATTGTTAACTCTGATGAAATAGGTGATTGAGTTATTAGGAAAAGTGATGGATTTCCAACATATAATTTTGCTGTTGTTGTTGATGATGTCGAAATGCAAATAACTCATGTTTTTCGTGGTGAAGAACACATTACAAATACTCCCAAGCAATTAGCTATTTATGAAGCTTTTGGTTGAGAGCCTCCTAAATTTGGTCATCTAACTATTATTACAAATATGGAAGGAAAGAAATTATCTAAAAGAGATTTAAGTCTTCATCAATTTATTGAGGACTATAAAAATGAAGGATACTGCCATGAAGCTATTTTTAACTTTCTTGCTCTTCTTGGTTGAACAAGTGAAAATGCAAAAGAAGTTATGTCTCCAAGCGAATTAATTGAGAAATTTGATTATCGAAGGTTATCAAAATCTCCTTCTAAATTCGATATACAAAAAATGAATTGATTTTCAAAAATTTATATGAAAAATGAAAGAAATGAAGATATTTTAAGTAAACTTGTTTTTAATAAAAATCAAGATAAATATTGACAAGAATTATTCCTAAGTGTTTATAAAGAAAATTCTGCAACTATTAATGAATTGCAAAATAATATATTATTATATGAAGTTGATGAAATTACAGGTGATTATGAAAAAAATGAAGTCACTGAAATTTTTTCCAAGGAAGTATTATCTAGAGAATTTAACATTCAAAATATTCAATTAGCAATAAATAATACAAAAACATTAAGTAGACAAAATGGAAAAAATTTATTTATGTCAATTAGAAAAATAGCAACTGGGTTAGATCATGGTCCTGAACTTGCAAAAGCAATATATTTATTTGGTAAATCAAAAGTGAAAGCGAGACTTATATAATGACAATATCTTTTAAATCAATCTATGGTCAAAACGAAAATAAACAAGAAATAAAATTCATATCTAATTTAGAAAAATCTATTGAAAATGATATGAACATTTTAGAATTTTTAGAACCCTCAAATAATATCCAAAATAGAATTGAATATAATTATGAGAAAGTAGTTATTTATGCAGGCCCAACAACTATACATTTAGAAAAAGATAAAATGATTAAAAATAATTTCATAACTGAGCATGGAACTATTATTATTATTTCTCATCTCAAAGATATCTTAGTTAAAGAAAATAATATTTCATTTAAATATTCATTAATTGATAATAAGGATAATTTGATTAATGATTTTCATATTGAACTAATAATTTCAGAATAAAAAACAAGAAAATTAATTTCTTGTTTTTTATTATTTATTATTTGTTAAAAATTATAATTTTGAGAATTTACCTAAAGTTCTGACAAATTGTGAAACATATGAAGTTTCATTATCATATCAAGCAATAACTTTAAACAATTGTTTCCCATCTTTGCCTTCAATAACTTTTGTTAAAGCTGCATCATATAATGAACCTGCTGTCGAACCAATAACATCACTAGATACAATTGGATCTTTAACATATTCTAATGAAGGACTTGACATTTTTTCAACTGCTTTATTAATTTGCTCTACAGTAACACCATCTTTTTCAAGTTCAAATGTTAAGTCAACAACTGAACCTGTAATAACTGGAACCCTAAATGCCATACCATCTAGTTTTCCTGATAGTTCTGGTAATACTAAACCTACTGCTGCTGCTGCTCCTGTTGAAGTAGGAATAATATTTACTCCTCCAGCTCTTGCTCTTCTTAAATCACTATGAGGTGCATCTACTAATCTTTGATCTCCAGTATATGCATGAACAGTTGTCATTAGACCTGATTTAATTTTGTATACATTATTAATTGCATGAGCAACAGGTGCTAAACAGTTTGTAGTACATGAAGCTCCTGAGATAATAACATCATTTTTATCTAGTGTGTTATCATTAACTGAGTAAGCAATTGTTTTAACTCCGCCAGTTGCAGGTGCAGAGATAGCAACTTTTTTAGCTCCAGCTTTAATGTGTTTTTCTGCCCCTTCTTTAGATGTAAAGAAACCTGTTGATTCAACAACAACATCAATTTTAAGTTCACCTCATGGCAAATTTAGAGGATCTCTCTCAGCACAAATTTTAATTGTTTTACCATTTACAACTAGATTCCCATCTTTTGCTTCAACTTTACCATCAAAACGTCCTTGAGCACTATCATATTTAAGTAAATGTGCCAATGTTTTAGCATCTGTTAAGTCATTGATTGCAACAATGTTTAATTCTTTGTCCATTCCTAAATCGAAGATTTGTCTAAAAACTAATCTTCCAATTCTTCCGAAACCATTTATAGCTATATTTTTCATTTTTTTCTCCAATTATTTGTTTTTTTAGGGTAGCCTCTCTAAACTACTATTAATATTATACAACTTTCAAAATAATTAGCCTAACTAAAATAATCTTTTTTTATTAATATTGTTTTTTTATAATCAAAAACATATTTTTAGACATATATTTGTAATGAATAGTAATAATAGAGGAATGTTGTTGGAAACAATAATAAATAAAACAATAAAATATTATGAAGATAAGGATATTGCATTAATTCACAAAAAAACCTTGAATATTAAGTTTTCATCAATTGATGAGATGAGAAGAGTGAAAAATGGCATAGTTATTTCTAAAAGCACTGTTGATTACTATGGAATCTATAATGGTTCTTTCATTGCATTTGAAGCAAAATCTTCTAATGTAAATGTTATTCCAAAAAGTAATTTTAAAGATCATCAACATAATTATCTTTTGAGAATAAAAAAACATAAAGGTAATGCTTTTTATATTTTTTTATTCAAACAAACTAATGAATTTTTTCTTGCAGATATTTCAATTGTTAATTATAGACAAAAAACTATAACTCTTGAATACATTAGAAATAAAGCTATTTCACTTGAACTTCTATATCCTGGAGTTATAGATTTTATTAAGTATTTATAATAATTTTATTAAAATTCTAGAAAGAATCTTTAAATGGTTTTGCTGGAGCAAATTTAGGAACACTTTTAGCAGCAATATCAATTTTAGCACCAGTCGAAGGATTAATACCTATTCTTGCAGATTTATCAACTTTTTTAAAAGTACCAAAACCAGCTATTGAAATTTGATCACCCTTCTTTAATTGATTAATAACAACATTAACAAATGAGTTAATTGTTAGTTCAACATCTTTTTGCGATAAATCTGTGATATTAGATAATTCTTGAACCAGTTCTTTTTTATTCATATTGTTCTCCTCTAAAAATTTTTCAATTGATGAAATTATAGCATATTTAAGATTTATTTCTAAAAACTAAAGAAATAGGTGTCCCTTTAAAATCAAAATATTCTCTCATTTGATTTTCTATATATCTTTTATAAGTAAAATGAAGATAATCTACATTATTTACAAACAGAATAAAGGTAGGTATTGAACCCTTTACTTGTTTAATATAATTGATACTAACTCTTTTCCCCTTAAGAGAAGGTGCGGGTTGCATTTGCTGCATTTCCATTATTACTTCATTTAGTATTGAAGTTTTAACCTGTCTTTCAATATTAATTTTAACTGTAGTAATTTCATTAAGTAATTTATCTAATTTGTTACCTGTTAAAGCGGATATGAAAACAATGGGGGCTCATGGCATGAATTTAAATTCTTTTCTTATTTTTTTTTCAAATTCAACCATTGTATGAGTTGTCTTTTTAACTAAATCTCATTTATTGATAACAATAATAATGGGTTTTTTCATTTCTATTGCATAACCTGCAATTCTAGCATCAAAATGAGAAAGTTCATTAGTTGCATCAATTACTAGTAAGGAAAGATTGCTTTCATCAAGTGAATTAAATGCTCTTCCTAAGGCATAATGGTCAATAGATTCAACGAGTTTTGATTTTCTATTAATCCCTGCTGTATCAATTATTTCAAATTCTTCTTTACCTATTACTAATTTTGAATTAATTGGGTCTCTAGTTGTTCCAGCAATTTCAGAAACAATTGCTCTATCTTCATTTAGTAACTTATTTAACAAACTACTTTTGCCTGCATTTGGTTTTCCAATAATTGATAATTTAAATAAATTGTTATCTTCATCATCAGATTCATTGAATTCTTTAAAGACTGTTTCAAGTAGTTCACCAACTCCTTCACCATGTAAAGCAGAAATAGGTAAAATATTGTCAACTCCCAATGTATAAAAAGAAGAATCAAATTCTTTGTTACCCTCCATTTTATTTGCAGCAATAATAATCTTCTTTCCACTTTTTCTAATTAAATTGATAACATAAAAATCTTCCTTAGTTATATCAATTCTTCCATCTAGAACAAATATAACAATTGAAGCTTCTTCTATAGCAATCTGTGCTTGGATTCTTATATCTTCTAAAAATGGTTTTTTCTCAGCACTTATTCCACCAGTATCAATTATTGTAAAGTGTTTTCCTAGTCAATTTACTTTATGATATAGTCTATCTCTAGTAACGCCAGGTTCATCATAAACAATAGAAGTCCTTTTTCCTATTATCTTGTTATATAGTGTACTTTTACCAACATTAGGTCTTCCAATTATTGCAACTAAATTTTTATTCATTATCGGTTCTTTCTTGAACAAGCTTTAGAATTATTTGATTAACATTTTCAATGCTAATATTTGAAGTGTCAATTTCTATAGCATCTGGCATTTTAACTAAAGGATCAATAACGCGAGTAGCATCTGCTTCATCTCTCTTTTGAAGATTTTCACTTACACTTAATGCATCATATTTTGTATTATTTTCTTCAAGTTGATTGATCCTTCTTTTTACTCTAACTTCTGGACAAGCTGTTAAAAATATTTTTAATTCAGCATCAGGAATTACAACACTACCAATATCTCTTCCTTCCATAACGACGCCCTTTTGCAAAGTATACTTTTGCTGTTTTAAAACACAAAATTTCCTAACATCCTTATATGAAGCAACTAGAGAAGCAGAAACAGAAACATCATCACTTCTTAAGAAGGGAGTTATATTTTCATTATTTAATATAGCTTGTTCTTTAGGAAGAAGTTCTAAATTTATATTTACTAAATTTTTAACAACATCTTTTTCATTTTTTATATCGATATTGTTTTTTAAACAAAAGTAAGAAATTGTTCTATACATTAAACCAGTGTTAATAAAAAGATAATGTAATTCTTCTGCAATTCTTTTGGCAATTGTACTTTTCCCAACACCAGATGGCCCATCAATAGCTATATTAATTTTTCTCATAACTTACTTACCTAAATCTATCTTAGTGACTTTCATGTTACTAAATTCATCACTATTGGCTTGTTCAACAGCAAAATATTTTTTGATAAATTTATCATACTTATTGCAATTATAATTTTTTTCTCCAGATTTCTTGACACTTCTTTTTTCTATATTATTTATATTTTCTAAATTCTTGTTTATTTCATCTATTCTTAATTGTGTTTTTATATCAACTGAATCTATTCTAGAGTGAAAGTTGTTCTTTGCATTCAAAAAATCAATATTATGAAATATTGTTGAAAGTTTTTTATATTGTTTATTGAAGTCTTTATTTGAATGAATTAGTGATTCTCTAATATTTTGATTTTCTAATATTTCTTCTCGATATTTCATTCATTTTTTTACTCTAGTTTCTTGATTTTCCATAATTTTAATAACTATTTTCTCACTTTTGAAACTCATTCATCATGAAGTTTGTTTTTATAGTTTTTTAAAATCTTAGATATTTCATTACAATCTTTGTCTTTTAATTTAGGAACATATATCATGATGTTTAATTTTAAATCACCAAATTGACCAGTTTCAAGATTTTTGAAACCTCTTTTTTTAATATTAACAATTGTTCCAGATTTAATATCATTCTTTAATGAAATTTCTTCAATACCATAAGGTGTAGGTACTTTTAATTTTTCTTCATTAATTATGCTGAAAAATGAAATAGGAAAATCTAACAAGATGTCATCACCAGATCTTTTATAATAAGGATGATTTTTAATAGTAACAACTAAAATTAAATCACCTGATTCACCACCATTTTTTCCAGGACCTCCATATCCTTTAATTAGTAATGTTTGCCCTTCCCTAATTCCACCAGGTATCATGATATTTGGAGTGCTAATTGTTTTTAAAATTCCATTACCATGACATTCTATACATTTCTTTGTAATCACTTTTCCTACACCATGACATATTCTACATTGGATTTGCTCAACCATCGCACCGAAAGGGGTCGGGATTCTTCTTGTTTGTTCTCCAGTACCTTTACATGTTTCGCAATTTTTTATATCCATTTTGGAAAATGCACCTGTTCCTTCACATTTAGTACATGTATCATACTTTGTTAATTTTTCGGAAAACTCTTTACCTAAAACGGATTCTAAAAAAGTAATTTCAATTTTAGCTTGAAGATTTGAACCTTTCATCTCAGAATTTCTATTTCTCTTTTGCTTAGAATGTCCGCCACCAAAAGGATTAAATGCATTAAAAATGTCATTAAAAATGTCTCCAAACCCAGATTGGGCAAAACCACTTGATGCACCTTCATTAAATGCATGTTCCCCATAACCAAAAGTATCATATCTTTGTCTTCTATCTGGATCAGACAAACATTCATGGGCTTCATTTATTTCTTTAAATTTTTCTTCTGCATCTTTTGAAGAATTTTTATCAGGATGGTATTTCATTGCTAATTGTCTATAAGCTTTTTTAATTTCTTTAGCATCAGCATTCTTAGGAATACCTAATATTTCATAATAATCTCTTTTACTCATAAAATTAATATTACCACAATAAAAAAAATTTTTAATTATTATAAATTGTCTAGAGCTTTATTAACTAAATCTCTCTTTTTAACTAAGAATTCTTCATCTGAAATTAAACCACTTGTATGCATTCTTTGCAACTCATTTAACTTAAATTCTATTTGACTTCTCGAAGTATTATTTAAATCAACTAAATTAGTATTTCTATTGAAATCAAATTCATATGTGTTCATTGAAGGGTCAAAAAAAGGATTACTATTTTGAAGTAAATTTGGATTTATCATATTCATTTGTTGAACTTGTGGGATAAATTCTCCTGTGTTAATATTTAACATTCCTGTACTCATTTGTGGCATTTGAGAAGGAGTGGGTATAAATTCTCCTGTGTTAATATTTAACATTCCTGTACTCATTTGTGGCATTTGAGAAGGAGTGGGTATAAATTCTCCTGTATTTATGTTCAACATTCCTGTGTTCATTTGATTAAAATTAGGGATATTTTGTTGAAATATTGGTTGGTTATTAGGTTTATTAACAATATTCATTCTATTATTGTTCATATTTAACATTCCTGTACTCATTTGATTTGGGTTAATAACTTGCTGAGGAAACATATTTTGAGGTCTTTGATTGTTATTTTGTAAACTAGGCATCATTGAATTAAAATTATTATTAATTGAAGCTCTATTAATTCCATTATTTTGGTTGTTATTCACTGGTATATGGTTGTTCATTTGAGGTACAATTGGTCTACTAATAGACATTTGTCTTGAACCATTTATTTGTGGTCCAATAGGTCTTTGGCCATTTATTTGTTGTCCATTAATTGGTCTTGGACTATTCATTTGTTGTTCATTAACCTGTTTAGGACTATTCATTTGTGGATTAGAATTACTAATCAATTGTTTTTCTCTACTTCTCAAAAATTTTGACATATACATTTCCCTATCTTTAACTTTAAATTAAGTTTTTAAATATATTATAATACCTTTGTATGAATAATTCAAATAATATTATTTAATCTTAGTTAGTAATTATAATACTTTTAATTTATAATTTTTTAATATAATTTTAATTTCTAAATATAATTTCAAAAGAAACAATACATTATTAAATGCCGTTTTAGCTCAGGGGCAGAGCACTTCCATGGTAAGGAAGGGGTCACAAGTTCAATTCTTGTAAGCGGCACCATTTGGCAAAAGTCATCAATCAAAATATTTATTTAATTAAAAATTAAAACAAATATTTCATTGATATAATTAAATTCTATATGATTGGAATAGATATTACATCAATCGAAAGATTTAAAAACAAAGATGAAAAATTTGCAAAAAGAATCCTTTCTAAGGACGAATTCATTGATTGAAGGAATGTAGAATATAAGGATGTGTTTTTAGCAACAAGATGAGCAATAAAAGAAGCTATTTTCAAAAGTGATAACAAATATTCAAACTTTAGTAAAGTAAATGTCCAAAAGATTAATAATAAATATTACTTTAAATCTTTTGGAATAAGCACATCAAGAGAGAATGACTACATTATAGCAATTGCTATTAAAAATAAGGATGAGGAAAATGAGTTTTAATTGAAAAGCAGTGATAAAAAAACCACTATGAGATCAACGTGCTAGAAAATGTGGAAGACTCTTAAAGAAAATGAAAGATGACCCTGAAAGATTTTCTTTGCAATGAAGAAATGATTTAGTATCAAAATATGTTTCAAAAATGCTTGATGATTTTAATGTTAAATTGAAAGTTATTGGTTTAGAAAATTTATCAAATACTGGCCCAGCAATTTTGATTGGTAATCATCAAGATTATTGTGATGCATTCATTATGATAAAAGCATTACAAAAAACAACTGAAGAAAAAGATGAACAAAATAAAATTGCTACATTTTTAGCTAAAGAAGAATTAAAATATAACAACCTTACAAGATATCCTCTTGAATTAATTAATGTTTTTTTTCTAGAAAGAGATAATTTAAGAAAATCACTTGAGACTTATAAAGAATTTGGAAAATTTGTAAAAACAAACAAAACATATGGGATTATATTTCCGGAAGGAACTAGAAATAGAAATGGTACTATTGATGAATTTAAACCGGGTGCTTTCAAAGTCGCCCAAAAAGAATTAATACCCATTATCCCATTTACAATAAATAATTCTGTTGGTGGTGTTGATTGGAAAAGAACAGTTACATTGAAAATTGAAATTATTTTTCATAAAAAAATTCCTGCAACTTCTTTTATTAATCAATCATCAAATGCACTTGCTGATAGAGTTCAAAAAATTGTTGAGGCCAGCTTTATACCTCCACAATTTGCTCACAAAGAAATAAGTGAAATTTCAAAAATTAAAGCTGCCAAAAAGGAAGCTAAATATTATAAGACTAAGCAAAAACAAATAGATAAAGAGAACAATCAAAAATTGAAAATTGAGAAGCAAGAAAATAAAATAAAAGAACAGGATGAATTAGAAACAAAAAAATTTATTGAATCGGAAAATAAAAAGAAACAAAAAAAAGAATCTAAGAATAAGGATTGAAAATGAAAAAACAAGAAATAATATCTTCAAAAGATTCGTTATTAGATCATAATTTTTCATTAGATAATTTCAATGGTCCTTTAGACTTACTTTTAACTCTTGTAAAGAAAAAGAATATAAGTATTTTTGAAGTTGATTTAGTTGATTTGGCAACACAATATTTAGCAATAATTTCTGAGATAACAAAAAAAAATATTGATATTGCTAGTGAGTACTTAGTAATCGCGGCTGATCTAATATATATTAAGTCAAAATTAATTTTAGAAGATAAAGAAGCTGAATTAGAAGTTGAAGAAGATAAATTAAAGTTTTTAAGATTACTTGCAGAATATGAGGAATTTAAAAACCTTTCAATCAAACTTAGGGAACAAGAAGAGAAGCGTAATGAGATATTTATTAAAGAAGTTTCAAATACAACTCATTTTATAAAAGAAATTGATGAAGCAGCATTAGATGGTTATGGCACTTCTATTAAATTAATTACAATTCTAAGAAAAATGTTTGAGAGAACACAAGCTGATAAATTAAGAAAAATTAAGTTTGAAACATTTAATTTATCTCCTTCTGAAAGAAAAAAAGAAATCAGAAAATTAATTGACAGCAATGGAAACAATGATATAACATTTGAGTTGTTGTTCTCTGTTCCAACAATCAATCATTTTGTAATTACATTGATAGCAATTCTAGATATGTCTAGGAAAGAAGAATTAATTCTAGAACAAGTAGATCAATTTGAAGAAATAAAAATATACAAAGGAGAAATGTACTAATGACATCAAGAGAGAAAGTAATTGAATCACTATTATATGTAAAAGGTGATCAAGGTATAAGTAATGAGGATATTAAGCAAGTGTTCACTTTAGAAACAATTGCTACTAGTAAAGAAATGATGAAAAAATTCATTGAAAAATTTAACAATGGAAGTAGAGGTACAATGGTTGAAGAATTTAACGGTATTTATAAACTAGTTACCATTCCTGAGTCGAAGGAATTTATTTCTGAATTAGTTACAGGTGAACAAAAGAGGAAACTTTCTGATTCAGCAATTGAAACTGTTGGAATAATTGCATATAAAGCTCCAATCACTAAATCCTCAATAAATGACATTAGAGGAAAAAATTCCGACCATATAGTTAGTGCTTTATTGCTAAAGGGTTTGATTGAAGAAGTTGGTATTTCCAAATCTCCCGGAACTCCTATTCTTTATGGTGTTACTGATAAATTTTATGACTATTTTAGAATAAAATCATTAAATCAATTGCCAAGAATTTCTGAATTCAATAATATCGATTTTGATGTCGATGAAGACAATGAAATTGATTTATATTCTTCGCAAAGAGATGAATAAATGAATCTAATAAAATTAAAAGCTACTAAAAATGATGAGGGCAGAACATGTTTTAAATATGTGATAAAGGTTCTGGATAATGTGCCTATTTCAAGAATTGAAAAACTTTTTAGAAAAAAGGACATTAAAATTAATGATTTACGTATTTCAAGTAAGGATTACATAATTAAAGAGGATGATAGAATTTGAATCTATGGTTTAGATGAAAGTTACAAAGAGAATGAATTAATTGAACAAATAATAACATTTGAGAAGATTTTTGAAGATGATAATATATTAGTGATAAACAAACCAATAAACATTGCTGTACATGGTGAACCTAATTGTTTGGATCTACAAGTTCTTTCATTTTTGGGTTATCAAAAAATTGATTCTTTTAAACCATCACATATTGGCCGTCTTGATAAATCAACTTCAGGATTAATTATTTATGCAAAGAATTATTCTACTCTTGTTCAAATGAATAAAAAGACAAATAACTTTGAAAAATATTATGTTATGAAATCTGATTTTCCTTTTGAGAAGCAACATTTTATTTTCTATGCAAATTATGATAAGAAAAATAAGAGATATAAATTAACTAATGAATTACCAGGCGAAAAAATGGAGACCCTTTTTTTTACACAAGGTAATTGTAAATATGCAAGAATAATAACTGGTAAAAAACATCAAATTAGAATTACTCTACAACACTTAGGTTATCCCATTAAAGGTGATAGAAGATATGGTGGAGATTATGGTAAAAGAGTTTTTCTGCACTCAAACAAAATTGTTTTCCATAATTTAGATAATGGTCTAGAATATTTAAATGGTACAATGTTTGTTTCACAACCAAAATGATAGTATTATTATTGATAAGGAGTTTTAGTGGATAAAGAAAAATTTATTTTAATGACCAAAAAAATATTGATTGACATTGATGAAAATGTTTTAAACTCTCTTCAAGAAGAATTTTACTTTATTCAAGAAAACATGGATAGTATCAAAAATATTAATATTGATGGTGTCGAACCTATGGCTAGAATTTCAAAACCAATAACTTTTTTAAGAGAAGATATTGAAGGACCATCATTAGATAAAGATAAATTATTATCTAATTCTGCTAATCATAATGATGATTATGTAATTATGAAAAGGATTTTGAAATAATGATTATAAATAAGGGAAATTTTGAAAAAGCTTGCACTGAATTATTGAATGATAAAAATAATGCTGTTATTGAAGTATATAAAACAAAAAATGATAAAATTGGTTCTCTGTCTGATACAATTTTTACTTTGAAAGATGTTTTTGCAACAAAAGATTGAACTACAACATCATCTTCAAATATTTTGCTAGGATTTAAGCCTTATTACAATGCAACTCCATTTCAAAAATTGATTGATGCAGGAGCAACAGTAGTAGCGAAAGTGTTTTGTGATGAATTAGCAATGGCAGGAACAGGGACTTATTCTAGGTCAGGAATAATAACTAATCCTCTAGATCATAATAGATTAGTGGGAGGCTCATCTTCTGGTTCAGCTGCAACATTAACAAATAATATTGGTTTCGCATTAGGATCAGATACTGGTGATTCAGTTAGATTACCGGCCTCATTCATAGGTAAGGTTGGTTTTAAACCTTCATATGGTGCCGTTTCCCGTTGAGGTTTATTTGCCTATGCTTCTAGCCTAGATACAGTAAGTTGATTCACCCACAATGTTAATGATTCTTTTGAAGTCGCCAAAGTGCTTTATGGTTATGATGAAAAAGATTTAACATCTATTGATTTAAAATTAAATGATCTTTCTTTAGAAAAACCAAATGTTGTTTCTTATTTGGATTGTTTTGAATATCTAAATGAAAATATTGCAAATGAATATCATGAATTAATTAAAAAATTAAAAGATAATGGAATAGAAGTTAAGAAAGTGAGTTTAAATCTTAATTTATTGAATGCTATTAAGCCTGTCTATGATATTATTTCTTTTTCAGAAGCATCCTCTAATTTATCAAATTTAACTGGTGTAAATTTTGGACAAAGAGTTGAAGGAGAAAATTGAAAAGAAACATTTTCAAAAACTAGATCAAATGGTTTTGGATTTATGGTTCAAAGAAGATTGAGTTTAGGTTCTTTCTATCTTGAAAAAGATAACCAAGAAAAATTATTTATAAGATCTCAAAAAATTAGAAGATTGATTAATGATTGATTTACAAATATTCATAATGATTCTGATATTTTAATATATCCTTCTTCTCCAGAGATTGCCCCATTAATTAAAGATTTAGGTAAAAAACCACAGAATTTCATGCATTGAATTTTAGCCAATTCAAATCTAATTGGGAATCCTTCAATTTCTCTTAAATTAGGTGAATATCAAAAGATGCCTTTCAATATCTCAATTGATTCTAAAATATATAGTGACCAAAAACTATTTTCACATTCTTTATATATAGAAAAGATGATAAAAAAGGAGAAAAAATAATGATTAATAATTTTGAAGTTGTTATTGGTATTGAAATTCATTTAGAGTTAAATACTAAAACTAAACTTTTTTCAAATACAAAAAATAATTTCCATTCATTACCAAATACCAATGTTAATGTTATTGATTTGGGCTATCCTGGAACACTTCCATCTTTAAATAAAGAGGCAGTAGTTAAGGCTATAAAATTAGCTAAATCTCTTAAAATGGAAATAGATAATGAGTTACATTTTGATCGAAAAAATTATTTCTATACAGATATTCCTAAAGGGTTTCAGATTACACAACAATTTAGACCAATTGGGAAAAATGGAATTTTAACTTTATTTTTAAATAATGGTAAAACAAAAAATATTAGAATAAATAGAATACATATTGAAGAAGACACGGCTAGACAAATTCATACTGAAACAGAAACGTTAATAAATTACAATAGAGCAGGTGTCCCATTGATTGAAATTGTTTCTGAGGCAGAGATAAATTCAGCTGAAGAAGCAGTAAGTTACATTGATTCAATTAGAACAATTGCTCTTTTTTTAGATATTAGTGATTCAAAAATGTCTGAAGGTTCTCTAAGAGCTGATATAAATTTATCATTAAGAATGCTTGGTGATAAGAAACTAGGTCAAAAAGTGGAGATTAAAAATATTAATTCATTAAATAATGTTAAGAAAGCTATTGAATTTGAAATAGATTGTCAAATTAAAAAAATAATGAGTGGATTAGAAATTAAACAAGAAACAAAGCGATTTAATGAAGAAACTTCTGAAAATATTGTTATGAGAATGAAAGATGATGACATTGATTATAAATACTTTAAGGAACCTAATATACCACCCATAATATTAGATAAAAGTTGGATAAATGGAATTATTATAGGTGAATTGCCATGAGAAAAGAGGGAAAAATATAGAAATGATGGTATCCCTGAATCTTATATAGAATTACTGATAAATAATTTATCAGTAGCAACTTTTTTTGATTCAATAAAATATAAGGATAGAGAATTATTAGCTAAATTTTTCTTCTCTGAAGTTATGCAATTAGCAAAAAATTTTAATTTAGAAGTTCAAAAATTAGGAATAAAACAAAATGATATTACTGATTTAATTGATTTATCAATTAATTGTATTATTTCCGGAAAACAATTAAAAGAACTCTTCCCAAAATTAATTAACCTTAAAACAACAGTTAAAGAATTGGTTGAACAAAGTGGATTTAAACAGATTTCAGATTATGAAAATTTATCAGCACTAATAAATGATATAATTATGAAAAATTCAAACCTAAAAGAAGAATTTATTAAACGAAGAGAAAGATGTATAAAATTTGTTATGGGACAGCTTATGAAAATAACAAAAGGGCAAGCAAATCCAATCATTTCAACAGAAATCATAATTAAGGCTTTGGAGAAACATGTGAAAGAAGAATAAATTAAAATCTGGTTGAGAATCTCTTGAAAAATCTAAGCCAAAAAAAGAGAACTATAAATGAGTTTTAAAACATATATATAGAAATACTACTGAGATTAGTATATTTGACAAGATTATAAAAATTATTATTCTGATTTCATTAAAATTAACATTGAATAGAAAAATATTAGCTAATTCAATTAAAAAAAGAGAGCTAATAAATACTACTTATGAGAATATGTCTTCTCCAAAATTTAACTTCATTCCAGCTGGACTTGGTCTATATTTATTTTTATCCATGATTCCTATATCAATTATTGTGATTCTAGTTATTAGTGCCATTTCTCATATACCAGTTTTAGCTGGTGATAGTAGTTTAGGTTGAGATATTATACTTAGAAAAGATGTTCTAGCTAAAATAATTCCTGGTGTCGATACTCTACTTATAATTATTGATACAACTGATGTGAATATTATCTTTTTTAACACTACAATTATTCTTTTATTACTTTCCTCAATTTGATTTTCTTCAAAAGGTTTATCAAGATTTATTGATAGTCAATCTGCAATTTATGATCATGTGGATCAGACTAACTTTATGATCAAAAGGTTAAGAGGAATAATGATGGTTCCTATTATATCTCTTTTCTTTATAATATCACTATTATCATTACTTCCTCTATTAGCTTTATATCAAAAATACTGACCACCACTTTCTGAAACAGAACGTGTATTTGGTTGAGAATATGAAACATTATTTTATTTCACAATGCTAATTTATTTATCAATTTGAAGTTATGTTGGTGTTGGTTTATTATTTAGATTTTCACCACTATTTAAATTAAAGTGAAATGAAATTACACCAGGAATTATGATTACAATTATTCCAGCAATTATCTTTATAATGTCATTTGGATATATTGCCTCATTCATTGATTATACAAAGTATGGTGCCATTGGAACATTCTTATATTCAATAACATTTGTTCTAGTTCTTTCATATTTCTTATATGCAGGAATCTTAATAAATGCATCATATTACAAGACATTTTTCTCACAAAGAATAGTTCCTAAAAAATGATTTTTAACCAACAGATTTTTAGAGAAATTAGATATATTCAAAAGACATAGATAGGATAAGATATTCATTATTTAAAATTAAGAGTCTTATCTAGATGAGATAATTCATCATATAAGGAATTTAAAGTATTATTTTCAATTTCAAGAGTACTATTTGTATTCATTTTCATTGCAGAATCAACAAATTTAAATGATGATCTTATTTTTTCAATAATCACACCTCTCAATTCAACAGGAGTATTTTGAGGAATTTCAATAATTACACCATCAACATTAATTTTCTCTGTTTGATTAGGAATAATATTAATATTATTTAGTAATGATATAAGAGTATTAAAGGCAATTTCATGACACATTTCATTAAATTTAGAAGTGCCTAATTCGGCATAAACTTGATAAGGATTCTTTTGTGAATATTGAACAATGTTTGTTGAAGACCTTAATTTATCCATGATATCAATATGATATTGCCATTGTGCATCTATAACTTCAATGAAAGTTGTTCTTTCATTTGATTGAATTCACTCTAATGATGATTTTTCAATTGATATCTTTCTTGATTTAGTATAAAGTTCTGTAACAACTTTTTCAAAAAATAATGGGATAGATTCATTTGTTAAATGTTTGAATTGTTCTTCTTCAAAAGTTAAACCTGTTTCTTTCATAAATGTTTCATTAATATAGCTAGTTAACTTACTATAATTAACTAATCCTGTTTTTTGAAGAACTCCTTCTACATATATTAGTTGCTTACTTGCACTCTTAATTATCTTCTTAATTATTGGAAATAAGTCAGGTTTAGATAAAACAATATCTCTCTGTTTATAAAGTAAATCTCTTTGTCTTCTGATAACATCATCATAATTTAAAACTGATTTTCTACTATCATAGTTAAAACCTTCAATTTTTCTTTGTGCTCTTGCAAATGCCCTTAAAATAATCTTTCCTTCAATTTTATTTTCACCAACATCCTTAAAAATATCTTTTCATTTATCTTGTAATGAAAATCTTTGAATAAGTTGATCTTCTACAGAAAGAAAAAATTTTGATTCCCCAATATCTCCTTGACGACCAGCACGACCTTTTAATTGATTGTCAATTCTTCTTGATTCAGCTTTATTAGTACCAAAAACAAAAAGACCACCTGCCTCAACTGCTCCAGGGCCTAATTTAATATCCGTTCCACGACCAGCCATATTTGTTGCAATAGTAATGGCATTTAACTCACCTGCTCTTGAAATAATTTCAGCTTCTGCTTTATTCTGCTTAGCATTTAAAACAGTGTGAGGAATATTATGTTTTAAAAGTAATTCATGTAAGTATTCAGATTCCTTAACCTCAGCAGTACCTATAAGTATTGGTTGACCTTTTTTTCTAAGTCGTTCAATTTCTTTTACCATTGCTTGAAATTTATATTTGTAACTAATATAAACTTCATCTTGATGATCAATTCTTTTTATTGGTTTATTTGTAGGTATAACATTAACCCTCATATTGTAAATATCTAAAAATTCTTGTTCTTCTGTTTTTGCAGTACCAGTCATTCCAGATAGTTTTTTAAACATCCTAAAAAAGTTTTGGTATGTAATAGTTGCCATAGTTTTAGTTTCAGGTTCTATTTGAATTTTTTCTTTAGCTTGTATTGCTTGTTGTAATCCTTCTGAATATGCTCGACCTTCCATTATCCTTCCAGTGAATGCATCAACTAATTCTATCTTTTCATTTAATACAATATATTCAACATCACGTTTCATTATTATTTGTGCACGTAATGCATTTTGAATACGGTGAACAATCTCAGAGTTTTGAATTTCATATATATTTTTAACATCATAAAATGCATTTGCCTTATTTACTCCATTGTGGTTCAATGAGACTGATTGTGTTTCATGATCAGTTTCATAGTCATCATCCGTTAAAGAGACAACAAATTGATTTGCTGTTTCGTATAATTTTGAATCATTTTTTTCACCACCTGAAATTATTAAAGGGGTTTTAGCTTCATCAATTAATATTGAATCAACTTCATCAATTAAGGCATAGTTCAATCCTCTTTGAACCTTTTGATTTAAAGTAGTAACCATATTATCTCTTAAATAATCAAAACCTAATTCGGAATGAATTGAATATGTTATATCACATGAGTATGCCATCCTCTTTTCTTCTTTACTAGCTTTAGGTTTATTAATTCCAACTGTTAAGCCTAACCAATTAAACACTCTACCAGTCTCTTCTGCATCACGAGTTGCAAGATATTCATTAACAGTTGAAACTATAACTCCCTTTTCACTCAGAGCATTTAAGTATATTGGAGCAATTGAAGCAATTGTTTTACCTTCACCAGTTTTCATTTCTGCTACAGAACCCATATCTAAAATTATTCCACCTAAAATTTGAACATCAAAAGGTCTTTTTTTAAGTATTCTAAATGTAGCTTCTCTAGCAACGGCAAAAGCTTCATTTCTAACACTTACTAAAGTCTCGCCTTTTTTTAATCTTTGTTTAAAAACACGAGTTTTATTTTTTAATTGATCATCAGTTAAATTTTTAATTGTTCTTTCAAGAGCATTAATTTTTTTTAATGATTCTTCAGCTGCACGAATTTCAGCAGATCTAAAAATAAGAGATTCTTTTCTTGCCCTTTTTTGTTCTTTCTTTTCTCTTTTTTGATCAGCAATTTTTGACTTGGGATGATCTGAAGAATTTGTATTAGTAACATTCATATATATAATTTTATATAAAAAAAACTTTTTGTCATTAAAAAGTTTATTTAGTGATTATTTTGAATTATGTTTTATTAGCATATCAAGAACTAAATCATTTACAATTTGAGGTTCCAATTTCTCTTTAGGTAGCATTCCTTTTATAATATTTACATCCTCAATATTGTAAACCTTTGCAAGCTTTTCATATTGGTTTTCAAAATCTTTTTCACTTGCTTCAATTTTTTCAATTTTTGCTAAATGTGCAAAAAGCAATGAAGTTTTAATGTTCTTTTCAGCTTCAACTGTTAATTCTTTTGTAATATCATTATTTGTCATTTTTGTTAATTTTAAATATTCTTTTCTAGATATTCCTTGTTTTTTCAAACTCTCTTCAAGTTTTTTAGATAACATTTGCACTTCTTTTAACATAAGAGTATTAGGAACAGGAATTTCATTTTGATTTAATAACCTAGAAAAAACTTCATTTTTAAATTTTATTCTAGCTTTTTCAAGATTTTCTCTCTTTGTCAAATCTAATAAATATTTTCTTAATTCACTTGGAGTATTAACATCTTTAATATTCAAGGTTTTAACAAACTCTACATTAAGTTCTGGTAAATCAAATTCCTTAATTTCTTTAATATTTAATTTAAAATCTGCATCTTTATTTGCCAATTCTTTAACATGATAGTCTTTAGGGAATGTAACTTTTATACTACTTTCACCTAATTTTAAACCTATTATTTTGTCCTCAAAACCGGGGATAAAACTACCTGAACCTACCTTTAATTCAAAATCTTCAGCTTCTCCCCCTTCAAAAGCTTTCTTATCTACAAAACCTTTAAAATCAAAAATAATTGTATCACCTTTTTCAACTTTTGCATTTTTACCTTCTTTAGGTAATAATACTGCAGTTTTAGATAGAAGGTTTTTCTCCTGCTCAATAACATCTTTCTTTAATTTTTCATCAGTAGCAGGTTTGTCTAAAGTAATTCCTGTTTTTTTGTAATCTTTCAGTTTGAAATCAGGAAATAATGGGTAAATAAAAATTATTTCTAATTCATCACTTGTTACTTTTTCAACTGTATATGTTGGATGATCTAAAATAATTTCATCATCATTAATTTCTTTTGAAGCAACTACAACATATTTATCAAGAAGAGATAAAATTGCTTTTTCTCATATTTGAGATTGATCAATAAGTTCTTTCGCTTTTTCTAATGGAACTTTTCCTTTTCTAAATCCCTTAATACTTACATTTTTTGCTAATGCTTCAAAAGCTTTAGTTTGTGCATTTTTCCAATCATCTTTCAAAATGGGAACTGAAATTCTCATTTCTGAAGTTTTTTTATCAATTGTTTTTTTAATCATATTTTAAATATCTCTTTTCTTAAATTTGCAATTAAAACAAAATGCAAAAGTATTTTGAGATAATTATACTAATTTTTAGAAATAGTTTCAAAAATTTTAATAGCTTCTTTATTACCTTCAAGGACTTTTTCATCACCTAGCAATGCTTTGGCTACTAAAATCATTTCTTCAACAACACTAATATATTTTAAGTTTAAATTATTTGGAAAAATAATTGATAAATAAATTAAAAATGATTCCATTGCAATTCTTTTAACAACTAAATCATCAATATTTTTAGATTCAATATCCATTATATTTTGAATACAATACTTAGAATCAAAAACTGATTTTAATTTTGAAGGATTAATAATAATTTTATCAACAATAAAATCATGATTCATTTTTTGAATAATTAAACTTTCAATGAATATGGTTTTGGCATTTTTAGCAATCTTTGGTGATGATAAAATCTCCTGAATTTTATCCTCAAATCCTACTCAATTAAATTGAGAAATTTGTGTTAATGCCAAAGAAAGTTTTCCACTCTTATGCCCTTCAGAAGTTATTATATCTAATACCTCATCTCTGGTTAAAGTAATTTTTTTGTCATCAAAATCTTGTGAATACTCCTTAAATAATTTTTGCATTTCATCTAGATAATCACTCGGTATATAAGGCATTGCAAGTTCTTTTTTTAACAATAAAACTGCTTGGTCTAAATCTGTTTCTCTTATTTTTTTAATCTCATTGATTATTTCTTTATAATAATTTTTTTCTTCACTCATAATATTAATATCATATATTATTTCTTTTGAAAAAAGCAAAAAAAAATGGCGATCACGGGAGGATTCGAACCTCCGACCACATGCTTAGAAGGCACGTGCTCTGTCCCCTGAGCTACGCGACCATTTTAATAATTAAATTTTATCATAATTAATTATGTTTTAATCATGATAAGAAGGAAAATAATTTATACTTAAATTCTAACCCTTCAATGCTTTGATAATATTTTTAGCCACTGTCATACTTACAACCTTCTCTAAGTCCTCCATAGAGGCATTATAAATGTTATTATATGTTTTGAAATGATCAAGAATTCTTAATTCAGTTTTTGGTCCTACACCATTAATCTTAATTAATTTACCTTCTAAACTATTTTTGGAACTTTTATTTCTATAAAAAGACTTTGCAAATCTATCAACTTCTTCTTGCATTCCACTTAAAAATAAATATGCACTTTCATCAATATGTTTCTTTATACCATTTTCTAGGATAATGAAATCAGTTTTATGTTTTTCATTTTTTACTAAACCAATTATTGGAACAATAATCTTTAAAATTCTTAATATATTTTTAGCTTCATTTAACTGTTGAATTCCTCCATCCACAATGATTAATTTCGGAATAGTTATTTCATGTTCAAAATATCTTGTTAAACCTTGTTTTATATATTCAACATCGCTTCTTCTTGAATTAGAAACAATACTGAATTTTCTATATTCACTTTTTTGAGGTATTCCATTTCTATATGAAATTATTGCTGAAACTGCATTTGTATTTTTAAAATTAGAGTTATCAATCATTATTATATGGTTAAGATTATTCGTATTTGTTACATTAGATAAAAATTTCAATCCTTCAGCAATAATTTTTTGTTTATTTTCATATTCCATAATTTTAATATTAGAATTTGCTTCAGCATTTTTAATAGCTGAATTAAGAATTGTAAAATATTTTCCTTTTTGAGGAATAAATATTTCTGTGTCAAAAAAGAAACTACTTGATCCAAGTTCTAAATTAGTTATTATTTTTTTTGGTAATTGTTTATTTTTATAAAATTGGTTTACAAACTGTCTAATTGTTTCAATTGTATCTATCTTAATTTCTAGTGTTTGAATATCACTATTTATTAATAATCCATTTCTATAAAATTGAATACAAAAAATAAAAAAATTTTCTTTAATAATCCCTACTAAAACATCAAAATTTTTATTATTTTTAAATTCCACAACTTGAACTTGTTTGTGCATTTTTATAAATTTGATAACATCTTTATATTCATTTGCTCTTTCATATTGTTCATTATCTGCTGCATGGTTCATTTTATTTGATAAATCTGATATTAAATCATTATTATTTTTAGATAGAATTTTTTTTGCAAGTAAGAATTTTTTACTTCAAAATTCATTCGTCGCTTTTTTAATAGGCAATCCTTTTTCATATAAGCACTCACTTCTTAAAAAATTAAGCATTATTTTTGAACTACCATTATTAATAAATGGTCCATAATAAAGGTTATTTTTGTTTTCAGTATTGACAATAAATTTTATACTAATTGATAATCCAGTTTTATCCAAAAGAATATTTATATATGGGTATTTACGATCATCCATTAGTGAAATATTGTAAAAGGGTTTGTATTTAGAGATTAAATTTCTCTCAAGTAACAATGCCTCATTTTCATTATTACAAATAATGAACTCGAAATCATTAATCATTTCAACCATTTTGGTTGTTTTAAATGAATTAATGGTTCCATTAAAATATTGTGTCATTCGCTTTTTTAAGTTTTTTGCCTTGCCTGCATAAATTATGTTTTTATTTTTATCTTTTCATAAATACACTCCTGCAAGCTCAGGCACATTATTTAAATCCATTAGAGTAGTTTATTAATTTCCTCAATCATTACATTAAGAGGAGTATATTCATATTTAATGCCCATAATTTTCCCATTTTGCAAAAAAACATGTGTTGGTATTTTAAGAACTTGATATTCACTTTTTTCGTCTCTGAATAGTTTTGCCTCTTCTGCATCAACTTTGATAAATCTTACATTTTTATTATCAATAAAGTGATTATATAATTCTTCTACTATTGGTTCCATCATGATACAGTCTCCACATCAATCTGCACCAATAAATAAATATGTTACCTTTGTGTCTTTGAATGTTTTTTGAGCTTCTTCTCATTTCATTAAATTAATCATTTTTTACCTTCTTCTTATCTTTTTTAATTTTTTTATTTTTCTTGTGATTATTTTCTAATTTTAACTCAGATGTTTGTTTATATGTATTGGGAATTTTATTTTTCTTCTTAATACTGTCTTCATTATTGAAAATAAAGTTAGTATCATCAAATTGTTTATTATTTTTTAATTTTATTTTCTGTGTATCTTTTTCACTAAAAATGAAATTACTCGAATCTATGAATGGATTATCAAAAGGAAATGTTTCTATTTTAGCTTCTTCATTTTTGATACTTTCTTCTTTATTAATGTTTGATTTTTTCTTTATTGCTATTTCTTTAATATTAGTTTCATTAATATCATCAATAATTTTTATACCAAAATCTGTTACAACAATTTTGTGTTTATCTTCAAAAGTTAAATCTACAATTTTAGTTTCATGTTCTTTATTTTCTTTTTCAAGTTCTTTTTTCTCTTTAATTTTTTTCTCAAATCTATTTATTGGAGAACCAAAAAATAAGTAAAATACAAAATATGATATTAAGAGAATAGAAAAAATGATTGAGACAATTGTTCCGCCAATAGAATACAAAATCGATAATACAAAATTATTGATTACTCCGGCATTCATTATATTTGGTTCAAGGGCATTATTAAATGAAGTAAAGTTTTCTCATCAGGTATTAAAATTTATTTTCCATACTTCTATCCCAGGAAAAGGTGAACTATTATTTATCATGTAAATTGTGGTTTCAATAATTAATACAATGCCAAATATTAATAAGAAGAAATTTAGTCAAGAATAATGAAAGACATGTATCCTGGAAATCATTTTTATTAAATATATATTGAAATTAAATAATTTAGAGATAGCATAATATGCAAACACTATGTAAAATATAAATGAATAATATCCAAAAGCTAACCCAAAGGTATAACCTGGAATTGTTGATAGAAAGGGTATTTGAACAATCGAAATGATAAAAAAAAGTAGTGTTATTGCTAGTAATATTAGAGAAAAAAGACGACCATTACTTCAAATATGGTAATTATTTTTGAACTCACTACCAATTTTTTTTTTCTTTGCTTGCCTAATCATTTCTTAATTATAATATATATTATTTTTAAATCTCATTAAAAATGACAACCACCATAGGTTCTTTGTCAGTTAATTTAAATATTTTTTTTCTAATAATTTTTCTAATGTTATCTTGAATGGAATATAAATTGAATTTAGTATCTTGTTTAATTCCATTGTAATAAACAATAATTGTTGTTTCTTTTATTAATTTGTCCATTTCATCTCTAGCCTCAGAAGTAATAACACCTATGTATTTAACATCAATGTGATCATATAATTTCTTTGTTTGTTTGTCATAAAGTGCAGATATCACTAGAACTCCATCCCTTGCAATAACTTCTCTTTCATAAATAACTTCTTTTGAAATATCGCCAACACCAAATCCATCAATAATTACATCACCTACATCAGCAATTTTTTCTTTTTGTGAAACTAATTTACCATCTTTAAATCTAGCAATCTTTCCATTTTGTAAGGGGATTGTTTTATTCTGAGTTAACCCTCCTCTAATTGCCTCTTTAGTTGCAACTATTAAATATCTATATAAACCTTGTGCAGGAATAAAATACTCTGGTTTTAGAATTTTATTTATATTATAAATATCTTCTTTTGCTGGTCTACAACGATAAAATTCATTATCAGTATAATCAATAATATGAGGGGTTTTTCTAGCTAACTCATCTAGTGCATAAGTAGATTCAGTTTCCAAACCATTAACTGGTGCAGCAATCATTATGATATGATCGTCATTTTTTATTTTTAGATAAACATCATTATTGTCAGTTATTCTAACAAATCTTTTATATAATCTCTCAACAGTTCCAGTAACAATAATAACACAACTTTTTTCATCTTTTATTTTCTTGTAATCAACAATTTTAGGTAATTTTAAATTAGGATTGTAACTAATTAAATATTCTAAAAGTTGGTGATATATTCTTCCATAAGTAATTACTGTTCTATTATTTTCTAGTGCTAAATCTAAAATTTGTTGTAATGAAGACATTTCATGATCATAAGAACCGATAATAATTCTTTCATCATTTTTCATAGAACTAAATTTATCTCCTAGTAAATTTTTTATATCAATATGTTCACTAGAAACACCATTAAAATTTGACATTCCTGAATCCATGATTAGAGCTAAAATTTTTGGATTATCTTGTTTTATTTTTTCAATATTTGTTTTTCCATATACACCTAAATCATCAACGACAAAATTAAACATAAATATAATGCTTCCGTCATCTGTTTTAAAATTAAATCCAATTGTACCGGGTAAAGCACCTGCCAATTCGATTGGTTCAACCATTATAGAACCAATTTTTTCACCATTATTATTAATATTTTTAATTTGGTATTGTGGTTTACCAATATCATATTTAGGAATTCTTTCATTAATTAGGAATGTAGAAAAATCAGAACAATATATTGTCAATTTAGGAACCATCATTAGTAATCAAGGTAATGCCGAGAAAGATTCATTTTGAACATCAGTAATAAATAAACCTTTTATTCTATCTGCATTATCTTGAAGATAAGTAAAATTTGGAATCAATGTGTCAATTCCGTGAGAGGCCGAAATTGGAATTTTTGTTCCTACATTTACAATATATATATCACTATCTACTTCAAGGACATATGAGTTTTTACCATTTTCATCCAAACCACCTAAGGCAAAGAATTTTATATTAGACATTTAATCTCCATTTCAATCTACTGAATTATTCATATTTATTGTGACGAACTAAGATAATTTATTTTTAAAATTATATCAAATATAAATATTATTTTAATTGTTATTTAAGTTAAAATTTATATTTGTGGAATTAAAAGAAATAGAAAATATTATCATTAGTTATAAATCAATAGTTATCTTTCATCATATTAACCCTGATGGTGATTGTTTAGGATCACAATTTGGCTTAAAAGAATTAATAAAAGATAACTTTCCAGAAATTAATGTATATGCAATTGGTGATTCAAAAAATGTATTATCATTTATGAATTTTAAACATGATGATATTCCTAGTGAAAAAATACTAAATGAGTCACTAGGAATTATTGTGGATGCAAATTATTCTAATAGAATACAATACTCTGAGCTTATAATCAATAAAAAAATTAAGGATATTATAAGAATTGATCATCATATTGGTGGAGATGATGTTAATCCAATTTATTCATGAGTAGATCAAAGTTTTTGCGCTTCAGCTGAACAAATAGCTGAATTATGCATAGGTTTAAAATGAAAGATTTCAAAACTGGCTGCTTCTTATATATATTTAGGCATATATACTGATTCAGGAAGATTTTTGTTTGATAAAACATCTTCAAGAACATTTAATTTAGTATCTAAGTTATTGAAAACAAAATTTAATGTTCAATGAATTCACAACAATCTACTAAAAAGAACTATTAATGAAATTATTTTCCAAAAGGAAGTATTAAATAATTATCAAACAAAGGGAAATATAATTTATTATTTTCTAAGCATTGATAAGGCTAAGGAATTGAATTTAACTGAAGAAAATAGAAATAGAGTTGATTTTCTTGCAAATATTCAACCTTATACAATATGAATTTTTTTCATTGAACAAGAAAATGGGGATATTAGAGTTAGATTAAGATCAAGTACTCATAATGTTCATAAAATTGCACAAATGTTTGGTGGCGGAGGTCATGAAAAAGCTTCTGGAGTCATTATTAAATCTCAACAAGAAATCATTAAAATTATTGAAGTGGCAAATAAAATATCAGCATAAATATTATTTAATTTACTTTATTTTCTATTAACCATACCTTACATAAAAATATTTTTAAATAAGAAAAATGTTATAATGATGATTAATTATAAAAAATCTATAAGAGGAGTAATAAATATGAGTTTATTTAAACAAACAAACAAATCATTATTAGTAAATGCTAAAGATCTTGTTGCAAGGGCTTTTAAGGAAAAATATGCAGTTCCTCACATTAATATTAATAATTTAGAATGAACAAAAGCAATACTATTGATTGCACAAGCAGAAAATTCACCAATAATTTTAGGTACATCTGAAGGGGCAGTTAAATATATGGGTGGTTATAATACAGTTTTTGGAATGGTAAATGGTTTAATTAATGATTTAAAAATAACCATTCCTGTTGTTTTGCACTTAGATCATGGATCAAAAGAAGGGGCAGTTAAAGCTCTTGAGGCAGGGTATACATCTATTATGTATGATGGTTCTCATGAATCATTCGATGTTAATTATGAAAACACAAAAGAAATAGTGGCTCTAGCTAAAAAATATGATGCTTCAGTTGAAGCTGAAATTGGTTCAATTGGTGGGGAAGAAGATGGAATCATTGGCAATGGTGAAATCGGTTCTCCTGATGAAGCAATAAAAATGGCTAAATTAGGAATTGATTTTCTAGCAGCAGGAATTGGAAATATTCATGGCCCATACCCATCAACATGAAAATCACTTAATTTTGAAGCATTACAAAATCTTTCAAATGCTTGTGGTATTGGCATGGTTCTTCATGGTGGTTCAGGAATTCCTAAAGATCAAATTCTAAAATCAATTCAAGATGGTATTGCTAAGATTAATATTAATACTGAATTGCAAATTGCAAATGCTAAAGCTATTTGAGCATATGTTGAATCTGGTGAAGCAAAAATGGGGAAAAATTTCGATCCTAGAAAACTTTATGCTCCAGGCATAAAGGCAATGGAAAATACAGTAAGAGAAAAAATACAAGAACTTGGTTCTGCAAACAAAGCTTAATAATTGAGAGAGAAGAATTTATAACCTATTTTTTAATATTAGTATAAATAACTATTTTATGTCATATTTGTGTTATTAAAATTTTCCAAACATATAATCCAATATAATTTCAATATGAAGTTGATGGTGTTTTATTAGAAAAAATAAAAAAGTGAGTATAATACTACAAAAAGTAATTTTAATTTTAACTAAAATGTCAATCTTGAGTGTTCCTATATTTTTATTAACATCATGTGTTGATAAAAATGAATATACATATATTAATAAAATAATAGATGGTGACACTTTTGAGGATATTAATAATTTAAGATATCGTTTATTAGGTGTAGATACACCAGAAAGTTTTGATTCATCTAATAATTTCAAGCCAACAGTAGGTATTCAAAAATTCTATGCTACAAAGGCTACAAATTTAAGTTCTCAAATAATTAAGAATAAAACAGTAATTATCAAAAATTGAAAACTTGATACATATAAAAGAATGGTCACTAAAATTAGTTATGGAACTATAGAACTATCTAATCTATTATTAAAAAGTGGTTTAGCAAGAGTTAAATATATCTCTAAAATTGAAGGTGATTTCTTTTATTATCCTAATATAAATTATTATGATCAATTAATAGAATCGGAAAATTATGCAAAATTAAATAAAATTGGTTTTTGAAATCTTTCTGAATATGAGCAAAAAATTATTTTTCCCAAATAGGTAATTTATATTTTTGATATTCATTTTTTGATATATAATATTAAAAATACAAAAACTGCAAAAGGATTAAATTATGAAAAAAGACATACATCCAAAATCAGAATTATTGACAATTAAGTGTTCAACTTGTAATACTGCTCACCAATTACTAACAACTTCAAAGGATGTTACAATTGATGTTTGTTCTGGTTGTCATGCATTCTATACTGGCAATAATTCGGTTGCTAGAGCTGCAGGTAGAGTTGAAAGATTCAACCGGCGTGTTGCTACTGGTTCTACTAAAAAATAATAAATTTTATGAGAAATATAATTTTGAAAGTAATTTAAAATATTTATTGTATTGATTAATTGATTTTTCCTTGTCTTTATTAATGAAGAATAAATATATTTTTATTTTAGCTTCTGTCCCAGATGGTCTTAAGGATATTCATGAACCATCTAAAAATTCATATACAAGCATATCATTGGGTTCAATTAAACCAATACCTTTATTATAATCAAGAAATTTAGCACCTTCAATTTTTAAATTTGTGAATAATTTTTTGATTTCTAGAAGATGATTATTAGATAAAAGATTTAGAGAAATTACACTGCTTTCAACGAATCCATATTCATTATAAACATTATCTAATACTTGTATTAAATCGAAACCTTTGTCTTTATAGTAACTTGCAATTTTAGTTAGAATAATTACAGATTGAATTGCATCTTTATCTCTAGCAACACTATCATCAATAAGTGATCCGTAACTTTCTTCAAAAGCAAAAAGAAATTTCTGTTCTGGATTTTTTTGAAAAATTTCATCAACCAAACTTCCAATTCATTTAAAACCTGTTTCAGTTACATAAACTTTTAATCCATTTTTTTCAGCTATTTTTCTAGGTAAAGATGATGAAACAAATGAATATATTAAATAATATTTATTAAGATTCTCTTTTGGTATTTGATTAATTAAATAATTAAATATTAAAATAGCTGTTTCATTTCCTGTGATTATTTTATATTCGTTATTGTGTTTTATTGCAGCACCAACTCTATCAGAATCTGGATCAGTAACTAAAACAATGTCACAATCATTATCTTTTGCAACTTTAAGTACATGATTAAAAGATGCTTCAACTTCAGGATTAGGATTTTCAGAATAAGTAAATTCTGAATCTTCTATCATTTCTCTTTCTTCATAAAATGCTTTAATATTTAATTTTTTAAACAAGGTTTTAACTGGAGTCGCTCCCGTTCCGTGTTGTGGTGTATAGGCAACTTTTATATTTGTTAATGTAGAAATATCTCCGCCTATTTTTAATATTTTTTCCAAATAAGAATCCATTAGAGATTTTGGAATACAATTAATGAATTTATTAAAATTAAAATTAATATTAGTATTTAAGTAAAAATCATAAGGTTCAAAATAAGATTCTAATTTATAAATTTCTTTTGGCAATAATTGACACCCATGAGAGTTATATAATTTTATTCCATTATATTCTTTTGGATTGTGACTTGCAGTTATATTTATTGCGCCTACAGCACCCAACATTCTAGTTGCATATGAAATAAAAGGGGTTGGAGCAATATTTTCATTATAATGAACATTAATTTCATAATTTGATAAAATAAATGCTGCAGTTTCTGAAAAATTTTTACTTTCTCTTCTATTATCACGACCAATAACAACACCTTGAGTTTTAGCATCAGGGAAATTTTCAATTAAATATTTAGCAAAACCTTCAATAATTCTAATTACATGAGTAGAATTTAAATTGTTCTCACCTTTGCCAAGAACTCCTCGAATACCAGCTGTTCCAAATTCTAATTTTTTCATTTTAAAACCTACTTTAAATATATATTGTAATTAATAATTATATATAATTGAATAATTTTATTAAGATATAATTATTTAATTATATAGTTCAAGTAAAAATAATACATGCAGCATAATTTAAAAAAGGAAGATAAATGAAAATATTAGTAACAGGTGGTGCAGGATATATTGGGTCACATGCTGTTTATGCATTATTAGAAAAAGGATATGAAGTTATAATTATCGATAACTTATCAAAAGGTTTTAAATCAAATATTCATAAAGATGCTGTTTTTTATGAAGCAGATATTAGAGATGAAATTGCAATTAAGAAAATTTTTAACATTGAAAAGGATATTGTTGGAATCATGCATTTTGCAGGATTGATTGTTGTTTCTGAAAGTGTAATTGAACCGTTAAAATACTTTGATAATAACACTCACAGTGTTGAAATTCTTTTAAAAATTTCTACTGAGTTCAATATAAAGCATTTTATATTTTCTTCAACAGCAGCTGTGTATGGCGAGCCTAAGAATGTCCCCATATTGGAAACTGATGTTAAGGAACCAATTAATCCATATGGTGAGTCAAAATTAGCTGCTGAAGCAATAATTAGAGGTTGAGCTCAGGCTGAAAATTCTCATTATATAATATTTAGATATTTTAATGTTGCTGGAGCTAATAAGAGTGGTGAGATTGGAGTTAAAGGGGTTAGTTTAACTCATTTATTACCTTCTATAATTCAATGTATAATTGATAAAAAAGAGTTTAATGTGTTTGGTGCTAATTATGATACTAAGGATGGTTCTTGCATTAGAGACTTTGTCCATGTTGTAGATTTAGTTGAAGCTCATATCCTAGGATTAGAATGATCAATAAAGAATAAAAAGTCAAATATTTTTAATTTAGGTTCTGGTGATGGTTATTCAGTTTTAGAAGTTCTAAATAAAGCTTCTGATTTTTTAGGAATTGAAATAAAAAGTAAAATAGCAAAACCTCGAAAGGGAGATCCTGCTAAGTTATATGCAAATACTGAGAAAGTGAAGAAAGTATTGAATTGAAAACCTAAATATTCATTAGAAGATATTGTTAAAACAGAATATCAATTTAGAAATAAGAAATAATTTCACTAGTTTGCAATTATTTCTTCATCATGTTCTTGTGGAGTAATTAACTTTAAATCATCTATATAAAAAACAGTTGAAGTGATGATCGGTTTTCTTCTTTTAACTTTATAGAAGTAAGGTTGAAGTCTTTCTTGAATTAATTTCTTAAGTTGTTGTGTTGTTCACTTTTCATGATTTTTTATTTTATACAAGATGGCTCCATGAACAAGTCTTTTGGATTCTGTGATAATAGGAAGTGAAGTTTTAACATAAAGAGTACCTCGTGAAATAATTTTAGTTCTTCCAATAATTTCATTTCTAGCTCTATTTATTGTAACAACAACATGGATGAAACCACTCTTACCAAGTAATTCTCTTTCATTAATAATTTTAGATGTTTTTTCTGATGCAATGTCTCCATCAATATAGATTGGTGATGCATCTATTTTTTCATTAGAAAGTGTTAATTTTCTATTAAGTAATTCATAAACTTCACCTTGAGCTGCTATAAAAACATTTTCAGGTTTAACGCCATTTTCAATGGCTGTTTGACCATGAACAACTGACATTCTATATTCCCCATGATATGGAACAAAATAATCTGGTTTTGTTATTTGGAATATTTTGTCATGCTCTTCTCTATAAGCATGACCAGAAGTATGAAGATAACCATCAATTCTATTTTCCTTAATATCTGCACCTAACTTATATAAACTATTAATTAGTAATTCAATTTTCATTCTATTCCCAGGAATAGGTGATGATGAAAATATTATTAAATCACCATTTCTAATATGAACTTGTGGATGTTTACCAATTGACATCTTAGCTAAAGCTGCCAATTGTTCCCCTTGTGACCCTGTTGTTAAAATTACAATTTCATTTTCATCATATTTTGAAATATTTTTTTTATCAATAAAAACTGATGGGTCAACATTAATATAACCGATTTCTCTACCAATATTAACACCATTAACCATTGAACGGCCAAATGAAACTACTTTCTTACCTAATTCTGCAGCAATTTCAATAATTGCACTAATTCTGGTTAAATTAGATGCAAAAGCAGTAATAATTATTTTTTTCTCTGCTTTTTCCATGTAATTTCTAATATCTTTTAGAATATCTTTTTCAGAAGGTGAGTGAAATGGCCTCATTGCATTTGTTGAATCGGAAAACAAGACTGTTAGATTTTCTTTACCAATTTCTTCTAATTTAGTAAAATCAGTAAAATTACCTATTGGAGTATAATCAAATCTAAAATCTCCTGTAAACATTAAAGATCCATTAGGTGTTGAAACTCTAATACCAAAAGCATCAGGAATCGAGTGTTGAGCAGTTCAAAAATCAACTACAACATCATCAAATGAAAATTTTTCATCTACTTTAATTTCAATAAATTTAACATTTGTTACCAATTTTCTCTCGCTAATTTTTGCTTCTAAATATTTAATAGCAATTTGGGGGGCATAAATAAATTCCAAGTTTACTTGTTGTAATAAATAAGGAATTCCACCCATGTGATCCTCATGACCATGCGTTAAAAATAAACCTTTTATTTTATTTTCTCTATCCTTCAAATATTTATAGTTAGGAATTATTCCTTTTATTCCAGTTGTAGAACCATTTCCAAATTTAATTCCTGAATCTATAATAAATATTTTGTCATTATGTTCTACTACAAGAGTTGATTTACCAATCTCTTGCATTCCACCTAAACCAAAAAATTTTGTTGGTTGCATATTTTCTCCTAAATTTTAAATTTAATTGTTTTGAATTTAAAGTTCTTAATTAATAAGTTAAACCAATTATATTATAATTTTAAAAAAATAAGTGTTAATTTAAATAAGCATTATTAATGATTTAATCTTTTATAAAATTACAAAATTTTCAAATCTTCATCTTTGGCTCATGGATTTTTATGATCTATATGATCAATAAATAACTTACCATCTAAATGATCCAATTCATGCTGAAATACTATGGCTAAAAATTGTTTACAATCGAATCTTTTTATTTTCTTTTCATTATAAGAATATCCTTCCAATACTATTCTTTCAGATCTTTTGATGAACCCTTCTTGATTGGAATCAGATTCTTTAACACTCAAACAACCTTCACCTTGTCTAAGTGCAACCATACCTTCACTCTTAGCCAATACCTTTGGATTAATAATCACATCACTAAAAATAAGATTATCTTCATTATCTAAAATATGAACGAAAAACATATTTTTAGCAATTCCATATTGAATTGCAGCCACTCCTACAGCAGGTCTAAACTCTGAACCTTCTTTAATACTATCAGTAACATGGTAAATCATTTGTTGTGCTAGTAAATCATCTTCTTTACTTAAAGGAAGAGGGACATCAACTGATTTTTTCCTTAAAATTTTGCTTGGTAATTGAACTATCTTTACATCAAATTTCATGGTTTAAATTATAAATAAAATAAAGATTTTTTTATTAAAAATATATAATTATAACTATGATTGATGTTAAATTCCTTAAAAACAATATAGATGAAGTTATTGAATCTTTGAAGACAAGAAATTTCGATGCAAAAATTCTTGATAATATTTCTGAAAATATTTTTAAAAGAAATGGTTATATTTTTTCTCTATCTCAACTACAAGCTGAAAGAAATACAATATCAAAAGAAATAGGTATAACTAAGGATAAAGCTCCTTTATTAGAAAAAGCTAAAGATTTAAAAAATGAAATTGTTGGGTTAGAAAAAATTATTGAGAGTCTCCAAAATGAATTGGACCTAATACTACCAAATATTCCTAACCTACCAATGGATTCAGTTCCAATTGGTAGTAGTGAAAATGATAATGTTGTTGTTAGTGAATTTCCTACACTTGGAAGAGGGCTTGTTAAACCTATGAAACCACATTATATTATTGGTGTGGAAAAAGAAATAATTGATTTCAAAAGAGCTGTAAAAATGTCAGGTACTAGATTTGTAATATTTGGAAATGTAGGAGCTAAATTAGTAAGGGCTCTTGCTAATTTTATGTTAGATACACATACAAAAAATGGTTATTTAGAAATGAGCGTTCCTTTAATGGTTAATTCAAATACTATGTATGGAACAGGTCAATTACCTAAATTTAAGGATGATTTATTTAAAGTTGAAGATAATGATTTATGAATGATTTCAACAGCAGAAATTCCATTGACTAATTTATATAATAATGAAATTATCGATCTTAAAAAACCTAAATTATTTTGTTCATTAACTCCTTGTTTTAGATCTGAGGCAGGTTCAGCAGGGAAAGATACAAAGGGAATAATTAGGTCTCATCAATTTAATAAAGTTGAGATGGTTAAGATTACAAATCATGAAGATGCTATTATTGAATTCGAGAATATGATTAAGGATGCCGAGGATTTATTGGTTGCTTTAGAAATACCATATAGAAAATTATTGTTATGTACTGGGGATTTAGGATTTAGTTCTAAAATAACATATGACCTTGAATTATGATTGCCCTCTGAGCAAAGATATAGAGAAGTATCATCAATTTCTTATTTTGGTGATTTCCAAGCAAGAAGAGCGATGATAAGATATAAAGATGAAAATTCAAAAATAAAATATGCCCATACAATTAATGGGTCAGGACTTGCAATAGATAGAGTTATTGCAGCAATTCTAGAACAATATCAAAATAAAGATGGAACGATAAATATTCCCAAGGTTCTAATTCCATATATGAATGGTTTAGAAAAAATATAGAGGATGATAATTAATTTTGAAAAAGAAAAGTAATCTTTATATTTCTATTGGTAATACTAGAACTACATTTGCCATTTTTGACAAATCTATCAATAATGTTAAAAAGGTTAAGGAATATACAAAAGATATATTAATCAATATTATCAATATATTGGATGAATTAAATATTGAACCACAAAAACTATTTGTGTGTTCAGTTGTTGAAAAATATAACAACAAAATAGTGAAGTTGTTTAAAAATAGTGAAGTTGTTTTTTTAAACTATTTGAGTCAAAATATTGTTAATTTAGATTTATTAGATAATCAACATGAAATAGGGAATGATATGATAGCATCAGCAATTTATGCTCAATCAATTGGAGAAAACATAATTATTGTTTCGTTGGGTACAGCAACAACTATTTCTGCAGTCAGCAAAAAATCAATAATTGGTTGTATCATATTACCAGGATTAAAGATATTATATGATGCATTAATAAAAAAAACAATGATACCTGATACAGAATTGCAATCAACCAAAAAGAAAATTGGAAAAAATACAAAGGATGCACTTAGCATTGGAATAATTGAAGGACATAAAATAGCAATCATTGAACTATCTAATAGGATTGGAATGTCATCAGATACAATTTATTTATATTCAGGTGGAAATGCTAACTATATTAAATTAAATGGTTGAAAATATATTGAGGATATAGATATCCTTGGATTATATTTATTCTCTATCGATGAGTAATTGTTTATTTGGAAACTGCCTTTTATTCACAATTGCATTTATTGTATGAATAATCTTACTTTTATTGATAACTCAATTCATTTCATTAATTTTAATAACAGGATATTTTTTTAATAGTAAGAAGTTTTTAAGATCACGATCAACAATGTAATCTTCATATGAATTAAAATATGAAAAGTTATCAATTAAAAATCCTTGAATGAAATTTCTAGTAGTTTTATCAATTATTGCAAGATCTATTTGAATTGTTCCAATTGAAAAGTTCTTAATTATTTCTACTCCCAATGAATTATCTAATCCATTAATTATTCCAGTATAAAAAGAGTGTAAGAGAAATTGTTTTTCTAATTCAATTTGAGTGGGTTTTATGTTATTTTTAATTTTCTTATTAATATAGTTCTTTTTCTTTTCCTCTGGAAAGTCTAAGAATTTTAGTCATTCTTTAAAAACATTAATATCTTCACTGCCACTAGAATTATTAATATCTTCTGCTTTTATTGATTTTATAATTATCATTTTTGACTTTGCTCTTGAGATTGCTACATTAAGGGCATTTTTACCACCAGGCTTTGCAACATATGATGAGTGTAATTTAGTATGTTTATCATAGACAATTGTCATAATAACTAGATCAGCTTCATCGCCCTGAATATTTTCAATATTTCTAATTAATAATTGATTAGTATTAATGGCTTTTTCAATATCTTGATATTCAGTGAAAATAAGTTTTTCAATTTGTGCTTGTTGAGAACCATTAAAACATAATAAAATTATTTTCTTATATTTATTTAAATTTTTTTGAACTTGAGATATTGCAATGTCAATTTCAACTTTATTTATTGATTCATCTCACACACCTTCTGAATTAATTACATCAATTGGTGTTTCTTTTACATTTGAATTAATATCAACAACATCTAATTCACCTTTATAAAATATTTCAGAGTTGAATGTCATTAATGATGCATAGTTAGAACGATAGTTTTTATCTAAAAGAATACTATAAACACCTTTTGCAATTGCGAAATCAAGCAATGATTCTATATTGCCAAAAATATTTTCTCCTTCAACTTTAGAAGCAAATCATCTTGTTGGTTGCATTTGTTGATCATCACCAGCAAGAATTTTAATTTTGGCTAAATATAAAATAGGAAGTCCTTTTTCTAAAAATATTTGTGATGATTCATCAAGTATTGCATAATCAAACTCATTACGAGATCAAGAACTTAATTCCGTTTCTGGTGTACTTATTATTATTGGGAATAAGATTTTAATAATATCAGCATGTTTTTTGATAAATTGATTAGGTTCAAGATTGGAAGTTCTAACATCTAAGGCGAATGAACTATATTTTTTCTTAGCATCTTTATCAAAGTTTTTGATCTTTTGAAAAATCATTTTTCCAACAATATCTTTCAATTTAGCAGAATCATTTATTCTATCTTCATATTTATCTAAATTAAATTGATATAACTTGTTAATATCCTTAAGAAGTTCAAGATCAATTGAATCTTGATTTTTAACAAAGTTATCTAGGTTAATATTCTTATCCAAGAAGTTAATTTTTATGATTTTTGTAGCTAATTTAACTTCAGGTGTTGAATGAACAAATAAACTTGTTTTTAAATTGTTTTTATTCATTAAAAACTTAGTAATGTTAGTGCTTTCTTTTAAATTTATGAAATCATATGTTAAATTAGCAGGAAGTTTTTTTATATCTTCAAATATATTAATATCAAATTCATTTTGAGAAAGATATCAAGAAAATAAACTCATGTTTTTATTACCCACTGGTGATGATTTAATTTTATTAATTAATTTCATAAATTTTTTCTCATAATCAGAAATAATCTTTACTGATTTTTGAGCTATTGTACTTTTAAAGTTCTCCAAAAAATCAAGATAAGTTTTTATTGGAGAATAAAACGATTTTTTATTCATTTCTTTATCATTAAGAATAAATAAACAAAAGATACCGAGTTCATCCATTCTCTTTCTCAAAACTTCAAGAGCAGCTTTCTTTTGGGAAGCAACAATCGCCGTTTTATCATATACTAAAATGTTTGTAATAATGTTTGAGATTGTTTGAGATTTACCTGTCCCAGGAGGTCCTCAAATTATTGTGTTTTGATTTAATGCAGAAACAACTGCCTTATCTTGTGAAAAATTTGAATGTTGAGTTTTATAAAAACCAAAGTTTTTCTTAAATATTGTTTTTTTAATTGTATCTTTATAAATATTTTTATCAAATTCAACATCTAATATTTCATCTATAATACCTTCTTCAATTATTTTTACCATAACCTTTCTTAAGTAGCCGCCTGTTGGTTCAAAAAAACCTAGTGTTATTCCAGGTCAAAATTTTATTTTAGAATTTTCAATTTCCTCACTCTTAAAATTAGGTGCATAACCTGAAAGTGTGGATGGCATTATAAAATTTTGTGATCATGATTTTTCTATATTATTATATAAATCCTTTATTGACATTTTTGAATAATCGAAATCAATATCAAGGAGAAAACCATTTGACTCTAAAAAATAAGCAAGTTTGTCATTAATTTTAATATTTCCAATAGATACTATTGAAATATTAGAATTTTTTATTTTGATGTTTATTTCTTTAAAAAATAATGGAGCTTGAATTGCTTTATTATCAATTTTAATTGTAATATAAATAAAACCTAAATGTAGAGGTCAAAGATTGCTTTGTTCATTAATTGTTTGTGCTTTATTTAAAAGTATTTTTCAATTAAAAGATGCTTTTTGTTTATTAACTTCAGATAATTTAATAATTTCTTTTTTAATTACTTCAATTTTCTTATCATCAATATTTTTAGCAGATAACATTTTTTGAACAGATTCTGGAATAGGTTCATTAAAAGATTTATAAAGATCTTCAATTTCTGATGTAGTAGTTACTTCTTTAATTTTATTTATAAATGATGTAATATCACTTGCCTTCAAAGAAAGCAAGAAGTATTCATTTATGATAATTTTGTCAAAAAAATCATTACCAAATTTTTTAGCCACATCAAATGAATTAACATTATTTATATTGGAAAATAGGCAAGGGTCATTTATTGAAATATTTAGCAAATTATTTAATAGTTTCTTATAACTTTTAGTGCTATAAGTTGCTGATTTATTTTCTTTACTATTACTTTTATTTATATTCATTTAAAAATATTATACATAATAAAATGAATAAGTTATAATTAAGGAACGTGAAAAACCAACTAGTTATAAGAGATGTTTCCCTTGCAGGAATTTTAATGGGATCAATAACTATTTTGAATTTATTTTTCTCATTTTTTCCAATCTTCATGGGATATACAATAAGTTTTTTTATTATCCCATTTTCATTTGGATTAATTATTCTGAAATCATTTACAGTAAGGAGTTTATTTTTCATTTTTACACCACTCATTTTGATAATTGCACCTAATATTTTTCTAATCAATATTTGACAAGGTTTTGTTGAGTATTTTCTAGCAATTTGATGTTTTTTTCCTTTGTTATTTTGCAGTAGAATAGTTGATTATTTAAATTTAAAAAATTATGGTAATTCAACAAAACTTTTTATATTTTTAACGATATTTATAACTTGCTGAATAGTGAAATTATTTCTCCACATTCTTGCCGGTTATTTTTGATGAACAAATAGAAATTGGCTAGGTTCCTTTTTAGTAAATTGACCTATTATTATTTTTAATATTCTATTTACAATGCCTATTTTTATAATTATTTTTAACAGAACAATCACAATATCTTCAACTTACTATTTAAACATTTGAAATGATTAGAAATTATATTATAATTAAACTAATAAATGGGGGTTGAGAATGAGAAAATTCACAGAACAAGAAAATATTCGTAGAAAAAAAATATTGGATAATCAAAAGAAGGGTATTGCAAACTACCTAAAGAAACAAGATATAACACATACAATCAAGGATTTGATTGAAGGATTTTCCTTGTTTAACAAAGAAGAGTTAGAGAACAAAAATGAAATAGTTTCAACATATGGAAGAATAATGTTTAAAAGGGGTCCTTTTGTTGAAATAAAACTAGAAAATTTCTTTGTGCAAATTTATGTTAATAAAAAAATAGATGATGAAATGTTTGAATTCATGGATAACTTAGATATTGGTGACATTATTTGATTAAAAGGTACATTAATGAAAACGATGACTAATGAGTTGGCTATTAAATTAACAGAATTAAAACTACTATCTAAATCCCTAAAAGTTTTACCTGAAAAGTTTCATGGCCTTGTTGATGTTGAAGAAAGATATAGACGTAGGTATGTTGATTTGATTGCTAATGAGCATGTTAGACAAATATTTATTGATAGAACAAAAATAATAAAAGGTGTTAGAAAATTTTTTGATGATAGAGGTTACTTGGAAGTTGACACCCCTATTTTGTCAACTGTTTCATGTGGAGCAGCAGCCAAACCATTTATAACACATCATAATGCATTAGATATGGATTTATCATTAAGAATTGCAACTGAATTACCATTGAAAAGATTAATAGTCGGTGATCTTGGAAGAGTTTATGAAATTGGTAGATTATTTAGAAATGAAGGGATAGATACTACTCATAATCCTGAATTCACTACAATTGAATTTTATGAAGCTAATTCTGATATGTGAGAAATGATGCATTACACCGAAGAACTGTTTAGATCAATAGGAAAAATTCTTAATAGAGAGAAATTCGAATACCAAGGTGTTAAATTAGATTTTTCAAAGAAATTTGATGTAATTGAAATGAGTGAGGCCGTTTCTAAGATTACAAAGTTTGATGTAAAGAAAGCTGATGAAAAAAAAATAATTGATTTTGTTGAAAAAGCTGGTTGAAAAATTGAACCTTTTTATAAAAAAGGTCATTTAATTAATTTGATTTTTGAAGAGAAAATTGAAAGCACATTAATTAATCCTACATTTGTATATGGACACCCAATTGAAATATCTCCATTCGCCGTTAAAAGTAGTGAAGATCCTAACTTTACAGAAAGAGCAGAACTATTTATAAATGGTAGAGAGTATGCAAATATGTTTACAGAATTGAGCGATCCTATTGATCAATTAGAAAGATTTCAGAATCAACTTATTGAAAGTAAAACTGGAAATGAAGAAGCTAATGATATCGATTGAGACTTTGTAGAAGCTTTAGAATATGGAATGCCCCCTGCTGGTGGATGTGGTATTGGAATCGACAGATTAGTAATGTTATTTACTGGACAAACATCTATAAGGGAGGTGTTACTATTTCCACACATGAAAAACAAGATGTAATTTTGAATAATGATGTTGAATATAAAAATACTAAACTTTTTGTCTTTGAACTAAAGGGCATTTTATTAAATAAAAAAGGCACTATGGATGAAAGTACAATAAATGAAATTAAACAAATATATAAAAGTAAGAATTTAATTGCAATAGTTAGCAATAGAAGTTATGGTGAATCTCTTGAACAATTAGAACCTATTAAAAATTACTATCATTTCTTTGTTGCAAACAATGGTGCAGTATTGGTTGATAATATTAGGAAAGAACTTCTAAAAACTCCAAAAACGATAAATTTTGAATTTATTAATAATATTTTAAGAGATGTTAAATTAATTGGTGGGGCTGTCCAAATGATTACAAGTAAGAAAGTATATATTAATTCATATATTAACTTCTTGAAAAGTGATAAATGATTATCTGAAGACTTGAAGAAGAAATATATTTTGTCATTCCCAAATTATACACCAGTAATGATAGTTAAAAAGAGTGAAGTAATTCAACTTACTTTAATAATAAATCCTGATTTAATTTCTGAACTATTGAATTACTTACAAAAATTTTATAATTTTGATTATTTATTTAGAATATCATCTGATATTACTTTAGATATTAATCTTGAGGGAGTAAATAAATATGAAGGCATTAAAACAATTGCTATGTTGTATAATTTAAAGAAAAATAATATTTATTGTTTCGGCGATTCAATAACTGATTTTGAATTGATGAAAAATATCAAAAACTCTTATGCAAAAGAAACGTCAAACTCTATCATTAGAGATTTAGCTAAAAATATTATTTATGTAAATAAAAAAAACACTTTTGCTCAAGAGTTAAAGAAGATAATGAAAAAATAACATTAAAGTTTTTATTTTTTAGAATAATGATTTTCAATTGGTGATGGAATAATGTGTATGTGAGTGTGATAAACTTCTTGTCCTGAAGAATGTTCATTATTCACAATTAATTTAAATCCATCAACATTTAATTTTTTAATTTCTTTTAAAGCTAATTTTCTAGCAATAGAAAAACAATATTTTAAATCTTTGTCCTTAATAGTAATTAGGTTTCTTGAGTATTTTTTAGGAACAACAAGAAAATGACCATTTTGCACTGGTTCAATTGTATAAAAAGCAATTACTCTTTTGTTTTCAAAAAGAATTTTAGCTTTGATTTTTTTGTTAATAATGTTAAGAAAAAGCTTATCCATTATTCACTTTCATTTTTAAGTTTAGGAGTTGCATAATCAGGTTTTTTATCTAAGTGAAGAATTCCTAAATCTTTTAAGATATCATTCACTTCTTTTATTTGACCAGGCCTAATAGATACATCATTTAGAACTAAATATGATTTAATTTCTTTCAATAATTCTTCATCATCATTCATATATAAAGAAAAAGCTAGTCTTCTTAGGTTATTAGAATCATTTTTATTTCAAGGAGTTCCATTCATAGTAAATTTACCAATCGCTTTTCTGGCACCATTAATTTCCTTAACTTCCTTAACACCATTACCATCAACTGCTCAATCAAATTCTGGTAGCAGTCTTATATAATAAGAAACATTTAATTTACTATCTACAATTGGATCTACACCATATACTTGTTGCTTACCAAATGGTGTATTTGTATTTATATTAGTAAAATATAGAGTGCTAGATAATTCAGAAACAATATTTGCTTCTATTGGATTAGTTGTTTGATTTCATGTAACAATTACATTATATGGATAATCAACAAAACCATCAGGATGATCGTAACTATATGTCATTTTTAATTCAATCGCCTGTTGTGTTGAGGTCAATATGGGAGTAATATCTAGTAATTTTCATGTGTTCAATCCTTCAATATAAGAATGGTCAGCATTAAATGGTTCATTTTTATCACCAATAATTAAATCAGTAATTAATATTTGTTCTGATTTCTTACGAGTTACATTAGTATTATTTATAATGGAAATTTTAGGTAGAGAAACCTCGGCGCCTAATTTTTCAATTTTTTCTCTTTTGCTTAATGTATCATAAGAAACAAATTGATTAGTTTGGTAATTAAATATACCTGATGTTTCTTTTCCAAATCTTCTAATCGCATCTTCATTTGTACTTAAGGCACCATTTCCAGATGTTGAAGAAATTTCAATTGAAGAATTATAACCATAAAAATTAATAGCATCATTATTAAAAAGTACATCTTCTGATTTAACTAATAAATCAGGAGAAAAAATTCTTTTAGGAGATGAAGTAGTACCAACTTGTTCACCTTCTCATAATTCCATATAGTTTTTAGGAGATGTTATTTTTCTATTAGTTCAATTTTCAATTTTACTTCTTTCTTCTGAACTAAAGTTTCATCTAATTCTTGGTGTTTTTGCAACTAAATATTTTTCTAAGAAATAAGTAGGACTATTTATGTCAAAACTTGTTGCATTTCAATATTCTAATGTGTTGATATTACCATCAATTATTTTATTGTAATCTGTTCCCCTTTGTATCATGTCACTAGTTGAAGATGTGAAATAAAACTCAGCAATAGTCATATTTAATAATTGTGTTTGAATTCCTGTTTGAATAATTTTATAAAGTAAATTAAAATCTTTTTTAAATTGAGGAAGAGGAGTTGTTAAAGATGAATAAGCAAATTTAGGTTCGAAATCCGAGTAAATAGTTTCATTATCTAAAGATAAATCTTTCTCAACCCAAATTTGCTTTTGTTCTCTAAAATAATTTATATCACTTGACGTTTTTCAAGCAGTATAAAATGTATATGCATCAAATAAGTGATCAAATATTTCAGTTGTAATTTCATCTCCTGTTTTTCCATTAATTATTATTGATGAAGGAATTGGTTTAAGATCTAATAAATGTTCTTTTATGATTTCCTTATTTCTTTTAAAATCTTCAGAGTTAACATCAGCCGTTGGGTTTAAGGATTTTAAATATAATTCAGCATAAGCATCTCTAGCTCAAAAATTGATGTATACTTCTTTTGCTGCATCAGAAGTTAAACTTTCTAATTGTTGTGCCAAATTATCATCTAATGAATTAACTGTTGAACAAGAAATGAAAGATGTTGCTACAACAGGTAAAGTTACTATTGATGAAGACATTAAAAACATTTTCTTAAAAAATAACATTATTTTTTACTCCTTATATTTTCTGCATAGAAAAATAAATTCTTTGTTGTAACTTGTACTGAAATTAAAGAACGTAATTTGTCATCAAATTGTGATTCAATAAGTAAATAACCTTCTAGACTTCCATTTTCATATTTTGAATCATTCATAAATTGAAGATTAATTACTCCTGTTATTGCAGTAACTTCATAAAAATCATAACTATTCATAGGTTTTATTAATTCTTCAATGAAAGTCGATAATCCATTTAGTGCATTTTTTACATCAGGATTTATTGTGTTATTAATAACATTGATTAAATCATCATAAACTTCTTCAACAATTTTAGTAGCTATTTCCTCTGTTTCACCTTCGGAAATTAATTCTTCAATAATGAATTCTTTATTTTCTTCAATAAGAATTTTGTTAATTATTTCTGTAGTGGTAATTTTGTTGTATTGACTAGCAACATCATATAGGATAACTTGGTCAGGATTATTAGCAACATCAATTGTATTTTGAATATCACTTTTTAACATTTTTAATGCTGGATTGCTTGAAGAATCACCTGTTAGATTTTCAACATTATAAACTTGTAGCCCTTTTGCATCCACATATAAAAATGTATCAGAATCAATTTTGTAAACTGTTCATTTTTTAGGAACATCATTGACATTAGTTGTAGTTGGGGCATTTGAAAATCCGTCATATGGATTTTCATCCTTAAAAGAAGAAGTTAATAATTTATTAAATGTGTTACTAAAATCAGATGTATTAACATCTCTCACTTTGGTTCTTAAATCTTTATTATATTTAAACAAATCAAATTTTTCAAGTTCAAGGGCACTAAATTCGACTGCTTCTTCTCCTGGACCGGGATTAGTTTTATAAATAGGACTTAATTGTTCATTTAGAAATTCAATAAGATTTATTATTCTAGGGGAAACTCCCGGATTACTTGTACTAGTCATTGTTAAAATTGATTCTAAGAATTTATTAATTGGATTAAATGCTTTTGCTTTAAATAAACCTACTTTTTCAGTCGGGTTAGTCATAGCAGAAATTGCTGCAACATGGAATGCTCTTGCTTCATTTTCTTCACTTTTAATTAATGTTGATAAGGGTAAAACTTTTGAAGAACCTAAGTTCGATCCTGTAGTAGCTGGTTTTCTAGTGCTTATTGTATCTGAAGAAGATTGGGTAAGAGTATTTATGTTGGTTTTGTCATAATCTATTCTCTTGGGTGTAGAAGATGTATTTGCACCTTTAAAATTTGAGATTGTATTAAAAGGAATAACAAGATCGCCACACTCAGCTCTAGATACTGTAAATAGATTTATTAATAAATCTTGAGTAACAACTAATTCAAATTCAGAATTATTTTCATTTTGCAAGAATGGAATTGCAACACTGCTTATATTTGCGGATTTAAAATAATCATTGTATAAGTTTGGTAAACGACCTAATGGGTTTCTTTCATCTAAAACATATGACTTAGTTTGATAAACAGCAATCTTGACTTCTGAAGATGGAATAACTGGATCTCTATTAGAAGGTGTAGCAATATTGTTTCCATTCGGTTTTAAAAATGATGAAGAAAACATTTGAGTTCCTGCAGGGATTGTTTTCACTTCACCAGCATCATTTTTATAAGTTATGTTATGTCTTGCTTGCAAAGATAAATCAGCTTGTGTCCAAGAAGTTGTATTCACTTCTGCAGTGTTAAATCTTGCAAAAGCAGCATCTTTAACTTTATTTTTTGTTAGAAAATCAATTGCTTCTTTATCAGTATTAGAATTACCATATTTATCAGATTTTAATTCATTATTTCATTTTTTAGCTCAATCTAAAGGAAAAGATTCTCTAATTGCTCTTTTAGCATTATTCAATTCCTTTTCTTGACCTTTTCGAATATCATCATATGATTTTGAAACATCAACACCAAAAGTGGTTGGCCCAACCTTATCTGAAGTACCAATATACTTTGTGTTATTAACAAAAGCTTCAAATCTTAAGTAGGCATCTCTTTCCTCATTGTAAAGTTTTTTAACAATAATAGTTTCGATTGCTTCGGCATTTCTGTCAATCTTGTCTTTATCTTTACTATCTTCGACCATGTCTCCAACAGTAGGTCCTCCCGGATAAACTTCTGTTTCAGGTAAGTAAGGTTTAGCGGAAATATATTGAACACCAGCCAGACCTAAAGGAACACCAATTCCAATAGCTAATAAAGAGAAAATAGAAGCACCAAAAAGCCACTTAACTCTTTTATCTTTAGGATTAACAACAACATTACCATAAGAAATGTCAGATGTTGTATTAATTCCAGTTATCTTTTGTGAAAAAGTTTTTTTATTAGTGGAAAGTTTCTTTTGTTTCTTTTGTTTTTTTTCTCTTACCATTAAAAATCTCCTAAATTACCAAAATCCTTTGTTTCCAAATTTATAAAAATTATATCATTTTTAAAATTTCTTATACTAAAAAATATATATGGAAGGATTTATTAATATAATAATTATTTATGAGCCAAGATATAAAAGATGAATACAAAAAAATTTTTACAAAGTTTGTATCAATTTGCAATGAAAACAAGTTATGGTATTCTTTGGCAAATGATACCCTATTAAGTTACAAAACGAATAATGATTATTTTATTAATTCTGGTATTTTAGAAATTTTTATGACTAAAGAAAGTTACACTTTACTTCAAAAAAATTATCCTAATCATGTAATTGATTTTTCTTATTCTGACCGCTTCTTTCTTGCAACTCCTTTTTTCTATATTAGAGAAAGTAATTGGTTTATTAAGATAATTATAATTGTTCCAACAAAGATAGAAAAAATTAAGAAATTTAATACACTAAAAAACAAAATTAAATTTAATTACTCTAATTTTTTAACTTTTCAAAATGGTTATAGTAAAGGAACAAAATTTATATTTGCTTTATTTAGACTAATATCTAAATTTTGTAAACCAATTGAGATGAATGAATTTTATGACTCTTTATTTAGTGAGGACTATCAAGGTTTCTTTACAATAAATTCTCTTAATGAACATAGTGTTAAAAATTGATTCCCAAATATCACTTTTATTGTGGAAGACATTACTTTTTTAGAAATTGAAGCAAAAATAATGAAAGAAAGTAATTTCTTTTTGAATGCAAGATATGGTGATAAATGAGGTAATGGTGTTCAAATCAAGACTAAACATTTTGATTATCAAAAATTTTCAAAAAATTTAAATAATTAGTAAGTTTGTGTTTCATCAAAAACACCCAATGATTCTTCTATAGATTTTTCATGATGTAAATTGTTTATTGTTTCTTCGTTGTTGTTTCCGTTTGAATCAGAAATTATTCTTGACTTCGATAATTCAATTACTCTTGTTGAATATTGAATAACACTAGGATCATGAGATACCATAATAATTGTTTTACCTAATTCTCTGTTAATTTTTTGTAGTAACTCCATTACAATTTTACTTGTCTTAATGTCTAGAGCACCTGTAGGTTCATCTGCAAAAATGATCTCACTATTTTTAGCTAGTGCTCTTAAGATAGAAATTCTTTGTTGTTGACCACCTGACATTTGTGAAGGATATTTATCAATTACATCAATCAAATCAAAATCTTCAAACATTTTTCTAATGTCATTCTTTTTAAATTTATCTTTTTGTAAGTAAGCACCTGTTTGAACATTATCATATCCACTCAAATTAGTTAGCAAGTTATAATTTTGAAATATAAAAGAAAGGTTTTCTCTTCGAAAAGTTGTTAACTCATTATTTGATAAATATGGTAGATTTTGATCACAAACAACTAGATTTCCTGATGTGGGTCTATCCAATCCTGACATTAAGTTTAATAGTGTTGTTTTCCCTGATCCGGATTTCCCGAATAGAACAACAAATTCTCCCCTTTTTATTGAAAGGTTTAATTTGGAAAGCACTCTAGTACTATTACCACTAGATACATAATATTTACTTACATTAATAATGTCAATAATATTTCCATTATGATTTATTAAAGAATGATCGGGATTATTTCTTTTACTTCTCTTGGTATTGTTTGCTTTTTGGATTTCTAATTTTGTTTTGAAATCAATTTTTTGCATTTTAGAACTTAATATGTCAGCACTTTTTTCATTTTCTAAAAATTTATTTAATTGTGTTTTGCCCATTTTAGTCTCCTTCCTTTAATAATACAATTGGTTTTACTCTATTTAATCCGAATCAAGCAATTAGAGATGAGAATCCAAATATTACTGAAACAAATAGTGTCGAGATTAATACATCAGTAGCTCTAAGTGAAATTCCAAGTGAAATTAGGATTGAAGTATTGACAAATCCACTAAAGAAAGTTATTAAGGCCATAGTAATTGGGATTGAAAATAGAATAGATAATACAATTATTGGAATGTATAATGAAAAGAATAAAATCGATTTTTCTCTATTGTTATATCCTAATATTGAGAATATAGCTATATTTCTTTCATTTTCATTAACTATTAATGAGGAAATCATAATAAGAATAGTTACTGATATTAATAAAGATAAAATGATAACAACAGCACTTACAGAATTAATAGAATCTGTAGTATTTGAAATAAATCCTGATTCAATATTTTTAGATTGTATATCTTTAAATGAAGGCCCTAAAATATTATTACTATTATATATTTCAGAGAATCTTTCTAATGATTTATTAATAATAACTTCATTACCTGGATTTAATACTTGTGAGAGTTGTACATTCGACTCAATGTCTAAGAATAATTTTATTAAATTTGATTCTTGAGAATGTGATATGTTAGAATCTGATATCATTCTTAATGTTTTAGCAAAAACTGAATTATTAACTATTGTAGTTGCAGAAGGATTAACTTTATAAAATAATTCTCTAAAAATATTTTTATTTTTCTCTTGTTGTTCAGTTGAAATGTTTTCAGAAAATAAATCAATTTTTTCATTGGCAGATCAATAACCATTTTCTGAATATAATCCAAGAGACTCATTAGCTTGTCTTGGTGAGTCTTCATTTGATAATATTCCATTAAAGGGAGTTTCATGACCTTCATGTGATAATTCATCTAAATAAGTAATGTGATTTATTATTTCTTGCGATGTTGTTCATTCTTCATTTATAAATGTTTCATTAATTCCAACCACTTCAAATGTTCAAGTTGTTTTCTTGCTAGGTTCTAAAGAAGCACCTAGATTATTAAGTTTTTGTTTGATTGATTCAGTAAATCTGTTAGCTGTGTTTAAAACTGTTAATTCTAACTTTGAACCAATATTTAGATTTCTTTTATCTTTAACGACATGATTTATGATAACTGGAATAATGTCTTTTGACTGAGATTCATTTCAAATTTTTGAAGTTAAATGTAATAAGTTATTTTCTCTCTTGTCAAGTATTTGAACATAAGCAGAATCTTTATCATAACCATTAATTATTGGTTTAAAACTTTCGTCACTTTTCTCAATAGTGTTAGCATATGAGAATTTCTCATTTTTCTCCTCATTAAATACTACACTACCAAAGGTTAGGAAATAATCCTTTATAAATTTAGGTTCATCTTCTCTTGGTGATTCATTATTATAATTTAAAGATTTATTGTATGCTTCAACTAGGAATTTTCTATATTTTTCTCTAATATTTGTTACTTCGCCAGAAATAATTATTTCTTGGTGGAAATATTCATTAGATGTTTCATTAATATTTCTATAAACAAATCTTGATTCCTTTGGATTTTCATGATCAATAATATATTTAAAGTAAGGTACTTTGTCACCATTATCATTTATATTAGCTTCATTATCTTGACCATAGTTTGTTAGTCCTTGTGATCATTCTAATCACTTAGCAGCAGATTGAGAACCTCCCAGAACACTCGCTTTTTGTGAATCAGGCATTGAATTAAATAGTGAGTTTCAAACATTTGTTTCAATTCCACCTATATTAACGACTAAATCAAATGATGATTTAGTTACTATATGTTTATCATTATATAAAGGTTGTCCATTTGGATGAATACCATTTGGTAAAAGTGGATTTATAACGCTATTTTGTCCTGGTGCAAAATAATCAGCTAAATAAGTTGTTGCTTCATTAGGATTACCTACAGGGACATATAATAAATTATGAATATCTTGTTTACCTAAAGTTGTTATACTTCCACCTTCAAGTGTAGGTGTAATTAAATCAATCTTATAATTATAGTTTCTATTTTTGTAGGTTTTAGTAACAGCATTACCAAAAGCATTTTGAGAAGCAAACGAGAAACTCATTATTGTTACTGTGAATATAAGAGATAGTAATAATGATAATAATTTTCAAATTGAATTAAGTGTTAGTGACAATGTAAATTTAGATTTAATGTTTGAAGAGTGAAATTTCTTTTGAATTGCTCCTGCTGCTCTTGAATTATTTAATTGGAAGGACCCATTCATCAACTTAGTAGGTTTAACTCTCAATAAGAATAATGTAGTAATAATTGTTAATAAGATTAATCCAACTAATGGCATTAAAACTGTAACTAGTAAAGATATTAAATTGAAGTTAGTTGTGGCAATCGGAAGTGTTCAATAATTTGAGAAAATATGCATCATTGGTAATTGTAAGAAATGGCCAGCAATATATCCAAATGTTGCTCCAAAGAAACAAACAAATAGTGCAAAAGTACATATTGAAATTGCAATCTGAATTGATTTATATCCTTGTGCTTTTAAAATTCCAAGAACTTTTGACCTTGAAGAAATATATCTCTTAATTACAAATATTGTAACAAGCCCTATTAGTAATAATAAGGTCATTGAAATAAATGAGTTTGCTCTATTAATTGCTTCTATTAATGTTTCAATTGTTTGAACCCTTAAAGCTATTTCAGGATTAAATGGATTTGATTCATTGTATAAATAGGCCTTCTTATATGTAGTATTATTTTTCTCTTGATTAGATAATTCATCATAATTATTTAATCCTGTTAAACTTGTATAAATATATTTATTAATTTGATCTCTTAAATTAACTGGTGATATTGTTGGCGAAGCAACTATTAAGAAATATTTATGAACTACTGCATTTGCGTTAGATTCTCTTGCTCTATCAAATCCCATTTGATTAACATAAAGAATTGCTTGAGATTTTGTATCTACTTGAATATTATTAAGATCAGTAACAGGATATAAATAATCTACTGTTGAATCTGTTCCAATTATTAAATACTCTAATCCATTAACATTGATTTTATATTTATCATCAAGTGAATTAATTAGTGTTTGCATTTCAATTGAATCTTTGGGTGCATTATTTAATGTCAAGTCATAAACGCTTTTATTATTTGCATTTAAATATGCTTCATTTATTTTTACTAGATAAGAACCAAGATCAGAAATAACAATTTGGAAATCATCGGTTCTTGTTTCAACAAATGAACCAACACCAGCTAATAAAGCTTCTGAAATATTAACTCCAAAAATTTCAGAATCTTTAAATGTATTATTTGATAAATATTCTAAATAATCCTTATCTAAAGAAAGGGCGATGAATGCATCCATGTCATTTGGATTATCAATATATATTTCTTGGCCAAACAATGAATCAATCAAACCTTTAAATCCATCATACCCAATTCCTACTGAATTTTCAGTAGAATCAAATCTATATAATTTATCTCTAATAATATAAGAAAGGTTTCCATCAGTCAATGTACTAGTTGCACCTTGATTTACTGTAAATCATAATAGTGTTGGAGCATTTAATACTGCACTGAATGGATTTAGGATAACACTTGATATTCCTAGACTTTCAATAATAGTGTTTGTTGTACCTGCTAATGTGTTCAAGGTTCTTTGCCCCATTGTTAACATCGTATTAGTTTCATCTTTATCCACTAGTAGAAATAATTTTACAAAATCTTCGGTTATTAAATTTGCTCTAGATAAATCTAAAGTATTTTGAACATTTATTATTGAAGATAATGCTGAAACAAGTGCTATTGTATTATTATTTATTTTTAGTTTTTCACCATCATTACCAAAATAATAATCAATAACTTCTCGAGAAAGACCATTTGCAATTAATATTTCTTCAGAAAGGTTAGCTAATTTTAAAGCAGTATCTTTAACATTCGAGAAACCATCTAAAATTTTGTAATTCATTCCGGCTCCAACAAATGATTTAGAAGTTGCATTAAGAATTCTTCCAATATCAGAGTTTTTATCAAGAGTTTTATTAACAAGGAATTTTACTTGGTTAATAACTTGTTGTGTTGTTCGTGAATTTTGACTATTAAGGGTTAAATCTGAGAATTTTAATCAAAATGAATAGAATCCAAGAATTTCTGCTGTCATATCTCTTGTTTGAAGTGGATTATTTCCATTATAGAATTCATTATAAACTTGGGTCATAACTGTATCTAATAAACCACCTGCTGAAGTTCTAGTATTCGGGTTAATCATATTAATAAATTTATCAGCTAATGAGTTGGGTTGGGTTGGGTTAGCAATGTTACCACCTAATGCACTAGAACCGGAAACAATTAAATTAGGGTCAAAATTAATAAATTCTGTTTCATTCATAAATTTTAAATATGTATCAACTTTTTTCTTAATATCTTTATTTTGGATGCTTATGTTGCCTGCAAAATCAAAAATATAGTTAGTTAAATATTTTCCCAATACAGATTCAGGATTAAGGAAAAAATCTGGTTTTATAAGGTCAATTGACAATTGTTCAAGTGATGATTTTAAATTATTAAGTTTAGGAGTTTGTGATTTCAACATTGATTGTAAGTCTCTGATATCCAATTTATTTGGATCAGCAACTGGTTGGTAAAGACCGATACCAAATACTCCTTCAAATTCAGTTTTACTTGAAATATTAAGGAGTTCAATCATTGCATTATGAAGTTCTAGATCATTATCATTATTTTTACCTAATGAATTTAATAATGAAGCAAAGATACCGGAAATTGAAAGAGAGTTTACCTTATACTCCTGGTCCTTACCATCAATATTATTTACCCAAAAACTTCTAATAGTAGAATTATTAGCTACATTTAAACTAAAGGCTCTTAAATCAATTAAATCAATTATTTTATTTAACCCTGTATTCATATTAATGTAATCATTATTTGGATTTGGATTAGGTATTCCAAAATTACCATTTATTTGGTCTAGAATAGGTCCAAATAATTCTAGAGATGAAGCATCTAGAATATTTTCTTTTATATGACTTATTACTTTTCCAAAATTAACATTGCTTATTATATGTTTTAAACCGGCTTTAAACCCGAAAACAGCATTTAATGATCCGGTATCAATGTTATCTAAAAAAATTGGAAGAATATCTCCTACACCAACAACACGATATTTATCAAATTCAACATCATAAAATCTTTCTCATACATTTATTATTGTTTCATCGATATCTATTGAAGTAATTATTTTTCTTAATCCAATTAATAATTCTTTAGGATCTATGAATTTATTGATTGATGAAAGATTTAATTCAATTCCAAGCATTAGTTTTAATAAGTTATCAATATTTTCTATTTGATTTTCAAGATAATTAATTTCAGAATTAGCACTTGTAATAATATTAGCTAATATTTCATCTAGAAATTCATTTCAGAAGGAGTTTTCACTATGAGTAGCTCCTTCATAAAAGATACCGAATATTGTTTTTTGTAATTTTCTATTTTCAATTTTTGAAGGAAATGATAAAACATCTGAGAATCCATTTTTAGCAAAAGATGTTGTTGTTGAAGAAATAAGTATTTCTAAATTTATAGGTGAAATTAGTGGTTCAACTATAGATGTTAATGAATTTATAAGTCTATTCCTAAATGCATTAAAATTATTAGATTCTTGTCAATTATCAATAATTTCAGCATTTGGAATTAATATTTGGAATGGTATAGAATATTTATTTTCATAATTAATATTTCTTTTTGCTCAACCATTTGAACCCACAATTCTTATTGCTATACCAGAAGCAGTTGTATCAGCAAAATTTAAATTCTTAAGTAAAATATATTTTTGAAAATCTTCATCACTACCATTAAAATTAAGGGGTTTGTCTGCAATTCATTTTTTCTTGCCATCCACTAGTTTTTCTTTTAAAAGATAAAATTTACCTTTGGATTCTTCTGAATTAGGAGCTTGTTTTGTAATTCCTATAATGTTTCCAAATGAATCTTGCATTCTTACAATCTTAGCATTAGTCTTTTTTAACGTTTTATTACTATTCTTATTTAAAGCATTATTGTATGGAACATATTCATAATTCTCAAAAGTAATTATCGGGTTGATATAATTCTTATCAATACTCATTCCAGCAAACATAACATCAAGTATTTTAAAAATATATGTTTCAGGAACTTGTGAACTACTTATATCATCTTTAGAGCTAAGTTCAAATAACAAGGACTTAGTTGTCTCCTCATTGTACAATTTACCAACATTTTGTTTAATTAATATATCGTTATTTAATTTAATTTCTTTGTTTTCATTGCCAACATTTACAAAGTGGAATGTATTAGCAACACCATTTAAAAATCCTGACGTAGTAATATTTTCTCTAAGTGCAATGTTTTTAATATCTCCAACTAAAGTCAAAATTTCTTTGTATAGGGCTTCTTGAGCAATTGATTTTGCTCCATTATCAATTTTTTGAATTCTTTCATTTTTTGCATTAGTGTTGTTAAGTATAGTTCTGACTTTAGTTGCTGTATCACTATTTGGATTCATTAATATTAAATCAATATCTGATTGTGAAATAAATCCTGTTTCTCTTTCGATTCATAAAATAGAATTTCTATTTAAATCAGAGTTAGAGGGAGATCTAGGGCTATTAATTTTCGAGTTTTTTCTTACTAATATTCTATTTAAATCATTTGAAGAAATTAGTTGAGATATTCTTATAGTTTCACTAGGATCAATAACTGTTACTTTGTCATTTTCGACAATTTCTATTATTTGTGTTTTCTTTCAAAATGAAACCTTAGAAAGATAATCTTCATCCTCTATATTTTGACTTACTTTGTTTATATAATCTTTATAATTTTTGGTTCATAACTTGTTGTTATTAGATCCGTTGTTAGAAAAATCAAAATTTAGCTTTGAATAATATCTCTCATATTCATAAGTCGTTTTTTCTAAAACTATTCATGAATTAGGAATTACAAAATTTTGATCAAAAAGAAAGAATTGATTAATGTTATTATTATTAATATCACTATTTATTGTTCCATTCAAATTAATTGAAAAACCAGTTTTTATTATAGTTTTATTTATTGATCTTTGAAATCTTCATTTCCTAGGGAAACCAGAGGGAGGATCAATTGTGAAAACACCAGTTTGTGATAAATTTTCATCAACTTTATATATAGATCCGCGACCTTCATTATCCTTAGTAAATCCTAACAATCTAGCCGTTTGTTCTGGAGTAATAGTAATCAATAATCCTTGTTTTTCTCAGGTTTCTTTCTTAGATTGTGAAATGGTCGCTTCATGTGTACTTGCATTAATAAAAAAACCTTTAATATTAGTTAGTCTATCATCAGTTGCACCTAATATTGAGGTTGAACCAGGAAAAATAGTTACTAAATCTCCTAATTTAATATCACTATCACTGAATTTGAAATTAGCTATTTTATCAGTTGCTTTTAAGGTGTGAGAAGTAGGTATTGGAACTCCAGGACTAATATATTCTTGGAGTGAGGAAGAAGAAAAGTTTCTTGATTCAACTAAACCGGTATTATGATCTATAGAATCAGCAATTTTGTTAGTCTCCATGAATCTATATAGGTCTTTTACCTTCAAATAATTATGATTTCCTTCTGAGCCTACAATTGAAAGTTTAGATATTTTAATATATCCTTCATTTTTATAGATTTCTATTTGATTTTTAGGAAATCTTATTGCTTTTTTTGTATCAAGAATACTTTCTGCTGAGACATACTCAATTTTTTCTTGAGATTCAGCAGGAATGTAGGTATTAGTTGGTCTTTCTCCAGTGGCTGCTATTTCAGTATCAACAGTTAAATCATGAATTTTCGAAATTCGTTTGTAATCATCAAATTGATTAATATAATTCTTATTAACATCACTTAAAAGAGTGAAAACCCCTGAGGAAAGGAAAATTAAAACTATAAGTCCTATTAAAAGGGTCTTAGTTTTTGAGAATGATTTTAGAATTTCTTTAAATAATTTGCTCACTTTTTTCCTTAATACAAATATTTAAAATTGTATCATAGAATGTTATTTTTTATTAACTATTAATCAAGGTCTTGGATATTTTTTAGGAGTTGGTTGATTTTTCTCATATTTACACAGGTAGTTTGTATTAATATTTTCATCTATATCTACTTTGTCAATATAAATTTTTAATGATAGTTCATTTATTATTCAATTTGATTCTTTTAATTCTTCATACACCTTAGGACCTTTTAAAAATGAATATTTAGCATTAATAGAACCTACTTTTGATGATATTTCTATTAAATTTTTTAGAGATGTTACTGCTCTTGCAGTAATAAGATCAAATAATTCTGTTTCTCTACAATCTTCAATTCTTTCAACAATAAAGTTTATATTTAAAGATAGTTTTTCATTGACCATTTTTAAAAAATTAATTCTTTTTTTATTTGGTTCACAAATATATAAATCAAAATTTCTTTTATATATAAGAAAGGGGACTGAAGGAAATCCAACACCTGAGCCTATATCAAGCATTTTTTTGTTTTTAGTATCTTTAAATGACTCTTGCATCAAAATAATTGATTGATAAATACCTTCACGTCAAAGTGAATCACCAGTAAAGCCTGTTAAATTTGAAACCTTATTAATTTCTTCAATTAAATTAGCATATTTTTCTAAATCAACAAAAATATCATTATTCTTACCAATTAAATCAAATGTTTTTTCTTTAAAGGTCATTTTCTACTTTTATTTTTTCATATATTTGAGAAATAGATTTTGATTCAATTGATGCTTTAATAACATCAGAAATTAATGGGGCTAATGAGATAATTTGTAATTTCTTAGATTTAATATCATATACTTTTTCAATCGAATCTGAAACTAAAACTTTATCAATAAATTCAGACTTTTCAAAACCATCAAATGATTTAGTAAATAAACCATGAGTTGCAGCAATATATATCTTCTTAGCACCTTCTTTCCTTAATGCTTCAGCAGCCTTAAGGATTGTGTTACCAGTATCTATGATGTCATCAATTATAATTATGTTTTTACCTTTAACATTTCCAAGGATTCCAAGAATTTCACTTTTATTTGCACCTGTACGTCTTTTATCAATAATAGCTATCTTTACTGTTTGTGATATTAATTCAGCTAAAACTCTTGCTCTAACTGCACCACCATGATCTGGTGAAACAATTGAAAATTTAAGATTACTACTTGTTTCACTTAAATAACTAGCTAAACTTATTGATCATCTTAAGTCATCTACAGGAATATTAAAAAAACCTTGTATTGATGGGTTATGTAAATCAACTGTTATAAGTTTATTTACCCCAGCAATCTCAAGAATATTTGCCATTAATCTTGCACCAATAGGTTCTCTTTGTTTTGCCTTTCTATCTTGTCTTGAATAACCATAATATGAATTTATAACAGTGATTGTACCAGCACTAGCTCTTTTTATAGAATCAATAAAAAGTAATAGTTCCATTATGGATTCAGATGAAGAAGTATTACCAATAACAAAAACATTTGCATTACGAACTGTATCAACAGATTTTAGAATCATTTCACCATCTGCAAATGTTGTTTTCTTTATTTCAACTAATTTAATACCTGAAATTTTAGATACTTTTTTAGCTAATTTTTGACAATTAGGCATTCCAAATAACCTTATGTTAGAATTTAAATTATTCATTATTATACATTTCCTTCATTTATGCCAATCTTTTGATAATTTACAAAAAAAGTTTGACTTTAATATTAATTAATTAAATATTATTGTCTCATTTTTCTTTGAAACTTTTTCAGCAAATGCATCATTTTTTTCTAGAGCTTTTTTTCAATCAGTTAATAGGAAAGCTCTAAAATCTTTCAAGAAAGTTTTTTCAATTCATTTTATTGTAGCTTTTTTTTCTGATTCAATATCAGACTCATAAAGATTAGCACTTTGATTGTCTTTTAATTCAGATAAAGAACTAATAGTTTCATTATAAAAATCACCTAATTTAATTAAAAAATGGTATTTAATGTGAACATTAAATCAATTATCAAATAGAGAATCTTCAGTATTTTTTACAATTTTAATAAATGAACTTTTTTTGTTTAATTGATTTTTATAATACACAGCTAAAAAAGCAACTTGTTTAACAGTCAATAATTTAGCATCTAAAAATATTTGTTCTTCTTTTGTTAATGTATCAGTTAAGAAAATTGACCCTTCTGCATTTTCAATTATTTTAGAAAACAATTTTTTGTTTTTGAATTGATCTCTTAATGTTCTAATTTCATCAATTGTTAAAGAGGTTCTATTTCCAAAATGAAAAAGTTCTGTTTCCCTTGTTTTTTCAGCTTCACCTACTAAAACTTTTGTTTCACCTAAATTTATAACTGAGGTTTCTAAAATTTTTCTATTTATTGACATGTTGCCTCCAAATTCGTTATTACTATGAGATTGTTTTTTATTTATTATATTACAAAACTATTTTTTTGTTAATATTTTAATTATTTTGTACCTTTTTAATACAAAATTATTTTAATAATTTGAATAATTCTTTGTATTGATTTAGATTTAATATTTGGGGCCTAATATCAATATTAAGATTATTATCAATAAGAAATTTTTTAACTAGATTTTCATTATAATTCTTATGATTTTTTAAATTATTTATTAGTGTTTTTCTCCTCATTCCAAAACAATTCTTTATGAAATTTAAGAACTTTTCATCATAAATATCTCATTCATTTTTATTCATCTTTAAATGGATGATGGATGATGTTACTTTAGGTATTGGATAGAATGCTTTTGGACCTATATCAAATAATTTTTTAACAGTTGCAAAATTTGCTGTTGTAACACTTAATTTTCCATAATTACTTGTACCAGGTTTAGCACAAATTCTTTCAGCCACTTCTTTTTGAACCATCAAAAGAACATCATCAAAATTAGAATGATTTTCAAATATTTTGAAAAGGATTGGAGTTGTAATATTGTAGGGAATATTTGCAATTATTGAATAACCAGTATAGCTTGATAAATCAACTTCTAAAAAATCTTTATTTATTAAAAAAAACTTTTCATTTTCAATTTCTAATTTTAAGAAATTTGATAAATTATAATCAATTTCAAAAGCAACTAATTTGTCAGCCTCTAATAAAATTAATTTAGAAAGGGCTCCCTTTCCTGGTCCAATTTCAATAATTTTTTTATTTTCAATATTAATACTGGAAACTATTCTTTTTAATACTTGTTCATCTTGCAAAAAATTTTGACCAAACCTTTTCATTGCATATTTTTTATCCATTATTTTCCTTCTTTAAATTGAAAACATATTCAATATTTTTGTTTATTTGATAATTAAGTTCATCAACAGTTATACCTTTTAATTCTGCAATAAAATTAGCAATATAAATTGCATAATATGGCTTGTTAATTTTACCTCTTTTAGGAGTAGGTGTTAAATATGGAGTGTCAGTTTCATAAAAAAGTTTATCAATTGGTGTTCTTCTCAAAGCTTCTTGCATTGATTTAGCACTCTTAAATGTAACAATACCAGAAAATGATAAATAGGCTCCTATTGATAAAAATTTTTCGACTCATTCAGGACCTGAAGAATAAGAATGCAAAATAATTCTTAAACTTGGATGGTTATCTTTATATTCTTTGAGCAAGTTAAATGTTTCTTCGGTTGCATCTCTACTATGAATAATAATCGGGATATTTTTTTCTAAAGCTATTTCTATTTGTTTTCGAAAGAAAAATTTTTGCTCTTCTTTAGAGGGGGAATCATCATAATGAAAGTCTAATCCAATTTCACCAATTCCTACAATGGAATCATCAACTAATTTCTTTAATTCTTTAAGATCACTTCTATTTGTTGCACTATTTGGATGAATACCTATTATTGGAAATGTATAATTGTATTTAACACATAAATCTTTAACTTCTTTCGATTCCTCAATAGTAGTACCTACAATAAACAATCTTGTTATTCCTTTTTCATATGATTTCTCTATTATGATTTCTGGAAAATCAAAATATTCTTTTAATGGATGTGCATGTAAATCTATATACTTCTTCATAAATAACTTCTATTTACCTAAACAAAAATTTGAAAAAATACTATCAAGCAAATCTTCTTTATTTACTTCCCCAATAATTGATTTGAAGCTTTCTCAAGCGGCAACAAAATCAACAATTACTACATCAAATCCCATGTTATCATTCATTGCATTAATAGCTTCATTTATTAATTTTTTTCCTTTTTCAAGCAATGCTACTTGTCTACCATTAAAGAAAAAACTAGATTCTATATTTATGTTCTTAAATATATTATTAAAAGCAGTTTCTAATTGAGTTATGTTTTTTTCTTTTGCTGATATAAAAATTTTTTCTTTATTTTTGCTCTTATCATTAATTAAATCCATTTTATTAAAGACTTTAAAATATATTTTATCTTTTGATATTAATTCTATTTGTTTGTCTACTTCATCTTCTTTTTTACTTGCATCTAAGACATGAACAATGATTGATGAATTATCAATCTCTTTATAAGTTTTTTCAATACCGATTTTTTCAATAACATCTGTTGAATTCCTTATACCTGCAGTATCCCTGAATTTAAGAATAATATTATTAAACACAATTTCTCCTTCAACAATATCTCTTGTAGTTCCGGCAATATCTGTTACTATTGATTTTTCCTGATTTAATATTGCATTCATAAGGGAACTTTTACCAACATTTGGAAGACCGACAATTGCAATAGATTGTACTGTTGTAAATATTTGATTTTGCTTGGAAACTTTAACTATTTCTTCTATTTTAGAAATTATTTTTTTTGAAAAATCAATTAGTTTAAGGGTATCCATTTGCTCCACATCATCATATTCAGGATAATCAATATTCACTTCACAAATTCCTATAACTTTTTCAATTTCATTAATTAATTCTAAAATTAATTCTGATGATTTATTATTAAATTTTTGAACTGCTATTTTTGCTTGAAAAATTGTTTTAGAGTGTATTAGATCATTAATACTTTCGGCTTTTATTAAATCTAATTTACCATTTAAAAAAGCTCTTCTTGAAAATTCGCCTGGAGTAGCATATCTTGCTCCATTACTGACAATTAATTCTATGATCATATTGGTTACAACTACTCCACCATGTGCATTTATTTCAATAGTGTCTTCACCAACAAAATTATTTTTTCCTTTAAAAAAATTTACTAAAACCTCATCAATTTTTTTATTATCAGCATCGACAATGTAACCAAAAGAAATTGTTTTGTCAGCACCAATTTTCCCAGTAAAAATTTTAGATATTATAGAAAAAGAGTCAGGTCCACTGATTCTTATTATTGATATTGCTTGGTTTATATTGCCCGAAGCTATTGCAACTATTGTGTCAAACATTATTAATATTATTATATATATTTTAGTTTATACTTATTAATATTTATTAAAAGAGGTTATATGTCATTAAAAGCAGGAATTGTCGGATTACCTAATGTCGGAAAAAGCACCTTGTTTTCAGGTTTAACAAAAATGAAAGTTGAGTCTTCAAATTATGCTTTTACAACTATTAATCCTAATGTTAGTATTGTTGAATTAAATGATAAAAGGATTAATATTTTATCAAATATAGTTAAAACAAAAAAAGTTGTTAAAGCAACTTTTGAATTTGTTGATATTGCCGGCTTAGTTAAAGGTGCATCTAAAGGTGAAGGATTAGGAAATAAATTTCTTTCCAATATTAGAGAAGTAGATTTGATAGTACATGTTATTAGATGTTTTAAGAATGAAGATATTTTACATGTTGTCAATTCAGTTGATTCAATTAGGGATTTTGAAACGATTAATTTAGAATTGTTACTTGCCGACATGCAAGTAGTGTCAAATGTAAAAGCAAGAATAGCAAAAAGAGCAATTAATAATGGTGATAAACTTCTAATAAAAGAAATGGATGTTATAAATAAATTAATTGAAGGATTTGAAAAATCAATACCAGCAAGAGATATAAGTTTTGATGAAGATGAATGGAAAATTATTAAGGGATATCAATTATTAACAATTAAACCAATGTTAGTTGTTGGAAATGTAGATGTTTCTTTTGCTGCAACACCACTAGATGAACCTGAATTTAAAAAATTAGCAGATTTTGTTAAAAATCTAAAATTAGAAATTATTGGATTATCTGTAGAAATTGAAGCTGAAATTGCAATGATTGAAGATGATAATAGTAAGGAAATGTTCTTAGAAGAATATGGTCTTAAAACATCTGGTTTAGATAGGTTAATTGCAAAGTCATTTAAATGATTAAATTTACTTACATACTTTACAGTTGGTGTTCAAGAAACGAGAGCATGAGTTTTTAAAAGTGGTATGACAGCTCCACAATGTGCTGGAATAATTCATACTGATTTTGAAAAGAATTTTATTAGAGCTGAAATTATTGAATATAATGATTTCATTAAATTTAATGGTGAAAAGGGCGCTAAAGATAATGGTAAAATGCATATTGAAGGAAAAACATATAATGTTAAAGATGGTGACATTTGTAACTTTAGAATTGGTAAATAAATCTATATTTTTTTATCTAAAACAATTAATGATTCAATATGTTTTGTTTGTGGAAACATATCATAAATTTTGTTATATATTATTTTATAATGTCTTTTTAATTTAGAAAAATCAGCAGCTTGTGTTCCTGGATTGCATGAAAGATAAATTATTCTTTTTGGTTTAAATTTTAAAATGAGTGTTTTTATTGTTTTAGAACTCATACCTTCTCTAGGAGGATCTAGAATAAATGTATCAAAATAACTATTATTTTTCTTTAAAAATATTTCAACATCTGCTTTAATAAATCTAACATTAGTTATGTGATTTTGAACAATATTTTGAATTGCGTTTTTATATGAATCTTTATTATTTTCAACAGCAACAACAGAATCAGAAATATCACTAACATAAATAGCAATTGTCCCTATTCCTGAATATAAATCTAGTGTTTTACCATTTTTAATTACATATTTCTTAATATCTTTGTATGCTTCCTCAGCAACTTCCTTATTTACTTGATAGAAAGAACTAATACCTACATTAAATTTAAGACCAAACATTGAATCAGTAGTCATTAAACCTGATTTCTTATCACCAACTATTAAATTATCTAATGATCTATAAATTATTTCACCTAGAAGTTTTTCATTATGTTTAATAGATGACAACATATAGTTATCTATTTCAATTTTATTTTTTGTCTTCTTCTGATAAAAATATCCATCATGTAGAGTAATTTTATTTCGATAATAAAATTCTTTTTTTCCAACAAAAGTTTCTAAATTCTTCAAATCAGTTTTTGCAATATTTTTAAAATCATTTATAACTTTTTCACTCTTAAAAGCTAATTGCTCTATTTGATTCATATGGATAAGTTCATAACCGCCTATTAGATTAGCGTTCTCAAATACTTCTTTTCTTCTATTTTTTGATGATTTAATTATTTCAGTTATTTCACCAATTGAATATTTCTCTTTTTCTAAAATTATTTTTATTTTTACTACTTCATTTTTTATAGTTCCGAATATATAAATCGGTTTATTATCAACAAAAGCAATGCCCTCACCATTTTGATTATACTTTTCAATTGTTACTATCATTTTATTCCTTAATATTAAAACAATATTTCATATTTTCTTTTATTATATTTTATAATTATTAAAAATATATAATTAAGGGATTAGTATAATGGTAGTGCTACAGATTCCAAACCTGTATGTAGGGGTTCGATTCCTCTATCCCTTGCCATTTCTCACTCTTAATGGGACCTAAATTAATTTAATAAACTACTCAATATTTTAAATATATTTTTATTAATTTCTAATGTTGTTATTTTAATGTATTTTTCTACTGAATCACTTATAGAATATAAGGACTTTAATAAATCTAATGAAGTTGGATATTTTCCATGTTTTTTACAAAGCATACCACCTTGGGCAATATCAAAACTATATAGATTTTGATTAGTTGAACAGATGACACAATTCTGAAATGACAAACCTTCACCATTACTTTCTAATATTTTTGAAACTAAAAATGTCTGAATTTTATAAAAATCATGACTTTCAAAATCTTTTAGTAATAAATTATAGATTTTAAAAACATCTTCACTAAAATTTCTTATTTTTCAAAGTATTTTTATTAAAATCCCTATTTTGTCTGCATTATTTTTAGTTATATCAGGTAAACCCTTAATAATTGTGGCTTTTTTTAAAAAAAATCAAACATTTGTGGAGTAATTTTCTAGAATTTCAAAATCTACCAAAGATCCGACAATGACATTTGGTCTATTCTTGCTTTCAATTTTTTTTACACCTTTTGCATATATCTTTATTATTGCATTTTCACTATGAACATTGAGGATTTCATCATTATCAAGGTATAGAGATTTCGAAATAATTATCCCAACAATTTTTTTTGTTTGCATATTTTATAATTATATTTATATAATATTAATTATGATAAATCATTTAAATAAAAATTTAGATAAGCATCCTTTAAAGGTTTTAGTTATTACTCATGAAAACACAAATAAGGAAGAAATTGATAAAATATTGGTAGAATCTCAAAAATACTTTAATATGACTTGAAGTTATTCAAACTTCAAAGAGATAGAGAATATAGAAAATTTTGAAGTACCAGATATTATGGTTATTGATTATTTTGAAGGTCAGGAAAAGCTATTTAATTGAGAATTTTATGACTTTTGTCATAGAAAAAACTCTATTTATCTTCAAGTTCTTCTTCTTAAAGAGTTTAAAAAAAGCGATTTTATTTTTTATAAATGAGGAAATGATGAGATTATTTACAAAGATGATGACTATGAATATCTAAAATGAAAAATAATTGCAATTCTAAGAAGATCTTGAGATTCACACAATAAAAAGACTGTAATAATTCATAAGGGGATGATTCTTGATAATTTAAAGAATGTATTTTACTTAAATGATAAAAGAATACATCTAACAAAGAAAGAATTTCAATTAATGAATATTCTAATGACTGATGCCAGTGAAGATTATATTAGTAAGCAAAAAATATTTTCAACTATATGAAATGATACTGGAGAAGATTATACAAGAGTTGTTGATCAAGTTATTTTCAAAATTAAGAAGAAAATTGGAAAACAAGTATTTGAAATAGGAAAAAAAGGAATAAAAATAATATAATTATTAATTATGGATAGAAAAGCATATATAAAGGGTAAAGTGACAAGAATTAATAAGAATTTTCTTGTGGTGCTTACAAAAAATAAAAAAATGGGTGTCGTTTATGTAAATGATATATCTGATTATTATATTGAAAACTTAAAATCTATTTTTAAAATTGGTGAAGAACTAGAATTATTAGTTAAATATATTAAAGATGATATTTATTTTTGTGACTTTAAAACAGGAAAACCTGATTTTCTAAATTTCCCTTTCAAATATGAAATTAATGAAACAAAAAGTGGATTTCATAATTTATCAAAATATAATGAAAGTGAGGTTATGAAATGAATAAAATAAAATTAAATATTAGTAGAGCAATTGACTTTACAAATGTAATGAAATATGAAAAACAGGTTAAAGAAATTCATGATAAAATGGAGAGATATGAATCTGAAGGAAATGAATTCTTAGGATGAAAAGATCTTCCAAATAATATTGATATCCAAGATATTAAGGAAATGGAAACTATCGCAAAAAGATTGCACACTGCTGGAATAGATGTTTTGGTGGTTGTTGGTATTGGTGGTTCATATCTAGGAATTAAAGCTGGTATTGATTTTATTTTGGGTAACTACCCTATGCCTGAAGAAAAGAAAATGGAAATCATTTTTGCAGGTGAATCTCTTTCTTCAACTGATCTTGCTCAAAAATTAAAATATGTTGAAAATAAAAGATTTGCTATTAATGTTATTTCTAAATCAGGAACAACAACAGAGCCTGCAATAGCTTTTAGAATGTTTAAAAAATTATTAGAAGATACTATTGGTAAAAATAATGCTAAAGATTATATTATTGCAACAACAGATGCTAATAAAGGATCATTATTTCAATTAGCAGAACAAGAAGGATATCAAAAATTTGTTATTCCCGATAATATTGGTGGTAGATTTTCAGTTTTAACACCTGTTGGCCTATTTCCATTTGCATGTATTGGATTAAACATCAAAAAAATTATTCATGGTGCAAAAATATCTAATGAAGATTATTCTATTGATTCATTAGAAGATAATTTAGCTTATCAATATGCTGTTACAAGATTCATTCTTTGAAAGGAAAAAAAGTTTGCTTCTGAAATGATCGTTGCTTATGAACCTAATTTAGATTTTTTCTTAGAGTGATGGAAACAATTATTTGGGGAATCGGAAGGGAAATTAAATAAAGGTCTTCTACCAAGCAGTGCAATTTTTTCAACAGATTTGCACTCATTAGGTCAATTTATTCAAGAAGGTTCTAAAATGCTATTTGAAACAGTGATAACTGTTAAAAAACCAATTATTGATTTAGAAATTGTTGAAGACAGAGATAACTTAGATAATTTAAATTATTTAATAAATAGAAGTGTTCATGAAATAAATAACGTTGCATTTCAGGCCACTTTGGATGCTCACTCTTCAGTCGGTCAAGTCCCTAACATACATATCGAACTTCCTGAATTGAATGAAGAAATATTTGGGGCAATTATTATGTTTTTTGAAAGAGCAGTCGCAATGAGTGCTTATTTAATGGAAGTGAATCCATTCAACCAACCCGGTGTTGAAATATACAAAACTAATATGTTTAGAATATTAAAAAAACCTTCATAAATTTATATATAATTATAGAGCCATTGAAATAGCAACCTTGTAACTTGGTCAGGACAGAAATGTAGCATCCATATCGAGAAGTGTTATGTTCAATGGTTTTATTTATAAAAATTAAAACCGTTAAGTTTCCCACACTAAATTATCCTAAAAACGCTGGTGTTTGTGGTGTGTTTGAAACTTATAAACAATATCCACACTCCTTATTATAAAAAATTAAAAAAGAAAGAAAAGAATTATATGAAAATAATCGTTGATGCAAAAGAAATTATTAAAACTCTTGATGAAGTAGGTAAGTGTATTAATAATAGCAATATATTTCTTCCTTTAAGAGGAATATTGTTTGAAGTCCTGGAAGATAGATTATCAATCATCGGATCTGATGGGAACCTATCAATCATTAAAATAATTCATCCCAAGGATAATATTTTAATGATTGAAGAAACAGGTAAATTACTAATACCTTCAATGTTATTTGCAAACATTACTAGAAAATGCAATGGAAATATTGAAGTTTTCAATAAAGGGAACATATTATTCATTACTAACGGAACTGATAAGTATGAATTGAATTTATTTGATGCTTCTGAATATCCAATTATAGATTTTTCATTACAAGGTATTAAATTAACAGTTAATGCAAAACAATTAAGAAATGCAGCTAAAAATGTTTTATTTGCAGCATCATCAAGTGATGTAGACATTATATTTAATGGTGTTAATATTGATTATTCAAATAATGTGATGAAACTAATAGCGACTGATTCATATAGGGTTGCATATGAAGAAATTGAAATGAATGATTCTAGAGGAGTTAGTTTTAATGTTTCAATATTTGCTAAAAATCTAAAAGAATTTATTCCAGATACTATTAATGATGATGTAGAAATGTATGTTAATGACTATAAAATTAATTTAGTTTATGAAGAAATGATAATTCAATCAAAATTAATTGATGCACCATATAAGGATGTTTCTAAAATTTTTCCAGAAAGTTTTTCAAGAACATTAACTATCGATAAGAGGGAATTAATAGATGCAATTAATAAGGCTGTTGTTATTTCTTCGGATACATTTCATAGATTAAGATTTGAAATTGATCAGAAAGAGATTAGAGTTATTTCTGTTAAGGAAGAGATTGGTAATTCAAGTGTCATTATAAAAACCAAGAACTTTGTTGGTGATGATTTAATTTTTACTGTTAATTATAAATTCCTTAAAGAAGCTATTGCTGTATTTGAAGGTGAAATACAGCTAAAATTTAATAATGGTATTGATAGATTTGTCATTATTGGTAAATCAAATCCGAAAAACAAACAACTTATTGCTCCACAAAGAAGTTACTAAAAAAGAAAAAAGAAAGGTATATCAAATATGAAGGTAGAAATAAAGGGTCAATACATTAAATTAGGTCAATTAATAAAAAAACTTAATTTAATAGATACAGGTGGACAGGCAAAGGATTTTATTGAAAATAGCAATATTAAAATAGATAATGAAAAACCTAAAGGTAGAAGTACAAAGATTTTTGTTGGTTCTACTATTTGAATAGATGATGAAGTTTATATGATTGTTAATACTTCAGAATAAAAAATATTTAATTTAAAATAAAAAAATGTGTTATCATTAATTACATGGTTTCAGTAATTAAGATTATTAACTTATATTTTTGAAAAAGTTTCTTTGGACCTTTTTTTTCTTTTGTATTTCCTTTAATATTTGTTGCCTTATTAGGAACACTACTAGGGTTTGACCAATTATTTGGTGGAGCAATGGCTATTGCTTCGATGTCCATAGCTTTAACAGCTATGCCGCAAGCTATTTTTGAATTTAAAAGATCTGCTTTGTTAAAACGTATTGGAGTAACACCTATTAAACCATGAATGTTCCTAATGGTTGCTGGTCTTTTCTATTTCTTAGTTATGATTATTTCAACTTTTTGAACATTTGGTATTGGAATACTTATATTTTTAGCAAATATGGATGAAGGTAGAGATATTCAACAATTGCCTGGTGCAACTGCAACTGGTGGGGCTATCTTTCTATTCTCACCAACACTTAAAAATACCTTAGAACACGTTAATTGAGGTGGATTCTTATGAGGGATTATAATGAATATTATTGTTGGTATATCTCTAGGTTTTGTTCTAGTTTCAACTTCTAGATCAACATTAGCAATTCAAGGTTTAGGAATTCCAATTTTAATTATATCTCAATTTTTATCAGCACAAGTTTTACCATTACCAATGATTGTTAATATTGAATTTATGAAATATATTAGTTTCTTAAGTCCTTTTAGATATTCAACAGGGTTAATGATTGAGTCATTTACAGGAGTGCTTGATACTTCATTATTAGTGCCGCCATTTACAGCAGATGTAAGATTAGTTATTAATTCATCTTCTAATATTTTTGATGTTTCAAAACCTTTTGAAATGTTGAAATATAAAGACGATGAGGTAACAGTGATGTTTAATAAAGCAGATAAAATATTAAATTTAATTATGCCATTTGTCTTTACTGGAATTTTCTCTGGGATAGCTGTAAAAACATTTAAATGGAGTACAAGATAGGATATGTCTATGGAACAAGAAAACAATGAATTAAAAGTTGAATTTGATAAATTAGAATCTAAAGCAATAAGAGATTTTCTTTCGAATTTAAATTATTTAGAGGCTCATAGAGAAGAAGTAGAAATAATTAAAACACCTCAAAAAGGAAATAAGAAAGTTTTAATTGATGTTGTTAATTTAAGAAAAGATTTTGGTAAATTAAAACACGCTAAAACGGTTTTACAAGATATTACTTTCAAAATACGTGAAGGTGAATCTGTTGGTATTCTTGGTGCTAATGGTGCCGGAAAAACAACATTAGTTGAGATATTGGCAGGACTAAATAAACAAACATCAGGTGAAGTCCATTATTTATTTGATTACAAAAAAAGTCACTTAGAAGAAGTGGGTATTCAATTTCAAGAATCTTCATATCCACCTGGCCTTTCTGTAAAAGAAATAATTGCTTTTGTTATTGAAATTTATGGAACAAAAATTGATGAAAATGAATTAAATGCTTTAATTCATATATTTGGTATAAATGAATTTTATAAAAAGCATGCAAGTTCTTTATCAGGTGGTCAACAACAAAGGTTAAATGCTTTGTTAGCTTTGATCCACAAACCTAAAGTTCTTTTTCTTGATGAAATTTCAACAGGTCTTGATATTACTATTAGAACAAAGATAAAAGACTTTATAAAACTTTATGCAAAAGAAAATAATATGACAATAGTTCTAATTTCACATGATATGGATGAAGTTGAGCATTTAGTTGATAGAGTTATAATAATTGACAAGGGAATAATTCTTGTTGATATGGATAAAGAAGAAATTCTAGATAAATATGAAAACTTGAATGATTTCATTACTCCATACATTAACCACTAACAATTTTTTATAAATACCTTTCCAAAATATTATTTGAATATTTTATATATAATATAAACAAATGAATTTACTTATTTTCAATGAATTAAATAAAATAGTAAAAGAATATAATTTTGAAAAAATTAATTTCGCTGTTACAAAACCAACGAACAATGAGTTTGGTGATTTTTCTACAAATATTTCAATGATTCTTTCTAAATCTGTCAAAAAGAAACCAGGTGAGATTGCTGAAATGATTGTAGAAAAGTTTAATAAAGAAAAAACAATGGTGAAAAGAATTGAAATAGTGTCCCCAGGTTTTATTAATTTTTATCTTTCAAATGATTATTATTCAAAAATAATTGAAAATATAATTAAAGAAGATCTTGAATATGGAAAAGATAAGTCCAAACTTCATTATAATCTTGAATTTGTTTCAGCTAACCCAACGGGTTTTCTTCATGTTGCACACGCTAGAGGTGCTGCATTAGGTGATTCATTATCAAATATTTTGCAACATGTTGGTATTAAAGTTACTAAAGAATATTACATAAACGATGCAGGAAGTCAAATGGATATGTTAGCATATGCTTGCTATATTAGATATTTGCAGCTTTTTGATATTGAAGTGGAACTACCAGAAGGAAGTTATCATGGTCAGGACATCATTTGATGTGCTAAACAAATTAAAGAAAAAATTAATGATTTCTGACTCAATAAAAAATATGAAGATGTAAAAGAAAGTGTCAAGGAACTAGCAACAGAAATTATGCTTTCTCAAATTAGAAAAGATTTAGAATTGATGAAAGTTAATTTTGATATTTATTTCTCTGAAAAAAGTTTATATCAAGGCACTCTTATTAAAGATAAATTAAAAGAAATTGATGGAGTATTTGTTAAAGAAGGAGCTACTTGATTAAAAACTACTGATTATGGTGATGATAAGGATAGAGTTCTAATCAAACAGGATGGTTCATATACTTATTTTCTTCCAGATATTATTTATCATAACATCAAAGTAAGTAGAGATAAAAATATTTCAAAACTAATTAATATTTGAGGTGCTGATCACTCTGGTTATATTAAGAGAATAGAAATAGCAATGAGTTTAATGGGTCACAAAGATCAATTAGAAATAATAGTTCTCCAATTAGTTAAGCTTCTTAAAAATGGTGAAGAGTTAAAAATGTCTAAAAGAAAAGGCACATCACTTTATCTATCTGAGTTAGTTAAACAAGTTGGTGTTGACACTACAAGATTTTTCCTTGTTAATAGATCAGTAAATTCTCAAATAGATTTTGATCTTGATTTGGCCAGCATGAATACTAATGATAATCCCGTTTTCATAGTTCAATATGCTTATGCCAGAACTCAACAACTAATAAAGAAATCGGAATTTAAGGAATATAAGAAATTTGATAATCCCGATTCAAAAGAAAAGGAACTTGTTGGAATGCTTGAGCAATTTCCAACTATATTAAAACAAATAGCATCCAACAATAAAGTACATTTATTACCTCAATATCTAATTACACTTGCAAAAGAATTCAACTCATTTTATTCAAATTGTAAAATTCTTGGTAACATTAGAGAAGAAGAGATGGTTGCTTTAGTTAAAGCCTGCAGTATAGTAATAAAAATAGGACTAAGTTTATTAGGGGTTTCTGCTCCGGAAAGAATGTAATTATGAATAACACAATATTAAGTGTAATCCACTCATTATTCAACAATGAAAGCAATGAGGAGAGAGAATTTACTTTTCAAGAAATATTTGATAAGGTTGAATTTGTTTTATCTGAAGAATGAAATAGTAATAATGCAAGATCTTTAAGTAAAGATAAATTAAGAGAAACAAAAATGGGTGAAATTTATAAATTATTAACATTAGATGGATCGTTTGTTAGACATGAAGACAATACATGATCTAAAAGAAAGATAAATGAAGCTTAATAACATCTTGTTTAATAGATATTTATTTAGACAACGTCTGATAATGTTTTTTACTTCTTTAATTATTTGTGCAATAACAACCATTACAATTTGATTAGCATCTAGAACTAATTCTGGCGTTTTAGCAATCTTATTTTTAGTTGTTAACATTGCTATTTGATTTTTCCCTTTGTATATAATAATTGTGACAATAATGACATATTTTACTTTGCAAAAAGATATGAAAGATATTGGAAATGAAAGAGAATTGTTTGACAGAATGACTAATGAATTAATTAGAGAATTGATTGTTAGAAATGGTGTTAAAGTTAGTATATTAATTGAAAAAAAATCAGATCTAGAGAAGTTTAATCAAGTAATAAATGCTGAGCTAAGGTTTCAGCGAAAAAAAATAGAGTTATTGAATAGCAATAACTTATAATTAATTACATGAAACAAATTATCTCTAAAAAAGAAGTCCCTGAATTTGTCGCTTATTTAATTAGGAATTTAAGTGAGAAAAAAATTATTTTACTTAATGGAGAAATAGGCACAGGAAAAACATTTCTTGTTAAGGAAATAGCTAAACAAATGGGCGAAAAGGAAACAGTCACCTCTCCTTCTTTTCAAATTATGAATTTATATAACAAGATAGTTCATATTGATGCATATAACATTAAAGGAAATTTAGAACCTTATTATGATTTTTTTGAAGATAAATTAATTATTATTGAATGATCAAAAAACCTTAATATAAATTTTAATAATAGTATTAAGATTAATATTAGTTACGTTAATGATAATCAAAGATCTTATGAAGTAGAAGGTATTTAAATGAATATATTTTTAGATACTACACAAAGTGAATTTGTTGCTTGTTTGTTAGATGAAAATTTCAAAATTAAAATCAAAACAATAATCAAAACAATTTATAAAGTTGAGGAGGTTGCTAGTTTTTTCAATACTTTATTAATTGATATGAAAGTTCATATAGAAGATATAAAGAATTTTTATATTAATATTGGGCCAGGTTCTTTTACAGGTTCAAGAATTACTTTAATATATGTTAGAACTATTTCACAAATAACAAGTGCAAATATTTATACAACCAACTCTTTTAAACTTCTTGATAATCATGTCGATGATAAATTATTTATTGCTGCTAATAAGAATCATTCTTTTATGATTTTGAGAAACAATATTGAAGATGTTTCAAAAACAATATTAGTAGAAAAATCTAATGAGGAAAAAATTATAGATTACAATAAATTACTATCTTCATTTAATGATTATGTTAATCTTTTTAAATTAGAGAAAAACATTTTAAAGATAAAACCTGAATATGGTTCAACACCTCAAATAGGTAGTGTGAAATAATGATATTTTTAGGAATAGAATCTAGTCATGATGATACATCAATTGGTATTGTTGAAAATGGAGTAATATTACTTAACTACAAAATTAGTCAAATAAATATTCACAAACAATATGGTGGAACAGTTCCAGAGATTGCATCTAGAGAGCATGTTAATAATTTTGCAATCTTATTAGAAAAATTAAAAAAAGAATTTGATCTAGGAAAAATTGATTATATTGCTTATACTGAAAAGCCGGGATTACTTGGATCTCTCAAAATGGGTTATTTATTTGCACACGCTTTATCTATCTCTTTAAATAAAGAATTAATTCCTGTGGATCATTTAGAAGGTCATATTTATTCAGTATTATTAAGAAATAAGAATGAAAAAGAAAAGGTAATAATTTATCCATCACTATCCTTGGTGGTTTCGGGTGGGCATACTAGTTTATTTTTTCATAAGAATGAGTTTGATTTTGAATGTATTGGTAGAACATTAGACGATTCTCTAGGAGAGGTTTTTGACAAGGTTGCAAGAAGTTTAGGTTTTGGTTTTCCTGGTGGGCAAGTAATTGATGATATTTTTAAAAATAATAAATATAAAAACTTGATTTATTTAACTGTCCCAAAGACAAAAAACAAATATGACTTTTCATTTAGTGGATTAAAAACACAAGTAATTAATATTATTAATAATAATTTTCAAAAAAAAGAGTTAATTGATAAAAATCAATTAGCATATTCTTTTCAAAAACAAGCCATAGATTATTTAATTGATGTAACTAAAACAGCTATTAAGGAATATAAACCAAAAACACTTATCCTATCTGGTGGAGTTAGTGCAAATTCCTATTTAAGAAGTGAATATATTAAATTACATAATAATACCTTAATGCCAATGGAGGGGTATTCTACAGATAATGGTTCTATGATTGCCATAGCTGCCGAGATTTTGTGCAAATAAATAAAAAATTATATTTTATATTTATAAATAATTATTTTTAATCTATAATAAATAAGTACATAGACCAAATCATTGGTTTAAATAGGGAATGTTGTTAACTTGTTTCTATGATTCAAGTACCAATTAAAAAAATCATATTATAGAAAAGATAGAAATGAATTTCATAAAGACTTACTTTAAATTTGATAAAAGGAACGCGACTTTTAAAAAAGAAATAATTGGAGGAATATCTACTTTTCTTGCAATGGCTTATATTCTTGCAGTTAATCCATCAATTGTTGGCGATAGTTTAATTAATCCAAATTTACCATGAGGTCCAGAAAATACGGCCTCTCAATTTTCAGCAGGACTATTTTTAGCAACGGCAATATCGGCATTTTTTGCAACAGTGCTAATGGGATTGTGAGCAAACATTCCGATAGGACTTGCTCCCGGCATGGGATTAAATGCTTTTTTTGCATATACAGTTTCCCAATCAATTGGTTTTAATGGAGCATTGACTGTTACTATTATTTCGGGATTTGTTTACTTTTTTGTTGTCATCACACCTGCTAGGGATTTTATAACTAAAAAGATACCTACCAACCTAAAGCTATCTATCGGTGCAGCCTTAGGTTTTTTTATTGCCTTTCTTGGAATGCAAAGTTCAGGTATTATTCAATCAAGTTCAAGCACACTTACAACACTAGGTGATTTCAGTAATGGCTTAGTAATCCTTTCAACTTTTATGTTATTTTCAGGATTAATACTTCATTATTTAAAAGTTCCAGGAGGAATTTTAATTTCAATGGTAGTTGGAGCAATAATTTTAGTTATCCTGTTAGAAACAAAAGCGATTAATAATATTGCTCCTGAACATTCCCTAATTGGTGATTATGGTGATTTTAAAACATTTAAACAAGTTATTCAAGGTGGGTGATTGGGATTTGGAGAAGCTGCGGTTTGAAAATCTCCAATGACCTACTTAGCCATTTTTTCATTTGTTTATTTAGATTTTTTTGATACAACAGGCACACTAATGTCTTTAAATAGAATGATTAAATTGGATGAATCAGATGCCAACTGAATAAATAAAGCAAATAAAGTAGATGCTGTTGGAACAATCATAGGGGCAGGAATTGGGGCAACAACCGTTACTTCATTTGTTGAATCGACAGTCGGAGTATCTACTGGAGCTAAAACAGGTTTTTCTTCAATAATAACAGCCATTATGTTTGGATTATCAATAGCAATGTGACCAATCTTGCAAGTATTTATGCCTGTTCCTGTTTTAGTTGGTGAAACAATGACTTTCTATCAACCAATTATTGGACCTATTTTAGTTATTGTTGGAACACTAATGATCTCTCAATTAAAACATTTTGAATGAGAAATAACCATTGACATTCCAATGCTATTCCTTACAATAATGTTTATGATGTTAACTAACTCGATAGCTGAAGGAATGGCGGCTGGTGTAATCACATTTTTAGTTATGAATTTTTTCGCTGGACTAGTTCAAAAAAGATGTAAAAATAAGGAAGATGTTATTGAAACGATGGAGATCCAATTTAATACTGATAAACCAAAAGAAAAAAGTAAAGAATTAAATTATTTAAAGAGAATAAATTTAGTTATAGTTCTTATTACAATATTTTCAATAACATTTATAATAATTGGTTTATTTATATAATTGAACTGAGTTGTATAGCTTTTTTATGCATATGAACAATAATTTCTTTATAATAAATAATTGAAAACATTTAGTTAGTATAAGAATAGGTGAATAAGAAATGATTAATATTTACAATATACTTAGATATACACCTGGTGAAGACTTTGATGAGCATCACTTTGCAGGGATTTTTTGAACAAATATTCTAGCTAACATTGTTGCAATTTTAATTATTCTTTCAACTCTTTCAACAATTACGTATTTAATAGTAAATTTATCTTTAAAATTAAGAATCAATCTAGAAATTAAGAAAATATTAAGAAGAGATTTTTTAATAACAAATTTAGAAGCAATGACATTCTTTTCATTGATTGAATATATTTCAATAACTAATGAAGAGGAACTTAAGAAAAAATTGAAAAGAAAGTTTTTAGTAGAGAACCAAGAAAGACCAAATATGATTGAGAATCAAATGTCTTTATATAAAAATGTTTTTACAAATTTTAAAACATATAAGCAATTATCTAGATGAAATAAAAGTACAGATATTTTAAAATATTTTTATAAAACTGATTTTTCTAAAATATCGCATCTAAGTATTGCTTCAAATAATCATGGTAAGGAAATAGTTTTTATTTTCCATTTAGAAGGAAATCCCGAAATAAAAACACTTAAAAATAAAAAATATGGTAATTTATCTAAAGTGCGTTTTAATTAATGGATAAAGAATATATTGACTTCATTGCCACCCAAGCAAAACTTCCTTACTATAAAGAAATGCAAACATTTCTTGAAAAAGAGATATTAAATAAAAAAATAATATATCCTAAACAAAATGATATTTATAAATGTTTCAAGGAAACAAAATTTCATGAAATGAAAGTTGTTATTTTTGGTCAAGATCCATATCATACCGAAAATATTGCAGATGGGTTGGCATTCTCCACAAGGATGTCTAAAACTCCACCATCTTTATTAAATATTTTTAAAGAAATAAAAAATGAATATTCTAACATTTCTTTCAAAAGCAATGATCTAACTCTTTGAGCAAAACAAGGTGTACTTTTACTAAATACAAGTTTAACTGTTGAGCAAGGAATACCTAATAGTCATTCTAAAATTGGTTGAGATATTTTTATAAAAAATTTTATTCAATTCCTAAACAATAATAAGAATTTCTTGGTTTTTGTATTGTGAGGAAAAAGTGCACAAAAATTTAAGCCATTTATTTCTGACAAATTCTTTATTTTAGAATCACCACATCCCTCGCCCTTTAGTGCTAGGAAAGGCTTTATAGGTAATGGTCATTTTAAAGAGGCGAACAAAATATTAAAAAATAACAATCTTAAAGAAATAAATTGAAATACTTAGATACAATCATTTTTCAATTTTTTTAAAAAATAGTATAATACATAAGCAATGTAAATTGCCTAGCGTGCAAGTGGAAGGATTTCAATAAATCCGTCTGACCACGATAGATCAGAATATAAACAAATAAGGAGTGCACAACTATGGCAAAAGAAATAGTTCGTATCGCTAAATTAGAGTTTAATGCTGGTCAAGCTAAACCGGGTCCTGAATTAGCAGGTCTTGGGATAGTAATGCCAGAATTTACAAGACAATTTAACGACGAAACGAAAGATAGAGGCAGCGAACCAGTTCCTGTTGAAATCACAATTTATAATGACAAATCATTTACCTTTAAATTATTTTCAGCACCAGCAGCATATAAATTATTGCAAGCAGCAGGAATACCAAAAGGAAGTGCTAACTCAAAAACAACAATTGTTGGTAAAATAACAAAATCTCAATTAGAAGAAATTGCTGCTTATAAATTAAAAGACTTAAATACAGATAACGTTGAACAAGCAATGAAAATAATTGCTGGTACAGCAAGAAATATTGGAATTGCTATTGAAGGTGTTGACAATATTGAAGAAAAAATGCAAGAAGCTAAAAAAGCTGCTATAGCTGAAGCAAAAGCTCATGCTGACCAAGCTAAATTTGAAGCTGAAGCTGCCGCCGCTGCAGAAAATGCTTCAGCTTCAGTGGAAGTTGAAGTTATTGGTAAGAAAGATAATGCTGAAGGTGATGAATAATGGCTAAATACATAAGTAAAAATCTAAAAAAAGCTTTAGAACAATTTGATCAATCTAAAGAATATTCATTAACAGAAGCAATTGAAATAATTAAAAAAGTTTCATTTGTTAAATTTGATGCATCAATTGATTTAGCATTAAATTTAAATCTTGATACAAGAAAAGCCGAACAACAATTAAGAGGAGCTGTACTATTACCGCATGGAACTGGTAAAAAAATTAGTGTTTTAGTCGCATCAGATGATCCTAAAAACCAAGAAGCATCTAAAAAAGCTGGTGCAGATATTGTTGCATCAGGTATGGAATTAGAAGAAATATTAAAAAAAGGTGTTTTTGAATTTGATGTTATGGTCGCAGAACCAAAAATGATGATTACACTTGGTAAATATGGGAAAGTACTAGGTCCTAAAGGGTTAATGCCTAATCCAAAAACTGGAACTGTTACTCCAGATCCTGCAAAAGCAGTTGAAGAACTTAAGAAAGGTAAAGCAAACTATAGGGCTGATAAAGCAGGAATTGTACATTCATTAATTGGTAAAGTATCAATGGATACTAAAGCACTTGTGGAAAATTGTGAAACAGTAATTTCTTTAATGAAAAAACTAAAACCAGCAACTGTTAAAGGTGCCTATATAATAAGTTTAACTATTTCATCAACAATGGGTCCTTCAATTACATTAAAACAATAATAATTATTTAATTTGTCTTAAAGAATTAATAAAACTAAACACCAAAACTCATATAATGAGTTTTTTGTTATTTAAAAATAACATTTCATTTATCCAAATTTACTCTTTTCTAATATAATAGAAATTACACACAATATTATTAATAATTAAAAGAAGGAGAAAAATGAGTTTTATTAAAAAAATTTTACTAGGAGGAGCATTGGCAACACTTGCTATACCTTCATCAATCTTACTAGTTTCTTGTTCAACTGAAAATAGTGATAAATTTGATATAGGGATTTCAAAAGAAACTGAAGATTACTATGGTAAAAAACTTGAAGATAAATTAGAAGAAACAACTGATAAATCAGTAGTTCAAAGAAAAACAATATTAATTACAGCAGAAGGTCGTGTTAATGATAAATCATTCAATGAATCAGCACTAGGTGCTATTAGACTTTATCAAAAACAAGTAAAATCAAATAATAATACTTTTACTTACAAAGAAACTGAAAATGTTAATGAATTAAAAAATCTTTATACTCAATCAATCAATCAAGGATTTAAAACATGAGTACTAACAGGATTCCAACAATATGATGAATTTAATAAGTGAATTAATGAAGGAAATAATCGTCAAGCATTCATTAATTCTAAAGCTGTAATTATTGGTGTTGATTGAAATGGTTCTGACATTGTTCCTGAAGGACAATTCTTAGGATTAGGATTTAAAACAGAAGAAGCGGCATGAGTGATTGGTCAAGCGGCATCAGAATATCTACATGAAAAAGGCTTGCCTCCACATTTAAATACTTTTGGTGGTGGAGCATTTGATGGAGTTACAGACTTTGTTAATGGATTCTTACAAGGTATGCTTGATTGAAATATTGCCAATGCATCTAAAAAGGTTGAATTTTGATCAGGTAACTCTAAATCAAATACAGTAGTTTTAGATACTACCTTTGAACCTTCTGCAGATATAATCAATAAAATAAAAGGAATTGTTGGTACAACTACTCAATCTCCTAAAATAATTCTACCAGTTGCAGGCTCATTAACAAATACAACATTAAGTGATGTTAAAGATAAAAAAAATGGTCAATTGTTAATTGGTGTTGATTCAAACCAAGCACTAGCTTTCCCTAATGATAAAGAATGGTTCTTTTCTTCAGTAGAGAAAAAAGTTGCAGTTGGTATTTATAAAGCAATGACACTACTTGCCGGAATTCCTCTTGATCATACTGAACAAGGGGTATCTGATGCAGGATTCCAAGGTGACTTTTCTGCTATTGATGTTGTAGGTAAACCATATAAAAATGCATATGTTAAATATGGATTTGATAAAGATTTAGTTGGTTTCTCAACATCTTTATTGAAAGATAGTGATGCAGATATTGCTAACAAAGCATTACAAACAGCTTTTGAAAAATATAAAGCAATGAGACCTACTTTTGAAATAATGACAGATCCATCTGCTAACCCAGATATTCTTAATGGTATTATTGCCAAAATTAATGGTTAATGAAATAAATATTTTATAATCTGAATAATCCATATAGAAAATATAGCATTTAATAACTACTCTAATAAAGTAGTTATTTTTTATTTATATGAAGACTAAAAATATTTTATCTTAATATTTTTTGTAATGCCATCCTCTTCAAATTTACTTAAATTATATAGTTCTTTTTCTAATGATTGAGCTACTTTCAAATTAGGTTTTGTGGTTGGGTTTGTAGGAGCAAATAATTCACATGCTTCACTTGCTCTAATAATAGAAATATTATATGTATTAATATCAATCCCCCTTTTGATGATATCTAATTTATCATTAGTAAGTAAAGGTCTATAAACAGGTAAGGTTGCTTGATCTTGAACAACATTCATTGCTTCTAGCGTTTGTGAAGCCACTTGTCCTAAATTTTCCCCATTACTAATTCCTAGACAATTATTTTCAGTTGCGATAGTTGAAGCAATTCTATAAAAACTCCTTCTCATCAATATGATTTTATATGCCTGTTTAGAAGTCATACCTATATAATTCATTAGGTTAGTATAATTAAAACTATATAGCTTTGATGTTCCTTGATATTTTGTCAATGTTTTAATTATTTCATCAATTTTATCCATAGTTTTTTGATCAGTATGTGGTGGAGTTAGAAATGATAGAAATTCTATAATTACACCTCTTTTCATCATTTCAAAGGCAGCAACTGGAGAATCAATACCTCCTGAAATTAAATGTAGAACTTTTCCTGCCGTTCCTACAGGTAGACCACCAAGCCCTGCAACTCTATCAGAAAAAACATATGTAAATTTCTTGTGAACTTCAATATTAAATTCAATATCAGGATTTTTTATCTGCACTTTATAATTTGAATTCTTAAGAATGAAAGAACCAAAGTGATTATTCATTTCAATAGATGTCATAGCAAAATCTTTAAAACTTCTTCTAGAAATGCATTTAAATGTTCTATTTTTATGTTCAATAAGCTTTTTAATAGTTTCTTCTATTTCGACAATGAATGAATTACAAACATATACTTTTGAATAAGAGGAGATTCCAAAAACATATTTTAAATTGCTCATTGTTTTTTCTGAATAAGTAAGATAAATTCTATCAAAAGAAATGATAATATCCTCTTCTCTCAAGGAACAAATTTTCTTAATATTTCTTGCTAATGTGCGGACAAAATTCATTTTATTTTTACCTTTTAATGAAAGCTCTCCATATCTAACTAATATCTTGCTATTCATTAATTTACACCTTTATTTAATGTATTAATTAAATTATTTAAAGCAATATTATAATTACCATCTAAATAACTATTTTCTGACATAATAACACTTTCATTAAGTTTTAAATCAGATGATCTTTTAGGAGCTAATAATTCTGAAACTTGAATATATAATTTTGATATTTCAATTTTAATACCTACTGTTAAAATATAATCAACAACAAGCTCCAATAACTCCTTATATTCATTAACGATATTGGGTTTAGTGTTGCTCGGTGTATTCATTATTATGCCTACAATTTTTTCTCTCAAATCCTCGATTGCCAAAGAATTTTCATTTTCTTCAGGACTTAAAATAATATAATTCCTCATTATATAAGATTTCATATTACTTAGTAATATAACTAGTCTTTCAAATTTTAGAAGGTTTGACTCACCCTCAAGATAGAACATTTCTAATTTTTTACTTAGCTCAACAAATAATAAATAAAAACCCTTCAACTGATAGAATAAACTTTTATATTTAAATTGCTTGGATGAAAAGCTAATTTCTGAATTATTTTCATCCTTAGTAATTTTCTCTATTCATAAATCAACTTCTGTAATAAAATTTGATAATTTATTCAACTCTTCTTCAAACTGCGAGAAATATATCTTATCAATTTGATGAGCTACTGTAAGATCATTTTTAATTGTAATAAATAATTTAGAAATATCTTTCTTATATTTTCCCAGTTCATTTTTGTTTTTTAGTATAAAGTTATATGAATTAATTTCAAGATTAATCTCTTTATTTAAATTATTCAAAATATATAAAATCTTGTTATTAGATTTTTCTATTTCTTCCATGTTGTCAATTGAAAAAGAAGAACATGATATTTGATGAACTGACTTCATTGAATTAATTTGTTCATAGAATGTAATGTATGAAAAATTACAATTTGTATTCTTTTTTGTTCTTTCAAAATAATCTTCAATTTTTTGAAAGTAATCAGGAATTTTAGTAAAAACAGTTTCTTCTAATTCCTCACAGTTATTTGCAAATTTAATTAGTTTCAAAAAATCTTCTTTAATATTAGCAAATGCAACTGCAACCTTATCCATTTGATTCGAACCAACAAAATCATCCAAAGTTTTTAAATTAGCTTCAATTTTACTGAATTCATTTAAAATTAAATTTCTTGATATTTGATTTTTTTCTTCAGATATTTTTTTATTTAATTCATTTTTTAATTCCCTTAAACCATTTTTGTATTCCACAATTTCTTTTCGAGCGATTTTGATATTTTCTAAAATAGTGCCAACTGTTTTAAAAAATTTATTAGAAAGATCTTCAATTCTTTTTTCATTTTTAACAATATCATGGAATACTTTATTTGATGCAAAAAGTTGATATTTCAGTATTTTATTTTTCCCATTTGTTGCAAGACTAAAATTCTTTCTTTTTAATTGTTCAATATCTCAAGCAAAAGTAGCGGCTTCTTCTTTTATTACATCTGTATCTGTATTATTTTTAACTAAATTTAGCGAACGTAGTTCATTTGTATATATTTGGTTAGTGCTTAAACTATTGGCATCTTTATGATTATCGAAAAATTTCTCCAATCATTTTTTTCTAACATTTATATATAAAAATAAACTTAAAATAACTAGAATAAGTGATATTGGAAAAATTAAATAAAGTAGTTTTATGTAAGGCATATTTTTAATTATATTAAATTACCTATTTTTTTTAGTCAAATTTTATATCATAACTTCTTTCAAAATTAAAATTTATTTTAAAATGTTATTAAAAAATAACAATCAAAAAAACTACCTATATTGAAAATACTTTATAATTAATTAATTAATATTTTTTATAAATTTAATAGGGGGAGATAATATGTTTTCAAATGTAGAGAAACCATTATCGGAAGAGGAAATTTCCTCGGATTCATCTGATCAATTACAAGTCCGAGCAAATAATTTAATTATAAATAATACTGCCTCACACAATATTTATAAAAGTAATAATAGTGATATTGCTATTGAAATGATTAATATAACAAAAGAGTTTCCAGGAATAATAGCTAATGACAATATTAATCTAGCAATAAAAAGAGGTTCAATTCATTCCTTGGTTGGTGAAAATGGTGCAGGTAAATCTACACTTATGTCTATTTTGTTTGGAATCTATAAACCCACATCTGGAACAATAATGTTTGATGGATCACCAATATTGATAAGTGGGCCAAATCAAGCAAATGATATTGGTATTGGGATGGTTCACCAACATTTTAAATTGGTTGGTAATTATACAAATTTTGAAAATATCATTTTAGGTGCTGAATTTGAAAAAAATGGATTTCTCGATAGGGAAACTTCTTTAGCAAAAATTAAATTATTACAAGATAAATTCGGCTTAAAGTTTGATTTATATGAGAAAACATCAGATGCCCCTGTTGTAACACAACAAAAAATTGAAATTTTAAAAATGCTATATAGAGATGCTGATATATTGATTTTTGATGAACCTACTGCTGTTCTTACTCCTAAAGAAATTGATGAATTTTTAAATATTTTAGAATTTCTAAAACAAAATGGAAAAACAATCCTTTTTATTACTCATAAGTTATGGGAAGTAATGAAAGTATCAGATGAGATTACTGTCATTAGACATGGAAAAGTTGTTAAACATTATGAATCAATTGAGGGTATTACAACAACTGAAATTGCTAATTGAATGGTTGGAGAGAATGTTGTTTATGTAAAAAATCAAAATCATTCACATTCTAATGAGGTAATATTAAAACTTGAAAATATATTTTCAGGAAATAAATTAAAAAATTTAAGTCTTGAAATCCATGCTGGAGAAATTCTAGCCATTGCAGGTGTTGCAGGAAATGGACAAAGGGATTTAGAATATATTCTTTCTGGTGTAAAACAACCTAAAGAAGGAAAAATCTTCCTTAAGTCAAGAGAAGATTTAACACTTCATGATATTACTCATTACTCTTCAAGGAAAAAGAATGAAAGTTTTATTTCTGTTATTCCTGAAGATAGACATAAGCATGGGTTAGTTCTTGACTTTAATATTAATGAGAATTCAATCATAAGAAGTTTATCTAGCAAAGAATTTGTTAAACATTTTATTATTCAAAATAAAAAAGTTAAAAATTTTACTGATGAAATTATTGGAAAATTTGATGTTCGTGGTTCTAGAAATGGTAATGCTACAGCAAGGTCTTTATCTGGTGGAAATCAACAAAAAGCAATTGTTGGTAGAGAAATTTTAACTGATCATGACCTTATTGTGGCTGTTCAGCCAACTAGAGGATTAGATGTTGGGGCCATTAATATGATTCATGATGAACTCCTTAAAGAAAAGGTTAATGGTAAAGCTATTATTTTAATTTCTTATGAATTAGATGAAATACTTGCTCTAGCAGATACAATTGCAGTTATGAATAATGGCGAAATAGTTGGAATTAAAAATGCTGATAATTTCAAAAGAAAAGAAATTGGATTACTAATGGCAGGATTAAATAATTCTGGAGAATTATATGATAAATAAGATAAAGGAAAATTTTTATAGTGAACAATTAGTTGAGGGTCGTAGAAAACTTTATAACTCCTTGTGAGCCCTTTTATTTGGAATGATAGCAAGTATTTTAATAATTTCTTTTACTGGGAACAATCCATTTGAAGTTTTCAACTTTATATATAATGAAGCAGTTGTTAATTCTAAATTTATTGTTACAATTGTTGTTTTCATTGTTGCAACGATTGGGACTGCCTTATGTTTTAAATCAGGAATTTTTAATATTGGTGTTTCTGGTCAAATGATGGCTGGCGGAATGACTTCTGTACTAATATTAAAATTAATAGGTATAAATGGTGGGACAATATTTTTTGCTATTATAGCAGCTATGATTTCTGGGCTATTGGTAGCACTAACTGCCGGGATATTAAAAGCATTTTTAAATGTTAATGAAGTTGTTTCAACAATCTTATTAAATTGATCTATTTTTTATGTAATTAAATTTATAATTAATTTTAATATACCAGGTCTTGTCACTCCCACAAGTATTTCACAAAATAGAACAGATCCTTTTTCAATGCCAGATTTCTTTAAATCTACTGGTTGATTTACAATTTTAATTATTTTTTCTTTAATTCTAATAATATTAACTTGATTCCTTTTTACAAGGACATCAATTGGATACAAAATGAGAATGCTCGCTCTTAATAAAGATGCATCTAAATATGCAGGCTCTAATGAAAAAGTAATATTACTATCAATAATGGCTGTATCAGGAGCATTATCAGGACTTGCTGGATTCCTATTTTATACTAGTGAAGGTACTATTCAAGCATCTAGTGAACCAATGACATTAGGATTTGACACAATTGCAATTACTTTACTTGTTTATAATAATCCTTTTGGTATTGGTATTTCTTCAACTTTATTTGCAATTATTAGATTAGGTTCTGTTCACCTTAAAGGTTCTTATGATCCATTAACAGGTGATTTTGCTCAAATTATGTTTGGTATTATTATTTATATTGCTGCTATTGCTATTGTTTTTGCAAAATTAAATGCTTACACATATATTAGAAATCAATTTATTTATTACAAAGATATTAATTATAAAGAAGCTGTAAATAATTATAAAACTAAGAAAAAAGAGATCTCATTATTAAGAAAAGAAAATAATTTAATAATTAAAGAAATCAAATTAACTAATAAAGAAAAATGAAAAGAGATCCTCAAAGAATCAATTGCAAAAAAAGAAGTGATGGATAAGGAACTTCTCGGAAATAAGCAAAAAGTGTTAGATTTAAGTGAAGAAGTGCAACAATATTATTTTAATCAAATATCTTTAATAAAAAAAGAGAAAGATATAGCTCTTTTCCAAAATAGATATTATGAAATAATGGGTATAAAAAATATTACCAAATCAGCATTACTTGAAAATAAAAGCATTCTTAGAAATGTAAAGAAAGAAATTTTAGAGCGATACCAAATAGAAAAAAACAAATTAAAATTAAGTATGGGAGATGAAAATGGAAACATTTAATGAAATAGCAATCTTAGCAATAACTTATTTTGGTATTTTGGCACTCGCATCAATGTCTTCAATTGTTTCTGAGAGAGTTGGGATAATTAATATCGGAATTAATGGTACTATGGTTTTTGGTGCGACAGCTTATATGGTATTTGCAAGTATCTTTACTGCTCAAGGAGCTATACAAGGATCGGAATGACTTCAAGTTCCTCTTTTTGTAATTTCTGCAATATTTGGTGTGTTATTTTCAGCATTACATGGTTATGCAACTATTAAGTTAAAGTCAAATCAAATAATTTCAGGGGTTGCAACAAATATACTTGCCCCTGCCTTAACACTAACTGTATTATTTCTTTTTGGTAGAGCTAATACTTTAAACTATAATGTACCTAGATTAGAATGAGGTAATAGTGCTAGACATGATTTATCTTCCATTGTGTCCATAAGCACATTTGTTTTAATTATTTCAGTAATTATTGTTTGAATTATGTTAAATAAAACAAGATGAGGATTAAGATTAAAATCTATTGGAGAAAATCCACAAGCTGCTGATGCTGCAGGAATAAATGTTAATTGATTCAAATGACAGGGTGTACTTATTTCTGGTCTATTAGCTGGGTTGGCTGGTGCTTTATATATGACATCAACAAGAGTTGATGGAACTTCATTTAAGGGTTCTGTAGAAGGATTAGGGTTTTTGGCATTAGCAATCATGATTATTGGTAAATGAAAAATTTTACCAGCAGTTTTAACATCATTCTCATTCTCATTATTATTGGCATTAAGCTACACATTCCATTTATTTGTTCCAAGTGAACACTCAAGTTATAGTTTCTTATTCTTAACAGTCCCATATTTAGGAACATTAGTAACAATGGTTATGTTTGGAAAAAGATCCATTGGACCAAAGGCCGCCGGGATTCCATATGATAAGTCCTTGAGGTAGTTTTAAAACATTATATACAATTATATAGAGAAATGGCAATATAAAGTTTGATTTAAATTGATTAATTTTAGTTAGTAATGCTATATTTTATTTCACTTTTTTCATTAAATGATATAATTAACCATATTAAAAAAGGAAATGATTTATGGACATATCAACATTATCTGACAATGTAATTAAAAATCTATCAACTGTCCCAGGAATTTTGGGATTTTGTAATATTGATGCAACTAATCAAGAATTAAAAGATTCAAAATCATGATCAAAAGCAGTTTCAATAACAATAAATGATAAAATTATCAATCTTAATGTTGCTATTATCATTTCAATTGATTCAACAATCAAAAATATTTCAAAACAAATAAAAGAACAAGTAGCTTTTAGTTTTAAAAAAAATGGTTTAAAATTAGGTTTCCTTAATATTTATATAAAGGGAGTTAAAAAATATGAATAAAATTCTAGCTAATGACTGAAGACTAGCCATTATTTCTGGTTCAAATAATATGCAGAACAATAAGAATAGAATTAATTCACTTAATGTTTTTCCTGTTCCAGATGGAGATACAGGAACCAATATGTCTTCGACTGTTAAAAAAGCAGCTGATGTAATCCAAAATAGTGTAAATACTAATTTAAATGATTTATTACAAATTATTTCTAAAAATATGCTTCTAGGAGCAAGAGGGAATTCGGGAGTTATCCTATCTCAAATATTTAAAGGTTTTGCAGTTGGTTGGGAAAATCTTGAAATGATTGAAACTAAAGATGTAATAAAAGGTTTTAAGGAAGCCTCTAAAATGGCATATGCTTCTGTAATAAATCCTATTGAGGGAACAATTCTTACAGTTATTAGAGAGACATATGAAAATTTAGAGAAAAACATTAAACCAAATATGAATATTATTCAAATATTTGAGTTAGCTTTAAAGTATGCAAGAGTAAGTTGTGATAATACTCCAAATTTATTGGCAGTTCTAAAAGAAGTTGGAGTTATCGATTCGGGTGGTGAAGGACTAAATATTATTCTAGAAGGAATAATAAAATCATTTAAAGGTTCACCAGTACAAATTTCTCTTGAAGAAGCACAAATGGAGAAATTCACAGGTGAATTAGAAATTTATGATGGAGAATTTGGTTATTGTACAGAGTTAATTATAAAGTTAAAAGCAGTTGCTAAATTCAACAAAATAGAATTTATTAAAGGGTTGTCAAAATTAGGTAATTCTGTTGTTGTTGTTCAAGATGATGATATTGTTAAAACACATATTCATACTCTTAAACCAGGTCAAGTTTTAAATTATTCACAAAAATTTGGAGAATTTGAAGCTATTAAATCTGAAAACATGACTATTCAAGCAAGTGATACAAAAGCAGATAGTGCTGCTATATTTGAAAAGAAAAAAGCTGAAAAGAAAACTTCAGCCATTATTTCATGTAACAGTGGCTCAGGTATTATTGAATTAATGAAACAATATGAATGTGATTACATCATTGAAGGCGGTCAGACAAACAACCCTTCTGCTCAAGATATTATTGAAGCTATTGAATATGTTAATGCTGATAATATTTTTATCCTTCCAAATAACTCAAACATTATTTTAACAGCACAACAAGCTTCAAAAATAATTAAGGATAAAAATATTAAGGTTCTTTCTACAAAAACCCAAGTAGAAGGTATTACAGCAATGCTTAACTTTTCATCAGATTTAAACTTAGAAGATAACTTAGAAGAAATAGAATCAGCATTACATAATTTAATAACTGGTCAAATTACTGTTGCAACTAAAGATACTAAAATAAATAATGTCAAAATTAAAAAAAATGAATACTTAATGATGATTGAAAACAAAATTATTGGATGTAAAAAGGATATTATTAAGGCTGGTGAAGCTTTAATAAAAGAAATGCTTTCACAAAAAGAAAATCCTGAAATAGTTATTATTTATTATGGTGCAGATGCTTCAAAATTAGATGCAAATGAATTAGAAAAATATATTATTTTAAATTACGATGTTGAAGTTGAAATTCACAATGGGGACCAACCTATTTATAATTTTTTAATTAGTGTGGAATAGAAAGAGTAAATTATGAATATAAAAAGAATAGCATTTGATGTAATGGGAAGTGATTATGGACCAGCTGCAGCAGTTGCTGCTACAATGGACTTTATTAAGAAATATGAAAACTATTCAGTAGTATTGGTTGGTGATGAAAATATCATCAATGAAACTTTGGTTTCTATGGATAGAATAAGTGTTTTACATAATCCAAATGTTGTTAGTAAAACATCAAGTTTAAGATATGCATCTTCTGAAGATAATTCAATGAATACCGCTTTAAAACTTTTAAAAGAAGGTGTTGTTGATGCTTGTATGTCTCCTGGTGAGTCAGCAAAAATTTTAACTTCTTCAATTTTTATTCTAAAAAGATTAGATGGTGTTAGTCGTCCGGCATTTATGCCTATTTTTCCTACAGTTATTAAGAATAAAAAATTTCTAATGTTAGATGTTGGAGCAAATTTAGATATAAATGCAGATTATTTAGTTCAATGAGCTAAATTAGGGCAAGCATTTTCTAAAGCAGTTCTAAAAATAAAAGATCCTAAAGTTAGTATATTAAATGTTGGTACAGAAGAAAATAAGGGTTTTGAAGCACATGGTATTGCTAATAAAAAATTATCAAAATTAAAAGAAGAAGGCATAATGAATTATGTTGGTTTTGTTGAAGGTAGAGACCTCCTTACTGGTGATGTTGATGTTGTTGTAACAGATGGATATGCTGGAAATATTTGTTTAAAAACAATGGAAGGTGTTATTATTAATTTTCAAAAATTGATTAAAAAGAATCTTACATCAAATTTTTTTAGAAAAATTTGTGCTCTATTTTTAAAGAGTGCTTTCAACGACGTTAAAGAGCATTTAGATTATCGAAATGTTGGCGCCGCTTGAGTTATAGGTGTTGAAGGAATTGTAATAAAATGTCATGGTTCATCAGATCGTAAATCATATAATGGGGCACTAGAACAAGTTAAACTTGCACTTGATGCAAATGCTTTAGAAGAATATAAAAAGGTTTTATAGTGTGCAATCCAAGAATTGAAGATTTTTTAATCAACCACAAAATTCCCTTTAATAATATTAATTTTTATAAAAGGGCAATTACACATTCAACATACTCGAATGAACATAGAAATTTAGTTTCTTATGAGATGTTAGAATTATTAGGTGATTCAATAATACAATCTAAATCAACAATTATAATATTTAATCATTTCAAGAAAATTGGAGTTGGTGAAGCAACGCGAATAAGATCTAAGAATGTTGATAATGTTGCTCTTGCAAAAATAACAAAAACTTTAGGTTTAAATAAATATTTATTATGTTCAAATAATAGAAATGAATTAATCAATAAAACAAAAGTTTGTGCTGACCTTTTTGAATCTTTAATTGGTGCTATTTACTTAGATTTAGGTGATGCAGAAGTTGATAGATTTTTAGCTAAGTATTTGGCTCCAAAAATTAAATTAACTGATATAAATAATTTAAAAGATTACAAAACTGAATTTCAGGAATTAATACAATCAACATCAACTTCTGATATATTTTATGAATCATCAAAATTACTTAATAATAATTTTTTAACAAAATTAATTCATGACAAAAAATGTTATGGTGAAGGAATGGGAAAAACTAAAAAAATTGCTGAAAATGAGGCAGCAAAAAATGCTCTTGAAAAATTAAGTAAATAAGATAAAAATTTATTTGATATTAAATTTTATGTCAAAATTATGATAATATTTTAATTAAATATATAATATCTACAAATTATAGTTAAATTTGCAAAAAGGAATACCATGAAACTAATTAAAGTGGAAGCGAAAGGCTTCAAATCATTTGCAGATAAGGTAACTTTAAAATTTAATGGTGGTGTTGTAGGTATTGTTGGTCCAAATGGATCTGGTAAAAGTAATATAAATGATGCTATAAAATGAGTTTTGGGTGAGCAATCTTCAAAAGCACTTCGTGGAGATAATATGGAAGATATTATTTTTGCTGGATCAAGAACTGAGAAGGAACAAAATAAATGTGAAGTAACATTAACTTTTGATAATTCACAAGGAAAACTTTCTATTCCTCACAAAATTTTTACAATTTCTAGAGTTCTTGAAAGAGGTAATGGTAATAATTCATATTATATTAATGATCAAATTGCGAGGTATAGAGATATTAGGGAAATAGCTTTAGAATCAGGAATTTCTAAATCATCATTAGCAATTATTTCACAAGGAACAGTTTCAGATATTGCTCAAGCAACCCCTGAACAAAGAAGGGGTATTATTGAAGATGCTGCCGGAACAAGTAAATATAAATCTAAAAAAGTTGAAGCATTGAGAAAATTAGAAAAAACTCAAGAATCATTAGAAAGAATAAATACTGTTGTTAATGAGCTTGAAAAACAACTTAAACCACTTGAAAAACAAGCCGCTAAAGCAAAAATATATTTAGAGAAATCAAAAGAATTAAAAGAAGTAGAGGTTGGATTATTAGTTCATGATTTAACCATTTTCAATGGTAAGTTAGAAGAATTAAGAAATGAACTAATTGGCGTTCAAGAAACTAAGGAAGATTTAGAGTCTAAAATTAAAGATCAAGAAATTTCAATCGAACAAAATATTGATTATAAAACAAATCTTGAAAAAGAAATTAGAGAACTTAATAACGATTTAGAAAAAGTAAATGAAAGTCTTTATAATTTGGAAGTTCGTTTCAAAAATGAAGAACAGAAAAGAGAATTAATTATAAGTGGACAAATTCAAGTTGCAGATGCCGAAAAAATTGCTGCCATGAAATCTCAGTTAGAAGTTTATGTATCAGAAATAAAATATTTTGAATCATGAGGCGAATCTTCAATTCAAAATGTTCGCAACAAAAAAGAAGAAGTCAATGCTATTGAATTGAATATTGCTTCTTTAAGATTAAAATCTAATACTATGAAAACTAATTTGTTAAAAGTAAAAACAAAAATTGATGTTTTAATGGATCATAAAGAAAATAAAACTAATTTATTTAAAGGGACAAAAACAATCCTTGACAATAAAACTTTATTTAAAGGGATGGAAGGAACAGTTTCTGATATTATAAATATCCCTGAACAATATTCGGCAGCTATTGAATCAATTTTACATAATGCTCTACAACATATAGTTGTTAATGAATCAGATACTGCAATAAAAATGATTGAATTTTTGAAAAGCAATAATGGTGGTCGTGCTACCTTTATTCCCCTTTCATCAATAAGTGAAAAAGAAGTAAGATCAGATTATTTATTAAAAATTAATAATCAATCAGGTTTTATAGGTGTTGCTTCTGAATTAGTAAGTTCTGATGATAAATACTTAAAATTAACAAAATTCTTACTAGGAAATACAATTATTGTTGAGGATGTTCAATCAGCAAATAAAATTTCTCATTTAGTAGATAAAAAATATTTAATTGCTTCACTTGATGGTGATTTAATTAGAGTTGGTGGAATCATAACTGGTGGAACCAAAATCAATAGTTCAAGTCTTATTGGAATTGAAGATCAGATTAGACAACTTAATGAAATTATTCCTGATTTAAATAAAGGAATTGATATAGCTAATATGGAGATTGCTAAATTAGAAAATATCAAAGAAGAAAAACAAAGTTTAATAAATGAATTGACAATTGAGATTGTTAAAAATAATGAAAAAAATGATAATGTTAAGAAATTATTCTTAGATTTAAAACATGATTTTGAAGCACAAAGTAATAAAACTTTTGATGGCGAATCATTAAAGGGGATGGATGTTTCTCTAAATGAATTGAAATCTAGCAAAGGTGTTATTCAAGCGACATTAAGGTCGAAGAATGAAAAATTAGAATTAATTGATTCAGCAATTTCTAGATCAACAATATCAAAACAAGAATTAGAAAAATCCTTAAGAATTATTATTTCAAATTCAAGTGAAAAGATGACTGAAAAAACTAAAGCAGAATTTTATGTGAGTGAAGCTACAAAAAGATTGGGAGAACATTATAAATTAACATTCGAAACTGCTCGTGAAAATTATGTTCTTACTTTATCTTTAGAAGAAGCAAGAACGATTGTTTCAAAACTTAAAACAGAAATAGATGAATTAGGAACAGTAAACTTAGAAGCAATAAAAACATATGCTGAAATAAAAGAGCGTCATGATGAAATATATGCAAGTCAACAAGAATTACAAGAAGCCAAAAACATTATTATAGAAGCTATTTCTGAAATGGATAAAATAATTATTTCTAGAATTACAAAAACATTAGAATTGGTTAATACTGAATTTAACTTAGTATTCAAGAAAATGTTTGGTGGAGGAGAGGCAAGAGTGTTCTTAACTGATTTTAATGATGTTTTAGAATCGGGGGTTGATATTCAAGCACAACCTCCTGGTAAAAGTGTTAAAAATCTTAAATTATTTTCTGGCGGAGAAAAAGCACTTATTGCAATTTCATTACTATTTGCAATCATTAAAGCAAAACCCTTACCACTATGTATTTTAGATGAAGTAGAAGCCGCACTTGATGAATCAAATGTCGTTAGATATGCTGAATTCTTGCAATCTTTAAAAACAGATACACAATTCATAGTTATAACACATAGACATGGAACAATGTCAAGAGTTGATGAATTATTTGGGGCAACAATGCAAAAAAGAGGCGTTACTTCTTTCTTTAGCATAGAACTTGCAAAAGCAAAAGAACTAGTTTCAGATACACAAGAAATGATGACAGAGGAATAGAAATATGTATAAAGATAAATTTGATAAATTAGAAACGGAGAAAGCAGTTTTATTTGTCAAACAAACTTTTGCAAAAAATCTTGAACAACAACTCAACTTAATAAAAGTTTCTTCACCACTTTTTTTAGAAACTAAGACTGGGTTAAATGACCACTTAAATAATGATGGATTACCAGTAACTTTTAAATATAAAGAAGATGAATTAGAAATAATTCAATCACTTGCGAAATGAAAAAGACAAGAAGTTAAAAACCTTAATCTAAAAGAGGGCTCAGGTATTTGAGCTAATATGAAAGCTATAAGAGTTGGTGAGGAGACTTTGTCACCATATCATTCTTTATATGTTGAACAATTTGATTGGGAGAAAAGAATATCTAAAGAAAGTAGAACAATTGATTATTTAAAAGATACTGTTAATTTAATCTATGAAGCACTTAAATTAACTCTTTTCGAAACACAAAATAAATACCCTCAATTAACTAACACTCTTCCTGAAAAAATAACTTTTATCACAACAGAAGAATTGTATTTAATATATCCTAAATTAAGTCCAAAAGAAAGAGAAAATAAATTTGCAATTGAAAATAAAGCATTTTTCTTAATAGGTATTGGTCACAAACTGAGTCATAACAAACCTCATGATAATAGAGCTGCTGATTATGATGATTGAAATCTAAATGGTGATTTAATTCTTTACAACCCAATTCATAATAATGCAATGGAGTTAAGTTCAATGGGAATAAGGGTGGATTCTCAAACACTAAAAATACAAACAGAAATACTTAATAATAAAACTAATAATTTATTATACCTTCAATATCATAAAGATGTAGAAAATGAAAAATTACCATTTACAATTGGTGGTGGAATCGGTCAATCAAGACTTGTTCTATTCATTTTAGAAAAATTTCATATTGGTGAATTTCAAGCTTCTTTTTGACCAAACAAAGTTAGAGAAGAGATGATGAAAGAAGGTGTGAAATTAAAGTAAAAGATTATAAATTAGTTTCAAAATATAAACCTACTGGCGATCAACCTAAAGCCATTTCTGAACTAGTTAAAGGAATCAAAGAAAATAAAAAGAATCAAGTCCTTTTAGGTGTTACTGGATCTGGTAAAACATTTACAATTGCGAATGTAATTTCTCAATTCAATAAGCCTGTTATTATTTTGTCACACAATAAGACCCTAGCCTCACAGTTATATAGCGAATTAAAAGGTTTCTTTCCAAATAATAGAGTTGAATATTTTGTTTCATATTTTGATTACTATAGACCTGAAGCATACTTACCTCAAAAGGATGTTTATGTTGATAAAACATCAAAAACTAATCAAGATTTAGAAGCGATGAGAATGGCTTCTTTAAATGCTTTAACGATGAGAAGGGATTCAATAGTTGTTGCATCAGTTGCTGCTATTTATGGTTCTGTTAATCCTGAAGAATATAAATCTTCTATTTTTAATATTGAAGTAGGAATGGTCATTAAAAGAAATCATTTTTTCATTAATCTTATTAAGAGACAATACAAGAGAAATAATGTAGAGCTATCTTCAGGTTGTTTTAGTGTTAAAGGTGATGTAATAGAATTAGCTCCCGCTTGAACAAGTGAATATTTAATAAGAGTGGTTTTTTTTGGTGATGAAATAGAAAGTATTGTTAGAATAGAACCACTTACTAAAAAAATAACCAAATCATTTAATGGTTTGGCAATCTTTCCTGCCGCAATTTATGCAGTTCAAGATCCGACTATTCATAGAGCAGTAAATTTAATTAAGCATGAATTAGAAGATAGATTAGAATATTTTAAAAGCAATGGAAAATTGCTTGAATATCAAAGACTACATGATCGAACTATTAATGATATTGATTCCTTACTTGAATTTGGTTACTGTCCAGGTATTGAGAATTATTCTAGACATATTGATGGAAGATCAGAAGGAGAAAAACCTTTTACTATTTTAGACTACTTACCAGAAGATGCTCTTGTAATTATTGATGAATCTCACATGATGATTCCTCAATTAAATGCAATGTATAGGGGCGATAGGGCTCGTAAAGAAAACCTTGTTGATTATGGTTTCAGATTACCTTCTGCATTAGATAATAGACCTTTAAGATTTGATGAATTTGAGAAATATGAATTTCAAAAAATATTTGTTTCTGCAACACCTGGTAATTATGAAATTGATTTAGTTGAAGGTGAAATAATTTCACAAATAATAAGACCTACAGGTTTAATTGACCCAACAATTGAAGTTTATCCATCTGAAAATCAAATTGAAAATATTTATGACAGAATACAAGAGCAAATAAAGAAAAATGAAAAAACATTTATTTTAACTACAACAAAAAGAACAAGTGAAGAATTAACAAAACACTTTCAAACACTTGGTGTTAAGATTGCATATATTCACTCTGATCATAAGACATTAGAAAGAAATGAAATCCTCCGTAAATTACGCAAGGGTGTTTATGATGTAGTAATAGGAATTAACTTACTAAGAGAAGGAATTGACATTCCTGAAGTTTCTTTAATTCTTGTTTTGGATGCTGATAAGGAATCATTCTTTAGATCAACAAGAAGTTTAATTCAAATAACAGGTAGAGCAGCAAGGAATGTAAATGGTCATGTAGTTTTTTATGCAGATGGTATCAGTAAGAGTATGCAAGAAACTATTGATGACAATGCATTTAAACGTGGAATTCAAGAGAAATATAATAAGGCAAATAACATAACTCCCCAAACAATAGTAAAACCAATTCCAGAACCAATTCAAGGCCATGATTTACAAAATGCAATTGATTATGTTTTAAATCAAAAAAATAAGAAAGCAAAGAAATCTGAAGTAATCAAAATTATTGAAGGACTTAGAGTTGAAATGAGAGAAGCTGCCAAAAAACTTGAATTTGAAAGAGCAACAGAAATTAGAGATATGATTTTTGAGTTAGAAGCAGAATTATAGTTTCCTCAAATTTTTACCTTTTAAAAAAATAGGTGTAGACAATACTTCAATTCTTTCCATTAATCTCTTAGCTTTAAATCCACTTACTTCACTACCTTTAATAAATTCTTTTTCCAATTGTTTGTATGAAAAATTAGAAGTAAAAAATGTTGTTTTTTCCATTTGCATTCTATGAGATAAAATAGAAAATAAAATTTCACTAATCATTCAAGCTGAATTTTTTTCTGAACCAATATCATCTATAAATAAAAAATCAACACCCTTTAAATCATCAATTACTTTTTTATAACCGATATTAAACAATTGTTTTAGATGATTTGCTAAATCATTATTATTAATATAAGCTACTGTTTTGCTTTTTGAAACAAAATAGTTTGCCATTGCTTGTGTAAAAAATGATTTTCCAACACCAAAATCTCCATATAAATAAATTCCTTTAAAATATTCATTATTTTGAAAATTCTTAAGAATAGTTTCCTTGAAATAATGCAAAAGTTCCTTACGTTCTTCATTTCACATAAATTCATTGTTTCTCAAGCCTTGTTTATCATTTTTTGCAAATACTAAAGAATGATTCATATTTGTAATATCTCTCAGAATAAAATTATTAAGATTTTCTCTTCTTTTGCCGGCTTCGGTTGGAACAATCTTTCTAGTAATCATTCCATTATTTTGAACTTCAAGTTCAGATGTGTATAATAAGTCCTTATTTTTTTCTTCTTCGATAATGTCAAAAAAAATAAGGATAGATTCCTCTATTTGCTCTTTGTTAAGATTATTATCTTTTATTAATTTAATAATCTTCTTATGATTTAACACTTGATTTTTTATTTCATCAATTTTCATATTACATCAATTCTTCTAGATCATCAAGTAATTCATTTAAAGAAACTTCTTTAACTCCACTAAATATTGTCCCTTTATTATCAAAATGACCTCAATCTAATTCTTGAGGTTGTTTTTTAAACTGCTTTGATTTCATAGAATCATTTAAAACTTCAACTATTTCTTTGTATGATATTAGGTTTCTTTCATATAAATCATTAGTTATTTTTTTAACATAATTTACAACAACCCTTCCATTATTTTCAAAAGAATAATTAAGAATAGTATTAATAGAGGCATCACACAAACCAATATTTCTTGAATAGCTAATATATTCCTTTTGACCAAATGTAATTGAACCCTTATCTAAGAATTTAATAAATTGCTCTGGAGTAAGTGATTTTATAGCATCATCATTACTTTCAAAAGCGGGAAGTTTTAGATCTGCTGTTTGATATTGATCATTCAATTGTTGCTCAAATGAATAATCAAAAATATCAAAATACTTAGCAGAAACCTCGACATAGTCCTTTTTGCTAATAGGTCTAGGTTTGTGTTCTAAAATTAACTTTTCAAACATTATATCTCCTATTCTTTTTGTTAAATTAGACCTAAGCATATCATTTTCAGTAAATTTTTCAAGTGTTAATGGTTTTAATAAAGTAATCAATCCATTTTTATTATCATTTTTAGTAAAAGTTCTAATTAAACCTACTGCTTCTAGATTTTTCTTAGCCAAAATTAATTCATCTAAGCTAATTGATAATGATTTAGACAAATTATCTAAATTAACACCAGGTTTATAGGCATTATCAGATTGGTCTAAAGATGATAAATATTCATATAAAATGGTTGAATTTGGCCCAATTATAGGTAAATAAAAGTTTCTTACAAATTTAAATTCATCAGCATTAATTTTGTTAAAATTTTCGACAAAAAAATACAAAATTTTCATTTTACCCCCATTTTAAACTCAATCATTTAATTGACTTATGATTATTATATTATTTTAATATAATACCTTTTAAAAAACCTTTTCCAATCATTATTAACAGGTATGTTATCCATATAAATATCCACACTTCCTTCTTTAGAAAACCCAGTGTTTATAAGGTCAAAATCATCAAAATCATGGTTATCCACATTTTTAAAATTTCATATTTTTCTCCTTCAATCATTACTCGCAGTAATATTAAGAGTTTTATTAAAAAATCTTTCAAAATCCACATTTTTACTATATAAAATAGGTATTTCTACAAAATCATATTTATGTTTTTCGAAATGTTCATAAAGCACAGGGAAAATTAGTTTTTCAAGCAAATCCTTACCTTTTTCAATAAAAACAAATCTTTTCAACATTTCTCGATCAACTTCTTTGTCATTTACATATTTTTCACCAAGGTTATTTTTGATCAATTCATAACATTTATTACCAAATTTATACTGTTCTTTAAAGAAATCATCACAATTAAATGTTGAATATCCCAATTCTTTTGCTTTTTCTAATAAAAAAGTTTTGCCAACACATGTTTTGCCAATTATTGCTATCATTATCATCCTCTTCCTTTATACAATATTAATATTAAATGTATAATATTCATATGAAATTTATATATTTGTGTGGCCCAACTGTATATGATAAGGTTCATATTGGAAACATGAGACCAATATTAACTTTTGATTTATTTATTAGAGCAATGAAACATTTAGGAACAAATGTTACATTTATTCACAATATCACTGATATTGATGACAAAATAATTGAAAAATCAAAAGAATTAAAAATATCTGAAAAAGAAGTTAGTGACAAATACCTTTCCTTCTATAAGGATATGTTAAGAAAATTCAATATAAATACAATTATTGATATGCCAACAGTTACTGAAAATATGGATATTATTATTGAATCAATCAAAAATCTAGAAAAAGAAAATAAGATATACGTTTCTGGTAATTCAGTTTATTTTGATATTAAGTCTATAAAATCATATGGATCTATTTCTAATAAAAAGTTTGATAAATTTGTTAATCCTGAAAAAAATATTGATAAAAAAAGAAATGTTGAAGATTTTGTTGTTTGAAAATCTAAAACAAATGGCTTAACATGAGATAGCCCTTGGGATAAAGGTAGACCCGGATGGCACACTGAATGTTTTGCTTTTTCTAATATATATGGTCAAGCTAAATTAGATATTCATGGTGGAGGTATTGATTTAAAATTTCCACATCATGAAAATGAAAATGCTCAGTTTGTTGGATTGCATAATCGTGATATTACAAAAAAATGAATTCACTTAGGAATTATTAATTTAGATGGTCAAAAAATGTCAAAATCAGAAAAAAATATATTGTATGCTGATGATTTTTTGACAAAGGACAATTATCTTTATAATGCTGATATTTTTAGACTTATTTTATTAAATTCTAATTATAAAAATACAATTGAATTCACTGATCAATTGTATAAGGATAACTATAAAAAATTAAATTCACTTATTAAGATATATAATTCTTTATTAATTGAAGACAATTATATTTTTTCAAAATTAGCTGACATTGAACATGTTTTGAAAAACATAGAAACACTTAATTTTTCTACTGCAATGAAAGATATAAATGAAATGATTAAGTCATTTAATGAAAATAAAATTATTAAAATAGGTAATAATGTTATAAGTATTTTTAAAATTTTAGGATTTCAATTTACAGAAAAAGTGATTTCTGAAAATGATAAGGTTATTTATCGAATGTGAAAAGAAGAAAAGAACTTGAAAAACTGAGAACAAGCAGATAAGCTTAGAGAAAAAATATCACACATATTAGGATAAAAATAGGTAAAAAAGGAGTTTAGTTATATGGTTAAATTACTTTGTGGTAAAAACACTGTTTTAGAAGCAATTTCAAATAAATTGGATATCAAAATTATTTATCTATTAAAACAACCAAATGATTTACACACAAAAACACCGATAAAAATAATTTCAAAGGAAGAAATGAATGAAATGACAGACTTGAATCATCAAGGATATGTTGCCATTCTTAATGAATTTAAATATTATAATTTAGAAACAATTTTTGAAGATAAACCTAAAATAATATTAATATTAGACCATCTTGAAGATCCTCAAAATTTTGGTTCAATATTAAGAAGTGCAAATGCTTCAGGCATTAAGCATGTAATAATACCTAACATAAGATCGGTTGATGTTAATGAAACGGTTTTTAAAGTATCATCAGGTGGAATAGTTGGCATGAAAATCATTAAGGTTAATTCATTGCAAGCAACTGTGAAAAAACTAAAAAGAGAAATGTTTTGAATTTATGCAACATCTTTAGAGCGAGGGGCAAGCGATTATTCAACAATTAATTATAATTTTCCTCTAGCTTTAATAGTTGGTAATGAAGGGAAGGGGATTTCAAGATCTCTTTTAAAAGAAGCTGATCAAAATATTTTTATAAAAATGGAAGGAACGGTTCAATCTTTGAATGTTGCAGTAGCAACTGGAATTTTTTTATTCTATATTAAAAAATAGAAAGGAAGAATAAATGTCAAATTCCGAAAAAGCAATCAGAAAAATCTATATTGAAAATAATAATATGTTCATTAAAAATGCACATTATATCTTAAAGAAATTTTATTCAATTCCAATTGATGAAAATGATCTAATTTTAGATTGTTTACAACAATTATTAAGAAAAGCAGAATTATTCAAACCCACAAAGGAATTAACATTAGAACAATATCTACTTTCTAACATTAAATATATTATGTTTTCATATTGTAGATCTTTCACTAGGAAGAACAGTGCTATCCTAAATAATTATTTAAGCTTTGATTTAGTTGAAAACTATCATAGTGATACATATAAATCTTTAGAAATTAATTATGATTTCTTAACAACATTTCAATATAAAATTTTTAATGATTTATTTATTAAAAATTTATCAATTAAAGAAGTTGCAATTAAGAATACAACTACATCGCATTTTATCAAGAATGAGGTTAAAAAAATTAGAGAGAATATAAATAGACAAATCGAAAATTTTGTTAGTTAATTAGTTTAAATTAGAAAGTATATTTAGTATAAATTTGATGTTTTATGAATATTCATATTTAGTTAAGGATTTTTTTTAATTAGGTATAATAGTTAATAATGAAAAAAAAAGTTGCATTAGCATGTCAAAATTGTAAGATAAAAAATTATTACACTAACAAATCAAGTATTGATCGAATAGTAATTAATAAGTTTTGTAATAATTGTCGTGCACATCATGAGCATAAAGAGGAGAAATAATGAAAGAAATTGAAAATGTTTCTAATGTTGAAAAAACAAAAGAATCTATAAATACTGAAAATATTACTTTTACTGAAAAACCATACGTAATTAGAAATTTTAAAAAAGAATTAAAAAGGGTTAAATGACCATTAGAAAAAAAACATAATAAAAATTTTTTTTATATTTTTCTTTTTATAATATTTTTAACAGGTTTTTTTGCTTTAATATCATTGGGAGCAACAGAGTTAATAGAATTAATGGGAGCAAAATAATATGAGTGATAAATTAAAAATGGAATGATACATGGTTTCCACAGTTTCAAAAAAAGAAGAAAATGTAATCGAGAATTTAAAAAACAAAATATCAGCTGAAGGTATGAATCATCTTTTTGAAGATTTTAAAATTTTTAAACAACCAATAATAACAAGTGCCGAATTACTAAAGAAATCAAAAGGTAAAGAATATAAAATTAAAATGGAAAACATGTATAAAGGTTATATTTTTGTTAAAGTAGTTATGACTGATGAAGCATGATTCTTAATTAGAAATACTGAAAATGTTACTGGTTTAGTAGGATCTTCAGGTAAAGGTACAAAACCAACACCTATTAGTGAAAGACAAATTAGAAAATCTATCGAAATGGAAAAATTAAAAAATAAAGAATTCAAAGATTTAGAATATAAAAATCCTTTTGAAATTGGTGTTATGGTTCAAATTGTCCAAGGATCATTTACAGGTGAAAAAGGAAGAATTATTGAAACTGACATTGAAAATCAATTAGCTATTGTTGAAATTGAGTCTTTTGGAAGAAAAGTTCCAACTGAATTTTCTTATAAAGCACTATCAACTATTTCAAACAATAATTAATTTTTTTGAAATTTTATTTTAATTTTTCCACTATAATAATTAAGCATTTCTAAAATAAAGTAAATGTTTAATTTGGAGGAGTAGCAAAGCGGCCAAATGCGGGTGGCTGTAACCCATTTTCTTCGGATTCGGGGGTTCGAATCCCTCCTCCTCCACCATTTTGCCCCTTGGCCAAGCGGAAAGGCATCGGCTTTTGGTGCCGACATGCGTAGGTTCGAATCCTACAGGGGCAGCCATATCATCCATTAGGGTGTTTTTTTATTCAATTTTTAGAAACTCACTTATAATTAAACAATGAAATCAATCAAGCAAATAACCCCAATTGAAAAAAATTTTTCTAAATGATATATAGATGTTGTTAAGAATGGAAATTTAATTGAATATGGCCCAGTAAAAGGAACAATAATTTTCAAGCCTAATTCCTATGGTATTTGAGAAAATATTCAAATACATTTTAATAAAATTCTTAAAAGACAAGGTGTAAGAAATGTTTATTTACCAATGCTTATTCCTAATAGTTTAATTGCTAAGGAGCAAGATCATGTACAAGGATTTGCTCCTGAATTAGCAACAATTACCAAGGTAGGGAATAAGAAATTATCAGAAGATATTTATATTAGACCAACCTCTGAAGTTTTATTTGCAGAATTTTTTAAAAGTGAAATAAATTCTTATAATGATTTGCCTTTATCATACAATCAATGAGCTAATGTTTTAAGGTGAGAAAAAACTACCAATCCCTTTCTTAGAAATACTGAATTTTTATGACAAGAAGGACATACGTGTCATGCTGAAGAACAAGAAGCAATTGATATGACAATGAAGATGCTAAAAACATATGAAAAATTTTTGAGAGATTATTTAGCTATTCCAGTTATTACCGGTACTAAAACTGAATTAGAAAAATTTGCAGGAGCAATATCAACATTTACTGTTGAAGCGATGATGAAAGATGGTAAAGCTTTACAAAGTGGAACAAGTCATTTCTTAGGGCAAAGTTTTTCAAAAATGTTTAACATATCTTATAAATCAAAAGAAAACAAACAAGAATTTGTCTTTCAAACATCATGAGGTATTTCAACTAGATTACTTGGTGCCATTATAATGACTCATGGTGATAATAGAGGAATTATTATTCCACCTAAAGTTGCTCCAATTCAAATTGACATTATCGAAATTATGGCAGATAAGGAAAAATTGGTAAAGGATCTTTCAAGTAAAGTTGAAAAATCACTAGAAGAAGTATATTCTGTAAGAGTGGATAAAACTAATAAAAGTGGCGGCTTTAAAGCTGCTCAATCAGAAATCGAAGGCGTTCCTTTAAGGATAGAAATTGGTCCAAGAGAAGCAAAAAATAATGAGGTCATTGTCGTTAGAAGAGATACATTGGAAAAAATAGTAGTTAGTTTTAAAAAAATAAATATAGTTGTTGAAAAAATCTTGCAACTTATTCAAGATAATTTGCTTGCAAATGCTGAAAAAAGACTTAAGGAAAATATTGTTATTGTTAGAACATATGATGAGTTTAAAGAAGCAATAAAACAAAATAAATTTGCATTAACTCCAATTATAAATAATGATGATTTTGAATTAAAAATAAAAGAAGAAACTACAGCTACGGCAAGATGTATTCCATTAGAAATGAAAGTTCCTGAAAAAGGAGTGTGCATTTTTACTGGTAATACTACAAGCAGATTTCTTATTTATGCAAAATCATATTAATTAAATGATAAAATTTAAGCATACACTAAACAACAAGGAGATAGAATATGATTCATGCAGCTAAAAGCCTAGAAGAAATTAAAAATATTTTAGAAACAAAGGAAGGATTGATAATTCTAAATTTTCACTCTGAAACTTGTGGTCCTTGTATTATGCAAATGCCAATATTAGAAGATTTATCTAATGATTTTAAAATAATATTAATAACATGTGATGTTGTTGATAATCAAGAAGCTTCAAAACACTTTAATATATCTGCTACACCAACAACACTGATATATAGAAATGGAAAATCACTATTTACTAATGTAGGTTTCCTACCTTATGATAAGTGAAATGAGGAAATATCAAAATTAAAATAAATAATAACATTAATGAGGAATTTGAAGTTCAGTGTTTTTTTATTGACCTTGATGGAACGTCATTGGATTATAAAAGGCGTTATATTTCTGATTTAAATGCTAACAAGATTAAAGAGATAAACCAAAAAACCCCTATAATCATTTCTACTGGGAGAAGTTTTGGAAATAAAGTTAAAGACATTATGAAACAACTTGATATCAAATATGCTATTTGTCAAAATGGAGCCATCATTGTCGATAGTAAGGGTGAAGTTTTGCAAGATATTGTTATTCAATCTGAAATGGTTATACTTATAAAAGAAATTGCAATTAAACACAATGTTTTTATTATTCCTAATTCTCAATATAAGATTTATACTAATAACTGATATTTAAAACCACTTAAATGATTTAATAAAAAACATTATTTTAAATTAAAGGATTTTAATATTGATCTTAAATATAATAAATTAGTTTTGGCTGGTTGTACAAAAAAGAAGTTATATAATGTTTTTCTTGAGTTAAAGGAAAAATTCCCTTCTCTTTCATGCAAAATATCAGCAAATGATTTGGTAATTGAAATAACAGATTCTAAAGCAACAAAAGGTTTAGCAGCTGTTTTTGTTACAAAACTATTAAATGTTGAAGCAAGCAAAAGTGTTCATATTGGAGATTCAATGAATGATACATCAACTATTAATTATTTAGGTGCATTAATTGCTATGGAAAATTCTTCAAAACATTTATTAAATGTAGCTACTCATGTTGGTCCTAACTACAAAAATGGTGGACTATCAAAAGTTCTTGATGGAGAATTTACATTCAATAATGAAAATAATAAATTTCATATATAATTAAAAAGGTTTAATATGGCACCATAGCCAAATGGCCAAGGCATGGGTCTGCAACACCCTGATTACGAGTTCGAATCTCGTTGGTGCCTCCATAATGCGCTCGTAGCTCAATTGGATAGAGTGCTTGGTTACGGCCCAAGAGGTTGAGGGTTCAAGTCCTTCCGAGCGCGCCATATAATTTCAATTAGAAATTACCTACTAACTTTTAAACAAAAATGAAAAATGTTTCTCACCGACTAATCTTTTTGTAATTATCATTTTGATAATATTTTTAATTATTTTTTCATTGAAAATTTCTTCTTTTTTCATTGACATTTCAGCTAGTTCTACTAAATTTTGATATATTACACTTTTGGTTTTTTCATCATATCAATCTTTGTTTGAAACAAAATTATTATGATCAACAATTAAGAATTTTTTACCTGGATATTTTTTAACATCATAATCATAATCAATATATTTTATTGTATTTTCTTCAAAGAAAAAAGGAGAAGAAAGATTAGCATAATAATAAAAACCATCTTCTTTAATTGTGAGAGTCGCATTAAAAAATCTTTTATTTGAAAAGAATCATAAAATTGGTTCTGAAATAATTCATTTTTGATTTTTAGCTTCTTGAACTTTTGTTTTATTTAATAAAACTAAAACATATTCTGGAGAAGAGGCAATTATTTTAGCACCATTTCACTGACGATATAAAGTACCATTATGTTTATATGCTTGTATGTTAATAAAATCATTATTAATTTTTATTTTTTTCATATTTTATTTAATTATAAAGGTTTTTATTTTTAGTATCATAAATATATGAGATTAAGAAATAAACCAGAAGCAAACCAAATTCTTGAAAAACACCAAAGTGTTATTAAGGATATTCCAATTATGATAGATGAAAATACTGTTTTAGAAATTGGAATGGGTAAAGGTGAAATGATTGGTCAAATGGCAATTAACAATCCTAATAAAAAATTTATTGGAATAGAAAAATATCCAACAGTCATTTTACAAGCTTTAAAATTAATTGATAAATATCAAATATCAAATCTTAAAATTGTTTGTCAAGACATTTCAAAATTAACAGAAGCATTCAATGGAAAGGTATCAACAATATGATTAACTTTTAGCGATCCATGACCTAAAAAGAGACATTACAAAAGAAGATTAACTTACAAAACATATTTAGAAATATATAAAAATATCCTGAGTGATGATGGAATTTTAAAAATCAAAACAGATAATGATATTTTTTATAATTTTTCTCTTGAATCATTAGAAGAATTTGGGGCAAAAATTCTTTTCAAAACAAATGATTTATATTCTTCTGATAGAATTGAAAATAATATTCAAACAGGTTATGAAATCAAATGACATAATCATGGCAAAAACATTAATTATATTGAAGCAAAATTTAATAAATAACTAAATAATCATTAGTAAAAAAGAAGCATTAAATAGATGAGTTTTTACCTAAAAATGTTATAATTTTAATTAAGTATATATTAATATATAATGAATGAGTAGTTATTGGAGAAAAAAACATGATAATTTTTAATGATGATGAAGAAAAAAGAAATAAATTTGACAATGAAGAAAATGATGATGACGATCAGTATAAAGTAGAAGATGATGATTTAAAAGTTGTTTTTCTTGATAGTAAAGATATTAAAAAAATTGAAGTTGATGAAGAAGAGGAAGAAGCTCCTCAGGATAAAGAGGAATATCAAGTTAAATCACAATTAATCTCAGAAGAAACAGCATCATTAGCTCCAATTTATGTTTCCTCAGAAATGAAAAACTCATTTCTTGAATATGCAATGTCAGTTATAGTTTCTAGAGCATTACCTGATGCTAGAGATGGATTAAAACCAGTTCATCGTAGAATTCTTTTTTCAATGTCAGAATTAGGTCTTACTTCTGGTTCTCAATATAAAAAATCTGCCCGTATTGTTGGAGATGTACTGGGGAAGTATCACCCACATGGTGATTCAGCTATTTATGAGTCAATGGTTAGAATGGCGCAAGAATTTTCATTAAGATATCCTTTAATAGATGGGCATGGTAACTTCGGTTCAATTGATGGTGATTCAGCTGCTGCTATGAGATATACAGAAGCGAGAATGTCTAAAATTGCTTTCGAAATGATTGATGGTATCAAAAAAGATACAGTTGATTTCATGCCTAACTATGATGGTTCAGAAATGGAACCCATTGTTTTACCTTCAAGATTCCCAAATCTATTAGTTTCAGGATCGGTTGGTATTGCTGTTGGTATGGCAACAACTATTCCACCACATAATTTGGGTGAAGTAATTGATGGTGTTATTGCCATTGCTAGAAATCCTAATATTACAATTGAAGAATTAATGGAATATGTGAAGGGGCCAGACTTCCCGACCGGTGCCACTATTTTAGGTAGAAGAGGTATTATTGATGCTTACACAACTGGTAGAGGTTCAGTAACTACTAGATCTAAAACCCATATTGAAGTTTTGAAAAATGGTAGATCAAGAATTGTTGTAACTGAAATTCCTTTTGATGTTAAGAAACCGACAATGATAGAAAAAATTGCTCAATTAGTTAAAGAGAAAAAAATTGATGGTATTACGGACTTAAGAGATGAAACATCAAGAAAAGGAATTAGAGTTGTAATTGACCTAAAAAGAAATATTGTTCCTGAAGTATTGCTAAATCAATTATTCAAAATGACTAACTTACAAACAAACTATAGTGTTAACATGATTGCCCTTGTAAAGGGTGAGCCTAAAATACTAACTTTAAAATATGCATTAGAAGTATATCTAGAACATCAAATAGAAGTTATTACTAGAAGAACTAAATTTGAATTAGATAAAGCAGAGGCAAGAGCTCACATTTTAGAAGGACTAAAAATTGCTATTGAAAATATTGATGCAATAATTACCCTTATTAGAAAATCAAAAACAGATCTTGAAGCACAAATGTCTTTAATGAACTCATACAAACTTTCAGACAAACAAGCAAAAGCTATCACTGAAATGCGTTTAGGTAGATTGACAGGATTAGCAATCGAGAAAATGATTGAAGAACTTTCATCACTAATTGAACAAATTAAATACTATAATGAGATTTTAAATTCAAAAGAAAAAACAATTAATTTAATTATTAATGAATTAGAAGAAATTAAAAACAAATATGCAGATTCAAGAAGAACAGAAATTGATATTAATAATATTGGTGATATTCAGGATGAAGATTTAATTCCTGAAAAGAATATTTTGATTACAATGTCTGCAAGAGGCTATGTTAAGAGAATACCATTAATAGAATATAAGGTTCAAAAAAGGGGTGGTGTTGGAACTACAACACAAACAACTTATTCTGATGATGATGTAAGTAAAATTATTTCCACAACAACGCATACTGATTTATTAATCTTTACTTCATATGGTAGAGTTTATAGATTAAGGGCTCACCAAATTCCTGAGCTTTCAAAACAAGCCAAGGGACTGCCTTTCCAAAATATAATCCAGATTCAAAAAGATGAAAAGATTGTTTCTTTGTTAACAACCAATTCTTACAATGATAATGAATATTTAGTGACAATTACTGAAAATGGAATTATTAAAAAAACTCCTATTGCTCAATATGCAAGAATTAATAAGAATGGGAAAATCGCTCTTAAAATGAGAGAAGATGATAGGCTTGTTAAAGCTATGAAAGTTAATGAAGATAGTGAAATCATTATTGGATCGAACAATGGTAAAGTTGTTAGATTCCAAGTTAACCAAGTTAGATCAATGTCTAGAACAGCTACAGGTGTTATTGGTATGAAATTTGATGATGCTAAAAGTAAGGTTATTGGTGCATCAAATACAACTGAAGGTGTTATTGTTCTTTCGATGGGAGCATCAGGTTTTGCTAAAAAAACTCCTCTTGAAGATTATAGACAAACAAAAAGAGGAGCAAAAGGTGTTAAATCAATTAACATTGACAAGTCAGGTGCACTTGTATATGTTGGTCTAGTTAAAGGAAGTGAAGATGTAATTATTATTACTAACAAAGGTATTGCAATTAGAACTACTTTAGAACAAGTAAATGAAACAAGTAGAGCAACAAAAGGCGTTAAAATAATTCAAGTTAAAGATACTTCAAAAATTAATTCAGTAGCTATTATTGATGTTGAAGAAATTGAAAAAGAAGTTGAACAAGAAATTTCTAAAACACAAGAATTAGCATTAAATCTTCCTCAAGAAAATAAAGTAAAATAATATTAAAAAAATGTAAGTAATTTACATTTTTTCATTTATTAAACTCGCTTCTAAAACCCTTAATAATTCAAAGAATTCTTCATTACTCATTTCTTTATCATTCTCAGATATTTTAGATATTGCTTCGATTTGAGTATTGTAGTGATTTTTCTTTTCTTTTCATTGGAAAGCACTAACCAATGAAATGCAAAAAGTTCCTGCTCCAGTTATAATAGCAAGAGCAATAAAGATTTCTTTAATTTCTAGAAAAATATCATTATATTTTAAAGTAAATAAATTTAGAACAATCAATAAGGCAGAAGACACAAAAATAAAGACATTAATAAAAACAAATAATAGTCTTGCATGTAAATATTTTTTCTTATATTTTTTTCAATATTTTTCAATAATATATTTTTGTTCTTGATTCACAATTAGTTTTCCTTTCTGCTTTCTTGCTCATAACCAGTTATGATTGTAAAAAGATAATTTTCAAATATTTTTTTCTTTTCTTTTAAATCTTCAATATTTTGATACTTTTCACCACTTAGACTAAATCTTTGTTTTTCAATAATTAGTTGATAATAAATTTGATTATAGTATCTAACTTTTTCTCTTAATAAAAAGAAAGAAATTAATGAATTTATTAAAGCAACAATTCCTGAAATCATTGCAGCTAAAATAATATAATCTGAACCTTTTATGACAGTTTCAAATTCACCACCAGCTAGATTTAAGGTTGAAATAACAACTAATATTAATGAAATGATTGGAAATATAATATTAGTCAATGATATAAATGCTCTAATCACCATTAATTTTCTTTTATATAAATTAATAAAATAATCAATACTATCTGCAAAATTTACTATTTGAAATTTTCTTATGTTCATTTTATTTTATCCTCACTTAGAAATTGTTTCAATGTTTTAAACAATTTCTCTTTTTTGAATACTAAATTTTTATCAATAATTGCTTTAATTTCACTATCAATATCTGCTATTTCACCATTGCCATTGATTAGTAAGTTGTTAAGATCCAAACATATTTTGTGATATATATTGTATTTATTTTTATTCTTAATAATCATTAAGGATGAAGAAGCGATAATTATTCCTAATGAAAGAGTAATTGAAAGTGAGACTAAAGAAATTATTCTGGCAAGACTAACATCATTAGGATCAAAATCTGGTGCATTTAGTTTTTTATCTATTAGAATAATAGCAGTAATTAATAAAGTTAATATTGCTATATTAAGTATAACCATAACAATGTTTAAAATTATTGTTAATCATGAACAAATATTTTTCTTTACTTCTAATTTTCAAATTTGAGATCTTCAAAAGTTCTTAACTTCATCTTGACTATTAAAATCAAATTTTTGTCCTAGAATAATATTTTTCTTTTTCATAATATATCATTATAAGTAAATAATTAGTTTTATTATTGAATTTACTTAAGCTCAACTATTTTTTTACCTTCGAATTGATATTTATTAGAGTAAATGAACCCATCTTTTGCTTCAATTTTTAAATAATTTTTATTTTCTTTTATTGTTGCTGAAAAAATTTTCACACGCTTGCTACCGATAAATAAATAAGCACCTGGATTTGAACAGTAAGCTCTTATTTTATTAATCATTTTTTTTGAAGTGTCAATATTTAGAAATGCTTCCTCTTTTGTTAATTTAGGAGCAAAAGTTACTTTATTAATATCTTGTTTTTTTTCATTAAACTTGCCTTTATAAAATAATTCTAATCACTTAGAAATTTCACTTTTAGCAACTAAAGATAATTTATTAAACAAGCTATCACTGCAATCTTCATTTTCAATTTTAACTACTTTTTCAAAAATAATATTTCCAGCATCCATTTGCTTAACCATATAAATTAATGAAATTCCAGTTTCCTTATCACCATTTAATAAGGCATGTTGAACAGGTGCTGCTCCGCGATATTTAGGTAATAATGATCCATGAATATTTACTGAACCTTTTTTTGCTAATGCCAAAATATTTTCAGGAATAAGTTGGCCAAAAGCACAAGTCAAAAAGATGTCAAAATCTATTATTTTAAGTGCATCAAAAATGTTTCCAATTTTATCTTCTTGGAACAACTTAATATTATATTTAATTGCTAATTCTTTAACTGGAGAAGTAATCATATTTAATCCTCTACCCGATCTTTTGTCGGGTTGAGTGATAATACCCACAACATTAAAGTTCTTAATAATTTCTTCAAAAATAGGTACAGAAAAATTTGGGGTTCCTGCTAATAATATTTTAATCACCAATAAACCTCTTGATACACATTGTTATGTACTTAATATTTTATCTTTATTATAAATTGTTTTGTATGATATTATTTAAAAATAAATTATAGTAGAATGAGGAAATATGTCGATAATTTTTACGTCTGAATCAGTAGGTAAAGGTCATCCTGATAAAATATGTGATCAAATATCTGATGCCATCCTTGATGCAGTATTATTAAAAGATAAAAATTCTAAGGTAGCAGTTGAGGTTATGGCTTCAAATAGATTAATTATTATTGGTGGCGAATTAACCACCAATACTTATGTTGATTTTGTAACTATTGCATGAGGAATATTGATGAATTTAGGTTACACAGAAAATGATTTTTCTATATTATCTAATGTTAATAAACAATCCGAAGAAATTAGAAATAGTGTTGATTTAGGTGTTGAAATTGGTTCTGGTGATCAAGGAATAATGTTTGGTTATGCAACAAATGAAACTGAAAACTATATGCCGATAGCAATCACCGTTGCTCATGAACTTGTTAGAAAAGCTGAGGAATTAAGAAAATCTAAAAAAATTAAAGAATTAAAATCAGATATGAAATCTCAAATTACTGTTGAATATTTAGATAATGGCGATATTGAAATAAGAGATGTCTTAATGTCAATTCAACATACTGCTAATTATGATAAAGTTAAATTTGAAAAAGATGTTAAAGAACAAATTATTAAACCAATCATAAAGAAATTTTTCAAGAATAATAATTATAGAATCTTAATTAATCCTTCAGGAAGTTTTGTTGTCGGAGGACCAATTGGTGATACCGGTTTAACTGGAAGAAAAATAATTGTTGACACATATGGCGGAATGTCAAGACATGGTGGTGGTGCCTTTAGTGGAAAAGATTGTACAAAAGTTGATCGTTCAGCAGCCTATGCAGCAAGATGAGTTGCAAAAAATTTAGTAGCAGCAGGTGTTGCTAAAAAACTAGAAATTCAACTTTCATATGCAATTGGTGTAGTAAAACCAATATCAATTTCATTTGAAACATTCGGAACTGAAACAATTTCAAAAGAAAATATAAGAAATATTGTGGAAAAAGTTTTCGATCTTACTCCAAAAGGAATCATTAATTCGTTAAAATTAAGAGATCCCATTTATCTTCAAACAGCAGTTTATGGACATTTTGGTAGAAGTGAACTAAATTTACCATGAGAGAAGTTAAATAAAGTAGATGAAATTAAAAAACAATTGAAGTAATTTTTACTTTTAAAACTCCAAAATCATATATAATGTTTGTTAAATATATAAATTTTAAAAATTTAGAAAATTAGGATATATTAAAAATTTTAAAGGAGAAAAAAAATATGTCAGCAATTGTGAATATCCATGCAAGAGAGGTTCTAGATTCACGTGGTAATCCAACAGTTCAAGTTGAAGTACACACAGAATTTGGTGGATTTGGATCTGCAATTGTTCCTTCGGGAGCATCAACAGGTTCAAGAGAGGCTTTAGAATTAAGAGATAAAGGTTCTAAAAAATATGAGAATAATTGATATGGCGGAAAAGGTGTCATGCTTGCTGTTGACAATGTTAATCAAGTAATAGCTCCTGCTTTATTAGGTCTTGATGTTACAAACCAACGTTTTATTGATGAAACAATGATTAAATTAGATGGAACACCATCTAAAAAGAAACTAGGAGCAAATGCCATTCTGGGAGTTTCATTAGCAGTTATTAGAGCTGCAGCAGATGAATTAGACATACCTTTATATCGTTACATTGGTGGAACAAATGCCAAAACATTACCAGTGCCTATGTTAAATGTTATTAATGGTGGAGAACATGCTTCAAATACACTTGACTTCCAGGAATTTATGATTATGCCTCTAGGAGCTAAAACATTTAGAGAAGCTATGCAAATGGCGAACAAAGTATTTCACAACTTAGCCACACTTATTCATGATGCAGGTTATGGAACACAAGTTGGTGATGAAGGTGGATTTGCTCCAGATTTAAAAAATCATGAAGAAGCACTAGAATTCCTAGTTGAAGCTATTGAAAAATCAGGATTCAAACCGGCAGTTAGTGGGAAAAATGCAGTTGCTATTGCAATGGATGCAGCTTCAAGTGAACTATATGATCCTAAAACTAAAAAATATACTTTTGGCAAACTTAAAAAAGCTATTGCTTCTAAAAAACCTGGATTTGAAAAAATGAAAGATAAAGTTGAATTTACTTCAAAAGAATTAGTTGAATATTTCAATAAATTAGTTGCTAAATATCCTATTATTTCTATTGAAGATGGATTTGCAGAATCAGATTGAGATGGATTTAAGGCTCAAAATGAATCTCTAGGTAAAACACATCAAATTATGGGAGATGACCTTACAGTTACAAATAAATTAATACTTGCTAAAGCTATTAAAGAAGGTGTAATTAATTCAATACTAATTAAACTAAATCAAATTGGTTCAGTTTCAGAAACTTTAGATACTATTGAAATGGCTCATAAAGCAGGGATGACAGCTGTTGTTTCACATCGTTCAGGAGAATCTGAAGATACAACAATTGCTGATTTAGCAGTTGCCTTAAATACAGGTCAAATTAAAACTGGTTCAATGTCAAGATCTGATAGAGTTGCTAAATATAATAGATTATTGGCAATTGAAGAAGAACTTGGAACAGTGGCTGAATTTAATGGTGAAGCGACATTCCATAATCTAAAATGAAATGTTAGAAATGTTAAATAATAAATAAAATACTATATAATAATAATATTTCAAAAATCAAACAAATAAAAAAGTAATAAGTGAAAAAAACACTTAAATATAAGGAGAATAAAATGGCAAAAGAAGATTTCGATAGAACGAAAGAACATGTTAACATCGGAACAATTGGTCACGTTGACCACGGTAAAACAACACTAACTGCAGCAATTGCAACTGCTCTTTCTAAAAAAGGTTTATCAAAAGCTCAAGATTATGCATCTATTGATAAAGCGCCAGAAGAAAAAGCACGTGGAATAACAATTAATACATCTCATATTGAATATGAAACAGAGAAAAGACACTATGCACACGTTGATTGTCCAGGTCATGCTGATTATGTTAAAAACATGATTACTGGAGCTGCTCAAATGGATGGAGCTATCTTAGTTGTTGCTGCAACAGATGGCCCTATGCCTCAAACTAGAGAGCACATACTACTTTCAAAACAAGTTGGAGTTCCTAAAATAGTTGTATTTTTAAATAAAATAGATATGTTAGGTTCACCTGAAGAAGCTAATGAAATTATTGAATTAGTTGAAATGGAAGTAAGAGGATTACTTTCTGACTATGAATTTGATGGAGACAATGCTCCAGTTGTTACTGGTTCAGCTTTAAAAGCTCTTCAAGGTGATCCAGTTTATGAACAAAAAATCTATGATTTAATGGATGCAGTTGATGCTTATATTGAAGCTCCTGTTCGTGAAAAGGATAAACCATTCTTAATGGCTATTGAAGATGTTTTCACAATTACAGGACGTGGAACTGTCGCAACAGGGCGTGTTGAACGTGGAGAATTAAACATCAATGATGATGTTGAAATAGTTGGAATTCACCCTACTAAAAAAACTACAGTTACTGGTATTGAGATGTTTAGAAAAAACCTAAAACAAGCTCTAGCCGGTGATAATGCAGGCCTTTTATTAAGAGGAGTTGCGAGAGAAGATATTGAACGTGGTCAAGTTCTTGCAAAGCCAGGATCAATTATTCCTCACAAAGAATTCAAGGCAGCAATTTATGCTCTTAAAAAAGAAGAAGGTGGACGTCACACTCCATTTTTCAAAAATTACAAACCTCAGTTTTACTTTAGAACAACTGACGTAACAGGTGGTATTGAGTTACCTAGTGGTAAAGAAATGGTTATTCCTGGAGATAACATTGAACTTACTGTTAAACTTATTTATCCTGTAGCTATCGAAGAAGGTACTAAATTCTCTATCCGTGAAGGTGGAAGAACAGTTGGTGCTGGATCAGTTACTCAAATCATCAAGTAGTAAATTTTTACAAACAAGAGAAAATATTTGTCATTTATTTTTAATAATTGATGAATTTTTTTATCTTTTGGTAAATAAAATAATAAATCAAGAAGGGAAAAATATCTTGAAAAAAACTAATACCAAAATGTTTAATATGACAAGAACTGATTACAATTTTTTATTTCTAGGTTCAATTTTTAGTATTTTTTCATCATTAGGTGGAGCTGCCCTGCCATTTCTACTTAGTAGAATTATTAATGTTGTTGAAGAATTTAGTGATAGAGCAGAATTCCCAGTAAGTGAAATTATTTACAATTTATTATTTATGTTATTAGCTGGAATTTTTGGTTTATTTTTCACATATATTGGAAGGAAATATCTTGCTAAATTTTCAACATCTAAATTAGCAGATATAAGAAGAGGTGTCTTTAGAAATATTCAATATCTTTCTCCAGAAGATCTAAAAGATTTTAAGGACAATTCTTTGCAAACAAGATTACAGCTGGACAATCTTAACTATGCCAATTATTTCAATTTCTTAACAATTAGTTTTATTCCATCATTATTTAGATTTTTGGTTTTTTCAATAATGTGTTTGATTTTAAATTATATGGCTGGCATAGCCTTAATAGGTTTTGCTTTAATTTTCTATCTTGTTATTAATTTTTTATCAATGAATGCTGAAAAGAGTTATATTGAATCATTAGAATTAACTGATTCATTAAACAAGATTATTAAAGAAAATATTACAGGAGCAAGAGTTGTTAAGGCATTTAATTTAAAACAAAGACAAAGAGATAGATTTATAAAGATTAATGACGCCTGATTAAAGATAGCTATTAAGGCGGATAAAAAGGTATATAGTGGATGACCATTTTCCTTAGCTTTTGTTGGATCAACATCAGCAATAATAGTTTTAGTCTTTTCAATAATAACTTGAAGTACGCCTAACTCAAATACAAATATAGGTGACATTGTTGCTTTTATTAACTATTCATATTTAATTATGTGATCTGTTTTTGAATTCATTATGATTAAAATTTTTAGAGCAAGATCACTTGCCTCAAAAGTAAGAATGCAAGAAATTATTAATTTAACAAATAATCATTTTAATAATAGTGGAATTAAATTCAAGCCAGGAGATATCGTTTTTAGTAATATTTCATTTAAATATAATAAAGATTCAATAGATCATGTTTTAAGCAATGTTTCATTAACTATTAAGGAAAATACAAGAGTTGGAATAATTGGACCGACTGGAAGTGGAAAATCATCACTAATTAATTTAATTACTAGACTCTTTGACCCAGGAAATGGTGAAATAAGTATTAATGGCGTTAATATAAAAAATTTAAATACTAAGGATTTAATTAATAATATTTCTATTTCATTCCAACAAAAATATTTATTTTCAGGAACAATTAAATCAAATATTAAATTTGGTAATGAAAATATCAATGATGACAAGGTATTAGAGTTATTAAATATTGCAGAAATGAAACAATTTGTTGATTCTAAAAAAGAAGGTATTAATTATAAACTAGAGCAAAATGCTCAAAACTTATCAGGCGGTCAAAAACAAAGACTTTCAATCGCAAGAACTCTTGCAAAAGATGCAAAAATAATTATCTTTGATGATTCTACTTCAGCACTAGACAATATTACTGAAAAAAGGATATTAGAATCTATTAACTCAACTAAAAAAAATATAACACAAATATTTGTTGCTCAAAAGATTTCAACCATTAAGGATATGGACCAAATAATTGTCCTTGAAAAAGGGATAATTGTTGGTCAAGGGACACATGATGAATTAATTAAATCATGTTTTGTATATCGAGAAATTAATGAATTTCAAGAAAGGCAGGTTGAAAATGAATAATACTAGTAAAAACATTCCAATGAAGAAAATTCATATTTGAAAAATGATTAAATTATTTGCCAAATTCTTCAAAGCTGATAAGTTATTAGTAATCTTTTGTTTATTAATTTCATCTATTTCGGCAGCTTCAATTATAGTTGCAGCTATATATAGTGGATTAACACTTGATGAATTCATTAGGGCTTTTGATGCAACATCTCCAAGTCAATCTCAAATTAGTAATCATGAATTATTAAATATATTCTATACCTTCCTAATTGCTTTCAGTGCCTATGTCATTTATTTTTTAACTAATCATACCTTGTTTATGATCACCATTTCTTTATCTTATAGATCAGGTTCCAGAATACGGAAAGCAGTTTTTGAAAAACTGATTTCTGTTTCAATAAATTATATTGATAAAAATAAAGCAGGTGAATTAATATCAAGAACAACTTCAGATGTTGATCAATTTATTATAAATTCAGTACAAATGTTCTCCTCAATGTTTATTTCTCCATTTGTTATTATAGCTTCAGTTATAACACTAATAATTTATTCACCTTTATTAGCGCTTATAACATTAGTAATGATGATAATATTTTTTACAGGTTCCTTTCTAATCGCGAAATCTGCTGCTCCAAATTATTCAAGTATGCAAGAAAAAGTTGGAGATATAGGTGCTTTTTGTGAGGAACATACAAGGAATAAATTAGCCATTTATCTTTTTGGAAAACAAGATGATGTAATGAAAGAATTTAATTCTATTAATAATGAACATGCACATGATTTTTGAAAGGCTGAATATAAGACAGCAATTCTTTGACCATATATTGATTTAACAGAAAACCTTTCATATGGAATAATATATATATTAGGTTTAATATTTATTACTTTTCAAATTCCTCATGGAGGTATTGAACCAGTTCTAACATTAGGGACAATAACTGCATTTGTTCTTATGGTTAGACAAGTAAATGGGGAACTAGGAAATATGTCAAGATTTGCAACATTTATTCAAAAAATAATTTTCAGTGCAAATAGAATTCAAGAAATATTACTTGTTGATAATGACACTAATATTGGCACAGTAAAAGTTGACAATTTGGATGGTGACATTATATTTAAGGATGTTAATTTCTCATATGAAGGTGGCCCAACAATTATTAAGAATTTTAATTTACAGATTAAAAGAGGGCAAAAAGTTGCAATTGTTGGACCCACAGGAAGTGGTAAAACAACATTAATAAATCTTATTTTAAGATTCTATGAATTAGATTCAGGGCATATAACAATAGGTGACCAAAATATTCAAAAATTAGACAAATATAATTTAAGAAAATTCATCTCTGTTGTTCTTCAAGAAGTTTCTTTGTTTTCAGAATCAATTGCCACAAATATTTCTTATGGACACAATCAAAGTGATAATGATATTGATAAGATAAAAGAAGCAGCTCATGCAATTGGATCTAATCACTTTATTAATCTTTTACCAAATAACTATAATCAAATAGTTGAGGACTCTAATGATTTTTCTGCAGGAGAATCACAATTATTATCTTTAACAAGGGCTTACTATTCTCCTTCAAATATTCTTATCTTAGATGAAGCCACATCTAATGTAGACTCTAAAACGGAACATAATGTTCAAAAGGGTATTCTAAAAATAATGGAAAACAAAACAACATTTGTTATTGCTCATCGTTTATCAACAATTGTTAATTCAGATGTTATTGTGGTTATGAAGGATGGAGAAATTATTGAACAAGGGAATCATAAAGAATTACTTTCTTTAAAAGGATTTTATTATAACCTATACTATTCAAATGTTCTTGAAGATAATGAGCAATAAAAATATCCTCAATAAAGAAGGGTATTTTTATTAGTATTTCTCTTTCAATTCTTTTCCAGATAGAATGGCTATTGAGGAAGATGTACCAAATCTTTCAACTCCCATTTCCTCATATTTTTCTAGGTCAGCAATTGTTTTAATTCCACCAGCAGCTTTCATTTTAATTTTCCCCTTTAACACCTTATTAAATATCTCAATATCATTAAAAGTAGCTCCTCTATATGAAAAACCTGTACTTGTTTTAATAAAATCAGCACCTGAATTTCCGACAATTTCAGCAGCTTTTTCAATTTCATAATCTTTAAGTAATGCAGTTTCAACAATAACTTTAAGAACCTTATTTCCAATAGCATCTTTAACTTTTTTAATCTCATTTAAAACATAATCATATTGACCATCTCTAAATCTTCCAATATTCATAACCATATCAATTTCATCAGCACCATGATCAATAGCTAATTTAGCCTCATGAACTTTAGCTTGAGTTGCTCCAGCACCTAATGGAAAACCAACAACAGAAATAATTTTAATATTGTTTTTACCAATTCTTTCTTTTGCATGTTTAACTCATGATGAATTAACACAAACGCCGCCAAACTTTCATTCAATAGCTTCATCAATTAATTTATCAATCTCTTTACTTGTACCTTCTGGTTTCAAATAAGTATGATCTATCATATCTACAAATTTCATAACACTCTCCTTAACTCATTTTATCAAGAATAATTTTATTAGGAATAACTTTAGAATTTATTTTATATCCTTCACTTAACTCTTTTATTAAAGAAAGGTCAATTGTTTTACTAGAATATAATACAAAAATCACATCTCCTTTTTTAACAAAATCATTAGTTATTTTTTTGAGTTCAATACCTGCTTCAAAATCCAAATTCTCATTTTGAGTTTTTCTACCAGCACCAAGTTTTAAAGAAACATTACCAAATACTAACGAATCATGTATTTCTAGAAAACCGTTCGATGTTGCCAATACTTCCACTTTATTTTTTGGATTTCAAAACATTGGACTTTTAAGTGCTGATAATTCTCCACCTTGTGATTCAATAAATTCATAAAATTTATTAAGTGCTTTTCCGGAAGATATTGCTTCTCTAGCCATTCTTTCCCCGTCTTCAAGATTCTTTGCAATACCTGCTTGAACTAACATTGTTGAAGCAGAACTTAAACATAATTTAACAAAATTAGCCTCACCGTTACCTGATAATGTATCAATTGCTTCAATTATTTCATTTTTGTTACCAATCATTCTACCCAATGGTTGACTCATGTTTGTAATTTCCACTCTAATATCTTTCTTAAGTGATTTACCAATCTTAATCATGATTTTTCCAAGTTCTCTAGATGATTCCAAATCTTTCATAAAGGCACCATTACCACATTTAATATCAAGTAAAATTGCATCACTACCTGTCGCTAATTTCTTAGACATTATTGAAGATGCAATTAATGGTAATGAATCAACAGTTCCTGTTACATCTCTAAGAGCATACATTAATTTATCTGCAGGAACTAATGAAGCAGTTTGTCCAATTATTGATATTCCAGTTTTTTTAACAATACTTTTAAATTCATCAATTGAGATAAAACAATTAAAACCAGGAATTGATTCTAATTTATCAATTGTTCCACCAGTATGACCTAAACCTCTTCCTGACATCTTAGCGACCACTCCACCACAAGTAGCAACAATGGGTCCTAGGACTATCGAAGTTTTATCTCCAACTCCACCAGTTGAATGCTTGTCAAGTTTAACTCCAGGAATCAATGATAAATCTAAAACATCTCCTGAATTGATCATTGCCTTTGTTAAAGATGCTGTTTCTTTTTCGCTCATCCCATTAAAAAAAATAGCCATTAATAAGGCACTCATTTGATAATCTGGGATCATTTTATTTGTAAATCCTTGAACAAGAAAATCAATTTCTTCACTCGATAATTCTTGATTATATTTCTTTTTATTTATTATATCTATTGTAATCATAATATTAATTATACTTTAATTACTTATATTTTAAATAGCACCTAAGGCAACTTCCATCATATCTTTAAATGAATTTTGTCTTTCTTCAGCACTTGATTCTTCATGTGTAATTATATTATCTGAAACTGTTAGAAGGCAAGCTGCATTTTTCCCTAATTTTTCAGCATTAGTAAATAAAGCATATGATTCCATTTCAACAACTAATGCCTGTGTTTTTGAAATTCTTTCTTGAACTGGAATAGAAGCATAGAAAACATCAGAAGAATGAATTCTCCCTAAATGCATTTCTTTTTTTAGTTTTTTAGCAGAAGCAATTATTTTATCATTTAGTTCTTGTGAAGGCTTCATAACTTTTTTAGCTTCACCTAACACTAATTCAGTGAAAGCTGTGCTATCACCAACAGCCTCGGTCGCTAAAACTAAATCATAAATATTTATTTTTTCTCAATATGAACCGGCTGAACCTATTCTAATAATATTTTCAACATCATAGAATTTAAAAAGTTCATATGAATAAATTCCAATTGAAGGACAACCCATTCCACTTCCTGCTATTGTTACAAGTTTCCCATTATATGTCCCTGTGTACATAAACATATTTCTAATTTGATTAACAAGTTTTACATCTTTTAAATAAGTTTCAGCTACAAATTTAGCTCTTAATGGATCTCCAGGCATTAAAACAGTTTTGGCTATTTCACCCTTTTTAGCATTTATGTGTGGTGTCATATGAAATCCTTTAATATTGACTATATATTTGGTTATTAATTCATTATATTATAAATTTATATATAGAAAGAAAAAATATCTTGAATTGTTTAGTATTATTATATTTAAATAAAACATTAGAAAATTGAAAGAAGGTCAATAATGACAAAAGACAAAATAGAAGATTATTTACACAATAAATTTAATCTTGTTTTAAGTAATGAAAACAGTGAAAAAATATTAGAAAAAAATATGAATACACTTGGAATATATAAAGGAAGTCCCGAACATGAAACATTTGTAAAGATATCAACTTTTATTGCTCAAAATGAGGAAAAGAAAAATTTGTTTTTCATTTACTATGATGGTAAGTATGGGATTAGATTTAAATCGAATAATAAAAATTTAGTATTCTTTGATGAAAATAATGCTGATAAGGTAAGTAAGTTTTCATTCCTTTCCTTTATAAAGGATAAATTACCTAAAACAAATAACTATGTTGTTTTTTATACTTTAGGCAAAGTAGATTTTGAAGAAAAACATGGCCTTAAGTCACATATTCTTGTTGTTAATAAAGATAATATGACAGAATGCTTATCACCATTCTTTGATATAAAAATTAAATAGTGTTAACTAATATTTAAATAAATAAAAAAACTTTGTATTATATAAAGTTTTTTTATTTTTTTTATTACTCCTGCAAAATTGTCAAATAACTAAGCTAATATTGAATTTTTTCTTATATAACTCTTAATTGTAACCTTCTCAAACTTTTTCAATATTTCTTTTAAAATTTTTTTCATATTTCTTTTGTGAAACTAATTCAGTTTGCTTAAGACTTCGTGATCAATTTCTCTTTGCATTGTTGGTGTAGATAACATTAAATCTATTTTCTTGTCCATGTTTTTAAAACCTTTTATGATTTTCTTATCCATAGATTCAAATTTTTTGTCCATAGATTCTATTTTCTTAAATAAATCATTCATGGTTATTTTTTTAGATGTTTCCATAATTTTTAGCTTCCCCTTAAATACTCCAGAAATCCTTCTATTTATCAAATCCCCTTGCTTAACTTCTATTTCGAAGTTCTTCCAAGCATTTGTTATCTTTTTAATCCCCTTTAATATTTCTCACACTTCTCCTTAAATCATATAGAAATAAGTCTTAAAAATTCCTAAATTCGTTCTATTTTCTATAAAATATAATTATATTAATATGTAATGTTCAATAAATATCAAAATAATTTTTTCTTTTTAGCAAAGATAATTTAATTTAAATTAAGTTTTAAGTCATAATATCTTCTAAAAAATTATTTTTTTA
>JBOFJK010000003.1:0-175681 GCA_051656785.1 Metamycoplasmataceae bacterium
GTTGTTGAACCATTTGAGGTTGTTGAACCATTTGAGGTTGTTGAACCATTTGAGGTTGTTGAACCATTTGAGGTTGTTGAACCATTTGAGGTTGTTGAACCATTTGAGGTTGTTGAACTAAGGATGCATTAAAATTCCTTAAACTTTCATTATTATGCATAAATGATTTTTGTCCAACTGACATATTATATATACTATCATTGTTGGTTTTATTTAAGCTGTTATTTTGAGAATCATATCAATCTTGACCAATTTTTCTTGCAATTCCTTTTATTCAATCTTGATTTATTGGATAATTTGGGTCAATTTGTAATTGTTGGTTTTTCTGGCTATTATTATAATCATTAATCTTTTGATTATTTATTTGTAAGTTGTTATTGTTCATTTTATTTTGATTATTCAATCTACTTCCTTGACTAGATGATGAATTAAAGTAATGATCATTATTTATTTTTAATGGAATTGTTCTACTTTTATTAATATTTTGATCTAAAAAAACAGAATTTTGAAGAGACTTATCTTGAAAATTTGTTCCAATTGACTGAGTAGGTTGATATTTACTAGTGTTTTGAGAAATTTGTTGAGGAATTCTAATTGACTGAGTAGGTTGATATTGAAAATTATTTTGATCATTCATTTGTGCAAATCTATTTTGTTGAGGAACCCTAATTGACTGAGTAGGTTGATACTTATTTTCAATTGGGAATAATTGATTAACCATTGTATTTTGAATTGGCGGAACCATACCATTTGGTAAGAAAATAGGTTTTGCTTGTTGAATATTCCTATCATTTAAGACAATGTTCTTATTAAATCTTGAATTTATGATATAAACCTCTTTTACTAAATATAATTATAAATGTTTTTTTTTAAATTTTAAAATTTTCCAAATTATTAAAAATAATCTAAAATAAGCAATATTTTTTTGAATTAAAACTTACTAAAACTATATTTATCAATATAATATATTAATTTATGTATAATGTTATTACCTTGTTAATTTTAAGTTAATATTTTATTACTAATACATTTAAAGAATTGATAGAAATTTCGGGAAGAAAAATAAAATTAGAAAAGAAAAGAAATGTTATTTAAAGATATAAAACAAATAAATGAAAATGTAATGAAGAGTCTTGAGGAGATGAATTTTACTAAAGCAACTCCTATTCAAAAAGAGACTTTTAAAGTTGCATTTGATGGCAAAGATGTAATTGGTCAAGCACAAACTGGCACAGGTAAAACTGGTGCCTTTGGAATTCCTATTGTTAATATGATTGATGAAAAGTCATTAAGCATAGAACACTTAATTATCGCCCCTACTAGGGAACTGGCTTCACAAATCCACAAAGGTCTAAAAAATATAGGGAAATTTTCTAATGCAAAAGTTTGTTTGATTTTAGGCGGAAGTGGATATGATAGACAAGTTAGGGATTTAAAAGATAAGCCTCATATTGTTGTAGCAACACCGGGCAGAATTAATGATTTACTCAACAGCGGGAAAATATTTTTAAATAACATTAAAACATTCACTTTAGATGAAGCTGATGAATTATTAAATATTGGTTTTCAAAAAGATATTGAAAATATTATTACTTACTTACCTCAAATAAGACAAAACTTCTTTTTCACAGCAACATTTAACAAAAAAACTAGAGACTTAGCTGCATTGATGACTAAAGATCCTGTTAATATTAATGTTTCTGAAGGTTTAAAATCTGCAACAACTATTACTCAAGAATTAGTAGTAGTAAGAGAAGGGAAAAAACTTTCTGTTTTAATGAAATTTCTTGAACTTTATAAACCAAAATCAGTTGTTATTTTCGGTAGAACAAAAAGAAGAGTTGATGAATTGAATGAAGCCTTGAACCAATCAGGTTATTCATCAGCTGCTATTCAAGGCAACATGGAACAAAGAGAGAGAACATTTGTAATGGACAAATTTAGAAACCATGCAAAGACTATTTTAGTTGCAACAGATGTTATGGCTAGAGGAATTGATGTAGAGCATGTTGAATGAGTTGTTAATTTCGATTTACCTCAGGAAATTGAATATTATACTCATAGAATTGGTAGAGCAGGTAGAGCAGGTAGAAAAGGCTATGCCCTTTCATTAGTAAAACCTGAAGAACTTGAGCATGTTAAGGAAATTTGTTCTAAAACCGGTTCAGTAATTGAAGAAATTCAAATTCCAAGTGACTTGGAAATTAGAGATGCTTGGAAAGCACATCTTACTGAATCATTACGTGAAATAATTGATTCATTCAAAGAAGATGATTCTGAATATCCAACATATTTAGAAAAAGAATTATTAAGAGATTATACTTCAGAAGAATTATCAATTTTATTAGCAAAATATATATTGGACAAAAAAACTTCCTCTTCTAAAATTACTTTAACTCCTGAACCTGCCGTTGCTTCAAAAGGAAATAGAGGTAGAAATAGAGGCAATGGACATCGTGACCGTCGTGGCGGAGGATCTAGAGGTAATTTTGGAAGTGGCAACTTTGGTGGTGAAAGAAGAAACTATGGTGGAGATCGCTCATCATATAATAATGGTGAAAGAAGAAACTATAGTGGTAACCGTGATGGACAATCACAAGGCACTGAAAGAAGAAGTTATGGTGGAGATCGCAATAATTTAGGTAGAGAAAGAAGAAGTTATGGTGGTGAACGTAGTAATTCAACACAAAATTCTGAAAGAAGACAGTTTAGGTCAAGTGATCGTGGTTCTTCTTCATCATATGGTGGTGAGAGAAGATCTAGAAGAGAAGAGTAATTAAATCTTCAATTAAAATATGGCCAATTTGGTTTTTTAATTAAAGATTTAATTAAAAAATCAAAGATTTTTTATTGTTAATGAAAAATAACTTAATCTTTTAAATTTGATATTAAATTATATATATAATCAAATAATAAAGAAGATTATGGAGGTATATATGTTAACAAAAACAATATTTAAAATTTTAGGAAGTGCAATGGTATTTTCACCACTTGTTGTGGTTGCTTCATGTAGTAGTTCAACTGATAATAAGGTAGAAGAAGTTGTTGAAAAAGATATTAAAGTTGCTACATTTAATATTTCATTTGCAACAGATGGAGATAGCAATGAAACATATAAGAGATGATTTGACTACCTATCAATCAATAGAATGGAACAAGATAGATTAGTTAAGAAAATTAAAGACGGAATTGAAATGGAACCTACTGAGAGGGTTCTTGCTGAAAGGGTTGTGCAAGTAAGAAATATTGCTGCAATTATTCAAAAAAATAAACCAGATGTTATTGTTCTAAATGAATTTAATAATGAAGGTAATGGAGAAAACAAACAAATAATGAAATTATTCCAAGATAATTTCTTATCATTTGGGCAAAGTATGAATAGTATTGATGGAGGAGAAGAATTACAACCAATTATTTATCCTTTTTATGAAACATATGCAACTAATACTGGACTAAAATCACATATGGATCTTGATAATGATGGAATTATTGGTGATAATCCAGAAGATGCTTATGGTTTTGGTTATTACCATGGTCACTATGCTTTTGGTGTAATGTCTAAGTATGAAATTGACAAACAAAATACAAGAACATTCCAAGAGTTCAAATGAAAAGATATGCCAAATGCTAAAATACCTAAAATCATTGTTGATAATGGGAAAATACCAGCCGGAATGGCAGTTGGAGATGATTGATATACACAGGAAGAATGAGATAATTTACGTTTATCTTCAAAAAATCATGTTGATGTACCAATTAATATAAAGTTTGGGAATGAAACACAAAATATTCATTTATTAATTTCACATCCAACTCCTCCATCTTTTGAATTAGGTGGAACTAATGTTAATTTAGAAAGAAATTTAGCTGAGGTACAATTTTGAAGAGAATATATTGACAATAATTCAGTTATTTATGATGACAAAGGAAAAATTGGTGGAATCGATGGAACAAAAGAAAAATTCATTATTCTAGGTGATTTAAATGCTGATAACTTGCATGGTAATACATCTACGAGAGATACAGGAATGCAAAGTTTAATTAAATCTAATCATTTAAATCATAGTGTTATTAATGGTTCACTTCTACCAACAAGTATTGGTGGTGCAGCTGAAAATAATCAATATAATCACCCTAAACCAGAAACTCGAACTAGTGTTTTTGGTCTAAGAGTTGATTGAGCGCTTCCATCAGTGAATCTTAATACTATTGATTCAGGTGTTTATTGACAAGCAGAAGGTGAAGAAGGCAGATTATTATTTAATGATATAAGAATTGGAAAATGAGGAAATAGTAAAGAAATATCTTCTGACCATAGATTTGTTTGAGTAACAATCCGTTTACAATCCTAATATATTGTCAATTTAATAAATAATATATATAACACATTAATATTTTCATTGATTAAATAAATGAAAATATTTTTTTACAAAATTAATAAATATTTTACAAAATTTGTAAAATATGCTATCATAAATTTATGAGTATATATCAAAAATTAAGGAAAAAAGACTTTACAGTAACTGAGCTTTCAGAATATTTAGAAATAACAAGACCAACAATGTATAAGTATTTTGAGTTATATGATAATAAAAAATATAGTCAAATACCCAAAGAGATTTTAAATTTTTTTAAACTTTTATCAAAAAATCCTTTAATTGGTAAAAGGTATTTAATTAAATACTTAATTGATGATTACAAAAAAGATGATTATGAAAAGCATCAAACATTAGTAGCTTTTATAATGAAACATAATCCCAAATTAAGATATGAAGAAATTAATCTAATTATAAAATGCATAACTGATAAAAAACTCATTAAAAAACTATTAGAAGTTGTTGAAAAGGAGAAAGATAATGAATAGAAAAAATATTATAAGTAGAAAAGTAAGTATTAAAAATTTTAGAAATATTATTACACCCACTAATGAACAACATCTTGAAAATCTAAAAAATTATAGACAAGATGGCAATGAATTGATTTTAAATCATAATAATAGAGAAGGTGGAGTAGTTCTTTTGATTGGTCCTAATAATTCAGGTAAATCAAATATTTTAGATGCGATTGAATATTATAGATCAAGTATCAAAGAAAGAAAACCGGCTAGTAATTATGGGCATGATTTTACAAACTTTTATTTATATAAATGATATGACATAAAAAATGTTCAACCTAATTGATACCATACTGATAAAGAAAAAGCTAAATATATTACAAGTGTTGAAATAAGTAATTTTAATAGTAATTTATATTCAGTTGAAGAAATATCTCAATCAGAAATTTTTAATGATTTATATTGAGATAGAATCATAAAAAGTAAATGTTACAACAAAGCATGAAGCAAGAATAAAGATGAAGTTCTTATTACTTTAACTAATGAAGGTAAGTTCAGTAAATTTCTAGCTACAATAATTTGAATTTTTAGCAACATTAAATTTGGAGTTGAAGCAAGTTTAATAGAATTACCTAAACAAGATATTATTCAATTATCTAAAAAAAATTTTAATTCATTAAGATGACTCATAAGTGGTGAAGATTGGCTTTGTAAAATTATGAGAGATAATGAAATCATTAATGTTATTAGATATGATGAAAAATTTGAGGAAATAATTGATAAAGATCTTGACATTAATTTAATAGGCAACAAAAGTTTTGTCAACAAATTTTTTGCAGCAATCAATAATGGTTCAGAATTAAGAAATAAATACCTTGAAGTTTATAAAAACAAGAAACAATTCAATTGTGAGAAGTTCTCCATTTATGAAGATATAATTCATAGAATTAATAAAAGTTTAATTGATGTTTCAAATAAATTTAATGAATTATATTCTTTATCTAATGAAAAATATATCTTTGAATTAAGGAGAAAAGAAAAAAATAATATTTATAGATTGTCTTTATTTTTACAAGATAAAAATAATGAAAATGTTATGATTAATCTTGATGAACAATCATGAGGATTTAAATGATTCTTTAATTTCTTCTTTAATGTATTTTCAAATAAAATGCCATATCCTGGAGATATAATTCTTTTAGAAGAACCTGGTGTTAATCTTCATGTTGAAGGACAAAGAAAATGAATGAAATTTGTCAGAGAATTTGCTGAAACAAATAAATTAACATTTGTAATAACAACCCACTCTCCATTTCTAATTAATCCTGATCGATTAGATGAAATAAGAATTATTTATAAAGAGGGGAAATATTGTAAAATTAATAATTATTTTTATGTAAATGTTGATGAAAGTGAAAATAGTCAAGATAGTCTTGAAAGCATAAAAAAATCAATGACATTTCAAAATATGACATCAATAATTTATGGAAATGATAATAGTAAATTTTATTTAGTTGAAGATATTATTGATTATGCAACATTAACCTTCTTTAAAAGAATTGATGAAAAATATAATGGATTACACTTTATGCCTATAAATGGATTGGGTAAGCAAAATATGGATGATAAAAAGAACGAATTGTTAATTGATAAAATCCTCAATATTTATGGAAATAATGTAAAAATTTTAATTGATAATGTCGAAGCTGGAAAAAAATTTGAAAAATTTAACAAAGATTTTAAAACAGGGTTGGAAATTTTCAAACTTTCTGACTCAAATAAGAACAACACTGGTATTGAGTCATTATTTTTTAAAGATGATTTACAACTTATTCAAAACTCCAAAGAAGATGAAAATGCAAAAAATGCATTTGAATCTCTAGGTCTATTAGCACTTTCTAGAAAACCTGAGAATTATTTCTCATTAGAAACAATTAACAATTTCAAAAATGTTTTTGATAAATTACTAGAAAATTAATTAATTTTTAATATTCATCCTATTGTCATAATTATTTAATGTGCTTCTTAAAATATTCTCTAACTTGTGGATCTCTTATAAAAACATATGTACCTAATTTTCCTCTAGATAATAGTATTCTATAAATATTTTTTATTAATTCAGTAAGCTTCTTATTATCATTCTTCAATCCTTTTTTACCTTCAATGTCAAAATACTCATCATACTCAGCATATAAATCACCATTTTCATTTATTTTTAAATCATTTCCGATGATTACAGCACAATACTCAAATTCTAAACCTTGTGTTGTATGAACACAACCTGCCTGTGGAACTCCCTTATCATCTTTAACTGCTCATAGCATTTTACCATCATTAATATTTCAAGCAATTTCATAGTCATGCTCAGGTATTTTAATATCTCTATTGATTTTTAAGTCAGAAATATCCATTTTTTTAGTCTCTCATTTTCATGCAAATCCTGAAACTATTCTTGATTTATCAAACCCTTCATCTTTTCTTTTTTGTAATAAAATTTCCATTTCTTGAGGAGTTTCACAAAGTTTAAAGTCATATTTAGCATCTTCATTAAGATAAAAATTAGCACTACCATTTCCAATTTGTAAAACTGTTTCTAAGGCATTAATGTATCCTTTGGCGCCTAAGCATCTAAATTGTGTGTCAAGAGTATAATTTTCACCTTTAAATATTTTTTTATTGATTAATAGAGATAAATCTTCAATATTTGAATTTGTTCCAATATCTGTTTTTCTAATTACCTGTTTTTCATCAATAAAAAAAACTGTATTTTTTGAAGCATTCAAAACATCCTGAATTTGATTCTTACCCTTATACATATATGCTTGCTTTTTTAATCTATGCGCCTCATCAACAATAATTCAATCATAAGAGTCTTTATTAACATTCCATAAACTGGATGAACCTTTAATTATTGCATCTAAAATAAATTCATTTTTTGACCCTTTTAATGAATATATAATGGCATTTTTATATGATGCATTTGGTGCAACATATAAAACATTCTTTTTCTTTTGTATCAATGAGACCAATAGATTTAATGCAACAACAGATTTACCAGTTCCTGGATTACCATTAATTAAAAAAACATTGTCTCTTTCATTAGTTTTTGACATAATATTTTCATAAACAATTTTTTGAGAATCAATCATCACATATTCTTCTTTACCTTGAAGCATATTCTTAATAGTATCAATAAGTTTTTTAGAAGGAATGATTTCACTTTTTTCAATATCATAAAGAATTTGTTTGCCCTTACCTTTTCCAACAAGAGAAATAATTTTGTTTTGTAGTTTCAAAAAATCATTTTTAAAATAAAGTGGGTTCATTTCTACATATTGGTAAGCATCACTGCTTTTAAGGCTTATATTTTCTTTTTCATCAGCATTATGCAAGTAAGCACATGAATAACCATTCATTCTTTGTTCTCTCACATTTTTATTAAAATCTTTTATTAAATGAAGGTATTGCATCGCTTGATAAGAAGGATGAAGCACTTCTCTATTTCCCTTTCCAACATATGTTTCAACTAAGTCACGTTTATTAGTATCTCTTGCTAAAGTTCATTGCTTTAATTCAATAATCATAAAATTATTAACATCTTTATCATCTTTTCCGAAAATCATAAAATCAATTCTCTTATTTGAATAAGGTATTTTATACTCTATTGCAACATAAGCATCATCTGCAATTTCCTCAGTATCTATGGTATCTTTTATTGGACGCATAGAATTAACTCATGATCTAATTTCCGCTAGTGATCCACCACCAATCCCAAGCTTAACCATATTATTTTTTATTTTGTCCGATATTTCATTAAATTTAACATCTTTAATAAAGTTATTTTTTGTATTTTCATATATTATCATTATGATATCCCATCTTTAACAAAATCTATTAGATATAAAAAAATTATATACTATTGTTTGTTACACAAATATTTTTCATTAATGTAGAAATTAAGTTATATATAATTTAATTTAATTTAATAAACTTGATGATTTAAAACCTGTAATTTTAAAATAAACATTCACAAAATTTTCCTGATTATTTATTTCAAAAACTCTAATTACAACATCCACTTCATTGTCAACTTCTGAATTAACCATTGCCCGAAAAATCAAGAAGTCAAATCCATCTTCTAATATTGGAATATTGGCAAAACGTTTTAGTGTTTCAATCTTCCCCACTTGAGTTTCATCAGTTTCAATAAGTGAAACAACTTCTTCACAATTACTATTAGGTTCTATTGTTTCAATTGGATTATAAAATTTTGATGCTTGTATATCAAGACGAGTTGTTAGTCCGGTAATTTGAAAAACAACATCTTCTTTATTTACAGGATTATTAATTTCAAAAACTCTAACAATTACATCAACCACATTTTTTACTCTTCCATTAACTCTAGCAAGCAATATTTCAAATTCAAAATACTCATCTATTATTGGAATATTAACATAATTTCTTAGAACATTAAGTTTTTCAATAGAATTCTGAGCTGATTGAATAATTGTTGCAAGGACTTCAGAAGCTGTTTCGGGTTTTGTAGTTAATGCCGGTTTTTTAAATAATGATGCTTGTATATCAAGACGAGTTGTTAGTCCAGTAATTTGAAAAACAACATCTTCTTTATTTATAGGATTATTAATTTCAAAAACTCTAATCCTAACATCAACAGATGTATTTAGACTACTGCTATTATTAACCATAGCTTCTAAAATTAGAAAGTCAAACCTTCAATCTATTATAGGAATGATAGCGAAACACTTTAGTGCTTCAACTTTTTCTGATTGAGTTTTGGCAGTTTCAATAAGTGAAACCACTTCTTCTCAAGCACTATTAGGTTTTGTTGTCTCATTTGAGATGTTAAATTTCTTTATCTCTGAATCAAGATCTGCCTCTAACTCTGCATTAAATCCTGTAATTTTTAAAACTACATTTTTGAAATTATTTTTATTTTTAATTTCAAATATTTTTATTGATACATTAACCCTTTCATTATCAATAAGGGCTGATAAAACTTCAAAGTCAAATTCAATTGGTAATTGTGGTACATTTGCAAAAAAAGTTAGTGCATCATGTTTTTCTTGCGGGGTTTTAGCATTATTAATTCTAGCAATAGCATCTACAGAAGTTATATCTTTTGTAGTGATTGAAGGTTTTTCTAATTCTTCAATATTAATTTTATCATCTATTTTTTCAAACATTGAAGAACAAGAAAACACAGTTACTATTGGAAGGATAGTAAGTAGTGAAGAACCAAATCATAATTTCAATTTCTTAATTTTTATAAGCAACCTCAAATTCTTTTTGTTTTCATAATGAATCCAACAAAACATAAATCTTTTAATGGTAAGATAAATTATACATTATTTATCAAAATAAAGATTTTAAAAATTATTAATTATTTAATAAATAATTATCATGAAGAAATTATCAAACATCTTCATAATTGTGTGAATTATTGAGCCATAATTTATTTTGGTTCAAGTAATATGTAGTTTTAATCACAATTGTGACCTAATATAAAGAAAATTAATTTTTTAAAAAGGATATTATTTATATAATTACATTTGTACAAATATAAGTGCAATAAACATTAAAAAGAAATAGGAATTATGAGGAAAAGTGTACTTTCAACTGATATAAAAGTAATTCCATTCCCTTTTAATGGTAATGAAGATCAAAAAAAGAAACGAAATATTGAAATTAATATCTTCTTAGAATGATTAAAAACCTTCACCTCAGATTCTCAATTCTCTCACTTCCATGACAATAAATATAAATTTTCATCATTAAAGATAAGATTTAAAAATTCTAATTTAGAAGAAATTGATTTTATATTTTATTTAAAATCTCCTACAAAAAAAACGTATATTCTAATAGAAGTTGAAAAAAGTTGATTCTCATCTAATAAAGAAATTTGAGATTCCATTAACTTTAAGGAAAGAAAAATGGAATATTTCATTGATATTATAAATTTTAAGAATCAATCAATCAATCACACATTTGAAATTAAAAAAGTTGTTATTATTAAAAAAGGTAACAAATTTTTCACCAATCAAGAAGCTATTAGTATTTTTGAAAGTTTAAAGACTAGTCACATTATTTGAGATCCTGAAAAAATTAGAGCTAAATTATTATCACTTCATAATAAATCAGTTCCCATAAGTTTATCTGCAAACAATATTTTTGTAAATGAATATGAAGTATATGATGTTGTTAAGGAAAAATTAGCTCACATAATGGTAGATTTATTAACTAATGAATCTTATCCTCAATTTACAATGATAAATGGTAATCCAGGTTCTGGTAAGACACTAATTGCTTTATTGCTTTATCGTGAGCTTAATGATAATGATAAAAAAGCAGCACTTTACTTTTTGACTGAAAAAACAATCATTGAATTAGTTTGGAATGATTCCACAATTAAATATAAACAAAACATTCTTTATGGTGATTTTGAATCAGCCAATTTTGATTGAAAAAAATTTAGTGAATTCGATTTCATTATTATTGATGAACAACAAAGATTGTATAAAAATCAAGCTACTAAATTCTTTAATTATCTTAAGAAAGATTGTAGAGTTATTTTAATAGGTGATGATAATCAAAGAATAAATAATCCTAGAAATGAATTTCATATTCCAAAAAAAATAACATCAGAATCATTCTTTTTAGACTCAACATTTCTTCGTTATTCAAGAGGTCATCTTAATTTTCTAGATGATTTAATTTTAAAAGGGAAATTATTACAAAAAAATTATCATACTGAGATTAAGTTTGAATTTATCCATAATAGTAAAGATTATACTTTAATTATCAAACAACTAAAACAACTAGATGGGAATCTTTTAGTTAACAATTATGAACCATATATTAATGAGACATCTAATGATGTTAATGTTGAGGAACCATTAACTTTTATGGGTGAAGAGTGTGATGTTATACTATTTAATTTAAGTGGATTAGAAATAAAAAAAATAACTAAAACAATGATAAATTTTAAACCAAAAGTTTCTAAAACAGGATACATAGAAATTGATGATACATTAATAAAACAAGGTATATATTTTGGATTATCAAGAGCTACTCAAAGAGTTATCATTATTGGCACTAAAGAAATGAGCCCTTATTTTAAATATGCTTTTAATCTTTTGAATAAACATTCTAAATAAAGGTATAATTATATATAGATTAGGTAAAGGTAATTATGAGTATCAAAAAACGTAATGGACAAATACAAACACCTTTTAATGAGGTTTTGTATAATAAATGTGAAACATGTAATATTTTAGATAACAAAAATCCTGTATGTGTTAGATGCTTGAGAGGTTTTTAATAAAAATGATATTAATTTAATTTTCAATATATTTTAAAATACTATTTTATTGATATAAAATTTATATAATTCACTTTTAAATTCACTAGTGTTAAAACAATAGAAAGACAAAGTATGTATAAAGATAATGACAAGATAATGATAGGTAATATTGATTGCACTACTTATCAGGAAAAATTTAAAGTTAGAAGTATTACTCGTTATAAAAAACTATATGAAATTCTAAAATCTAAAGGTTATGAAGTTAGTGATTTTAATGATTTAAATCATATCTTTAATCGTGATATTAGAATAAAATTAGAAGTATTAAAACATTTATTTTATATTGAGAATAGGCTAGCTGCAGAAATAGTTAATTTTTTACAAGATTCAGAAGAAAGTTTTATTGATTTAGTATGAGGTGCAAATGAATTCAAGAAAACTAATGATGATTGATTAAATGATAAAATTTTAAAAATGAATGGTGAAATCTTAAATATTAGAAGGTATCATCAGTTCATTGATTTAACCACATTAGCAGATTTTTTAACATTTGGGAGTAAAATCCATTTATCTGAAATTCTAAGAAATTGTATTAAACTTCATAATAGTAATAAAGAACTAAAACTTTCATTCGAATTAAGTGAATTAAAAATGTTCAAAAGATTTCGTAATAAAATATCTCACAATGAATTCATTTACGATGAAAATAAAGAAATAGTTATGAAATTATTTAACTCTTTGGAAAAATACATTACTAAAGATTTCACAGATAAATTTAATGAATTTTACAAATATGTTGATGAGCATTTTATTTAGAACTATTATTGTATCCTTGAAAATCAACATTTTACATTTACATATTCTAAATATATAAAATCAAGATATTTGATTATGATTTATTTCCCTCCTCATCACATCCATTATTTATTTTACTTCCTTCTTAAATTGTCTTAATTCTCTAATATCTTTAATCTAAAATCATCTCTTATCTTTCAAAACTTGAAAATTCTAATCCTTTAAATTTGAAAATGTTTGGTAATAATAGATTTAGAAAATCTAACAAATATGATATTGTCATTATTTATATATTTTAATGTTATAATTACTTAAAATTTTAGGAGGAAAAAACTATGCAAATTAAAGGAATAATATCAATTGGAATAATCTCTCTTATTGCATCGATAATATCAGGAATTGCCCTTTTTTCATCCTTTAATTCAATAATTAATGAAGTTGAACAACCACCTATTTCAGCATTTGTTTTCTTTGCCTTTGCCATTATATCAGGAATATTTGCCTTTATAGGATCTATTGCCATATTGGCCACAAACTTTGATAATAAGGCAGCAAATGATTCAAAAATTCTATGAGGTCTTTTATCATTATTTCTATTAGGCTGAATTGGAATAATTATTTTTGCTTGCAGTAATTTTCCAAAATCTTCACCAAATACCTTGGAAAAAGATAATTTTTAAAATAAAAATAAATTTATAATCTAAAAATATTAATGGAACTAATTTTTCATTTGATTTACAATTAAAGTATGAAATGTTATGTATGTCAAAAAGAAACTAAAAATGAAGATCATGTTCTAGGTTGAGCAGTTCTTTGTAGTAGAGAATGTGAAAACAAACTATACAAAGAAGCTCATAATGATTTAGACTGTAAAAGTTGTGAAGATAAAGTGGAAATTCCTAAAACTAAATAAATTTTTTATTATATAAATCAATAATATCAATAATTATAAATAAAACACTTTTAAATTTTATTAATTTATTTGTTTATAAATACATTATAATTAATGATACAAATTATGAAAACCCAACAATCTGGTGATGCTTCAATGAATGCAAATGAAATAGAAAGTAGACTTTCTATTTTTATGATATTTTTAAAAGATTGAAAAAAAATTGCTTTATTATTTTTGGCAGCATTTTTTCATGCCTTCGGAACAGTTATTTTTTTAGTACAAGCAAATATTGTTCCTTCAGGTGTTTCATCAATCTCACAGACACTATTATATTTCTTTTCCAATTTAAGACCTTATGTTACATTAATATACTTTGCTCTTAACGTTCCTTTGATTTTATTTTTTTGAAAAAAGATTAAGAAACAGTTCATTTTTCTCTCACTACTATTTATGCTATTTAATGCATTATGAGGTTTTATTTTAGGTGAATATGGAAAACCCATTAGTAATCTATTTGTTATTATTAAAGATTGAGACATTAATTCAATAGATATTCCCAATTATTCGACATGACCAATCTTTGTTTATGTTTGTCTAGGTTTATTAATTAATTCAATTGCAGCAAGTGCGGCTTGAAAATTAGGTGCTTCAACAGGTGGGACAGATATTGTTGCTTATTATTTTTCAACAAAGAGTAAAAAAAATGTTGGCAATTTCTTGTGGATGATTTCAATATTATTATCATTTGGTTCAATTATAGCTTTGTTTTTAGGGGGCAAATATGAAGCATTTTTTGGTATAAGAACTATTTGCTCAGTATTTTATATTTTATTAAGTTCCTTTATTATTAATAATCTTTATCCAAAATATAAAAAAGTTCTTGTGAGAGTTGATTCAAAAAAATATCAAAAACTTGTAGTTGAACTGAATCAAAATTATTGTCATGCATTCAAAATTGAAGAAAATGTTTCTGGATATACAAATCAAAAAAATTACACAATTGAAACAGTTATGTTGTTATTAGAATATAAAGATTTTAAAAAACAAATTTTATTAATTGATGAAAATGCTTGAATTACTAGAATGTCAATTGAAGATTTAAGTGGAAATTTTGACTACTCAAATGTAGAATAATTACTATTTATCTAATTATCTAATTCTTCGAGTCTTGAAATGTGACGACCACCTTCAAATTCATTTTCAACAAATGTTTTAATCATTTCAATTACTTGATCAATTGGTAGTTGTCTCCCGCCAAATAACAGAATATTTGCATTGTTATGAATCCTTGCAAATTTAGCATCTTCAACTGAAGTTATTCTAGCACCTCTTATGCCTTTAAATCTATTGACAGCAATACTTATTCCAATTCCTGTCCCGCAAACCCCTATACCTATGGTGTTTTTTTCTTTTAAAACTTCTAATGCTAGCTTTTTCCCATATTTTGCATAAGAAACTGACTCGCCTTCACAACTACAACCTAAATCCTTAACTTCAAAATCTTCAGATTCCAAATAATTCTTAATTTTACTTTTTAGTCCATATCCACCATGGTCACCTGATAATATAAATTTCATTATCTTAATTTCCTTCCATTTGCAATATCAATAATTGAAGATGCAACATTTGTTCCATAACCAAAATTATATACTTTATTTATAGTGGGGAACATTTTTTTAGCTTCTTCAAGAGTCTTGCAATCTTTTTCACCTGAAATATTAGCGGAAGTTAGAAAGAATGGCCCTTCTTCAATAATAAGGCTCAAAAGTTCCTCATTATTTGGCATACGATATGCATTACCATTGATAATAAGAGTTGTAGGGCCTGGTCAGTATTTATTGATATATTTTAATGCATTATCATCTAATTTTTCAAGTTTCTTAAGCTGATTAATTGAACCAATTACAATTACAATTTTTTTATCAATTGTTCTTTTTTTTAATTCATATATTTTATTTAGATTTTTATCATTAATTTTTGAACCAATACCAATTAAAGTATCTGTAGTTGTAATGAATATTTCATCTTTTTTTAACATAATTTTAATTATATCATATTATTAGATTGGAGATAGTTATGCAATTAGATTTACATGGATATAATATTGAAGCTGCTACATCTACAATTATGATGGCATTTCTCTCTTTTTTAAATGATGAATATGCTACAGAATTAATGGTAATAACTGGCAAAGGAACACAAGCAATGAAAATTACATTTCTTAATTTGATTGATCAGGAAAATGACTTATTTTATGAAGAAATAAATGGTGGAGGATCATTTATTGTTAAAAAGTATCAATACTAAATAATTAATTTAAAATTACATTATAATTAGTAAATATGAATTATGAAGGAAAAGATTACATTATTATAAAGGGTGCTAGAGAAAATAATTTAAAGCATATTGATTTAGTTATTCCTAAAAATAAATTAGTTGTTTTTACAGGGCTATCAGGTAGTGGTAAATCATCACTAGCTTTTAATACTATTTATGAAGAAGGAAGAAGAAGATATATTGATTCTCTTTCATCATATGCTCGTCAATTTCTAGGTGGAACAAAGAAACCGGATGTTGATTCAATTGAAGGTCTTTCTCCTGCCATAAGTATTGAACAAAAAACTACTCATAATAATCCAAGATCTACTGTAGGTACAATTACAGAAATTTATGATTATTTAAGACTTCTTTTTGCAAGACTTGGAAAACCATTTTGCCCTAAACATAATATTGAAATATCTTCACAGAATTTAAAAGATATTTTGGATTCTGTAATGAAACATGAAGAAGGGTCAAAATTAATGATTCTTTCACCAATATTAAATAATGCAAAAGGTGAAAATCAAAAGCTTATTGAAAAACTTAAAAGAGAAGGATTTTTAAGAATTAAAGTTAATGATGAATTGCTAAATTTAGATGATGAAATATCCTTGCCTAAAAATAAGAGATATGATTTGGAAATAGTAGTTGATAGAATTGTTTTATCAAGTGATACTAGAGATAGAGTTTCTGAGGCTATTGTTATTGCTTTAGAATATTCTAAGGGTTTAGTTAATGTCGAAATTGTCGGGAAACCAAAGGAAACATATTCACAATTATATTCATGTATTTATAAAGATTTTGAAATGCCAATAATTGAACCAAAACTTTTTTCATTTAATAGTCCATCTGGAATGTGTCAAACATGTAAGGGAATAGGTTTAATGTTAAGGCCCGATATTGATTTATTAATTCCTAATAAAACTTTATCTATTAATCAAGGCGCAATTGAATTTAGTGGATTTGCACCTGCTGAAGGATTGGATTGACAAGAATTTGATGCATTATTAAATCACTATAAAATTAATAAAGATATGCCAATTGAAGATTTACCAAAAGAAGATTTAGAAATTATTAAATATGGTTCAGTAGAAGAGATTTCTTACTCACTTAAATCAAGAACAAACGCATATAAAAAATTCAATACAATTGAAGGATTGTTTACAAAACTCGATAGAAGATATTTAGACACCACTAGTGATGATGTTCGAGAATACTACAGAAAGAAAATGTCAGAAATTAGATGTCATACTTGCAAGGGGATGAGACTAAATCAGTACGCACTTGCTGTGAGAATAAATGAAATAAATATTAATAATTTTGTTAATTTTTCAATTAATGAAGCTATTGGAAAATTAGTATCATTTGAATTTACTGAAACAGAACAAAAAATTTCAATTTCAATATTAAATGAATTAAGTAATAGATTAACTTTTTTAAGTGATGTTGGTTTAGATTATTTAACATTAAATAGAACTGCTGAAACACTTTCTGGAGGAGAGGCACAAAGAATTCGTCTAGCAACTCAAATAGGTTCAAAGTTGGTTGGAGTATTGTATGTTCTAGATGAACCATCAATTGGATTACATCAAAGTGATAATGACAAACTTATTAAAACTTTAAAACATATGGTTGAAATTGGAAATACATTAATTGTTGTTGAACATGATGAAGAAACTATCGCAAGTGCTGATTTTATTGTTGATATAGGTCCACTTGCAGGTAATGAAGGCGGAGAAATTATTGGTGCTGGAACATTACAAGAAATTATGGAGAATAAGAATTCTATCACTGGTAAATATTTATCAAAAGAATTACAAATTGTTACACCTAAATCTCGTAGAAGTGGTAATGGGAAAGTTCTTGAAATTATTGGTGCTAATGAAAATAATTTAAGAGATATTGATGTTAAGTTTCCATTAGGAAAATTGATTGCTGTAACTGGTGTTTCTGGTAGTGGTAAATCAACTTTAATCAATCAAGTTTTAATTAAAACTCTTAAAAAAGAATTAACTAAAAATTATCACATTAAACATGATCATTATAAGAAAATAAATGGTATTCATAATATAGATAAAATTGTAAAAGTATCACAATCTCCTATTGGTAGAACTCCGAGATCTAACCCTGCCACTTATACATCTGTATTTGATGACATTAGAGCAGTCTTTACTTCAGTTGAATTAGCAAGAGCTAGAGGATATGAAAAAGGAAGATTTTCTTTTAACGTTAAAGGTGGAAGATGTGAAAAATGTAGTGGAGATGGATCACTAAAAATTGAAATGCATTTCTTACCTGATGTTTATGTTGTTTGTGATTACTGTGAAGGCAAAAAATACAACATTGAAACACTAGAAGTTAAATATAAAGGTAAAAATATTGCAGATGTTTTAGAAATGAGTGTTAAAGAAGCACTTAAATTCTTTATTTCAAAACCAAAAATTAGAGATAAACTAAAAATCCTTCAAGAGGTAGGGTTAGGTTATATCAAACTAGGTCAAAATGCTACCACTCTTTCGGGTGGAGAAGCACAGAGAATTAAGTTATCCACCCATCTTCAAAAAACAGCAACAGGAAAAACAATTTATATTCTTGATGAACCTACTACAGGATTACATACATATGATATTCAAAATTTATTAAACATTCTAAATAGAATTGTTGATAAAGGCGATACAGTTGTTGTTATTGAGCATAGTTTAGATGTAATTAAATGTAGTGATTATATTATTGATCTTGGTCCTGGTGGTGGAAATAAAGGTGGTAAAGTGGTTGTAAGTGGCACCCCTGAGCAAGTAATAAAAAATAAGGATTCATTAACTGGGAAGTATTTGAAAAAGGTAATGGACAGTGAAAAGTAAAAGAGAATCTAAACCAAAAATTAATGTTTTTGAATTATGCCAAGAAAATAAATTAGAAGTAGTAAATGAAGCAAATATAAAATCTTGAGCAAATATTATGAGACCTGCAATAAATCGAACAGGTCTAGAATTAAAAGGGTATTTTTATAGTGAAGATTGTGTCTCTCAAAATATTATTGGATGAGGAACGAGTGAATCTAAATGAATGTCAACTATTTCAAGTAAAGAAAGAATCAATGCACTTACAACCCTTATTTCTAAAAAACCACCTTTAATAATTTGTTCTTCAGGTGTTAGAGAAGAAAATAGAAATTTGATAATTAGAATTGCCTCTGAATATGGAGTACCAGTTGTTTTATCTGATATTGCCTTATCATCCCTTACAACAACTATAGGTGTTTATTTAGCAGAAAAATTTGCTCAAACTGAATTTGTTCATGGTTCCTTAATAATTATTAATGGAATTGGAGTGATGATTATTGGTCCAAGTGGAGTTGGTAAATCAGAAGTAATTCTTGAACTTGTTCAAAAAAATCATATTTTTGTTTCCGATGATGCTATTCATATCAAAAGAATAGGTAATGATTTTATTGGTTATTCTCCCGAAATAACAAAAGATATTTTGGAAGCTAGAGGACTTGGATTATTAGATATTAGATCTACTTATGGGGATCGCTCAATTAGATCTAAAACCAATATTGATTTAGTTATTGAGTTAAACCAAACCAATGATATTATTGAATATGATAGAATTGGTGATAAAAATCTATCATATTCAATATTAGGTGGTAAAATTAATAAAATAAATATTCCTGTTAAAGCTGGAAGAAGTGTTTCATCACTGGTTGTTGCAGCTGTTAACCTATATGTTTCTAAACAAAATGGAATAGATGCATTAAAAATTATTGAGGAAAGAAGTAGGATGAATGGAAAATTTTAATCAATCAACTAATATCGGTTATGTTCAAGGTGTTCCTATTGAGAGTTTCATTCCTTTATATCCATTTTGTATTGTTGTTGGAATGATAGTTTCAATTTTGACAGTTGCTTATTTTTGAAGAAAAGAAGGTTATCCAATTGAACTCCTTCTCAAAATAATCATCATAACAATTCCTTCGGCAATTATTGGTGCTAGATTATTTTTTGTTTTTGAAAGATTAATTTACAATCCAGAAAATCCCTTTCCAGGTTCCCATTGGTATGCCATATGAGAAGGTGGTCTTTCAATTCATGGTGGTGTAATACTTCCTGCAATCTTTAATTTAATATTTGTTAGAAGGCATAGAAATATCCTTGACATTAGAAAAACTTTAGGAATGATTTTGCCAACTGTTTTAATTGGTCAAGCAATAGGTAGATGAGGAAATTTTGCTAATCATGAAGTTTATGGAAAAATAGTTGATGAATGGGAAGTTTCATGATTGGGACCATTTATCTCATCAAATATGTATATTGCCGACTCTGCAGGAGCCGCCCCTGCATTTAGAGTTCCATTATTCTTATATGAATCCATTTCATCAATTATTGGTTACATTGTAATTGTTTGAGTTCTTCTAAATTTTGGTTTAGTAAAACCTGGTGTACCTGCTGCATTATATTTAATTTGATATGGAATTACAAGAACGGCCATGGAGCCACTTCGTGAAGAGTCATACGCTTTCTATACAATCCTTTCAGTAATCTCAATTATCATGGGATGTATTATAGGAATTTATTTCCATTTCCAATCCTTCAAAATATACAATATTGAAATAATTGGACGAACAAGAAATTATATTTCTAAAAATCAATCAAAACCACAACAATTAGTTGTTACAGGAAAGAGATGGATTAATGAGTAATCAAACTATCTATGACTTAATTGTTATCGGATCAGGACCAGCAGGTATGAATTGTGCTCTTTATGCTGCTAGAGCTAATTTAAAAGTTCTAATTGTTGAAAAAGGTGCACCTGGCGGTAAAATAACAACAACCTTTAGGGTAGAGAATTGAATTGGTGATGAATCAATTTCTGGCGCCAAATTATCATTAAGAATGTTAAAACATACTAAAGAAGTAGGTGTTGAACATAAATATGGAAATGTTGTAAAAATTGAATCAATTTCTGAATTTAATAAATCTGTTATTTTAAAAGATAATATTGTTCTTAAATCTAAATCAATAGTTATTGCTTCAGGAACAATAAATAGAATTCCTGAAGAAATCAAAGGCATTAGAGAATATGAAAATAAGGGTGTATCTTATTGTGTTATATGTGATGGACCTTTTAATAAAGGAAAACCTGCTGCAATAATCGGTGGTGGAAACAGTGCCATTGAAGAATCAATATATTTATCATCAATTGCTAGTGAAGTAAATATCTTTGTTAAAGATGATAAATTAATTGCAGAAAAATCTATTATTGAAGATGTTAAAAAAATTAAGAACATTAAAATATATTTCAATTCTTCAATTAAAAAATTGATTGGTAATCCAGTACTTGAAGAAATTATTGTCGATATAAATGGCAAAGAAGAAAAAATGAAAATTAATGCCTTATTTCCATATATTGGCTTCCTACCTGCTAATTCTTTTGCCTCACATTTAGATATTTTCAATGAAAGAGGTTTCATAATCACAAATGAAAATATGGAAACTAAAGAAAAAGGAATATATGCAATTGGTGATATTCGAGTAAAAAATATAAGACAGATAGTTACAGCGGCCTCTGATGGAGCTATTGCTGGTAAGTCTTTAGGAAATAAAATTAAATAAAATGAAGCTTAAATGCCAATTTTAATTTATAATTAAAAGATATTTATTGGTCATTTTACTAATTTATAAGTCTTGACAATAAATAAAGGACGGAATATATGTTTAATAAAAAAGAAATGAAAAATTTTAAAAAAGATTATGTTGCAAATACAGTAATTATTTATTTTTCAGACACTGAGTTAGGTGAATTTGATACTATTCATAAATCTATAAGAGCTAATACAAAATTTTTAAAAATTGGAACTACAGAAATTAAAAATACTGGATCAAATATTAAAAATAAATATGAATCAACATTTTTAAAGTGAGCAACTAAGGAAGATATGAACAAAATCATTCCGGCCCCTTTATTCTTTCAGCAAAACATAACTAAAATTAAGCAAATTATTCAAAATGCTGATTTAGCTATTATCTTATATAAATCACAAAGTGTTGAGATGCTTTCTTATGTTAGAGAATTTGCTCATATTCTCTATAAATTTGATGTATTTACATTTCACTGTGTTGTTGAAAACTTTGTTAATGAAAATGATGCAAATAAACTTTATGCAAGACTTAAGAATGAGGCTTTGAAATACCGCCAACCATTTATCCCTATATTAGAATCAACAATAATTGAAGCTTATGAAGATGCTAACTTAATTAATAGAAAAAGATTCATTTCTAGATTTGCCTTAGACTTAATAGAATCATTTATTGTTCCTTTTGTTGAGCCTGATTTGAACCCAAATCATTTTACATTAATTAAATCTTTATTTTATGCAAATGAAAAGAATTTCATGAATAAAGTTATTCCAACAATGGGAATTTCTGATACAAAAGTAGATTGACTAGATTTATCAATTATTCAAGCTTTATCAAATCCAATTTTTTATGGTTCCTTTGGTGCTTCTGAAACTTTTATTGTCACAGTTAAAGCTCCTTATATAACAAATAAAATGCTTGCAAGAATTGAATACATTCTAAAAGCTGTTATTGGAGAAAAGAAAAAATTCATTATCTGTAAATATATAGGTGAATTTGATGTCAATGTATATAGTCAAATTACTATTCTTGCTATAAACATTGATGAATCTAAATTAATTAAGGATCACAAAGATATTGAAGCACATATTAAGAAACTATTATTTGAACTTCAAAAATCAAAACAACTGTTTACTGATGAGGCAACTAGAACATTAATGTTGGAAACTCCTTGAGAAAAAATCAAAAATAAATAAATCTTTAACAATTTAAATTTTAAAAAGCAAGACAAGCTTTTATTTTTTATACAATTTTACAATTTACAAACTAATATTTTTTTAGTTTTTATTTAGGTATTTTTTTAAGAAAAGAAAATCTTTTTTTGACTTTAGGATTTTTAGTAAATTTACATTCAGGAAAATTAATGCACCCAATAAATTCTTCTCCTTGACGAGAATTTTTGTAAATCAATTCTCCACCATCAGAAGGACAAAGTTCACCAACTAATTTAGGTAGTAAAACAGTTTTTTCTAATGTTACCTCTGCAGTTTTATATGAATCATTAAATCTATTTCAAAATTGTTGCATTGTAAATTTGTAATCAATTTTCCCTTCAGCAATTAAATCTAAATCAGCTTCAACACGTGCTGTATACCCCTCAGTAATTTCGTTAGGGAAACCATCAATTAATTTTTTGATTACTTCTTCACCAAATTCTGTTGCTTTAAGGGCTTTTCCATCTTTTTCAACAAATTGACGATCAATTACTTTATTAATTGTTGTAGCAAAAGTAGAAGGTCTACCTACTTTTATTTCATCAAGTTTTTGAATTAATGATCCATCATTATATCTTGCAGGAGGTTTTGTTTCGTGAGGAGTATTAATATATTCCTTAACATCAATTAATTGATTTTTTTCATATTTAGGTAATTCTTTAGAATTTTCATATCCCTTAAGTTTTAAATATCCATCAAAAATAACTTTTGATGATGATAGCTTAAACATATGTCCAGAATTAATAAGATTGTATCTCAAAATTTCTCTTTTGGGAACAGTCATAATTGCTTGCATTGTTGTGTAGTAAATCAAAGAATATATTTTGATTTCTGAAGAAGAGAGAGAATATTTTTCACTTGCCTTTTTGGGAGTTAAACCAATATCAGTTGGTCTAATTGCTTCATGGGCATCTTGATCACCAGCAATACCTTTAATTGAATCAGAAACATACTCAGGACCAAATACTTTTTGTATATATGCTTTTGCATTATTTAAAAAAGGAATTGATAATCTGGTTGAATCAGTACGTGGATATGAAATAAGTCCACCATCTCCATAACCTTCATATAACCTTTGTAAAGCTGATTGGGCTGCTTTGGAAGACATATCTGCTTTTCTATATAAAACAGCTTGTTTAAGCGGTATTACACTTGCATCATTTTTGATTGTTGTTGAGATATCATCAACAGTTAATGGTCCATTTAATGAATTAAAAATTTCATCAATATTTTCTGGAAGTACTCAACTTTTATCAATATCCTTGTTATTGGGGTTAAAATAATTAGCCGTAATTTCATCATTAATAACTGCATCTATTGTGTGATATTGTACAGGAACAAAGTTTCTAATTTCATTTTCACGATCAACAACCAATTTTAAGGCAATTGATTGCACTCTACCTGCAGTAGGGGAGATGGGATAATTTGATAATTTTGTTTTAATTAAATTTGTTAATTTGAAACCAATAATACGATCAAGCATTCTTCTTGATTTTTGAGCTTTAACCAAATTTTCATCAATTATTGAAGGATTAGCAATAGCATTAAGAACTGCCTCTTTTGTAATTTCATTATATCTTATCCTTTTATATTTATCTTTAATGTCTAGAAATTTAACAAGATTATCCCCAATTGCTTCACCTTCACGATCAAGATCAGTTGCGATATAAACAATTGCAGCTTTTTTTGCCTCTCTTTTCAATCTCTCTACCACTTCCTTCTTAGAAGGTTCAATTGAATACTTAGGTTCTCAATTTTCAAAATCAATTCCTAATCTACCTTCACCCGAAGTTGTCATTTTAACAATGTGACCAACTGAAGCTAAAACCTCATAATCATCACCAAGATATTTCTTTATTGTTTTTTCTTTATTTGGTGATTCCACTATTACTAAATAATTCATATTAATAAATATACCATAAAAATAAAAGCATTCCAAAAATGATGATTATTCTAAAATTGATAAATCTACATTATGAAATACTTCTTGAATATCTTCATTATCTTCAAATCTTTCAAGTGTTTCTATAAACTTTTCAGTATCTTCTTTTGAAAGCTTCACCTTTTCTTGAGAAGTGTAAGTTACTTCTGCAGTTTCAAATTCTTTAATTCCTGATTTTTCTAATACTTCCTTTACATTATTTAGATTTGAAGGTTCAGTATATATTGTTAAATATCCATCTTCTATTTCAACATCAGTTGCTCCTGCATCAATTGCCATCATAGTAATTTCATCTTCATCTCCATTATTGATTTTAACTTCAAGAATCCCCCTTCTTTCAAAGTTATAAGGAATTGATCCAGCCTTTCCTACTGAACCATTAGCTTTCCTGAAAAGAAATTGAATCTCTGAAGAGACACGATTATAATTATCTGATAAACACATAACTAATAAAATAATTCCATGCCTTAGATTCCCAGAATATATAATTTCTTTAAAATTTGCTCCACCTGAACCAGTTCCAGATCCTTTTTCAATCGCTTTTTCAATATTAGCTTTAGGCATAGATTTTGCCTTTGCTTTATTAACTGCCAATCTTAATGCTGGATTAGAGGCAACATCTGGACCACCTAATGAGGTCGCAACCATAATTTCTTTTGAAAATTTAGCAAATGCTTTTGCTCTTATAGCATCTTGTGCACCTTTTCTATGTTTGATATTTGATCATTTTGAATGTCCTGCCATTTTAAATCCTTAATTTTAAATTATTATCATTAATATAGAATTTTAACATTTTTTATAATTGTTTAATTAATTCAATTAAAGCATCTTCTTGAAGAATTTTAATATTTAATTTTTCAGCTTTACTTTTTTTGCTTCCAAAATCATTTCCACATATTAGATAGTCAATATTATTAGAAATTGCAGAAATAACCTTCCCGCCATTAGTTTCAATAATTCTTTTCATTTCATTCCTGCTCATTACAAATTTACCTGTAATCACAAAACTTTTATTAGCAAAAAAACTTTCCTTATTATTTACAACTTGCTCATAAATAGGGTTGATACCTAGAGAAATTAATTTTCTTAAATCATCCATATTATCTTTATTATTTTGAAATTCAATTAGGGAATTTATTGTTATTGGACCAAGATCTTTAATCTTATTTAATTTTGTGAAATCAAAGTTAATAAAATTTTCAAGACAACCTAATTTAGAAGCAATAATTTTACAATTTCTATCACCTAGATGATTTATTCCTATTGCAAGCAATAAAGATTGTAAACTATTTTTCTTTGAGTTATTTATTTCTCTTAAAAGATTGTTAAGAAACTTTTCACCAATTCTAGGTATCATTCTAATTTCATCAGTTTTTTCACTTAATACATAAATATCAGGATATCTTTTAATCATTCCTAATTCATAGAATTTTCTTACTCATGATTCACCTAGTCCTGTAATATCCATGGTTTGTCTTGAAGCAAAATGAATAATCTTCCTAATATTTATTTCAGGACATAAATTATTGATACAAAATTGATCAGTTGCTAAGTCATTATCAATAAGTTTTTCTTGACAAAAAAGACATGCATTTTCCTTCTGATACTTCTCATTACTATTTTTTTTAGAAAGTGCAAAAACTTTAGGTATAATTTCCCCTGCCTTTTTTACTAAAACATAATCACCAATATTAATGTTCAAATTATTAATGTAATTAAAGTTATGTAATGTTGCAGCTGAAACAATTGTTCCTTTTAATAAAACTGGTTCTAATTGTGCATTATAAGTTACCATACCTGTTCTTCCGATAGTTATAGTTATTCCAATTAATTTTGTTTCAACGAACTCATCATTAAATTTATAAGCAATATTATATTTTGGAAATTTAGATGTAAAACCTAACTGATTGTAATATTGTATTTCATCTAATTTAATTACAATTCCATCTGTTTCAAAATCTAATTCATTTCTAGATTTTTCAAACTCTATAAGATAATTATTTATTTTATTAATATCATTTGTAATTAGGGAATTATTTAGTGTTTTAAAACCTTTTTTTTCTAAGAATAATAATGATTGATGAAATAAAGTAATTTTATGTAATTCAGGAGAAACTATTTCATAAACAAAACAAGATAAATTCCTTTCTTTTACAATGTTTCTATTATTTTGCCTAAGTGTACCGCTTGCCATATTTCTTGGATTTGAAAATTTAGAATCAGTATTTTTTAAAGTAAAGAAATTAGATTTAGAAATAAAAACTTCTCCTCTTATTTCAATATTATCTTTATAGTCAATGAATGTTGGAATATCACTTATTATATTAAAGACATTATCAGTAACATCTTCTCCAGTAGTTCCATCTCCACGAGTCAATGCTCTCATCAATTTACCATCTTCATATTGTAAAGCAATTGACAAACCATCAATTTTTGGTTCAAGATAAAAAAATGTATTTTTATTTTTTGTTACTTTAATAATATCATTTATGAATTTTTGAATTTCCTCTAAAGAATATGCTTTATCAAGAGAAAGCATTTTTTTCTTATGGATAATTTTTTTAAATTTATTTACAATATTTGAACCAATATTAGTAGTTGGAGAATTCCTAGATTTATACTCGGGATATTGCATTTCTAATTTAACTAATTTCCTTAAGGTAGTATCATAAACCTTATCGGAAACTGTTGGTGAATCATAGTTGAAATATTCATTATTTCATTTATTAATTTTTTCAACAAGTGAATCAATTTCTTTTTTAATATTATTCATAATAATCTACACTAATTTTGTTGGCATATTCTGTCATCACAATGGAATTGGAATAACACCATTTAGTATTAAAGCAAAACTAATAATAATTCCTATAATTGTTAGGAAACAAAGCCCTCCCATTATTGTTGCATCTCATGTTCTATAATCAACTCTTTTGGCATAAGGATCATACCCTCTAGTTTCCATAGCATTTGACAAGTCATCAGCTTTCGCAAAAGCAGATACAAATAATGGAACAATTAAAACAATAGTCGCTTTAACTTTTGTTTTAAGATTTCCATTTGAAAAATCAACACCACGCGATGCTTGAGCTTTAAGTATTCTTCTAGCTTCATCTAATAATGTTGGAATGAATCTTAAAGCAATAGTTATTATTTGAATAAAAATATTTACTGGAATTTTCATTCATTTTAAAGGCATAAAATAAAATTCAAGAGCCTTTGTTAAAAGAACGGGTTTAGTAGTTAATGTCAAGATAGTCATTACTAATAAAATAGAATATATTCTCAATGCAATGTTTAAAGTATCAACAACAGTTTTTCAAGAAACTTCAATTGATAAAGTTGGATAGCTTCATCATATTTGCATATCTCATTTTCAATCTTCAACAGGAGGTGCATGATTTGTAAAGACATTAATTATGAATATAAATGTTGCAATTCATAAAGGTGTTGCAACCATTCCTAATAATTTAAATGGTTTTTTTGTCGAAATTATAAAGACGACAATCAATGGAAATAATAATAGTAGTGAAGTAAAGAAGGTGGTTGATAACAAAATCAAAACAATGAATGCAACTGCACCAAAAAGTTTTACTCTTGAGTCTAGTCTATGTATAAATGAATTTGAATGTACATATCTACCAATATTTATTTTCATTATCTATTTTCTCCTTTCAGAATTATTTGTTATTTTTTAATGTATTGATTTATTTCATTTGCGAGATCATCAATTGTTTTTACTTTCTTAATTGGCATTCCTTTTTTTCTAAGTTCATTAGCAAATGCTAATAGTTTAGGTGGTTCTAATCCTTTTTCAATTAAAAATTCTGTATCCTCTAGAATATCAATTGTTGGCCCATCTTTTACAAGTTTTCCATTACACATCATCATTGTTCTATTAGTATATTCTAATACATTATCTAAATCATGTGTTACTATAATTATAGTTTTCCCATTTTCATTCATTCTTTTGAATAATTCTAAAATATCTTTTGCCCCTGCTGGATCTAATCCTGCAGTCGGTTCATCGAAAACTAGAAAATCTGGTTCCATTGCCATTATTCCTGCAAGTGCTACTCTTCTTTTTTGTCCACCAGAAAGTTGGAATGGTGATTTTTCTAAATAATCAGCAGAAATCCCAACTTCCTCAATTACTTCTCTAGCTATTGTTTTAGCTTCTTCCTCTGTTGCCCCCATTGTTATAGGTCCAAAAGTAATATCCTTCTCAATTGTTTCCTCAAATAATTGATATTCAGCAAATTGAAAAACGATCCCTATTTTCTTTCTTATTTCTTTAATGTTCTTTATTTTTCTTCAAGATTTTTTTATTATCTTACCATCAATAATAATTTCACCTTCACTTGGAATTAATAATGCATTTAAATGTTCAATAAATGTTGTCTTTCCAGAACCGGTGTGCCCTATAACACCAATAAATTCACCTTGTTCAATTTCTGCAGAAAGGCAATCTATTGCTTTGAATTTATTATTTATTCCAGATAGAAATTCTTGACTTATATTTTTAATTACTATTTTCATATTTCATCCAACAATGTAACTGAATCATATGTTGGTTCAATTCCTTTTATTTTTGATGATAATTTATATATAAATGGTGAATCAATTTTTGCAATTTTAATTATTTCTTCATTGTTAAGAATATCGTACGGACTTCCTTCGGCAATAAGTTTACCTTTTGCAAATACAAGAACATGGTCAGCTTGAATCGCTTCATCCATATCATGAGTTATAGAAATTAATGTTTTGTTTCTACCCTCCTGAATTTCTTTAATCAATTTTAAAATTTCACTTTTGCCTTTGGGATCTAACATTGATGTCACTTCATCAAAAATTATTATTTCAGGGTTAAGTGCTAAAACAGAAGCAATTGCTACTTTTTGTTTTTGACCACCTGAAAGTGTGTGTGGTTCTCTTTCTAGAAAATTGATCATTCCTACTTTTTCAGCAAAAGTTCCAATTCTCTCCTTCATTTCTTCTCTAGGGATACAAGCATTTTCAAGCCCAAAAGCAATATCATCTTCAACTGAAGAACCAATAAATTGATTATCTGGATTTTGAAATATTATTCCAATTTTTTTTCTAATATCTTTGATTGAATTTATTCTCATTTTTATTCCATCAATAATAATTTCGCCTTTAGTAGGTTTGTAAAGACCTACAAGTAACTTTGAAAGAGTTGATTTACCACTACCATTATGACCAAGAATGGCAATATATTTTCCTTGAGGCATAACTAAATTAATGCCATCCAAAGTATATTCTTTTGAACCATCATATTTGAACTGTAAATTTTTAATTTCAATCATAATTAAAGAATTATATATTATAAATTTCTATAAGCAAAAAATAACCCTTTAAATTTTATATTATTTTGTTCCAAAAATCCTATCTCCAGCATCACCAAGTCCAGGCACTATATAACCATCTTTGTTTAATTTTTCATCTAAAGAAGCTAAATATATAGTTACATCTGGAAAAGATTTTGTTATATACTCTACACCTTCAGGAGCACCAACTATACAAACTAATTTAATATTTGTAAATCCTTCATCTTTTAATTTTTTGATAGAGTAATATGCACTTCCGCCTGAAGCTAACATTGGATCAACAATTAATATGTAAGAATCTTTTGAAATATCAGGCATTTTATAGAAGTATTCAATTGACTCCATTGTTTCCTCATCTCTGTAAATTCCAATATGACCTACTCTCGCTTCGGGAACTAGTGATTGAATACCATGAACCATCCCTAATCCAGCTCTTAGAATAGGGACAATAACAATTTCTTTATCAAAATCATAACCTATTGTTTTTTTTGTTGTTGGAGTTGAGATAGTAATTTCTTTTGTTTCATAATTTCTAAGAACTTCATAAATAATTAATGAAGCTATTTCATTTAAATTATTTCTAAAAATTGTGTGATCAGTTTTTTCATTTCTCATAACTGTTAATTTTGCATTTATAAGTGGGTGTTTAATTATTTTAAGCATCTTTAACTCCTCAACTCCTCCATAATTATTAATTATCAAATTATTTTATAATATTAATTATAACTTATAATGTTATTATTTAATAATTATGTTAAGAATTATTGCTGGTAAATATCGTAAATTGTTACTTGATCAACCTGATATTAAAATAACAAGATCAACAACAGATCGTGTTCGGGAATCTATTTTTAATTGTCTTCAAAATCAAGTTGAAGGTTCGATAGTTTTAGATCTTTTTTCAGGATCTGGAGCAATGGCTATTGAATCTGTTTCAAGAGGCGCAATGAAATCTATTTGTGTTGATAATTCTAAAGAATCAATTTCAGTTATTCAAAATAATTTAAATAAACTTTTTATAAAAAATGTCGATATTTATCATTTAGATGCTTTGAGTTTTTTGTCATCCAAAAAAGGAACAAGATATGATTTAATTTTTCTTGATCCACCTTATAATGATGTTAATTTATTAAATAATGTTTTAGAAATATTGGCTAGAGATTTATTTTTAAACAAATATGGTCAAATTATTATTGAAACACAAGAAGACAATTTTTTACAAATAAAGATTCCTAAAACATTAATTATCGATAAAGTTAAGAATTATGGGAAAACAATGATTATTTTTATAAATAATATTATTTAATTAAAAACTATTATAATTTTATAAAAGTAAGGTGTGAAAAGTGTCGATAAAACCAATTGATATTTCTAAAGACAAAATAAGATACTTGGCAATTGGTGATTCAATAGCTGAAGGTTTTAATTCAGCTTATGGTATTGGTTTTCCTGGAGAAAAAAAACATGACACTGAATCAAAAGAACATAATATTAGAGGAATGAGTTATCCTGCCATCTTAACTAAAATGTTAAATGATGTTAGCCCAGGGTGTGTTGAAGAGTTTGATAATTTTTGTCTTACAGGTACAAGAATTTCTGATTGATTATATTTTTTGGGTGTCGATCCAAAAAATTATAATTTCAAAAATTCAGAAAAGCAAATTTTAGATTCAAAAGAATATGATAGAAAAGAAAACAATCCTCAAAAAAGAAGAACATATAATCAATTTGGTATGTTTGGTATTAAAAATAAAAGTGATTTTGACAAACTAAAAAGAAAAATAAAAGAAGCAAATATTATCTCAATAACAATTGGTGCTAATGACTGAATTACAAGATTTCCATTTTTAGAAATCATGTCACTAAAAAATGAACTTATTTCCATGACAGAGTTTCAAGAACTAATTGAGAAAACAAATAATGAAATATTTTCAAGAATGAAAGTATTTTTTGATGAAATTCGAAAATTAAACCCATCTGCCAACATTTTTGTCACAACTTATCCAACCACATTGCCAATTCTTGCAAGATGAAATAATGAAAAGATTAATAAAAATAATAAAAACAAAGTATTAGTAAGTGATTTTATTCATGTTTTCAACACTAAATTAATTAGCACAGCAAAAGATGCTGAAATGTATTATATCAATATAGAAGATAAAAAATATTGAGCAGAAAACATTGATAGTTTATCAAGTATATTCTTTGATGTTCATCCAACTTACTTTGGTTATAAAAAAATTGCATATGAATTATTTCCCAAAATAGCTTTATCAAATGAATTTTATAAAAAACCATTTGAAGAAATCAAAAATATATTTCCTAATTTAGATAAAGAATATTTTGTAAGTGATCATAATACTTTTGCTAATATTGTCGACTTTTCTAAAATAAATTTATCAGATGAAAAATTAATTGAATTATCTAAGATTACAGATGAGAATATTTTTTGGAAAGATAATTCACATGAAAAAGAATTTCTCCATCTAAGAAGAGATTTAACAATTAAGAGATTTTTCGGTTCTGATAGAAGATCTTCTTCATATGAGAATATTAAAAACTTACTAAAATCATTTTTACAATTCATTGATAAAAATAAACTTGATCCTAAAAATAAACTTGAAAAAATAATAAAAAATAAAGAATATTTAACAATCATTTTAAATATCATCCATGAAAGTGATTATATTGATGTTGTGCTTAACCAAATACAAGATAAATTAGATGAAAATGCAAAAAAAAATATCAAGACTAATTTAGTTGAATTTGATAATATTTTATCAAGTATATTGTTTGATACATCTAATATCTTTTTTATGTTAAAAGACATAAATCTTCAATTGAGAAAATTAGCAAACAAAGAACTTCTTAAGCTGATAGAGGAATCATTAATTGAAATTTTAACAAATGTCTATAATTCCCCTAAATTTGATCAACCTATAAAAGCTTTTTTAAAGAGTAAGGCAGTTGAAATTATTTCAAAAAGATTAAACTCAACAAAAATGGAGGAGGTTGATTTAATAGTTGACAATTTTTTAAATAAAAACCTAGAATCACTTTTTGTTAATTTAATTGAAAGTTATTTTGAATGCTTAGATGAAATCAATGATTCTAAAAATATAAATGATTTTATTAGAAGTTTTATTGGAACTTTTTTCAAGAAAATTGATATGAAATTAATTATTGAAAATATTATTGGTGATGAACCACTAGAGTATTTCCTTTCAGAATTAACAATAAATATTTTTGAAATAAAAGATTATACAGTTCAAGATGTTCTACTTTTTAAAAAATTTATTAAATTATTAATCAACAAAATAAATAATAATGAATTGATTGCAAGTATTTTTAGTGCATTCATCACTTCGTATGTTGATAATATTAATAGCAAAAATAAATCAGCAATTTTTGATTTCTTTTGATCATATGAAAGTGATGAATTTTGAAGAAAACTTAGAAAATCTAATATCAAAAAGTTATGAACAAATTCGAATAATGTTTTTGTTCTTGCAGATGTAATCAATTTAGTTTTTGAAAAATCTTCAATTGAAAACAGTCATTTTTATCAGACTCTCTTAAATCTTAGGAATTCTAAAATTAGAACTAATTCATTATCAGCAAATTTATTTAATATAGTGAAAGATTGATTAGAAAATGTTAATAAAATTGAAGATTTATATTTAATTGTTTCAAATACTTTATACAATTCTTATTTAGAATTTAGAAAAATGAATCCTTCAATAAAACCTGAAAAGAATCCATATTACAAAGCTTATTATAGATTTGTTGTATCAAGTTTATGGGTTGGATATAGATTATTCCAAAAAGATATTTCACTAAATATTTTTTGAAATACAAAAAAAGGCATTATTAAAGCATTGCCAACTATTTCAAGCCAAATTCATAGGTTGGCAATGGGTAATACAAAATTTAAAGATCGAGCATTGTTAGTAAATCATATTTTTGGTGAAGCTTATACTAATTATTTACAGGACCAAGATATAAATGATGCGAATTATAAAAAATCTGTTTTATGAATGATCCAAAATAGTGATCTAAGTTATGAACCTGAAAAGTTAAATAAAGAAAGAAGGCTAGAGGTTTTTAATTCATTACAACTAGGTTATTGGAACAAAAAATAAGCTTTTAAATATTGAAAAATTTTTTTAATATTTTTTTATTATTTATTATATAATGTTATTAGCGAACATAGCAAAAGTGATCACCTGAATCCATTCCGAACTCAGTAGTTAAGTCTTTTTACGTCGACAATACCTTTTTTAGGGAAGATAGATAATCGCTGCTTTTTTTTACCTTTTTTGAAGGGGGATATCATAGAAAGTTTTTCATATGAAATAAAAAATGAGTTAGTAACCAAAGATTTGAATAAAAAACAAGCAGCAGCATTTATGGATGGTATTATTTTCTCTTCACTCAAAGAAGAAAGCGAAGAAATAAAAATTTCATTTAAAAATGATCTTATCTTTAAAAGAATAATATTTTTTCTTGAAAAATGCAATAAAAACTATGAAGTTCGAAATAAAACATTAGTTCTTCAAAAAATAAATTTGAATAAACTAATAATTTCTGATCCACAGTTATTTTTTGCCGGAGTTTTTGTTTCGAGTGGATCGATTTCTTCATTAACATCTTCTTCTTATCACTTAGAAGTTAAGATAAAGAATAAGTATGTTGCCGATTTGATGCTTACAAAGTTAAATAATTATGAATTTAAGTTTTCTGAATTCATAAAAAATAACTACATAATTCTTTATATAAAGAAAAATGAACAAATATCTGAGTTTTTAAAAGCAATTGGTTCACAAACATCCTTTTTTAAATTTTTTGATGCAATAATTAGTAGGGATCATAAGAATCAGATTACTAGAATTGGTAATTTAGACATTTACAATCAATCAAAATTGGTTGATTCCAATGCCCTATTCTTAGAAAATTATCAATTCATTATTGAGCATAATTTATTTAAAAAATTTAAGAAGGATGAACTTACATTTTATAAGTTTAAAAGTGAAAATCCCTACCTTCCTCTCTCCCAAATTACAGGAGAATTATCAAAAAAATATAATATCATAAAAACTAAGAGCGGACTTAACCATTGACTAATAAAAATAAGGAATATTGTGGATGATTATGAGTATCGTTTGCATACAAAAAAACACAAAAAATAGCACAAAATATAAAGTTTTTAAATAAATAATAAATATTTAAAAATATGATAAAATAAAAAGATAACCTTTATCATGTTTGTTTTTGAAAAAAAATGTATTTTTCAAGCAAAAAATGTATAAAAACTAATGCCGAAAAGAGAAAATTTTATGAGTAAATCAAACAATTATCAAATAAAAAAATATGGACCAATAACTGAAAGGCGTGATTACTCGAATACAAAGGTAGAATTAGAAACTCAAGACTTCCTACAAATGCAAAGAGACTCCTTTGAGTGATTTTTAGAAAGAGGAATAGAAGAAAGTTTCAAAGAAATTTATCCAATTCGTTCAAATAATGGTAAAACAGTTATTGAATATATTTCAAAATCAAAGAGAATTGAAAGATCTAAAAATGAATCTAAATCAATTGAAGAAGCAAAGCAAAAAGGAACAACTTATTCTGCTAAACTTTATGGAAAATTAAGAAAAACTATCATCGAAACTGGAGAAGTTAAGGAAGAAGAAGTAATCTTTGGAGAAATTCCTTTAATGACAAATGGAGCTTCATTTATTATAAATGGTTCCGAAAAAGTTATTATTTCTCAATTAATTCGTTCTTCTGGAGCATATTTTGGTCGCCAAGTTAGAAATAAACAAGCTGATGATCTTTTCAATAAAGTTGAAATCATCCCTAAATTAGGATCATGAATTGAAATTTATCATAGAGTAACAGGTAATTCAATTGATGGTGTAAAAATTAGAATTGATAAACATAAAGCTGTACCAGTTTCAGTATTTTTAAGAACATTTGGACTTAATAAAGAAACAATTGTTAAGCTATTCGGTAAATCAGACGTTTTGGAAGAAACATTAAAAAAAGATAAATATAAAACTCAAGAAGAATGTATTGAAGCTCTTTACCAAATAATTAGAAAAGGAGATAGAGTTACTGCTGAATCAACAGCCAATTTATTCCCAAATCTTTTATTTAACAACCGTAGATATAATTTATCAAAAACAGGTAGATATACAATCAACCGTAAGTTAAATTTACAAAATAGAATTAATAATAAAATTCTTGCAGAAGATTTAATTGCTGAAAAAGATAATGACGAATATAAAGAAGGTCAAGTGGTCTTCAAAAAATATCACAAATTCACAATGGATGATGCTAAGAAAGTTGATCAATTATTCATGGATGATGTTTTAAAAATGACAAAAATTCCTGACATTTCAGAAAAAGCATATGGAAAACTAACTGAAGATCATCCAAAACTTAAAAAGAGAATTAAAATAACAATGGTTAAAGTTTTCCAAAATGAAAAAGAAGCAGCTATTAGTGGCACTGAACCTATTACAATCATTGGTAATGATCCTACAGCTACAGAATTAAATTTATTAATTCCGGATATTATTGCTGTTGTTTCATACTACTTTAATTTAATCCAAAATATTGGTCAAGATGATGATCCGGATTCATTAGTTAATAAAAGAGTTGTACTTGTTGGTGAATTATTACAAAACCAATTTAAAATTGGTTTAACTAAACTTGAGAAAAATGCAAAAGAAAGAATGTCTTCAAAAGAAATTGAGAAGGTTACTCCTAAAAATGTTACAAATAACAAACCAGTTTATAACCAATTCAAGACATTCTTTAACTCATCTAAACTTTCTCAATTTATGGATCAAATTAATCCACTTGGAGAAATTTCTAACAAAAGACGTGTAACTTCTTTGGGTCCTGGTGGTCTTAATAGGGATACAGCACAGTTTGAAGTTCGTGACGTTCATCCAACTCATTATGGAAGAATTTGTCCAATTGAAACACCTGAAGGACCAAATATAGGTCTTATCCTTAACTTAGCGACTTATGCAATTATTGATGAATATGGATTTTTAAAAACCCCTTATTTTAGAGTAACAAATGGTGTTGTTAATTATAAAGAACCTATTTATCTAACTGCTATTGATGAGCAAGGTTATACATTTGCTCAATCATCTATTAATATTAATGATGCAAATCAATTAATAGATGAACAAATTACAGTTAGAAAAGATAATGATTTTATTATTGTGGGACCTAATGCTGTTGATTTTATTGATGTTTCATCAAAACAAATGACTTCAATAGCCGCAGCTGCAATTCCATTTTTAGAAAATGATGATGCTAACCGTGCACTTATGGGATCTAATATGCAACGTCAAGCAGTTCCATTATTAAAAGCTGAGTCTCCAATTGTTGGTACAGGTATTGAGGCTGAAATTGCTAAATATTCTGCTGCTAATATAAAAGCAAAAAAAGCTGGTGAAGTTGTTTATGTTGATTCAACAAAAATCAAGATTAAATCTAATGAAAATAAAGATGTTCTTTCTTACAATCTAAGGACATTTCAAAAATCAAACCAAGGAACAATTATTAATCAGACTCCAATTGTAAAATTAGGACAAAATATTAAAGAAGGTCAACTTCTAACTGATTCATCATCATTTAAAAATGGTGAAATGGCACTTGGCAAAAATGTTTTGGTTGCTTTTTCAACATGAAATGGTTATAACTATGAAGATGCTATCATTATTAATGAAAGATTAGTAAAGGATGATGTTTTCACTTCTATTCATATTGAAGAACAAACAATCCAATTCCGTAAAGCAAAAGCTGGTGAGGATCAATTAACATATGAAATTCCTAATACTTCAGTTGCATCAAAAAGATTTTTAGATGAAAATGGAATTGTAATTATTGGTTCTGAAGTTGGTGTTGGTGACATTCTTGTTGGTAGAATTTCTCCAAAAGGTGAACACAACCCTACTCCAGAAGAAAAACTAATGGCAGCTATTTTTGGTCATCGTGATTCTAGTTTTCTTGATACATCTTTAAAAGTAAAACATGGTCAAGCTGGAACAGTTATTGATGTTCAAATTCTTTCAAGAGATCAAGGCGATCTATTGGAAGATGGTGTTGATAAAATCATTAAAGTTTTAATTGCTCAAAAGAGAAAAATTAAAGTTGGTGACAAGATGTCTGGTCGTCATGGTAATAAAGGTGTTATTTCAATTATTTTACCTGAAGAAGATATGCCGCACTTAGAAGATGGAACTACTGTTGACATTTTATTAAACCCACAAGGTGTACCTTCTCGTATGAACTTAGGTCAAATTCTTGAATTACACTTAGGTATGGCAGGTAGAGCATTAAATGCTAAATTCGTTTCACCAGTATTTGATGGAGTTAAAAAAGAAGATATTCATAAAGCATTGACTGAGGCTAAAGTTTCAAAAACTGGTAAGCAAAAATTATTTAATCCAATTGATGGTGAAGTGATTGATAATGATATTTCAGTTGGTGTAATGTATATGCTTAAACTTTCTCACATGGTTGATGATAAAATGCATGCTCGTAGTATTGGTCCATATTCATTAATAACACAACAACCACTTGGAGGTAAATCTCAAAATGGTGGCCAAAGATTCGGAGAGATGGAAACATGAGCTATTGAATCTTATGGAGCAACAATGATTCTGCAAGAGTTATTAACTTATAAATCAGATAATATCCAAGGTAGAAATAAACTTTATAATGCTTTAGCAACAAATACACCATTACCAACTCCGGGTACTCCTGAATCATTTAATGTTTTAGCATATGAACTAAGAGGTCTTGGAATTAAGTTAGAAATTTATGAAAATGATATTGAAGAAGGAGAAAAATAATATATGCCATTAACAAGAAAATATGCTCAAATTGAGCAAAACAAAATTAAAAATATCTCTCTTTCATTAGCTACTCCAATGGATGTCTTGGAATGAAGTCATGGTGAAGTTACTAAACCAGAAACAATTAACTATAAATCATATAAACCTGAATCAGGCGGTTTATTTGATGAATTAATTTTCGGACCTACAACAGATTACAAGTGTGCAATTTGTTCTAAAAAATATAAAAAATCAAATGAAAATACATTTTGTGAAAACACTGATTTATGTAAAGAATTAAAGCCAGAAATTTTACCTAAAATTTCTCGTAGAAGTAGAATGGGTCACATTAAATTGAACTCACCTGTTTTGCATTTTTGATTTTTTAAAGTTGATAATTCAATTTTAGCTAAACTATTAGGTTTAAAAGTTGCAGGATCTAATAAAGTTCATTCAAGAGGAGCTATTGAAGGTGTCATTTACTATAAATCACACATTGTTTTAAAATCAGGTGGAATTAAAGCATTACCTGAAAATTTAATCATTGAAATTAATGAAGCCGCTTATATTTATCGTCAAGCTCTAGAAGAGATTAGAATTAAATTTCAACCAAATTCATTTGAATTTAAAGAAATTTCAAGTGCTATTAGTGAACTGGAAGATAGAGCTTCTTCAAAAATGGGTAAAGATTATGGAATTGATTTTTATGAACTTAATGAAATAATTGAAGAATTTTCAGATGCTAAAATTGATACAGGAGCTAAAGCTTTTGAATATTTACTTGAAAACTTTAATTTACAGGAAGTAAAATCTGAAGTTAAAAAAGAAATTGATGAAATTAATGCAATTGTAAATAAAGGTGAAAAAGCTCTTACAACAAAAATCCAAACAAGAGAAAAACTTTATAAAAGACTGAAAATTATTAATTCATTTATTAGTTCAGGTCAGAATCCAAAGAATATGTTGATTTATAATCTTCCAATTATTCCTGCTGATTTACGTCCATTAATTCAATTGGATGGTGGGCGTCATTCAACAAGTGATGTTAATGAACTATATCGTCGTATTATTATTAGAAATAATCGTCTAAAAAAATGACAAGAAACAGATGCTCCAATTTTGATTGTTCAAAATGAGCTTAGAATGATTCAAGAAGCAGTAGATGCTTTAATCGATAATCAAAGGAGAACACCATCTCCAATTGTTTCGAAAGATAATCGTCCTTTAAAATCTATTTCTGATGCCTTAACAGGTAAAAAAGGTAGATTTAGACAAAACTTACTTGGGAAACGTGTTGATTATTCAGGTCGTTCAGTTATTGTTGTTGGACCTAATTTAAAAATGCATCAAGCGGGAATTCCGCGTGAAATGGCTGCAAAATTATTTGAACCCTGAATTGTTAGAGAATTAATTGCTAAAGATATTAATACAACAATCAAAGGTGCTAAAAAACTTATTGAAGAATTAGATCCTAGAATTTGAGCACATGTTGCAAAAGTTATTAAAGATAGACCTATTCTATTAAACCGTGCTCCAACCCTTCACCGTTTATCAATCCAAGCTTTTGAACCAGTTCTAATTCGTGGAAGAGCTATTAAATTACATCCACTTGTAACAACAGCCTTTAATGCTGATTTTGATGGTGATCAAATGGCTGTTCATGTACCTATTTCTGATAAAGCTGTTCAAGAAGCAAGAGAACTTATTTTTGCTAATAGAAATATTCTTGGTCCAAAAGATGGAGAACCAATCATCAATCCTTCGCAGGATATGATTCTTGGTCTATACTATTTAACTACTGAAGAAAAAGGCGCTAAAGGTGAAGGTAAATTCTTCCCTGATTTTAATTCAATGAAAATTGCATATGAAAATAGTGTTATTTCATTACATGCAAGAATTGCAATGCCTTATTCAAAAATTAAATCTACAAATGATTTTAAACAAGATAAAGGTTATGCAATTTCAACAGTTGGTAAGTTTATTCTTAATGATTCCTTGCCGAAACATTTCCCCTTTATTTTTGATAATTCAAAAGATTCACTGACTGGTAAAAACAATAAATATTACTTATCTTATGGGGAAAATATTAAAGAAAAAATTGACTCTTTGCCAATAAATACTCCTTTAACTAAAAAAGATATTGCTAAAATTATAAGAAATGTTTTTGATAAATATTTTGTTAATACATCTATAAGGGAAGTTGCAAAATTGATCAAGATTGTTAATAAAGGAAATTTAGCATCAATGAATTTAGAATTCTCTAAATTAAAAGATCTTAATGGAAAAGAATTAGGTTCAGTCCATGGAACAATTTTTGCTGATATTTTAAATGAACAATTTACTATTTTACAAAAAGAAATTATGATTACAAATGATAATGTTGATCGTGGTTTAGAGCCTAATGAAAGAACAAAATTATTAAACAATGTTTGATTTAATTATACAAACCAAGTTGCAATGATTTTGGATAGAATTAAAGAATTAGGATTTAAATATTCAACAAAATCAGGTGTAACAATTTCATTTAGTGATATCCTAAGTGCTACAAATAGAAAAGAAAAAATTTCAGAAGGTGAAAAATATACTGATGTTCTTAAAGAAAAATACCAAATGGGTCTTGTGACAGATGATGAAAGATATCGTCTTTCTAACCAAAAATGAACTAAGATAAAAGAAGATATTCAAAATAATTTAGATGATGTTTTCTCAAATGAAACAAATAACTCTATTAATATGATGATTAAATCAGGTGCTCGTGGAAATGTTTCAAACTTAGTTCAACTTGCTGGTATTCGTGGATTAATGGCCAACAATACAAAGCAAACAAAAGTTGATGCAACAAATGAACGTGAAGTTCGTTCAACTGTTGAGGTTCCAGTTAAATCTTCATTCCTTGAAGGTTTGACAGCTTATGAGTTTTATTCATCAACACATGGTGCTCGTAAAGGACTAACTGATACAGCTCTTAATACGGCTAAATCAGGTTATCTAACTCGTCGTCTAGTTGATGTTGCTCAAAACATCGTTGTTAGAGAAGAAGATTGTGGTTCTGATTTTGGTTATCTATCTAAGTCGATTATTGATACTAAAACAAAAACAACTATTGTTGATTTAGAAGAAAGAATTGAAGGACGTTATACAAATTCCCCAATTTTTGATTCAAATGGCAAAATGATTATTGATAAGAGAATGTTAATCACTCCAGAAATTGCTGATAAAATTATTAAAGCAAAAATTACAGAGGTTGATTTAAGAACAACACTTGGTTGCCATACAATCAATGGTGTATGTAAAGTTTGTTATGGTAAAGATCTTGCAACAAATAGAGTAGTTAATATTGGTGAAGCAGTTGGAATTATTGCTGCTCAATCAATTGGTGAACCCGGAACACAATTAACAATGCGTACTTTTCATACAGGAGGAGTTGCTGGAGTTGAAGATATTACAGGTGGTTTCACTAGACTTATTGAGCTTATAGATGCATATGAAAAACCGTGAGGTCGTCCAGCAATTATTTCAAGTAAAACTGGTGAAGTTAAATCCATAAAGCAAACTAATGTTGGTGAAATAATTGAAATATCATATGAGAAAGCTGATGGAAAAATTGGCACAAAATCAATTGAAATATCAGCCAACTCTAAAAAACGTGTAAAAGTTGGGGATAAAGTTACTCCTGGTCAAAAAATTACTGAAGGCCCAATTATTCTAAGAGATCTTTTAAGGTTGACAAATGCTAGAGGCGTTCAAAACTATATTCTAAAAGAAATCCAAAGATTATATCGTATGCAAGGTATCTCAATTAGTGATAAATATATTGAAATTATTATTCGTCAAATGTTATCCAAAATTATTATTACAGATCCTGGAGATTCTGAATTCTTTGTTGGTGGTATTGAAGATATTTTGACATACCAAAAAATAAATGCAAAACTACTTGCTCAAGGTAAAAAACCAGCATTCGGTGTAGTTGTTATTAAAGGAGCAAAACAAACTCCATTATTATCAGATTCATTCTTGGCCGCTGCATCCTATCAAGAGACTGCAAAGATTTTAGTTCACTCAGCTATTTCAAATCAAATTGATAGACTTGAAGGTCTAAAAGAAAATATTATTTTAGGACATAAAATTCCAGCAGGAACAGGTTCAAAATTTGAAGAAAATTCAAAATTTGATTTACCAGATACAAGAAGTTTCTTTGAAAACTTTAAAGAAAGTGGAGAGCAATCAGAAAACTAATATAAAATATTAATAAATATCTATCAAAAAAGGATATTTATTTTTTATTAAATTGGAAAAATTAAAGGATTAATTATGAATTCAATAAACAAAGATAGTAAAATAGCAATAATAGGTTCTGGGGCTCTTGGAACTGCTTTTTCTAATATATTGCAGGATTCAAATTTTAAAAATTTAATTATTTATGGAATTGATGAACAAGAGTTATCTGAGCTAAGAGTCGGAAAGAATACTAAGTATTTTAAAAATAAGGAAATAATACATCCAGTAAAAACTACAAACAATCTAAAAGAAGCTCTTGATGGAGCTAGGTATATTGCTTTAGCTCTACCTTCAATGGTTATTCCGGACATTCTTCAAGAAACAATAGAAAACATTAATTCTGAAGTGTTAATTATTAATGGATCAAAAGGTTTCTATCCAGAAACTGATTTTGGTATACATAAAGGAATAGAAGAAAAAATAAAAGACATTTCTAACATTAGAGGTGTTGTAAGTATTTTAGGACCTTCCTATGCTGAAGAAATGGTCAAAAAAGGATTTACAACTGTAGCATCAGTTTCCAATTCATTAGAATTATGTGAAGAAGTTCAACAAATTTTTTCCAATTCATATTTCAAAATTTATACTCAAACAGATGTTGTTGGCGCTGAAGCAGGTGGAATTTATAAAAATATTTTAGCAATTGCTTCTGGAATGTTAACAGAATACGGTTTTAAAATAAATACAACAGCCGCTTTTATTACAAGAGGTGTCCATGAACTTTCAATTTTTAATAAATATCTAGGAGGAAAACCAGAAACAATAATGGGTTTAACAGGGCTTGGAGATTTAATTCTAACATCAATGTCTGATTTATCTAGAAATTATACTTTTGGTCGTTTGTTTGTAAGAGATAAAGAAAAAGCACTTTCTTCATCAATAACACTTGAAGGAATTAATGCCATTAAAATTGTTGAAAAAATTAGAATTAGAGAAAATCTTGATCTACCTATTGTTGAATGTTTATATCAAATTCTTTATAACAATTTGGATTTAAGTGCTTCTATCAATAATTTATGAGGAAGAAAATTTAAATCTGAAAATCAATAAATAATAATGCTCTTACTCCCCCTCCTCTTATGGTTTAAATTTGATGTTCATTTTTTACAAGTAGTACTTGAATTTAACAAGCAAGATAACAAGATAAAAAGAGGAATAGTATTCTCTACTGAATTACCAAAAATATTCAAAAAAATTTCCAAAGTGTAATAAAAATTTACGTAACATTATCTGAAATTAAAATAGGATTATTTGTATCTAAAAATTTCTATTTCAAAACATAAGATTATTGGAGTCTCCCTTACAACACTTTCTTCAAAGTGTATAAAAATTTCCAAAGTGTAATATAATTTTAAATATGAGTAAAGAAGAAAAACGAAATATCAATTAACTCTTTTTGAAAAAGATGAAAAAGATATTCTTATGCTTTCTTCAAAAACAGTAGCTAAATTTCGAATTAATGATCCCCAAACTCTAAGATCACAAAAAGTTTTAATATTAATTTTTCAACAACTACAAAAAAAGAGCTTTAAAAAAAGAACTAAACAGAGAAGAGTTTGATTACACAATTAGAATACCATATATTTTTTTTGATAAACTAGTTTCGTCTGATTCCCCAAATACTCTTGAATATTGGGACGAGGTTGCAGCCAAGGCAGTATCAATAAGCGCCATTTTACCTAAATTAGATGAAAATGGTCAAGCTGTTGATTCTTATATGCCTGTTTTCCAAAGAATTGATAATGGAATCGGGGCCAGGTATATTGAAGTAAAATTAAATCAAGAATTTATTCCTCATTACTCTAAATTAACTTCTAATTATGTACAAACCAAATTATCTGAAATAAAAAATTTTAAAAGCAAGTATTCTTTAAGAATTTATGAATACCTTATTGCTTCATCTCCAAATTCAAAGATTTTGAATTTAAAAATGGACATGCCTTATTTTTTAAGACACTTTAATATTCCGAAAAGATATGGATTCGTTTCTAAATTAAAACCCTTAATCATTGAACCTACAATTCTTGATTTACGCTCAACTACTCGTTTTAAAAATATTGATATAGAACTAGAAAAAAAGAGTCGATGTTTTAGGAAAAAAAACCATAATAGTTCATTTTAAACAAGGAGCAATTAAAGAAAATATAGAAGATGAATTTGATACTAATAATTTTGAATTAGTTTTATAATTTTCTATATAATTATCTTAGTTTCATCACATAATCATTGTTTTCATTCCTTTTATTTAACGAAGTCTAATTGGTAATTGCAAATGTGATGAAACTAACTTTTTGCAAATTTTTTAAAAAAAAGAACTAATCAAAGTTCTTTTTTTGTTTTTAATTCTTTTTAAAGAAAACTTTAATACCTAAATATAATTATATTTATGCTCTAATTGCTTGAATTATAGAATCTGTGTTTCATTTTACAATAAAATTTGCATTTTCCTTAACAATTTTTGATGTTTTTTCAGCACCTCATGGCTCAATAGCAACAATTTTTTTGTTCATTTTTTTTGCAATTTCTATTTCTTCATTTATCCATTTACTATATGTACTATATACGCCTGCCAAAATAATCACTGTATCTACAAAACGCATTTGATTTTCTATTGCACTTCTTAAATCTAAATTAGAAGATGCACCAGTAATAGGATCTGTTTCTGGTACTGAATAGTCTTGAAATTCAAAATAATTAGCATTCTTCAGCAATTGTATTAATTTTATATATCCTTCACTATAGTTTCATGAATGACTTATAAATAATTTAATTTTATTCATTTTTATTAATTCACCCCCTTCTTTACACCATACTTATAATAGAAATAATGCATATAGCCAAATTACCTAAAGAAAGACATATAGGTAAGAAAGATTCTAATTTTGATGTTTTTCAATATTTTTTATCTTTAAGCAACTCTCATTCCTTAGTGTAAGGTTTTGAATTAAATTCATTTTCTAAATAATCAGTAATAACTTTCCATTTCACATCACTCATTTTTTTATAATTGCAAACAGAAAGAATTCAATAAATGCAAACCATTATTGAAATTATAGAAATTACTAATGAAGGTATAAAATATTTTGTTGATAATAAAGAAACAGGACTAGAAATTAACAAGGAAATTAAAGTCAACAATAAAAGATTATTTCTTTCTCGGCTATTAGTTCATTTTTCTGCAGAATCTACACATTTTTTTCATTGTTCTAATAATATTTCTTTTTGTTCCATTTATTCTCCAATCCTTCGTATTACTCCTTATTTTATTATTGGATCTAAAATTTCGAATTGATCAGGCAAAAAAAAATGAATATTTCTTATAGCAAAATCTAATGCATATTTGCTTCCATTTATTCTTCTTATTGAGCTTTCTAATCTTCGAACAAAAGATTTATCAAGCCCCTTTGTATAAACATTATATACATCTTGAGTATTATATCTTATATAAGAAACATCATCTTTTCATAAATTATCCTGTATTTCAGGAGTGGTTCTTGAAATACCTTTATTTCTTATAAAATTACCATCGGCATTATGAACACGCATTCCGTTTACTTGGACATAAGCTGATTTTACTTGATTCCTAACTTTAAAAGCTTCAGCATTTGAAATAGCTTGAGATTCTACAATTGACATTTTGTCATAAAGTCCATTAAACATAAATTCTTTCGTCTTTTCATTTAAATCTAGTGAAAATAAAAAATTTATAGCACTCTCAAAATTCATATTATTTTCAAAAACATCATTCATTCAATTTAAAACTATTGGATTATTTTTTGCTTGTTCAGCTATTACTAAAAATTCCTCTTGAGTCATTTCATATTTTTTAATTTCATTTGAATTGAAACCATCTAAATTTAATTTGGTCTTATTTCTTTCTTGCTTTGGAATTTTATTTATAGGTTCTGTTTCATTATTATTTATCAAATTTCATTGACAAAGAAACTAATGGTGCTACAGCAATAGGTAATAAAGCACCTAAAATTAATATTTCTTTTTTAATTTTCCTAATTTTCCTATCGTTATAATGTAATTATTTAAAATATAGTAATAAATAATTTTATTATCTTTTTAATTATATCAATGTTTGAATTTGATTTTTGTTATTTTTATTAATGTCCTTATAAATAATTATTGCAAAAATTATACCTAACAATAAGGCATGAAATGCTATAAAAAAACCAATATGAGTTGGTGTTTTAAAAAATCAATTAAATTTTTTTAAATTGACATCCTCAACAAAATTCTTATTAAAAAAGAATTTTGAACATATTTTTCTAATTTGAATATATAATCAAGTTTTTATTAAAAAAATGAATAAATAAATATAAATTAGAATAAATTTTGGAGAAATAAAAGTGTCGACTGGTGTATCTAGTACTATACCATATTCCCTATTTGCTAGAATGATTATAGGGATTAATAAAGCAATTGAAATTATTTTTAAAATAGATAAGATAATCATTAATTTTAAATACATTTTTTTATTGGCTTCTCAAATTTCTAAATTTCTTTCTTCAAAAAAACCAATTTTATTTTCTTCTTCTATTTTTTCAAAACTTTTTTTACGCTTAAAAACTATAGTACCCGCAATAAATGTTGATATTGAAATACCAATAAAGAAAGTTAATCAAGTATTCTCCAGCATTATTTTCCAACTTTAATTTCACTAGTTAAATATTTTTTTTGTTTATGTCTTCTAATTATAATAAATGCAAATAAACCAATAACTAATAAAACTCCTACAGAAATCCCAGTTGATATTACAGGCACTTCTCAATTAGCTCTACCAGCATCTGGAATAATTGGTGGAATAGGATCTACTAAAGTTAATTGCACTTCAAAATTTCTAAACTTTGTTGAAGTATCTCGATTAAGTTCAGGATTTGAAAGAGTTCAAGAATCTCTATATCCTATTGAAGGTATAAAATTCTTTTTAAGCACTAATTCAAAACTAACTGTTTTATTAAAATCATTAAAAACAATATTTCTAATTTCACTTATTGCTCAAGGATTGAAGTTAAAATATTTGGCATAGAATTCTTCTTTACCAAATTTTTCTTTAAATAAATCTCAACTTTCTTTTGTATTATTAATTTCTAACTTCTCTTCTCATGGTTTAAACTCAACCATTACTCAATCAGGTGGAATAATTGTAATATCAGAATATCTTGACGGAGTTCTATGCAATTCTCTAGTAGATAAAAATAGAAAATTCTCTTGTTGTGTCTCTTTTGTTATTAAATTTCTATCAATGATTTCGTTTTTATAAATTCATCTTATTTGTAAAGAAATAATTCCATTAATTTCCACTATTTCAATATTTACATTCTTTAACGAATTAACAAAATCAACTTTATCACTATTTAAAACATTATCAGTTAATAAATAATCAACCTTGTCTTTCAAATTCATTGAATCTATTTTAATTTTTATATCTTCCGGAGTTATTGTTATACCTGTTTCAAAATCATAACCATATTTAAGGTTATCTCAATTAATATGGTTAGAAGCAACATAAAACGGATAAGGTTGAATTCCTAGCATTTTCTCTACTAGTTTAGAAGATCAAGTTATTGTATTTTCCTCTTCATCAATTATTATTCTTCCTTCATTAATCAAATCTTGATATTTTTCTTTAAAGGCCGAAAAAGGATTAAAGTCATTCAAACTAAAAGGAATTTGCACTATCTCACCATTTGCACCCACCGAAGCTAAAGCTGCAACTGATTTAGGAAATCTAATAACCATTTCTCTTTCATTAACTTTTATTGAGTTAGGATCATACATATGATTAAAAATAACTTCTGGTTGAACTAAAACACTTTCAGGATATTCATCTTGTGCAAAATTTATAAAAGGTTTAATAGAATCTACTCATCTTCTCAAAGTCTCATCATAAATTTCTTGATTCACCATTAATTGTTCATTAGGTTTATTTACATTTTCAAAAATATTAATAAATTCTTGCTCAGTATTAGATTTAAATTTCCTTTTTGGAACCTCCAATTGCACAACATAATTATATGAAACAATCGCTCCACCAAGGGTTTCAGTATTAGGAACCTTATAAAATCCATTTTCTCTAGTAAGCCCATCTTGATTTGCATCATTTATCTTTGGACTAAATGAACCAAAAACATAAATTAACCCAGTATAATCATTAGCATAAAAATCTTTTAAGGGAATATCTCCAAATTCTGGCATTGTAAAAAATTCGAATCAATTATTTGCTCTGTGTGATTCTAAAAGAATTTCTTCTCCATTAGCAATTCTTTCTTTAATCTCATTTCCAGTTAGTTCTTCAAAATTGGTGTTTCTGTCAGTTCAATTATTATTAAACACTGTGTGCAATGACAAATACTTAGATACAGGCGCTCCTGCCTCACTAACATCATTATTTACATACTTAGGCATTTCAAATCTCATTCAAGTCGAAAAGTCCGCTCCTTCATGCATAAACAAGCTCCCCATAGCTCTATGTGCATATTTTTGAGGGAATCACATTAAAGCCCCTAATTCCGAAGCGTACATATTTCTTTCTTCTGCATCACCATCATAAGCTTCCTCAGGAATAATCAATCTTGTTTCAGGTTTATGAACCTTAGCACTCAATTTATTTTCTTTCTCTCATCTATAAAGTCTATTTTCATTAATAATAGTTTTCTCACTCGCATACAATCAAGAAAATTTATTGTTATTATCAACAACTAAATTATTCTCAAAATTATCTTTGACTAAATAAGCTTTTTGTCCCACTTCAATAGTTTGGTATTTTTGGCTTCTACTTAAAACATTATCAACACTTGACATTAATTTTCCTGATTCAGTTTTAAGCGAAATTATTTCTAAAGTCGAAACTGAAGAAGCATGCAAAGGTATTGCCAAAACGTTAAATTCTTTTTTAGAAGCATCAAAAGCTATAAATTCCTGCTCAACACCATTAATTTTAACTTTTGCAGTAATTGTTTGATTTAAAAATTCAGGAATTATATAATCAACTAAAGAGTTTCATAAATTAACTGGCATTATTGAATTTAATTTACTATTAAAATAAACTCTATCATTTGAAGAATTTTGATTTGTAATTTTCGGAAGTTCCTTACCATTATCTTTCAAAACTTCAACTCAATTTTCAATAGTTGATTCTGTAAGTAATGGAAATTGAGTTGATGAGTTATTTAAAATTGCATCTATTTGACTTTTCGTAATTTTTCTTGTGGCTAAATCATTAAAGAACTTAATAATTAAACTTATTTCCTCAGAACTATATTTAGCATCTAAAATATTTTGAATATATGTATTGATAAAAGTATAATAATTTTCTTTAGAACCAAAAAGAGATTCAAGTGTTTCTCCTGAAGGGTTTAAATATTCATTAATTATATTTTCATTTAAATCTAACAATATCTTTGTTTGTTCATAAATATTTTTTAACTCATAACTAGCTGTAACAAAAGAAAGATTAAGTCCAAACTTAAATTCAGGATTTTGTCCTAAATTATTGAAATAAAAACTACCATTATTCGAGTAAGAAGACGTCGTCCCATCAACAACTAATAAGTTGTTAAACATATTTTGGTTTTGATCAAACGATGCAATAAAACCTCTACCAGTTGTTAACTCAGTGTTACCAGTCTTAAATTTGGTTGATCTTTGTAAAACAAGAGTGTCCTCATATGTAATACTTGAGTGAGTAATGGTTGCTGGCCCATCTTGGTTAGTTCCAACCTTTTGTTCCTGTTTATAACCAGTTTTAATATTAAACTGTGCTGTTGTATATGGAGAATCAATTTCATAATTATAGATATCAATCCCATCAATTGATTCTCTCAAATCCGATTGCAATCCAGGTTCTTTAGTTGCAACTCCAGAAAAAGAAAGATCTACTTTTGAAGCTTTAGCCTTAGTATTAAAAACTCAATCTTTTGGAAGATTCGGATTTTCTGGATCAACAGGATCTTTTCAAATAGGATGTGAGAAATGTTTATTACACATTGATGAAGTTACTTTTTTTCCATCACAATTATAATAAGTTTGTCTAGTATTATTATTTTGAATAATTACTCTTTTGCCAGTTACAGGATTGTATCTATCTGCATAATAATTTCCAAATCCATCAAAATTACTTGGAGTAGAAAAGGTCGGAGAATTATGTTTGTTTACCTTTAAAGTTAAATCCTTACTATTTTGATCTAGAACTTTATTTATTGCATTTGAGTAATAACTATTCCTACCTGTTATTAAAGTATTTAAAATTTTAGAATTAAAATTTATTTCTATATTTTCAGACTTGATAGAATTTTTTAGAATTTTTTCTTTGTTTTGATTAGATTCAATATATTTTTTATATTGCTTAAAAGTGATTGTTTCACATTCTTCTTCAAATTCATGATTATGATTTGAATGTTGATTTGTTTCCTGGCTTAAAACCCCATAACCTAGTGCTGCAACAGAACTAAATATCGATCCGCCTAATCCTAATAATAATATTGAGTTTTTCATTTCTTCTCCATTTAATTTTAACGATGTCTAACATATTGATAATTGTATCATAAATAATAGTTAAAAAGCCTTTTAAAACAACTATGTAAAATATATTAGTAAATAATAATTATTAAACTTATATTAAATATTATTACTAATTTAGGAAAGGGAAAAGGAAAGAAAAAAATTCAAAGAACTTAATAATACTTAATGCTTCTGAATTTTAATTTTTTTTAAATAAAGTTTTAGTGGAAATTCTTGTGCAAAATATTATAATTAATAGTATAATTTAATCATATTTTAATCAAATAACCATCAACCAAAAAGCAATTTAGAAAGGACATTATGGTGACTAGTAATACTGAAAATTTAATAGAAACTTCCCCTGAAAGTTTAAAAGATGCACCGATGAAGAAGAAGATTTCATTTTTCTCAGCAATGTTTGTTGTTGTGGGATCTTCAGTTGGAGCAGGAATATTTCTAAAATCGGAAGCAGTTTTAGATGGATCTCATGGAAGTTTGGTGTTAGCAATCTTTACATGAATATTAGCAGGATTCGCTGTAATTGCGATGGCTTTAGCTTTATTAGAAGTGGTTGGTGGTAAAGATGATAATTTATCTTTAATAGGATGATGTAAAACATTTAACTCAAGAATAATGTATAAAGCAGCCAAGAACTTTATGTTCTACATTTATTTGCCATTAAACTACTTCTTTATGCCCTTGTATTTTATAATACAATTACAAGATGGAATTGGAGTCTGGACTCATAGTACTACTAATGAACTTGCCCCATTCTTATTTAATACTGATGTTGATTGACTAATTTGATCAATAATAGCAATTGTAATAGTACTTTATTTTATTATTATTTCTGGATACTCTTCAAGAGCAGGAAATATTCAAAATTTAGCAATAACAGCAGTGAAATTTATTCCTTTAGTTGTTGCAGCTTTAATGGGATTTATATTTGTTGCAACAAATGGTATCCCTGAAACTCCTATAGCTCCTGGATTTAAGCCAGAATATACTAATACAAATTCTTTGGCAGCAATGACACCCGGATTTGGAATGTTTATTGCTATTGCCGGAATCTTTTTTGCATATGATGGATTCTATGTGACATCTGGATTAAACTCAGAAATGGCAGAACCGAAAAAAACTCCAATGGCGATTCTCTTAGGTTTAACTTTAGTAACAACTATCTATTTGACAATTGCTATTTCGATGTCATTAAATGGTACTGGTTCATTCTTTGGATTTGGTCAATGACTTTTAGATAATGGAAATGGATGAATCTTTGGAGTTATCAATATTCTAATTGGTATCGGTATTCTAGGAATTATTAATGGATTTGCAATGTGAGCTCCAAGATTTATTGAAAATCTTATTTTGGAAGATGAATTACCATTTTCATCAAGATTTAAGAATCGATTAAATTCTGATAGACCTAAAGTAGGAATACTATATTCTTTAGTAACTTCTATTCCAATTATAGTAATATTTATATTAATCGGTGTTTTTACCTTTATACCTGGTGTGTATGCTGATAAGGGGTATGGTACTGGAATGGAAAGACTATATAATTTTGCTGATTTAATGGCAAATTGAACATCTTTATTTGCATTTGGATTCATTGTCGCTGCTATATATGGTTGTTTGAGAAATAGAAAAACAAAAAAAATTGCTACTGAACAAAAAAAATACTTTAAGCCAATGGCAATTTCAGCAATTTTAATAATGGCCATATCATTATTTGTGGCAATATTTGCCCCAATATTTGATTTAATGGCAATATACTATATTAAAGATCTAACAAATGAAGACATAATTGGAAGGGTTATGTTAGTCATTGTATTAATACTTTTTCTTGCTCTAACATTTCTCCCTACAACTATTGAGGATTATATAAGCAAACGTAACAGAACTTATGTTGATGAGTATTCTCATCTTGAATAAATATCTAAAATTTTATAAATAAAAGTACTTTATTTAAGGTACTTCTATTTTCCTTTAAATAATATATAATTTCATTATGAAAAAACTAATTTCTAATTATTTGAAACCTAATAATATTAATGATATTATTGGTCAATCACATCTTCTTGGAAATGATGGAATAATTATGAAAATGATTAATAACCAAAAACTCTTTTCATGTATTTTTTATGGAACTCCTGGAACAGGCAAAACTTCTATGGCAATATCAATTTGTAATGATTTAAAAATTCCTTATGAATTATTTAACCCGACTATTAACAAAAAAAGCGATTTGGATAAAATACTCTCTAAAAATCTAAAGAGTGATAATTATTTTGTGATTATTATTGATGAATTTCATAGAATGAATCGTGATAAACAAGATATTCTACTCTCTTATTTAGAATGAGGAAATTTAATAGTTTTTGGAACAACAACAGAGAATCCATTTTTTGTTGTAAATCCCGCAATTAGAAGTAGATGTCAAATAATACAATTAAAACAACTTAATAAAAAGGAAGTTTTAGAGGGTTTAAAAAAAATCTCATTAAAATTAGGTATAAATATTTCAGAAGATATATTGGAAATGATTTCCTTAAATACTGATGGCGATTTAAGGAGAGCTATTAATACATTAGATATTCTTGAATCTCTCTATAAAGATCAAGATATTACTAAAGAAGTATTAGATTCAATAAGTCCATTAACATCATCTCTATCAGCTAATTATGGTGATGAATTTTATGACTTACAATCTGCATTTCATAAATCAATAAGAGGTAGTGATGCTGATGCTGCAATTTATTATCTTGCAAGATTAATTAAAGCTGGTGATTTAATTTCTATTTCAAGAAGAATAATTGCATCTGCCTATGAAGATATTGGGTTAGCAAATCCAACACTTCTTCCAAGAGTTGTCATTGCAATGGAAGCAGTAGTTAAAGTAGGTTTTCCGGAAGCTCATCAAATTCTTTCTACAATTGTGATAGAGATGTGTTTATCTCCTAAATCAAATTCAGCCTATCTTGCGATGACTAATGCATTATCTAGTTTGGAAAATGGTGGAATATATCGAGTTCCAAAACATTTAAGAGATAATAATTATAAATCACATACCAAACTTGGTCATGGTGGTTATAAATATCCTCATGATTATAAAAATGCATGAGTAAAACAACAATATCTTCCTGTTGAAATAAAGGATACTAAATTTTATAATCCAAGTAAAGATAGTAAATTAGAAACAAAAATGATTGAGATTTGAGAAAATAATAAATCTTAATAAAAAACTACCAACTAATAAAGTGGTAGTTTTTTTGGGTGGTCTTATAAACCAAATGGTGGAGATGCCGGGAGTTGAACCCGGGTCCAAGAATAAAGCAAAGCTATCCATCTACAGTTTAGATTATTTACAAATTACAACTATCTAATATTGAAATAAACAAAAATTAATTAGTAGAGGTTGATTAAAGATTCTTTGGGTTTTAATCAAATCCACCCTCATATCCTTAAATAATATTATTAAAGCCAAGGAGAGCTATAATAACAACTAGTTGCTATATTAAGCAAATACTAGATTTGAGTTGTTTGAAGACATCACTAAATGTGAGTAATCTTCATTTGATTGTTCTTTTCCGTTTGAAAAAGCCTTAGTATTTATAGTCTACTACACTACTGCCGAATAACAAACCCTAAACTTGTCAAAGCCATTACATCCCCATTTTATAAAATACTTTTTAATCTTTTCTTCTCATCACGTTCAATTATATAAGATCTCTTGTCAGCTTTATTTCTTCCTTTTCCAAGTCCAATTTCAAGTTTGACATTTCCTCCCTCCCAAAGTAAAGCTAATGGGATTATTGAATATTTGTATTTTTCTTTTCTTGTTAAAATCTTGTTTAATTCACTTCTTCTAAGTAAAAGTTTTCTTGCCCTAGTTTCATCACCTTCTACTAACATATATTTTGATATATGCATATTAGAGACAAACAATTCATTTTTCAAAAATGAGCAAAATGAATTTCTAAGATTTACATCACCTGCTCTAATTGATTTGACTTCTCAACCTAATAGAACAATTCCGCAAACATATTTTTCAACTATCTCATAATCAAACTTCGCAATTTTATTTTTACTTATAATTTTTGACATTAGAACCCATTTTAACAATATTATTTTATCATATATAAATCTTAAATCAATATATGCATAAAATATCCTATTTATTAACTATAACTCCATCGACTTTACCTTCAAGTTTTGAAATGGTTGTTATTTTTACAGAAACTGTGTCACCGACTGTATAGGTTTTTCTTTCATTATATAATTGTAATCCATTATTTGATATATTGTATGGTCCATTTGGAATATTGGAAACGTGAATAAAACCACAAACCTTGTCGGCAAAATCGACAAATAATCCAAATTTTTTAATAGAGACAATCATACCTTCTAAAACATTCCCTATTTTATTCTCATAAAATTCAGCTTTTTTAACATCATATATCTTACGTTCTATTGAAACAGCTAGTTCTTCTTGTTTAGAAGAACGGTTACAAATTAAATCGATTTTACTCATTATTTCTTTCATATAATTTTTATTCTTTTTGATGATTACTTCTCAAATAATTCTGTGTAAAATTAAATCAGGGTATCTTCTTATTGGTGAAGTAAAATGAGAATAGTATTCAGATGCTAGACCAAAATGTCCTATATTATTAGATTCATATTTTGCTTTTTGCATTGTCCTTAGAAGAGAGATTTTAATGAGATCATCAAATCTAGAATCTTTAATAGAATTAACAGCTTCTGCAAATTCAACTGGACTTCCTGAACTAGGGAGAGTAACTTTTATTCCTAAAATATTTAACATACCTTGAAACATCATAATTTTTTCTTCACTAGGTTTTTCATGAATTCTATAAATATTAGGAATCTTTGAATCACTAAGAATTTTAGAAACAGTTTCATTGGCAAAAACCATAAAATTTTCAATTAAAATTTCAGAAGATTTTCTAATCTTGGTAAGAATGTTTTTTGTCTTACCATTTTCATCAAGTTCAATAATAGGTTCTTCTATTTCAAAATCAATATATCCTTCTTTACTTTTCTTGAAGGATAAAATATTTGATAGTTCATATGATTCTTTTAACATTTTTATTAATTTATTATCTTTAACAATATATTCATTATTTTGATAATCAGCAACTTGATTATATGTAAGGCGATGTTTGCTATTAATTATTGCTGGAAAAAGTTTAGGATTTATTGCTTTACCAAATTTATCAATTTCAACTTCAAGTGCTAAAACAAAACGATCCACATTAGGATTTAATGAACAAATACCATTTGATAAAACTTCGGGAAGCATTGGAATAACTTTATCAATAAGATAAATAGAAGTACCTCTTGAAAATGCTTGCTTATCTATCTCACTATCCTCTTTAACATAATGAGCAACATCAGCAATATAAACACCTAAAAAGTAATTACCACTATCAAGTTTATTAACTGTAATTGCATCATCAAAATCCTTTGTAGATTCACCATCTATTGTAAATATTAATTTATCTCTAAGATCTACACGGCCAAATTCAGAAATGTTTTGAACTTTGCTAGGAACTTTGCTAGCTTCTTCTAAAACTTTACTGTTAAAATTATCATCAACTTCCATTGATTCAAGTAATAAATCAATATCAGCATAAGGTTTATTAATATTTGAAATATTTTTAACTATTCTTAATAAAATATGTTCTGAATTAATATCTTCAATTTTTACTTTTACAAACATCTTATCTTGTAGCATTTCCTTATTTATAAATCTAAAACGATTTCTAATTTTTTGAGTTAAAGGAATGAAATCAAAATATTGTCCATTCTTTTCGATAGTTCCATATAAGTATTCATTTTTCCTTTTAACAACTCTAACAACACTACCAATTAAAGAACCTAGTTTAATAGTATCATTCATAATAATAACTTCAACTTCATCTTCATCCATAGCCCCATGAATATTATTAGAAGAAATGAATGCTGATTCTTTCTCATTAATATCAACAAAACCAAACCCCTTAGGGTTAATTGTTATTTTGGTTATGATTCTATTTATGATTGTAGGAATGAAAAAATTCTTCCTTATATTTTGCATAACTATACCTTCTTTAATTAAAGAATTAATAAATGTAGTCAATTCACGATTTTGATTAATTGGTATTCTAAACTCTTTAGCAATATCTATAAAAGATACTTCATTTTTTTTATTAATAAAATCTTTTAAATCTTTAATGTTAAGATGCATTTATATTCACATAAATTCTCACTATAATAGCAATTGTTATCAACAATAAACCACTTATAATCATTGATCACTTAAGAAACAATTTATATCCCTTCTCTTTAGAAACATTAAACAATTCTAGGTCAGATGAACCTACTAATGCACCTGAAAAAGAATTTGAATCAGGTGACATTAAAAAACCTATAAAAATAAGGAAAATTGATATTACTAACAAAATAACCATCAAAATTGTTTCAATCATAAATCCCTTACCTCCTAATTAATATTATTAATTATATACTAAAATAACTTTTTAAATTTTAATAATCAATCTAATCAAAATATTTAATTAATAGCTCCTAATTAATAATTTGTTTATAAATTCATTTCATTTTTTTTAAAATCTATTCTATAATTAAAATAATGCCCAAATGGTGGAATGGTAGACACAGTAGACTCAAAATCTGCCGAGCACAAGTTTGTGAGGGTTCGAGTCCCTCTTTGGGCACCATATGTTAAGGAATTGTTAGCAGCAATTCTTTTTCTTTTATTTTTTTAATAATAATTCAATTTCCTCTTTATAAATTGGCTTCTTATCAATTCAAGGAGTTTCAAGGATTACACATACTCCTTTAAATGCAGGATGATGCATAAATTTCTTCAAAACTTCAGTTCCAAGAAAACCTTTACCAATATTTTCATGACGATCTTTATGTGAAGATAAATCATTTTTTGAATCATTTAAGTGAATAACTTTTACTCATTTTAGTAAATTCAAATCTTTTAATTTTTCAATAAATCCTTCTAGATCGTTTTTAATATCATAACCTGCATCTCATAAATGGCAAGTATCTAAACAAATTCCGAGTCTAGGACTATTAATTTCTTCAATAACAATTTTTAATTCCTCTAAGTTTGAACCAACTTCTGTCCCTTTTCCTGCCATTGTTTCAAGAATAATCTCGACTTCTTTACTTCCAATTAATATTTTCTTTAATGATTCAGTTAAAGATTTAATTGCATTTTCTTTACCAAAATCTAAAGATGATCCTGGATGAAGGACTAAATATTTAGCACCAATATAATTCATTCTTTTTAATTCTTCACTTAAAAATCTAATTGCAAAATCTGATTTTGAAGGGTTAGAAGGATTAACAATATAAGGAGCATGAACAATAATATCTTGAGGTTTAAGAATATTAGAATATTTTTCTTTATATTCCTCTAATAAATACTTGTTAGTAGGAATTCTATTTGTATTTTGAGGAGCACCTAAATATATCATCATAGTATTAGCTCCATAAGAAATAGCTTCTTTGGCAGCGCCTACTAAATAATTTGGTGACTTAAATGAAATGTGAGAACCTAATTTAATTATGCGAGAACCTCCAGTTAAAATGTGAAATATATTTCTTGTTATTTCTGTGTCATATTTAGCACCATGTAATTTTTTTGTATGAACATTTAAATTGTATTTAATTGCTAAATCAATTAATTTGTAGCCTTTTACATAAGCATGAACCTCATCTTTTTCTCTTGCCATTTTCATTGTGTCATATGTTTTATTATGTAATATTGGAAAATGATTTTTATTTAGCACTCCATTTAAAAAAGGTAAATCAAAATTCTCAATATTATGTCCAATTAAAATATCATCACCTATAAAATCAATTATTTCTAAAGCATGTTCCTTAAATGCTTTCTTATTTTTTAGCATTGTGTCAGTAATTTTTGTTATTCTTTTAATTTCAGTAGGTAATTTAATTCCAGGATTAAAATAAGCATGATATGTATCAATGATATTTCCTACTTTGTCTTCTTTTATTAAATATATTTCAATAATTTCATTTTTAATTGGATTGAAACCGGTTGTTTCTATGTCGAAGTAAATATACATAATTAATCCTTATAAAGTCCTGAAATCTAAAAGTATATCAAGTAAATATATTTTAATATTTATTTAGTTTTAGTAATTTTAGGTGCTTTCTTAATTGCCTGAGGTTTGGTAACTTTAGGAGTTACAATTCGCTCAGGATAAACAGAAACAATTTTTCTATTTCTTTTATTCTCATACTTGATATAGCCATCAATTAATGAATATAATGTATCATCATTTCCACGACCTACATTATCACCAGGATGAATTTTAGTTCCTCTTTGTCTAAAGATTATTGATCCAGCACTTCCGTATTGACCATCACTTAGTTTCCAACCAAGACGTCTTCCATCAGAATCACGTCCATTCTTACTAGAACCAGCTGCTTTTGTCTTTGCCATATTCTATCACCTAACCTTTCATCTCAATTATTTTTACACGTGTATAAGGTTGGCGATGTCCAAGCTTTCTTTTGTGTGTTGATTTAGCATTATGACGATAAACAACAATCTTTTTGTGTTTCCCTTGTTTTTCAATAACTCCACTTACTAAAGCTTTTTCTATAAATGGGGTTCCAATTTTATCTCCCATAACTAGTACTTCATTGAAAGAAACTGTATCTCCTGCTTCACCATCTATTTTTTCAATATAGATAACTGAATCTTTTTCTACAAGTAGTTGTTTACCACCAGTTTTAATTATTGCAATCATTGCATCTCCTATTTTAAATTCTCATCCTTAAGGTGACTTTAAGTCTTGAAAACCTCTTTGGTATGGTTACAAAAAGTAACTTAAAAAAATTATACAAAATTTCATTTAAATTATTACTATTTTTATATAAGAAATTGTCTTTCAAATTTTTCAACATTTTCATTTATTTTATAAAATTAATCATAAATTTCTTGATAAGTTATAATAATTAGTAAACACTTGGAGGGATAATGTTAATAGATTTAGGTTTTTACTTAGCAATTTTTACTTTTTTTTCTATTATTTTTGTCCCTTTATTTAATAGTAGATTAACTAAAGTATTTGGTAATTATTATGCAATGGGATTTATAGGAATTGCTTTTTTTATTTATTTTTGAATCATTAGATATCAAGAAGATGTATCTAATTTGATAAATGGAACATATCTAATAAATGGTGAATATAGTGGTAGTTTAGAGGCTAATACTGGAAAAATTCAAGTTTCCAAAGCTTTTCTGTTAGATTTATGTCCATTTTCAGCTTTTTTAATATCAATTTTATTTACTTTTGATAGAAATAGGGTAGTTTTAAAAGCTGCTGCACCATATGCATTTTTCGGTGGTGTAGTATCAATTTTTGGTCAAATTAGTGGAGAAGGGGTTGGAACAGCGAATAACAACTTCTACATAGTAACAAATGCATGAGATTTTATTTTTGGTAATGAAGGTTACTTCTTTATGCATTATTCATTAGTTATTTTTTCTTTAATTATCTTAATGAATTCTAAGGGGTATGGAATATATGGAATGATAGGAACAATACTATATATATTAACTTACTTTACTTATGTTCTTATTATTGTTAATATTTTTGATGTAAAACAAAATGCAACAGGATTAGTTCCTGGAGATTGATCATCAACAGGTCAATATGCAACAGTTTGAAAAATTTTCAGTGCCATTCCCTTCCCAGGTATTGCTGCATTTTGTTATTCATTAGTTGCTATTTATGTATTTATTTGAATGTATTTAAGAAACATCTTTATTTTTGATAATCAATGAAAACACAAAAACATTATTGCTTTCCCAAGATTAACAACTTCAATTAGAGGTCTTTTTAATAAGATGAATCAAGGTATTTCAAATATTTAAATTCTCTCATGTTTAAACTTATTTATAAAGAAAAAGGAATTTCAAGTTTCAAAGCCATTTCACAATTTGCAATAGAAAATAATATTAAAAAGATTGGTCATACTGGTACATTAGACCCTATGGCAAAAGGGTTGCTTTTAGTTGCAACAGATGATGATACTAGGCTAATAGAATACATTACTAATAAAAATAAAACTTACATAGCTGAAGCAACATTTAACATTGAAACAGATTCTTATGATAGTGAAGGCAAAGTCCTTAAAATTTATGATAAGAAAATTACATTAGAAATGATTGAAAATGTGATTCCTAATTTTATTGGTGAAATTGAACAAATTCCACCAATTTTTTCAGCTAAAAAGATAAATGGAAAAAAAGCATATGAACTTGCAAGAAAAGATCAAGAAGTTGTTCTAAAACCTGTTAAAGTTAAAGTTCATGAATGAAATAATATTTCATTTGTAGACAATAAATTAATTTTTGAAATAAGTGTATCTAGTGGAACCTATATTAGATCAATAATTCATGATATGGGAAAAGCATTACATACTGGTGCCATTATGTCAGAACTTGAAAGAACTAAAATACACGGATTATCTAAGGAAAATATTAATATTTACTTTCACACATTGATTGATTTGCCATTTATTGAAATAGATGAGGTGACTTTAATAAATTTATTGCAAGGAAAAAAAATTTCTATCAACAAACCTGATAATAAATACGGCATTCTTTCTTTGGATAAAAATGATATAATTGGAATCATTAAAATAAAAAATAACAAAGTTCTTGAAAGAAAATTATTCGGGAATAAATTAAGGACAAAATATGTATAAAATGATAGTTTTCGATATTGATGGAACACTAATGAAATTTAAGGTGTCAGAACAAGAATTTGATGATCAAATAAAGCAAATGTTTAAGGAACTTAAAGATAATGGTTATATAGTTGTTTTGGCGACAGGAAGAGACCATATTTCCATAGGAGATTTACATAAAAATAATAATATTGATTATTTTATTGGGGCTAATGGTTCTTTCATTCATGATGTAAAATCTGGAGAAGATATTTGAAACACCACATTATCAATTAAAGATTTTAAAAAATATAGAAAAGATGTTCTAGAAAAAAATGACGCTGAAGTTACTAATATTATTTTAAGTGACAACAATAGTCTTTTTGTTTACTCAATTGATAAGATTAAGGACCATTGATTTTGAAATAATTTTACTAGTACATTTAAAGAATTTGATTTGCATAAAACTGATTTAAATACTGATAATTTTCATTTAATAACCATTAATTGTAATGATGATAAATTACTTAATTTATCAAAAGAATTCTTTGACAAAACTAATTCTTCATTAGATATTCAAGCATCTTGAGACAAAGGGTTTTTTATTTCTGAAAAAGATCTTAATAAAGCGAAAACAATTAAGAGATTAGCTGAACAATTAAATCTTGATACTAAGCAAATTATTGCTTTTGGTGATGGTGAAAATGATATGGAAATGATTGAAATGGTTGGTCTAGGAATCGCTATGGGAAATGCTATTGATAAATTAAAAGAAATAGCAAATGATGTTGCTGAAGATGTAAATAAAAATGGTACATACATTAAATTGAAAGAATTAGGAATTATCTAAAAATGGATGTTTATAATTTTGATTATAAAACCAATAAATTAAAAAAAATATTTGAAACTAAATCAACTATTATTCTTGGAAAGTTTAATATTTTCCATAAAGGTCATAAAAAACTATTAGATAGTGCCAAAGCATTATCCAAAGAAAACAAAATAGGTATAACTATATTTATGGAAGAAGTCAAAAATCAAATTTTACCACTCCAAAGTCGATTATATAATTTGGTAGAATTAGGTTTTGATTTTGTAATTGTAATAAATTTTGATTTTGATGTTAAATCTTTACATGCAAAAGATTTTATTGATCATCTTGTAACTAAGTATAATGTTGATAATTTTATTATTGGGAAAGATTTTGGTTTTGGATTAAATAGAATGTGAGATTCCCGGAAATTAAAGGAATATTTTCCGAACACAATAGTTTGCGATATACAAAAAATTAATGATACAAAAATTTCTTCTTCCTCAATTTCTGAAATGGTTATAACTGGTGAAATTGGATTAGTTAATCAGTTATTAACAAATGTTTATAATCCAATAATCCAATATGATTGTTTTGAGTTAGTATGAGATTCTAAATTAATAAAACCACATAATGGAATTTATTTTACTAAAATGGAAATTGATGGATATTGATATCATGGACTATTACATATAGCAATGACAAGGAATGATGAAATAAAATTATTAAATTATGAGGATGATTTTTTAGATGGTTCCTATCAAATTCAAGTAATTCAGGAATGTAGAATTATTATTAATTCAAGATTCGATTCTATCTTTGAAGATGATCAAAAAAAATGTTTTGAATTTTTCCACGCATTACAAAAAAAGAATATATAATTAAATTTAACATTAAGGTTTTGTTTGGTTTATATTAAATAATATTTGCTAGATTTAACGTGTTTATGAAGGGAAAATCAATTATGGTTTCAAAAGAAAGAAAATTAGAACTTATCAATGAATTTGGAGGAAACTCTAAAAACTCTGGTTCAATTGAAGTTCAAATAGCTATATTGACAGAAGATATTGAGAATTTAAAACCTCACTTCTTAAAAAATAAAAAAGATTTACACTCAAAAAGAGGTTTTATTGCTAAAATTGAGCAACGTAAAAAATACCTTGTTTATTTGAAAGAAAATAATTATGAGAGTTATGTTTCACTAATTTCAAAATTAGGAATTAGAAAGTAGTTTTATTAAAGTGCACAAACTTAAAAAATTTTTCTCTCACTTTGATAAAGATACAAATTTAATAAAAACATTGAATTACATAGTAACTAGTGATTATGATCAAAGTTACCTTGAAACTGAAAAAATAAAAAAGATTAATTTATTTAAATGATTATATCTTTTCATTATTTTATTTGTAATTACTATTTCATTTATTCCTTTATTGCTAGGTAATACTGCTACAAATAATAAAGCACTTGTATTTTCATTAAATGCATTAATATTTACAGTGTTTTCGATTGATTATTTACTAAGATGAATTACATATAGATTTCGTGCAAGTGAAGCATCTAAATATCCTTTATTATTTTTCCCTTTTACTGGAGTTTCGATAATTATCTTATTAGGTATATTACCATCTTTTGTAATTTTATTTTCCCCACTTATTGAAAATAATTTATCAGATACTTTTATTCAAATATTATCTTCACTAATGATTTTTAAACTAGGAAGATTATTGCTATTTTTAAATGTTATTGCTCCCTTTAGACTCTTTACAAATATCTTTATTAAACAGAAAAAAATATTAATATATGTCTTTTTATTTTTGATTCTAGTAACACTTCTTTTTGCAATGGTTATATTTAGGGCTGAAGTAGATAGTAATGATAAAATAAATAACTATTGAGATTCATTCTACTTTACAGTTATTAGTATTTGTACAATTGGATATGGTGAAATTACTCCAGTTACTGATCTTGGTAAAATCATGATTATTATTTTGGCTTTTGTAGGGGTTGGAATCTTTACAATTCCAGGTGCTGTAATTGCTGGAGGATTCTTAGAAGAAATTCAAGAACAGAAAAAAAGAAAAGAAACTATTGTAAAGAATGAAATAGGTAATATTCCAATAATTGAAAGAACATTCATAAAAAGCATTGATAAAGTAAAAAAAGCAACTAAAAAACAATCTCATGAAGAAATGCATAATTCTAAAAATAAGGAATAATTAAATTTAACTTTGATAATATAATATATTACAAAGAAGGTATATATGTATTCAAAAATTAGTTTAAATGATAAAGAAATTGAAGTGGCAATAAATAATGAATTAGAAAGACAAGGAACTCATATTGAGCTAATTGCTTCTGAAAATTATGTATCAAGTGATGTCTTGAAAGTGACTGGTTCAATTCTGACTAATAAATATGGTGAAGGTTATCCAGGTAAAAGATATTATGATGGTTGTGAAAATATTGATGTAATTGAAAACTTAGCAATTGATAGATTAAAAAAATTATTCAATGTTAAATATGCAAATGTCCAAGCTCATTCAGGGTCAAGTGCTAATGCAGCAGCAATCGCTGCTCTTATTCCTAAGGGTTCAAAAATTCTTGGAATGGGATTATCATCAGGCGGTCATTTAACACATGGATATAAAATTAATTTTTCTGGTTATTTCTATGATGCTTATTCTTATGGTGTAGATGATGAAGGATTCCTAGATTATAAAGAAATTATGAAAATTGCTAAAAAAATAAAGCCTGATTTAATAATATGTGGTGCCTCTGCTTATTCTAGAATAATTAACTTTTCTGAGTTTAGAAAAATTGCTGATGAAGTGGGTGCAAAATTGATGGCAGATATAGCTCATATTGCTGGAGCAATTGCAACCAATCTTCATCCAACACCAGTTGGTCATGTTGATTTAATAACTTCAACAACACATAAAACCTTAAGAGGTGCAAGAGGCGGAATTATTATGACTAATGATTTTGAAATTGCTAAAAGAGTTGATAGTTGAATATTTCCGGGTTATCAGGGTGGACCATTATTTCATGTTATAGCAGGTAAAGCTGTTGCTTTTAGAGAAGCTCTTGATGAAAGTTTTGTAGTTTATCAAAAGCAAATTTTAAGTAACTCAATTGCCTTTGCGGATGAATTTAAAAAAATAGGAGTTGAAATCATTTCAGGTGGTACTGATAATCATCTTTTTACAATCAATGTTAAATCTACATACAATTTAACTGGAAAAAAAGCTTCAGAAATCTTGCAGAAAATCAAAATCACATTAAATAAAAATACAATTCCAAAGGAAACTGAATCTCCACAAGTTACGAGTGGAATTCGTGTGGGAACGCCTGCTATGACTACTAGAGGAATGAAGGAAGATGATTTTAGATTATTAGCCAATATTATTCATAATGTTTTATCTAAACCTGAAGATAAACATATTCAAAAACAAGCATTATTAGATGTTGCTAATCTTTCATGAAAATTTAAACTGGATAGATAATGCAAGAATCATATACTAAAATTATTATCAAAAATAATGTGAGGATTTATATTTCTGATTATCAAAAAGTCTCTCAAGATATTTTAAACATTCATAAATATAATCCTTTACCTTCATTAATATTAGCGAATGGAATTGCTACATTTGGTCCTTTAGGGTTTTTGTATGATGTTGAAAAAGTTACTGTGTTTATGAAAACTACTGGACCAATGAAGACATTAATTTTAGAATTTAAGGATAATGCCATTAGAGCTTTAATTGGTGATGGAAATATTGAAACAGAATATGATCATAATGGACTTTATAACCAAATTCCCTTAATATTAGGAATTGGTGATGAAGGATTATTGAGAGTAAGCCGTTTTGTTAATCAAATTCCTTACAATTCTGAAGTAATGCTTGCTAAAGGAGATATTGTAACTGATTTAGTTTATTATTTAAATAAATCAGATCAAGTTTTTTCTGCAATATTAAATAATGTTTGATTAAATGAAAATGACTCCTTAAAAGTTGATAGAGCAAATTCAGTTATTTTTCAATTATTACCAGATCACAATGAAAAAGACATTACTTGAATTGAAGATTTAATAAAAAACAATAATTTCAAGAATATATCCTTATCTGATTTTATTGAAGAAATTGACGGAAAGGAATTAAGTTATAATGAAGTATTTTCAAAATGTAATTGTAATTCTGAAAAAATGTTAAATGCAATAAAATTACTTTCAGAAAATGATAAAAATAAACTATTAGATGCCAGGAAAAAAGTTGAAATAAAATGTGATTTTTGTTTAAAAGTAATAAAAATAGATTTAAAAAAGATATTATAAATACAAAATTTGGCGAAGATGGCTCTTATCTAATTAATGAAAATAAAATATTGAAAATAGATGTACCTAAGATAAAAACTATCAATGCTACCGGTGCAGGTGATAGTATGTTGGCTTCTTTTACAGCAAATTTCATTACTACTAATAATTTAGAAGAATCCTTCATTTTGGGTAATACAGCAGGAATGCCTGCTGCAGCCTCACCTTGATTAGTAACTTTTAAAAAAATTAATGAGTACAAAAAACTGCTAAAAATAAAAGAGATAAAAAATAAGACATATGCCTTATTTTTTTTATTGTTTAAAATTTACTATGTAACTTATTATATTTATCTCAAGCTTAATCAGCATTTTCAAATATAAAATCATTGTTAATATCAAATATGTGAAAATATATTTTGTTAGTTATACATCAATAATTTTCTATAAACTATAAATTCATTTCATAAATTCTTATTTCATTCACATGCCACTATCAATAATATTCTCAATTATCCCTAAATAATGTGAAGATAAATGTGGAATACAGTATTGTCATATTGTTTTTTAGAAGTTATAGATTTTCAAACTTACATCAATATAGTATCTTATTTTCGATTTTATATTTAAAGAATTGAATGGTTAATAATTCATTAAAAATTAAATATATAAAAATGATAAAATATTAAATTTTATTTTTATTACCTAGATTTCATATTTATCAGGATGCTTTTTCTTCATTTTTTCAACGAATTCTTCTTTTGGTAAATGTCCATATTTAATCATTAGTTCATGACATTCTTTATATTCATTTCAAGCTCAATCAGCATTTTCAAAACCAGGAACTTTTGTAATTCCTTCTCTTTTTCAATTCTTATATGTTTTGAAAAATGTTTCGACTTTCATTAATCAGTTTTGATCAATATCATCAAGAGTATTAATATGATCTAATCGATAGTCATCATTATGAACAGCAATTAATTTTGTATCTGTTTCTCCATCATCAATCATTCTCATTGCTCCAATTATTCTTGTTTCAACTTCAACCCCAGGAAAGAATTTTTCACTTGAATAAACTAGAACATCTAATTCATCCCCATCTCAATCAAGAGCAGTTTCGATAAATCCATAATTAGTTGGGAAAAAGAATCCCTCTCTTAATATTCGATCAACATGAATTTTTTGTGTCTCTCTATTATATTCATATTTTATATTTGAATTTGAAGGAATTTCAATTATTACTTTTATTATTTTGTTTTCCATATTTAATTATTTTACCTTAAATGACTTATATTATGTATAATTTTTAATTAATATGGTTTTATATAGTGCAGAATTAGAAAGAGTTATTACATTAAATGGATATAGACTTGAAGATATTATTCTTTGAACATTTGGACTTTTGCTTTCTGTAATTTCAGTGATTTTCTCAGTGCTTTCATATTACTTTGCAAATAAGTCAACAAAACTTATTACTGATCTTATGGAAAAAACATGAGTAACATCTGAAACTGATAAATTTTTCTTTGTTAATATGAAAGATATTAAACATAACAATAATAGAGCTTTAATGTTATTAAATTCTGATGCTAAAATTACTTATGAAGATTATGTTGCCAGTTCTTTAGGAACAAGAATAATTCATATAAATTGAGAAACAATTAACTCATTATTAAAAACAAAATTTAGAGAAATTATTACTACATATATTCAGGATAAAAAGAAGTGTGATGAAATGTTCTTTAAAGCTGTTCCGATTGAAAAAATTACTTCTTCATCTAAAGAAATAATTCCAGAAAAAGAAATACAAAAATTAATACATTATCATGAAAGCATTGCAAAGTTTGTTTCATATATTCTTAGTGAATATACTAAACTAACAATGGAATAAAAATGCACCTTTTAAGATGCCGGGTATAGAGTACTATATTTGGTGCCCGAGACTGGATTTGAACCAGCACGTCCTAACGGACCAGGGATTTTAAGTCCCCTATGTCTACCATTTCATCACTCGGGCTTTGAATTAATTGCTTTTCCATTATACTATATTTTAAAATTGATAATTAAAAAAATAATAATCAAATTAAGTATTTCTCAAATAATCATTTCATTAATAATTAAATATATAATATATAATTTAATATTATGAATATTAAAGACATCTTGCATAAACAAATTGAATTGAACAAAGCAATAATTGAAAGTCACAACCCTAATAAAGAAGATCTTGAAGAAAAGCAAATGCTTGCATTGTTTGTCGAAATTAGTGAATTAGCAAATGAAATTCAGCACTTCAAATATTGGAAAAGAAATATTAAAATTAACGATAGTAAAATAATTGAAGAGTATTCTGATGGAATGCATTTTTATTTATCTTTTGGGTTAGAACTAAACATGGATGTCGAAGTAACTCCAATAATATATTCTGATAATTTAACTATTCAATTCTTAGAAATATTTGATTCCATTTCAAAATTTAATAAGGAGCCAAATTTAGAAAATTTCGATTATTCATTTTCTTTATTTATTGGTCTTGGAAAATTATTAAAATATAGTGATGAAAATATTAAGGCAGCATACTTAAGAAAAAATGAAATTAATTTAAATAGAATTAAAAATAAGTATTAAGAAATTTCTATATTTTTTAAAATAATTAGACCTTCATTACTTATTTTTCTTAAATTAAAAAAAATAACATATATAATTTAAATTAATTAAATTTATCAAGAGTGGAAATTAATGAAATCTAATAAACAAAAAAGCAATGAAAACAAGATTGATATATCTAAGTATATTAATACTAATAAAGAAATTGGACTAACAGATAAACAAGTTTTAGAATCAAGAGAAAAATTTGGTTCAAATATTTTAGAAGAAGTAAAAAATAAAAGTCTCTTTTCTTTATTCTTTCGTCAACTAATTGAGTTGATGCCTATTTTGCTATTAACTGCAGGTCTTTTATCGCTTGGATTATCGATTTATAATAATATTGTTGATCCTGGTAAACCAGGATTAGTAATAACTTATGTTCAAGCTTTTGTTTTAATTTCTATTGTTTTAATAAATGCTTTATTCGGTTCCTTCCAAGAACATAAATCTAATAATGCTATTTCTGAACTAAAAAAGATGACAACCTCTCAAGCAAGGGTTTTAAGAAATGGGAAAATCATAATGATTCTTTCTGATGAATTAGTTGTTGGAGATATTTTGTTAGTTGAAGCGGGTGATTCAATTTCTGCTGATTCTATTTTATATTCAAGTAATAATTTGAAATGTATTGAGAGTGTTCTAACAGGAGAGTCTTCTGAAATATCTAAAGATGCAGCTACAACTACTTCAAGTAATATCCCAATTGGTGAACAAGTTAATAAATTATTTTCAGGAACTGATGTTATAAATGGGCGTGGCTTTTCAATTGTTACTGCAGTTGGAAACGATACTGAAATTGGTAAAATAGCCGCTTTATTAAATTCTAAAGAAGCGAGAATGACTCCATTACAATTAAAGTTACAAAAACTTGGATTGTATTTAGGAATTATGGGAATCATCATAACAGTTATTACTTTCCTATTTTCACTTTTTGTCATTGAAGGTGTTGTTCAAAATGGATTATCTGCTTTCCAACCTTCTTTATTATTGGGTGTTTCATTAGCGGCAGCAGCAATTCCTGAAGGATTGAGTGCTATAGTTAATATTATTTTAGCAATTGGTGTAAAGAGAATGTCTGAGAAAAATGGACTAATAAAAAAATTTGCTGCAGTTGAAACATTTGGTTCAACTGCTGTTATTTGTTCAGATAAAACTGGAACCCTTACAATGAATAAAATGACAATAGTAAAACTATGAGCAAGTAAATCTAATACTGAAAATATTGATGATACTAAATTTAATGAAGAACAAAATTTCCTTCTTAAGATGGCAACACTTTGTACGGATAGTATTGTACCTGAAGGTAAAGCAAAAGATATGAAACCGGCTATTGGTGATCCGACTGAAATATCAATTGCTGAATTGGCATTAAAAAAATGTTTTTCTGTTGAAAAATGAAAACATGAAAATAAAAGAATCGGAAATATTCCGTTTGATTCAGATCGTAAATTGATGACCGTTATTAATGATATTAATGGCAAGAAAATGGTTATTGTAAAAGGTGCTCCAGATGTTCTATTTAAAAAATGTAAAAATTTTGATAGTGAATTAGCAACAATTATAAATGATAATTGAAGTAATAAATCAATTAGAGTTTTAGCAATTGCCATTAAAGAATATGATGAAAAATTAGGTAAGTTAGATAATTTAAAGCCTGATATTGTTGAAAAAGATTTAAATTTTATTGGATTAATAGGAATGATTGATCCTCCTCGTGAAGAAGTAAAAAAATCTATTGAAGAATGTATTGCTGCAGGAATCAAACCAGTTATGATTACTGGTGATCACTTAAATACTGCAATTGCAATTGCAAAGGATTTAGGAATAATTAGAGGTTATGATGACTTAGCCATTACTGGTGTTCAATTAGATCAATTATCTGATGAATATTTAAACAAAAATATTGAGAAATATTCTGTTTTTGCAAGAGTATCTCCTGTTAATAAAATAAGAATAGTTAAGGCTTGACAATCCAGAGACCAAGTTGTTGCTATGACTGGTGATGGTGTTAATGATGCTCCTGCACTTCAGACTGCTGATATCGGTTGTGCTATGGGCATTACTGGAACGGATGTCTCTAAAGGTGCAGCAGATATGGTTTTAACTGATGATAACTTTGCAACAATAGTTGAATCAGTAAAATCTGGAAGAAGTATTTATGACAATATAAGAAGAATTGTTAAATTTCTTTTAAGTACAAATATTGCAGGAATTATTTCTATAGTATTAGGTATGTTTGTTTTTTATGTAGCTTTTGAAGTATTTGGATGAGGAACCATTACAGCAAGTGATTTTACCCCAGGAATGACTCCTAATCAAGCGGGTTTAGAATATTTGAATAGTAACATTCGTTTTCAAACTACATTAACAACAATTCAAATTTTATTAAATCATATTGTTATTGAAAGTCTACCGGGTGTTGCATTAGGAATGCAGCGAACCACTTCATCACTCATGGATAAGAGACCTAGATCTAAATATGAATCTATTTTAGCTGGTGGACTTTTATTTCAAATTCTATTTTCTGGAATTATAAGTGGAGTGATGACTATCATTGGTTATGGATTAGGTTCATATGTAGCAATTTTATTAAATGCTCCAGGTCTAAGATTTTATTATGGTTCAATTTCTGCCTTTATGTCAATTACAATTGGTGGTGTCTTAAAATCAATTAGTATGTCATCTTCAATTTCAATTTTTAAAACTAAATTTGCAGAAAACAAATGAGTTTATATTGCAACAGGATTTTCTTTAATAATAATTTTAATGGCAATTATGGTTCCACAACTTTCATCTATTTTTGCCGAAAGACCTGATTTTGTTCTTGATACTTCGATTATTAGTCCTGAGCAATTATCACAAATATTTGGCAGTAAGACAACTAATGATTTAGCACATTGATCAATTTATGTTATAGGTATTTGTGGAGGAATAATTCCCTTTATTCTTTTAGAACTTGAAAAAGCAATTGAGCATAAATTCTTTAGATCAAAAAATGAAGAAGTTATCACATCATTTAAATTAATTGAAAGACCAATTACAAAACATAATCATAAAAAAATTAATGAACAAGTAGTATTACATAATTCAGTAATAAAAATTACTAATAATGATTTAGATATTAATAATTACCTTTCTAATATCTAATAATTAAAATAGAAATTAATTTATAATATTTGAAATAAGTTACTATTAATTATGAAACTTTAAAAATAATCTAGAAAATTAAACAAAGAATTTCATTAGGAACATGAAGAATGTGGTTTTGTTGTTAAGTATGATATTTTGGACAAAATTTTTAGTTTTAGATATAAAACTAATTATTATTTTTTTATTACTATCTTATAAATCTTTGCAAATTTATTAATAAACTTTTAACATATCTTTAATGCAAATGCTTTGATTAATCTAATTAGAAATTATAGACCACAAAAATCATAATTATTAGAAGAAGATGTTAATTCTTTTTAAAATATAATCATTACCATAATTTTCATATTATTGTTTTGATTTTTTATAAAAAACAGAATTTGAAATGGAAATTAGATTAATTGCTTCATATTTAAATGAAAAAAAATGTTATAATTTTGTTTAAGAAAATATTCCTAATCTTTACATTGAGGTACAAATGAAAAAATTTTATTGTTTATATAATAGAAATAATTTGCCCTTTTTATGAAAATTGAAACAAGCTAATGAAAAACCGCTTGCAAATTTTAAGAGTCGTGAAGATTGTTTGAATTATTATCTTTCATTCAATAATGTTGGAATTATTTGATTTCAAAAAGCGAGCACAAAAGCTACTAAAAAGGAAAATCTAAAAGATTCATTTGATGGATATATAAAATCTGAAATGAAAGATGGTGCACTAGTTCATACAATTGGAGTGGTTCCTGGCACTAAAGAAAATACTTCTAGAATTTTAAAAAGAAACTTGTTTCATTCATTACAAATTGATCCAGAAACTGGAAGAGATTTATTGGATGAAAAAGGAATTGATAGACTTTATAATAATAAAAATTCATACTTAATATTTGATAATGATGTTGCTGAAGAAATCTCTACCGTTTATGATGCCAAACCTATAAAAATAGAAAAAGAGGAAACTCAAACTGATGATGATGATACATATCCAATTGATCCACAACATTCAGAAACTTATGGCCCTCAAGTTATAAGAAATATTGTGAGAAATAGTCCCTCAAATATTAAAGATGAAAAAGTTAATCAAAAAGACATTGTTTTAGATATTGATGTTGCATATAATGATACTAATAATAAAAAAAATGAAAATACAAATTCTATAGATAATATAGATAACGAAAGTATTAATAATACAGGAAATCAACAAATAAATTTTACACGAACTCAACCTTATGGTTTCGTAAATGACTATAATTTTAATCAAAGTTACAACTATCAAAATTATGAAATGATGAATAGAGGGAATTTTGGTGTTAACATTAATGACTTCAATTTCAAAAATGATTTTGGAAATTATAAATTTAAGTTCAAAGCACCAACAAGTAAATATTTTTTAACTAACAATTTTGAAAATAATATAAATAATAATGGTAAAATTTTAAGAAATAACTTTCATAATTTTTATGGAAACAAGGGAGTAGAAATGAATTCGAATAACAATAGATTCAACACAACAAATTTTAATAATGGTTCAAATGATGTGTGAGTTCCGGTTGGACAGCAAAATAATAATCAAAATATTCAAAAACCATACAATAATGGAACTGTTGAATTTACTGCAGTCCCAAATCAAATGTTGAACACAGAATTAAACCCTTTGGGTGCAAATACAATGATATTCAATCCATATACAATGGGTGGACCTTCATACAATAATGCACACTCAAATGTTACAGAAACTTTAATTCAACCAATAATTCAACCTGTTATTCAACAATCTCATGAGCAAAATTCAAGAGTAGCTAGTAGAACTACTATTCTAGATCCTATTGTTAATGAACCGATAATTGCTGATGAGAACTCTGCATTTGATCCATATTACTATGCACAATATGCAACATCAAATTTAAATCTTCTAAATAATCAAAATAGAACATCAGAATTTGCTTTTAAAAATGATATGAGCAACACTAGAGAAAGAAGTTTTACTGATAAACCAAGAAATGCTTCTGCAATGCAGCAACAAAGAATGACAAGAAACACTTCTATCCAAAAAGAGCAAAAACAAGTTCCACGTACTATTGAAAGACCCCTTAATAATACCAAATTTAATAATACTAAATCAAGAGAACTTTCAAACACAAATGACACTGAAGTAATTAAAAAACCCAAGAATAGAAAATTATTTTACTCAATAATGTCAATTGTATTAGTGCTAATGATTATTGCTATAATTATTGCTATATTAGTTGTAACAGATGTAATTATTATTAATTAAATAAAAAAACAATCCCAATAATAAAGGATTGTTTTTCTTTTTTACTTTATAAATTAGAATTTATTATGTTTATAATGTCTTACACCGAGAATAATAATATATGTAATAGCTATTATAGATCCACAGAATAATCAAGTATCAGCAAAATTAAAAACACCACTTACAAAATTTAAATCTTTTAATCAAGGAATAAAAATAATGTCTTTTACTGCACCATCGAAAATTATTCTATCTAAGAAGTTTCCAAATGTTCCAGAGAATGTAAAGGCAACTGCCACAATCAATAATTTGTCATGTGAATAAATTGCAAAAACTCCACAAATTAAAAATATAAAGATACTAAAAATATGAAGTAATCAAGTAGGAAACAATCCTTTAAAAAAAGTAACTTCATAATTAGCTACTGATTTTATACCGAAGATTCCAAAGTCCGCCTTTATAATTCCATCACCTTGCCTTTTCTGTCCCGGAATAACTGGCCCTCATGTAAATAAGAAAGTTTTTGTCAGTTGATCAATAAGAACTAAAATTAATATTAAAGAAAAAAATAATATGATATTTGTGATAATCATTTTTCTATTTTCTTCAAAGTGCCTTTTGCTAAAAAAGATAAAAGAATTGTAATATTTTTTAATCATAATTAAAATTATATATATTTTTTGATAAATGTTAAAATATTATATACACAACAAAAAAAGGAATTACTGTGGAAATTAAAGATTATGTAGCAAAATATTTCTTAATAACTGAATCAATAATTAAAAAGTATAAACCAAATAGCATTGTAACTGTACAATTCTTTCAAAGAAGTGATGATGTTTTATTATCTGGAATGAAGGAAGTCTTAAAATTATTAAAAGAAAATACTGATACATCTAAGTATGAAATTAAATATTTAGAAGATAAAACAATAATCAATAAATTAGAACCAGTTTTACAATTAACAGGTAAATATGAGCACTTTGGAATTTATGAAGGAGTAATTGATGGCATTCTCGCTCGTTATACATCAATCGCAACAAATTCATATAAATGTATTAAAGCAGCTAATGGGAAAAATATTGTTTACATGGGTGATCGTGGTGATCATTATATTAATCAAGAAATTGATGGTAAAGCAGTTGAAGATGCTGGAATAATTGGTCATTCAACATATGTTGGAGCCCAAGGTAAAGAAGAAGTTATTTTTGGTTCAATACCACATATTTTAATCCAACATTTTGATGGTGATTTAGTTGCAGCAATGAAAGCATATATGGAAACATTTCCTGAAGAGCAAGAATTTATTGCTTTAGTTGATTTTAATAATGATGTTATTTCGGATTCCTTAGCTGTCTTAAAAGAATTTGGACATAAATTATGAGGTGTTAGAATTGATACTTCAATAAATATGGTTGATAAAATGTTTGAAAATGAAGAACCACAATATGGTGTCAATGTAGAACAAGTTAAAAGACTGAGAAAAGTTTTAGATAATCACAATGGAACACATGTTAAAATTATTGTTTCATCAGGATTTACTCCTGAAAGGATTAAAGAATTTGAAAGAAATAATGCTCCCGTTGATTCATATGGTGTTGGAGAAGCTATTTTAAAAATTAATATAGGTTTTAGTTGTGATGCAGTTTTAATTAATAATAAAGAAGTGGCTAAAGTTGGTCGCGGATATCGTGAAAATAAGAAACTTAAATTATATAATGGTTAAACCAAAGTGTTGCCACTTGCTTGGAAAATTTCTGTTTTCTTTTCTGGTTCAACATTTTTATTAAGAACACCAATAAATTTAGTAACTTTATCAACCTTACCAACAATTGTTATGACAGAGTTATGGTTTAATTTTACTAATCCATTAGGAAGCATACTATTTGCATTTTCTTTAACAAGAACAATAGTAATCCCCTTTTTATTAAGAGAAAGATCCTTTAATGGAACACCAACATATTTTTCATTTCTAACAGCAGTAGAACCAATAACAAAACCATCACCAATTTCTTTAAGTGAAAGTGAGAAATTAATAAAGTTAGCATTTGTTGCAATTAAGGCAGTTCTTGTCCCCGATTCTTCTTCGGGTCTAATAATAACATCAACCCCTATTTGTTTTAAAACACGAGCATGTCTATGTGTTTTAGCTCTTGCAATAATATGTTTAATTTTTAGTTCAAGTAAAGCAGCAATTATTTCAATATTATCACCAACACCAACAACAACAGTATCAATATTAGAAACTCCAATTGATTTAAGGGCATTCATATCAGCAGCATCTAATATAATAGAACTAACATTTTTATCTCTAAATTGTGTTAATTTTTGCTCATCTCTATCAATTGCAAGAATGTTTTGTTCTAAATCAATCAATTTAGAAACAACTGCACTTCCAAAACGCCCCATTCCTATTACACATATATCTTTTCTTGCCATGTAAAACCTCACACATACTTTTAAACAATTTTACATTATTTTATTAGTATAATACTTAAATATGAAAAATAAAAATAAAAATAATGGAAATGATAATAGTATTAAATATTATCTAAAAAAAATAAAATTATTCTTTTTTAATTTATCAAATATTAAAATTATCTTCATTACTTATTTTTTAGTAACATTTTTAAGTTCATTACTACTTTTAGATCCTTATTCACATGCCGAAGGTGCTTCTGTATCTTATATTGATGCATTATTTACAGCAGCTAGTGCTTTTAGCGATACAGGATTAGTTACTGTTGTGACTTCTGAAACTTGGTCAATGTTTGGGCAAGCAGTAATTGCCATTCTAATTTTTTTAGGTGGAATTGGAATTTTTGCTATGAAGGTTTACATCTTTAATTTTATTTTTAATAGAAAACTTAACTTAATAACAAGTAGTATTTTAGGGAAAGAACGTTCAGCAAAAGATGCAAATCTTTCTATGAAGACAATTGTGATTTCAGTAAGTTTAATTTTAATTCTAATTACAATCTCATCATTTATACTTTCATTCTTGTTTTATTTTGAAAAACCATCTATTGAACCGGCAGATAATAATAATCCAGTTGGAAATCTTGGTTTATCAATTAGATTTGCAATTTTCCATTCAATAAGTGCTATAAATAATGCTGGTTTTGATATTATTGGTCCAAGCTCACTTCAACCATATTATTCAACATATTTTTTACAATTAATGTTCATTGTTTTATTTGTAATTGGTGGAATTGGATACCCAGTTATTTATGATACATATTCATGAGCGAATCATAAAATAAGAAAATTACCAGGCAAATCAAGATTCTCATTATTTTCTAAAGTGAGTTGCATTTCTTATTTTATTGTTTCAATGGTTGGATTAATATTTGCTTTTTCTTTTGAAGTCTCAGCAGTAAGAGCTCTTAATGAATCTAAGGAAACACTATGAAATGGTAATGGAGATACAGGTTCAAAAGTAATGGCTATTTTTTTTAACACATTTTCTACACGTAATGCCGGTTTTGCAACTGTTGATTTTCAAACGTTCTCACAACCAACAATTATCTTATATTCAATAATGATGTTTATTGGTTCAGCACCTTCTTCAACTGCAGGTGGAATTAGAACAACCACAATTGCATTGATTTTCCTAACAATATGATCTAAAGTTAGAGGGGTTCCTAGTGTCAGAATATTTAATAGAAAAATTCCTAAGGAAACTGTAGATACAGCAGGAGTAGTGTTTTCAATTTCAGTAATTATGGTCTTCTTTGTTACCTTCATATCAACTTCATCAATTCACGGAAGTTCATCAAATCAATTTGGATTTATTGATGTTTTATTTGAAGTTTCATCTGCTTTTGGAACAACAGGACTTTCAACTGGTCTAACAAGTCAATTAAATGTCATATCTAAACTATTTATTATCTTAATTATGTTTATTGGACAACTTGGCATTTCATCAACAATTCTAGTTTGAAAAAGTCATAAGAATAGACAATTCAAATTTTCATATATTGAAGAGGATATTGCAATTGGTTAATTCTAGTAATTGAAATACCTTAAAGGTTGAATATGATATTTTCCAAAAATAGATCAATCTTTTTCTCATTAGTTTTTTCGGCATTAATGTTATCTTTTTCATTAATTAGTGCAACTATTTCCAATATTATTCCCTTTTTTTTAGGATCTTCATTTTTAAGAATAGATTTTGGAATAGGATTTGTAGCAATGGCATTTTTCATATCTAGTTGAAGGTATGGCCTAATTACTCTAATAAGTAATTTTTTAATTCATCCATTTTTGCCTGGAACTAATATTGGATTAATTGATTTATTTTTTGTTGGTAAAACAGTTTTTGTCATAACCACTTTATTTTTTGTAGGTTTTGTATTAATTGGCAATAAGTTATTTAGAAAGAGGAATTATTTCATATCACTAGGATTTTCAATATTTTTAACAACAATCATCATTACTTTATTGAATGGAACAATATTTACCCCTTTATTTTTGAATATTATTTCAAATAATAGTTTTTCATTAAATTTTATGGAATTAATGAAACAGTATGAATCTAGCTCACTATCATTAATTTTCATCATCCCTAATTATTGAGGAGGAATAGTATTGGTGTATGGAGTTTTTAATATATTTTCATTAGGAATGAATTCTATAATTTTATATGGTTTGAATAAAATAATTCATGAAATATAGAGATTTATTTTAGAAAAAACATTATAAATTATTATAATTTATCTTTAAATATAATATTTCATATTTTTTGTTTATAATTGTTTATATTAATTAATATGCTCATAATATTATGCAAGCTAATTAAGAAAAAGATAAAAAGGAGAATTTATGAATTTACCATTTATACCATCGAGAGAAATAGTTGGTTTTGAAACAACACCAATGACTTTAGAAGTAGGTCGTAAAAAGTCAATAAACTCTGTTAATATGTCTAAGCTCTTATTTGGTAATAAAATAGTTATTGTTTCTCAAAAAGATATTGATTTGGCAAATATTAAGGAAAAATCAGAGCTTTATGAATATGGAACTCAATGTATAATAACTAGTACCGATTCTTTGCCAGGTGGTCATTTAAAATTAAATTTGATTTGCGAAAAAAGAGTGAGAGTTATTGATATTAATGCTTCAGCAATTAATGAAGAAGGATTACAATTTTTCACTGGTGATTTTGAATATGATCAAATAGATGAAAATGTTTCTGAAAAAGAATTAGAAATTTATATTGATAAAATTGACACTGTTATTTCATCTATTTCAAAAGGTGAAACATTATTCCCTTCAAAAAATATTTCTATTTTAAAAAATTCAATGGGTCAAAAAAACTTTATTAATAGTATTGCTTCAGTTATTGAATTTACCTTTGAAGATAAATATAAAATCTTTTCTGCAAAAAACATTTTAGAACAATATAAATACTTTTTGTCATCACTAATAAGTTACAAAAACATGCTAGAACTTGATGTTGATCTTGACAAAGATATTAAAAAAAATTTAGATAGCCAACAAAGAGAATTTTTATTACGTGAAAGAATGAAAGTAATTAGAAATAAACTAGGTGATGAGGATGAGACTGAAGATAAAGTTGAAATCATTTTAAGTTCTGATGAAAACAAAAAAATCTATCCAGAAGAAGTTCTTTTTGCAATTAAAAAAGAAAAATCAAGATTAAAAAACATGATGGCTTCTTCGCCTGAAGCTAATATAAGTAGAACATATATCGATTTATTAACTTCTCTTCCTTGAAAGAAAACTAACATTGAATCAATGGATATTAAAAAAGCTAAAAGAATCCTTGAAGAACACCATTTCGGTTTAAAAGATGTTAAGGAAAGAATTATTGAATTTCTTGCAGTTATTATAAATAATAAAGCTCAAAATCCAGTTATAAAAAAACCTTATAAAATAACTTCTGAAAGTAATACTGAAATTAGTGAAGATATCTTTAGAAAAGTAAATGGTTATAATAAACCGACTGAACAAAATTCAGCACCTATTATTACATTGCTTGGTCCTCCAGGGACAGGTAAAACTTCTTTGGCGCAAGCTATTGCTGAATCATTAGATAGGAAATTTATTAAGATATCACTAGGCGGAATTAAAGATGAATCTGAAATTAGAGGTCATAGAAGAACTTATGTTGGAGCTATGCCAGGTAAAATTATTCAAGCCATCAAAAAATGTGGTGTTTCTAACCCTGTTATTTTATTAGATGAAATTGACAAAATGTCATCTGATTATAAAGGAGACCCATCTTCAGCAATGCTTGAAGTTTTAGATCCAGAACAGAATGCCAACTTTCAAGATCACTATTTAGAAATTGAATATGATCTTTCAAAAGTTATGTTTATAGCAACTGCAAATTACTATGAAAATATTCCTGCCGCTCTTATTGATAGGGTAGAAATTATTGAATTAAATTCATATACAATAATTGAAAAAGTTAATATTGCTAGAAAATACTTAATTGGAAAAGTTATTAAACAAAATGCTTTAAAACCTGAAGAGTTCAAGATTACTGATGCTCAATTAGAGTATATAATTAAACACTATACAATGGAAGCTGGAGTTAGAAATTTACAAAGAGTTCTTGATAAAATAGCAAGAAAGATTACTTTAGGGATTGTTGAAGGTAAGATTAAGGATTCATTTGTTATTGAGGATAAAATAATTACTAAGTTTTTAGGAGTAATTAAATTTACTGATGAAGATATGGACAAAGAAGAACAAATAGGTTCTGTAAATGGATTAGCTTATACAGCTTATGGAGGTTCAACATTGCCTATTGAAGTAACTAGTTTTCCAGGTAAGGGAGAATTAAAGTTAACTGGTCAACTTAAAGATGTTATGCAGGAATCAGCACAAATAGCACTCGCTTATATTAGATCTAATGCAAAAGATTTTGGCATTAATTTTGATTTTGATGAAAATACAATTCATATTCATGTTCCTGAAGGGGCAGTTCCGAAAGATGGTCCATCTGCTGGAGTTACTTTTACAACATCAATTATTTCGGCTCTTTCTCGTAAACCAGTTTCACACCTAATTGGTATGACCGGAGAAATTACTTTAAGAGGTAAAGTACTTGCAATTGGTGGATTAAAAGAAAAATCATTAGCAGCTTTAAGACAAGGAATTAAACAAATCTTCATTCCCAAAGATAATAAAAGAAATTTAGTCGATATTCCTAAGGAAGTTACTTCAGAAATTAAATTTATTCCTGTTGCACACTATAAAGAAATCTACAACTTTATTTTTAAAGATAGTAAATCTCAACAAATAATTAGTAATTTAAGTTCTAAAAAACAAAAAGAATCAAGCAGTTCTAAATGTGTTATTTAGTATTTAAATAAGGAACTATATTTTTAAAATATAATACACCTGAAATAATGCTTAATAATCCAGCTATTATTAAAGGAATGTTTAATAGGATGATTTCCAATCATTCTTTATTTTGTATTGCAGGGGTTGCAAAAATTATAATAATTATTGATATTGATTGAACAACAGTTTTCAATTTTCCAAAAATTGATGCCTCAATTTTTAATTGTTTAATAGCAGCTAGATTTCGAAATCCATCCACTAAAATATCTCTTAATATAAAGATTAAAACCAATCAAACAAATGTATAATTAATTAATAATAAAAAGACCATAGCACTAGTATTAATTACTTTGTCAGCAATAGGATCAAATAACTTTCCGAAAGAAGTAACTTGATTATTCTTTCTAGCTAAATATCCATCTAACCAATCTGTAAACATTGCTAAAACAAAAACTATTCCAGATAAATAAAATCACATAACTTCTGGACTACCATATGTTAAATTTTCAAATTTGCTTCTTCCCTGAATTAAAAAAATAGACATAAATGTAATAAAAGGAATTATCAAAACAATTCTTAAAATTGTTAATTTATTTGGTAGATTCATTTACTTCCATAGTATTAACTATTTGTTCGTCAGCATTATGATGCTGTTTTTTATTCTTGTTAAATTTTTCATTAACTTTTTCTAATATTTCAGCTTTCATTTGTGCATATTGATCTGTATTTTCTAATTCTTTTTCAAGATTTAAGAAATATTCTAGTTCTCTAACACATTTTTTACTTCAATGATTTGACTTTTGATTAATCAAGTTTTTTAAATTATCAGCAAATTCTGGATCATAATCTTCTGCTAAATATATTTTTTTGAAAAGATTAGATTTATATATATCTTTTAACATATCTTTAGAAATTGTATTAATTTCTTTCATTGTTAATTCTCCAATTGATGGAACAAAGTTCTCAATTTTTTCATGGTTAACTTCAACAATAGTATTAATTCTTAAAGAAATTTCTTTTGATGTTTTTTCTGTGATGTTTTTTAATTCTATTTTTTTGTAAATCATAATCTTATTTTTCTTTTTATCACGATAGTAACTAAATCCTAAGAAGAAAATCATGACACCAACTAATAAACCCATGACAAGTCACATTACTCAACCTGTATTCATAAATTCTCCTTTTTTAGATAGTATTTCTAATAATAGAATTATATAAGAAAATGAATTTTAATAGTACCTAATTATTTTTTATTAGTTAAAGTAGTTAAATTATTTTAAAAAAATAATTTGATAAATTACTTAACTTTAAATAAAGTTATATAATAAATAAGCATTGGTTAATTGCTGCAGTAATGTAGAGGAAAGTCCGCGCTAGCACCATCTGCGATGATGGTAGTGTTCATGTTAGATCTAATAAATCTAAGCTTAGACGACAAGTGCCACAGAGACGAGCTTATTAAATTAAGGTGAAACGCGGTAAACTCCATGAGCTAGAAACCCAAATTTTGGTAGGGGAATTTGCACAAGAGAAATGAATCAAGTGCAAAAGGTTTATACCTAGATAAATAATTAACAATCCGTCAGGAAAACAGAACGCGGCTTATAGATGCAACCATGCTTAGTGCATGGTTTTTTATTCAAAATGACATTTCAACCTTTATTTTACTTAATAAAAATGTTATTACTTTCTTAAATAATTTTTTGAATACATATTTTTTTAAGTTATAATAAATATGTCAATTAAAAAACATTAAATTTATTTAATGCACCAGACAATAAGGAGAATATTTATGGAAGATAAAAAATGTTGTAATGGATCATGCAAAACTGAAAGTAAAAGTTGTGCTATAAAATCAGGAAAAACTACTTGTCCTTGCCCTTCTTGTGGTAAATCTTGTTGTTAAGATAATCTATTTGTAAAAAAATAATAAATTGAATATAAAGAATGTATTATAGCATCTTTTTATTTATCCTTATAAAATAAAATAATTTGTAGAATAACTCGTTTAATTCTACTTGAAGTGTATCTTTTAGAGTTAACCTTATTAATAAAAGATTCATAATTTGGTTCATCAATATTTTTGAAAAATAGATTTTCCATTCCCTCAGATACCAAATTAATTTTTTTTATTTCTTCTAATGGTTTAGTTTTCATGATGTTTTGAAACAATAAATATTCATCTTCAATCCTTTTCGGTTTATTTTTGATGATCATAGGAGAAAATTTAGATATATCTTCCCCTTCTAAAATCATTTTTCTTAGTTTTGTAGCTGAGGCTAAGTTTCTAACAGTTTCATTAGAGTGAAAGCCAACTTCTCTTTTAATTGAAATTGCCCTAATATTATAATTATTATTAATAATTGCCTTTACATATTCAATGCCTAAAATATCATTTGGCATTGTAAATGAACTTCCACATAATGTTTCTAATGCCATTGCAGAGGCTTTTGGAAATGAGTTTCCACCTTTTAGATATGATTTTAAAGCCATATTATAAGCCTCATTATTATTTCTAATTGTATTAGCGACATTATAAAATAAATCAATATTATCAGTTTCTGAACCGAAAACAATTTTTGAAACATTTTTATCATTTAGTAATTTAACAGCTTCCTGAGCAAAAATATGGGCAGCTTGAATAACAAACTTTTGAGGAATTTCAATAACTTCACTCACTCCATACTTTAAAGCAATAGCCTTTCTATCCACAAATGAAGCAATGGCCCTTTCTCCTCTTTGAACATACTTTCCAGACATTGCAACAATGATTTTTTCATTAGGGAACCATTTCTTTATATAATTTATTTGGTAAATATGACCATTATGAAATGGGTTGTATTCAGCTATAATTCCTATTGACATACTTTAAATTTTACTCGTTTTTTTATATAAAAAAATAAAATTCATATTTATTTAAAAATGTTATAATAAAATATATTCAATAGCAAAAATTGAAATTTAGAGGAGGAAAAATGGCTATAGTTCCTAAACGTAAGACATCTAAACGTAGAAAACGTGCACGTAGAACGCATGACTCATTGACAAACCTGAATTTAATTGCTTGTAAAAACTGTTCTCAGAAAATTGAACAACATAGAGCTTGTATGTTTTGTGGATTTTATAAAGGTGAAAAAGTTCAAGGTTATAGAGCATTAAATGATCGTTAATCTTCATAAAAATTAATAAAAAAATGGACAAATGTCCATTTTTTATACTTTTTTTATAATAAACACTGAATTAAATATTAAATGTTATTTTTTGGATTTTTGATAAATAATATTTAGAAATATGTATAATATGGTAGATAGTGGGAAGGAGTGGTAGATGTTTTTAGGAACTTATTTTAGGTCAATTGACTCGAAAAATAGAGCAGTAATTCCTCCAAAAATGAGAGAAGAACTTGGCAATGCTTTTTATATCACCATAGGTGCAGGTAAAAATCTTGAGCTATGATCTAAGTCTCAATTTGAAGATTTTGTAAAAAGAATTCAATCAAATAATGCTATAGATCCTTTAATTAAGAAATATATTCGTTACATATTAGGTAATACTCTTGAAGTAGAACTTGATAAAATTGGTAGATTCATAATTTCCGAACAACATTTAGTCCCTACAGCTATCAAAAACGAAATTGTATTTGTTGGAGTTGGTTCACATATTGAAATGTGATCTAATGAAAATTATTCAAATTCACAAAAAGATTTTGAAGATGAAGATTACTTATCAAGCCTAACAAATGAAATGTTCAAAAAAGGTATTAAATTATAATGGATCATATTCCGGTTTTATTAGATGAAGTCATTAAGAGTTTAAATATTAAAAAGAATGGAATATATCTAGATTTAACACTTGGAAGAGCAGGACACTCAAGAGAAATCTTGAAAAAAATCCCATATGGTCTACTAATCGCCTTTGATAAAGATATAAATGCTATTATAAAATCTAATAGTTATCTTTTGGAGGTTGGAAGTAATTTCAAGCTAGTGCATTCAGACTTTATTAAAATTAAGGATGTGTTAGATAAACTTGAAATCAAAACCATTAATGGTATTCTTGTGGACTTGGGAGTTTCATCTCCTCAAATCGATGATAAAAGTCGTGGATTCTCTTATTCAAAAGATGCAAATCTTGACATGCGAATGGATCAGAGCCAAACATTAAATGCACATATGATTGTAAATAATTATTCTGAGTATGAATTAGTAGATATTTTTAAAAATAACGCAGATGTAAAATTGCCCCAAGTAGTTGCGAAAGCCATTATTAAAAAACGACCAATTAATACAACTGATGAGTTAGTGAATGTTATACGTGATAGCTTACCTGCAAAAATTGTAAGGCTAAAAAACCCTGCAAAAGCAGTGTTTCAAGCCATAAGGATTGCAGTTAATAATGAATTGGAGTCACTCAAAATCCTTCTAGAAAAGTCAGTGGAAATTATGGAAAAGGATTCAGTATTAGCAATAATAACGTTTCACTCTATTGAAGACAAGATTGTAAAAAATTTTTTTGGAGCCCTTATAAAAAGTAAAATTGATCCAAAACTTCCAATACAAGAAGAGAAAGAATGGGTTGTAAAAGTATATTTACCTAGTGAAAAAGAAATAAAATCAAATAATCGCTCAAGAAGTGCAAAGCTTAGAGTATTAACAAAAATAAAATAGAAAAGGAACTAGTTGATAAGAATGGAAAAAGACATTTTAGTTTTAATCAGAATATCAATTAATGAAATATCAATAACTGCAATTGAAAAATTTAATACAAGCAACATTGAAATCTTCTCAGACAAATTTGTTCCTGAAGATGCCATGAGCTCAATTGAATTTGTAAAAAATGCTATTAAAAAGATAGAGAAATTAATTTTTGCAACCATTAAAGAAGTTTCAGTCATTTTTGATGCAACTTCATTTGCTAAAATAAAACAAAAACTTATCAGTGAAAACATTTCCAATTTAAATAATAAGAAAATAAGTGAATTGCATTTTGAAAGTGCTCTGGAAAAAGTTAAAGAATATTATAAGATGAATAATTCGAAAGAAGAAGTCCCAATATTATTCCAACCTTTCCAATTTAATTTGACTAATGAAGATGATCAAGTAAAAACATATAGTGTACTACCTATTGGAAAAACGGCAAAAAAACTAGAAACTTTATTTTCAGTTACTACTTTAGAAAGAAGTCATTATCAGAGTGCTATGAATATTTGCACAAAAGCAGGTTTGAAAATATCACAAATATATTCAAGCTCAAATGTAAGTCCATACATATTAGAAAGTGATGCAAAGAAGAATATATCGATTACAATGCAAATTGAAAAACATTATTCAAATTTAATCATTACTAATAATGGAGTTACTGTTGTTACAAAAAATTTAAAGTACACTTTTGAAGACTTATGTAAAAAAATAGCATATGAATTTAATATTTCTAAAAAAATAGTTTATGAGCTTATTGTAAATGAAGGGATCATCACAAAGAATGATGAAAAACTTAATAAAATTATTTTTCACAAAAAGAATATGCATATTAAGGCATTTCAACTAACTGCAATTCTAAAATCATTTGTAAAAACATTGATTGAGGAAGTTGATGAATTCATTAAGAATAAACATAAAGCGCTTAAATCCTATACTCTGAATGTTATTGGAAGAATTGAAGGAATTGCTGAGATGGATGAATATTGTAAAAGTATTTTACCGAACAATAATATTAGTGTAAATAATAGACCAATTAATTTCTTATTACTAAAATATAATAATAGGCCGATATTTGGATTGACTAAGTTATTAGAAAATATAAATAGAACAATTAATGCTAACACAGTTAACATTAATACAAAACCTGGCATGACAGCTCAGAAAAGTTGAATGAAACCCCTATACAAGAAAAGTAATGCTGTAATAGTAAAATAATATATAACAAGAAAGAGAAAATTGATGATGAATGTTAAAGAAACAACCCCTATTATTAATATAAAAGTAATAGGTGTTGGTGGTTGCGGAACGAATTCTGTTGCCAAAATGGTCAGTGATGATTTTGAAGGTGTCGAATTCATTTTTGCTAACACCGATAAGCAAGCATTAGATGTTATTCAATCTAATAATATTATTCACTTGGAAAGCGAAATAAATAATGGAATGGGGGCTGGAGCTAATCCTGAAGTAGGAAGAAACTCTGCACTTAACTCTGAAGAGAAAATTAGAAATAAAATTATTGGAGCTAAGTTAGTAATAATCACTGCAGGAATGGGTGGTGGAACCGGAACTGGTGCATCTCCTATAATTGCGAGGATCGCAAAAGAAATGGATATCTTAACAATTGCTATTGTTACAACTCCATTCACTTTCGAAGGAAGAAAACGTGATATTAATTCACAAAGAGGAATCAAAGAACTTAAAAAAATTGTTGATTCATTAATTATTGTTTCCAATAATAAATTACTTGAAAATTATTCGGACATATCATTTGAAGATTCATTCACAATGGCGGATAAAATTTTAAAAAACACAGTACAAATATTAACAGATATAATTCTGAAACCATCATATATTAATCTTGATTTTGCTGATGTTTGCTCAATAATTAAAGAAAAAGAAAATGCATATATTTGACAAGGAAGAGCTACTGGAAGGGATAAAGCTGAAAAAGCTATATTGAAAGCCATTAGTTCTAATATGTTAGAAAATTCAATAAATGATTCAACTGATGCTATTGTTAACATAACGGGCGGAAGTGATATATCTCTAAAAGAAGCAAATTTTATAATATCTAAGATTAAAGAACAAACTAATGAAAATATCAACATTATTTTTGGAATCAGAAAAGATGAAAATATTAAAAATGAAATTCAGGTTTCAATAATTGCAACTTCTGGAAAAACAAACTACAAGTCTGTTAATAATGAAGTTAATGGTTCATTGGATGCCTATGGAGGAAGTTTGGATTCAAAAAATAATAATAATGAAATTGAATTTGATCAAGAATTCTCACTGATGAATACAAGCATTATAGATGATACCTTTAAAATAACTGATGAAGATGATGATGAGATACCCTTCTTTCTAAAATAATTGTTTATTTAATTGATGTTTCGAAAATTAAATAGATTCATATTTAGAAAAATGTATTGACAAAAATTATCAAAATAACTCACTAACCTGAGTTATTTTTTTTATTTCTTACTAAATAATCTATAATTTTATAAAACTAAAAAAGGAAATATTATCATGAAGGAAAATTGAATTAAAAATTCTCTTGGTTATGAATCAGGAATTAGCATATATCAAGATAAAACTATGTTTAATTATTCAGTTGATACTATCCTTTTAGGTAATTTTGCTACAATAAATAACAAGATTAAAAATGTTTTGGAAATTGGAGTAAATAATGGAGCTCTAAGTATTTTTGTTTCAGAAAGAAGTGATAAAATCAAAATTGATGCTGTTGAAATTCAAGCAAAAGCCATTGAAATTGCTAAAGTAAATATCGAAATAAATGGTAAAACAAACCAAATTAACTTGATTAATGCTGATTTTAATGATTATGCAAAAGAGTATGCTAAAAACCAAGGGAGCAAATATGATTTAATAATTTGTAATCCACCTTTTTACAAAGTGGAAACAAAACCTAAAAGAGGTGCAACAAAAGAAATGTTAATTGCAACTCATGAATTTAAAATCAATTTGGATCAAATTTTTGAAGGTAGTGCAAAAATAATTGAACAAAAAGGATATGTTTCTTTAGTATTACCACCTGAAAGATTAGTTGACGTTTTTGTTTCAATGAGAAAATATAATTTTGAACCAAAAAGGGTCAAAATGATTTTTCCAAGAGAGGATCAAAAACCTAATCTTGTACTTGTGGAGGCACGTTTTCATGCTGGATGAGGAACAATTTTTGAAAATAATATTTATTTACATCCTAGTGATAAAAGTGTTCATAAATATACAGATGAAGTTTTTGAAATTTATAAACCCATTAAATTGAAGGAGGAATAATGCAAAAAAGAAAAACTTTTTATATAACCACACCTATTTATTATCCTTCAGGAAATCTTCATTTGGGTCATCTTTATTCAACAACAATTGCTTGAGTGATTAAAAATTATAAAATAAAAATGGGTTATGATGTTTTGTTTGGAACAGGTTCAGATGAGCATGGTCAAAAGATTGAAAAAAAGGCATCTGAATTAAAATTATCCCCCCAAAAATATGTTGATATGCAATCAGACTTATTTGTTTCATTTTGAAAAGATTCAAAAATTGATTATGATTTATTTAGTAGAACAACAAATATAAAACATAAAGAAGCTGTTGAAAAAGTTTTCATTTTTTTATTAGAAAAAGAATTCATTTATAAAGGTAACTATAATGGCTTATATTCAATTAATGATGAAGAGTTTGTGTCAAAAAAAGATGCAATTCTAAAAGGCAATAAATATTATCATCCTACAAGCAACCACCTACTTGAACATGTAAAGGAAGAATCTTATTTTTTTAGAATGGAACAATTTTCAAAATGATTAGTTCAATATAATATTGAAAATCCTGAATTTATTATCCCTTCAAAAATATGATCAGAACTAAAAAAGAATTTTATTGATAAAAAACTAGAAGACTTATCAATCACAAGAATATCTTTTTCTTGAGGTATTAAAATTAATAATGACCCAAAACATGTTGTCTATGTTTGACTAGATGCTTTACTCAGTTATTTAACAGCATTAAATTGATCTCCTGATCAAGAATCACCAGAATATTTAAAATATTGAAAAAATGTGGATGAAATAGTTCAAGTTGTAGGGAAAGAAATAACTCGTTTTCACTGCATTTATTGACCTATTTTCTTAAAAGCACTTGATCTCAAATTACCAACTCATATTTTATCTCATGGTTGATTAATTACACCAGAAGGTAAAATGTCAAAATCAAAAGGAAATGTTATTAATCCAATTGAATTGATTGAAAAATATGATATTGAAATAATTAAATATTTTTTGATTTCACAAATAAACATCTTTAATGATGGTATTTTTGATGAACAAATGTTAATAAATACATATAATGCTGATCTTGTAAATAATGTTGGCAATCTTGTTTCAAGAGTTATTGCCATGACTAATCAATCCTTTGATAAACCAGTTAAGTTTGGAAAAGAAAGTGAAGAAATTGATGAAATAATGCTGAAAAAAATTTCTAGTAGCTTTGAAGAATATAAATCATATTTCGATAATTTTCAATTAGATAAAGCAATAGGTTCTGCTACAAGTCTCGCAAAAGAGTTGAATAAATATATCGATTTAACTACCGCATGATTATTAAAAGAGAATTTGAAAAGATTTGAAAAAGTGCTAAATACATTATTAAATGGAATATATGCAGTTATTTCAATGCTTGAGGTCTTAATTCCTGATAATGCTCAAAAATTATTAGAATCACTTAATTTAGATTATATAGATTTTGAACATATTAATGACTTTAAGAAATTTGATAATGTTAAGTTAAATTATCATAATATTGTTTTTAATAGACTTAAAACTAAAGTATAATTATTTATTATGAAATTCTTAAGAACAAAGGTCCTTCAAGTTATACTTTTTAGTTTAACCTTGGTAGGTGTTGGTGTAAGTACTTGATTTATTGCAAGTAATTTCCTTAGCACAAAAAACTCCCTTGATTTTAATCCCGGAAATGAAAAGAAAATAGAGCTTAAAAAATCTAAAGATGTGCCTGTTACATTAATTGAACATGAAACAAATGGATATTTCTTCTTCGGTATTGATGGTCTTGCTCTTATAAATGAAAGGATAAAAACTGATTTGCAATTTGGACCTGAAATAGAAGCCCTTAAAACAATTAGATTTAATAATTTAAATGTTCTTAGTAAAAATGTTAATGGTCAATACAGTCCCTCCACATTGGAAGTGGATATTTCAATTGATCATTTATTGCCTGAATTTAAAAATATTCCTATTTCTGAAAAAATTGAATTGGTTTTCCCAACTATTTTCCATGAATATGGACATCATTTTGCAAATACATTTATAACAAGTATTACTAAAAATGATTCTAGAAACTCTAGAAAACTTTATACAAAATATTTCAATAATACAGATAAAAGTATACATAAAAATGTTCCTAGAGCATTTTTGAATAAATTTGAAGAAGCTCTTCATTATGATGATAGTGAAGTTAGTAATTTATTAAATATTGATAATAATGATGTTTCAAGTATTAAATCTGCTAAAGAATTTTATAATCTATCAAATAACATTAGCATTAAATACAATATTGAAGGCAATGATTATCTGGGTATTGATGAATTTGAGTTTCAAAACAAAATACCTTTTAGAAGAGTGACTGCTTCTTTTCCAGTAAATTCTAATAGATATACATATTTATTTTCTATTGACGAACTTCTAACTAGAAAATTGCAGCAAATAACATACATTGATAATAGGAATGAAAACTCAATTGCCAATAAGACAACAACATTTACTGGAACAGAATATAATGATGGTTATTCACCTTCAACAATGGCGACAGATATTTCAAGAAATAAATCTATAAAATATTCCGGAAATAATAATTATGAACTCAGTGAAAAATTATTATTAATGGATTATCCATATGGTGGTCATTTTCATAAAAAAGATGGTTCAATAATAAATATTAATCCTACTGTTGAAACATTATGGAATGCATATTATGATATTGCGGGTTATGACTATGGAATTTCTCAAATATATATGCATAATTCATCAACTCTAGCAAGTAATTCATCAAGAACCCCAATGTCAAAGAGAGATTTTGAACTTATTAGATTTACTGGTTTTCTAAGTAATTCATCTTCAAAAAACTACAAGGGATTATTATTATCAACAGAAGGTTCTTATGAGGAATATAAATTTTTGGAAAATAACTATAAGTATAGTTTAATGGGTGCTAAAAGTGGAATTCTAAATAGAACAAGGGATTTAAATAAAAAAAGAAATAAATTTGGCTATAGCACTAATTATATTGATATCACAAAGGTTGATTTTAATCAGCCAATTAAAGTATGAAATGATAAAAATAATAATAATAAATATGATGTTTATGAAGATGAACCATTAACAGTATCACCTAAAAGACCGACTTCAACTTTCAGAGAAAGTTTTATAACTTGATTTGATAATGGAGATTCTGAAAAGACCATAGATACACATGTTGAAAAGATTTTTGAAGTTATTAATAATAGTGGGGAAGCATTAATACAACATTATAGTGTTGGAGTAACATTAATTAATCCACTTCTTAGTTCTCAAATTATTGATTCTTCTAATACTAGTGGAATTCAAGTTATTGACAATGTTATAGTGTTTAATAATAGAAATGATAGAAAAAAAAGATAGATAATAAAAATCTATAAAACTATTGTTCATATTAATATTTATAATTAAACTTTTGTTATGAAATAGATTGATTATAAAATTTATAAATATATAATAACTATTCAATTGTTCCTTAAAAGGAAAACCAAAAATTGTAATTATATAATTAATGACAAGAATTGGTGAAAAAACAATGGAATTAATAATTCCAAAAATATTTAGTCATCCATTTATTGCCACAGAAACAACTATTGAAGAGAAATATGATGCAAATATAATTGATAAATTTTTAATTCTTTTATTTTTGATATCGACAACAAATAATATGGCAAATGTTATTAAAAATGTAAAGATAAATGACAATGAAAAAACTATAAATGGATTAATAATAAACATTACCAACATAATAAAAGAAAGTATATTAATTTTATTAAATTTGTTTTGAAGATATTCTTTATTAATAAAACATAAGAATAGAAAAATAATTGCTCTTAAACTAGATATTGGAAAATTCAAAATATATAAATATATTAATATTAGAATCAAACCAATATAGTTCGCTCATGCTCTCTTTATTTTTAACATGTTTAGCAATCTTATAATGATCATCATTAATAAATTGATATGAAAACCCGATATTGTAAATAAATGAAGAATTGAAATGTTTTTTATTTTTTCATAAAGATCTTTGTTAATGTCAGTTTTCTTCCCTAATAAAACTAGTGAAACATAGTTGTCATAAAATTCAGGTCCAGATTCAAAATAGTTTAATATTTTTGCCCTTATTGAAGTTTTATTATTTACTTTTGAAACTGTAATTTTATTTGCAACATATTTAATACCTAATGATTTCAAATAGTAATCAAATTGATCTTCTTTCTCTTTCAATGACCTGATATCAGTTGAACTTATATTTATTAAGTCATCAATATTAAAAATAGTTTTTGTTTTTACAAGAATCTTTTGTGAATTTTTATTAATAACATATCCAGAAGAAATGACTTGTTCTATTTTATAATTACCTTCAATTTCATTAATAACTTTATTATTATTTATAAGTGAATGAAATGAGAAGAATAATGGTATAAAAAGCAATAAAGCAAGTAATCACTTTCAAGAAAGTAGAAAAATTATTATTGTAAAAAAGATTATAAAAATAATTCATCTAGCTTCACGAGTTTCTAAATATATAAATGAAAATATCGATATTAAACCAAATAATAGTAAGTTTAAGAAAGATCAATATGTTCTTTTAAGAATGTTAGTGTTTTTTCTCCAATACCTGATAGATTGTCAATTTCGTCTCATGTTGGTATTTCCTTATTCTCATTTTTATATTGAATTATTATCTTGGCTATATTATCTTTAATACCAATAGCTTTAAGTTGGTTAATAGTTGTTATTTTAGAATATTTTAGTTTTGGCATTTCACCAATTTTGTAGGGAACATTAATTTCAAATGATTGATTTTGTTTAGTTTCTAAATTTAATAAATTAATATCTGCTGAATATTTAACATTTGCCTTAAAAATAATTTCACGAGTTGTTTGTTCTTTTTTGAACTCATAATCACCAGGTTTATTTACAGCACCAGTAATTGTTGCTATAAATTTTTCATTAATAATGCCTATTTCTCTCTCTCAAATAAAAAAAGCATTAAAAACATATATGGAAAATAGGGAAGCAGATCCTAAAGTTATTGAAATAAACAAACTTTTCATGATTTTTTTCATATTTCCATTCACCTTTCATATATTTAAATATCATTTTTTTGATATTTAATAAAGAAATGGATAAATTTGAACAAAAATACCTGTAAATACTAAGAATTTCGGTTTTTATATATTAAAATTAAGAGAATATTTTATTATTAGAAACACAATTGTTTAAAAATAAAAGATTTTCAATATCTATATTTAATATATAATTGTAATAATAAATTAAAAGTATAAAGTTTAAATCATAAGGAGAAAAAATGCCTGCTACTGGAATTACGATGAAATGTGATGAATGTAAAATGGAAAATTACATCACAAAAAGAAATAAGAAAAATCAAGTTGAAAAGTTGGAAATTCAAAAACATTGTCACAAATGTAATAAACATACAACACACAAGGAGAAAAAATAATTATGAATAGAAGTATTTTAGAGGAATTCTTTACTCAATTTGGTCTAGATGCAATAGTATCAAAGGCTTATCAAACAAGATTATGATACTCAGAAATAATGTCATCTGAAGGTTGAATTGTTATTGAGAAAAATGTGGCAACACTTTTTGTTGATAGTCGATATTTTGAATATGCAAAAAAGAATGCAAAAAATGTTGAAGTCGTTTTACTTGAAAATGAAGCTTTTGCTAACTTCCTTAAAGCTAAAAACTATGGGAAAATTGCTATTGAAAGTGATTATTTAGAAGTTACACATTACAATAAACTAAAAAGCTTTTTACCTAATGCAGTCATTATGAATATTAAAGGTCAAGAATTGAGAATGATTAAAAGTTCTGAAGAAGTGGCTAAAATTCAAAAAGCAATTAATATTTCTTTAGAAGCTTATGATAAATTACAATCTTTTATTGTTGAAGGTGTTTCTGAACTTGAAATTGATAATAAATTAAATTACTTAATGAAAAGATTAGGTGCTGACAAGGAATCATTTGATTCAATTGTTGCTTTTGGATCCAACTCTGCAATGCCGCACCACCACCCAACTGAAAGAAAATTAAAAGATGGAGACATTGTAAAAATTGATTTTGGTAGTTACTACAAAGGTTATGCTTGTGATATCACTAGAACAATGATGTATAAAAAATCTGAAAATACTCAAGTGGATCAAAAACTTGTAGAAATTCTTAAAATAGTTGAAGAAGCCGCGAGAAGAGGTCGTGAAGCTGTTAGGCCAGGAATCAGCTCAAAAGAAATTGATGATGTTTGTAGAAAATATGTCACTGAAATGGGATATGGAAATAATTTCATTCACAGTACAGGACATGGATTAGGAATTGATATTCATGAACTTCCCATGGTTTCATCAAAAATGCCCATGATTTTAGAACCGGGAATGGTAATAACTATTGAGCCAGGTATTTATATTGAAAATGTAGGTGGAGCAAGAATTGAAGATGATGTATTAGTTACTGAATCTGGTCATTTAGTTCTTTCTAGAAAATAAGATAATTTTATGGTTAGTGTAAATGATTTTAAACCTGGAATTACCTTCCAGATGGATGATAATTTATACCTTGTTATTGAAGCATCTCATTCTAAACAAGGGAGAGGTCAAGCAAATGTTAAAGCAAAAGTTAAAGATTTGAGAAGTCAAGCAATTGTAGTTAAATCTTTTACAGGTGGAGATAAAGTAAAAAAAGCCCATATCGAAAGAGTGGCAATGAATTTTCTTTATAATGATGGCAATAATTGTGTATTAATGGATAATGAAACATTTGAACAAATTGAAATAGAAGCTAAAAAACTTGAATGAGAATTAAATTTTTTAACTGAAGGATCCGAAGTTAAGGTTAGAAAGTTTGAAAATGAAATTTTAGACTTAGAAATTCCTTTGAATATAGATCTTGAAGTTCTTGAAGCAGCTGATGCTGTTAAGGGAAATACAACAACAAATCCTCAAAAGAAAGTTAAATTAGTAACAGGTTTTGAAATAGAAGTTCCAATGTTTATTAAAGAGGGCGACATTATTACTGTGGCAACTGAAACTGGTAAATATGTCGGAAAAGGTAAAAAATAATGGAATATATAAGCATTAAAAATAGTACTAATCAAACAACAAACATTCATAAGAAAGTTTTTGTTGATATTGTTAAAATAATGAGTGATAAATTAACAGATGTAAAACTTGTTGATGAACCTGAAGTTTTAATAGTTAGAGTTGGTAAAAACATTAGATTATCATTTAACTTTACAATTTCAAAAACATCTAACGCTTTTACAACAATAAATAATGTTAAGAAATTCATTGTTGAAACATTTGTCAATCTCTTTGATATTAAACCTTATAATATTTTAATGAATTACAAAGGAAGACATTAATCTTTTAGTATAATATAAAATTGTTTAAAAAGAATAAACTATTTGGTAGATATGGTGAAGTGGTCAACACAGCGGTTTGTGGTACCGTCATGCGCGGGTTCGAATCCCGTTATCTACCCCATTTTTTTTATCTTTTTTTAATAAATAATCCTTATTTTTATCATATTAGTTTTTTGTAATTGATCTAATCTCTTTTTTGACATATATATTCGGAGGAAGAAAATATGTTATATAAATTAGGGAAGATTGTTTCAATTGCAAAAAATTATTTTTTATTTGAATCAAATTATACAGGATATGTTGTTTATGCGCCTGAAATAGAAAGGTTTGAATTAGATAAGTTTCAAAAAATATTTATTTATCATCATAAGAATGATTACATAGATGTTTATTATGGATTTAAGGAATTTAAGGAAAGGTTATTTTTTGAAGATTTACTTTCGATTCAAGGTATTGGACCCAAAACAGGGATTTCAATTCTAAATGAAGGTTGAAAAAAAGCATTGGATTTAATAGCTGAAGGAGAATGAGAAAAATTATCTAAAATGCCACACCTAGGTCAAAGGTCAGCAAGGCAATTGGTTTTTGAATTTCAAACAAAGTATAGTTCATTACTTACAAAAAAATCTTCTAACAAAAATGAAAATGATTTAATTGATACTTTAAAAACTTTAGGATTTAATAAAAATCAAATTTTTCATGCAATTGCCAATATAGATGAAAATGATTCTATTGAAAATATGGTTGAACAAGCAATAAAAGTTATTTCAAATGAACAACACAAAAAAATCTCTCAGACCACGTAAGTTCGATGACTTTATTGGCCAAAAAAAGTTAGTTCAAACATTAAAAGTAATTATCAAATCCTCACAGAATCAAAAAAAATATCCAGACCATATATTATTTTATGGACCACCTGGTCTAGGCAAAACTACATTAGCAGAAATAATTTCAATATATTCAAAACGTCAAATAATATTTGTTCAAGGATCATTACTCTTAGTCCGTGCTGATGTTTTAGCAATTTTTGCAAATATAAATGAGGGAGATATTATATTTGTTGATGAACTTCATAGCATTAATAAAGGTTTGGAAGAATTAATGTATTCCGCTCTTGAAGATAGTGTTATTGATATTTCAATAGGACCTGAAGGGGATAGGAAAATTGTTAGAATGAAACTCCCTTCCTTTACATTAATTGGAGCTACTACAAATATCTCTAAGATTAGTCAACCTATTAGAGATCGTTTTGGTTTAATTTCTAAATTAGAAAAATATAATCAAGCAGAACTATCAAAAATTATTAATAATTCATCAGTTTTACTTAATTGTCAAATAAGTGAAGAACAATCAAAAATGATTGCAAATTATTCTAATGGAACACCCAGAATTGCAAATAGATTATTAAAAAGAATTATTGATTTTGCACATTTCTATAATGAGGGATTAATTACAAATAATATCATATTTAAAACATTTAAATATCTTTCACTATTTCAATATGGATTAAGTAACATTCACATTGAATATATGAAGATATTAGAAGAAATATTTGAAATGAAAGCAGCTTCACTTGATTCAATAACCAGTATCTTGAATGAATCCAAAGATGTTATTATAAATGATATTGAATCTATTCTATTATCATTAAAATTTATCTTAAAAACATCAAAAGGAAGAAAGTTGTCAAATGAGGGTTATAGATACCTCTTAACTTACAATATCAATCCCTTTAAAATAAAATAAATTGTTTAGATTTTAGTATAATTTAAATTATGTTTAGCAAGTTTAAAAAAATTTTTAAATTATCTAATTGAAAAAGGTGAACCATTTCATCTATTTCCTTATTTTCAATGGCAGTTGGAATAACTCTTGGTTCAGTCTATACTGTTTCTAGTAATAAACCAACTAATGCTTACAAATCTGGAGCAGAAGTCATTTTAAAAATGACTGAAATTGATGAAAGTGCAGATGTAATAAAAAGGCAAGTTGAGCAAAGATTAAACCTTACTCTTTCCGAAGATGCCACTTATGAAGTCATTTTAAATTCTGATGACTTTTTAACAATTAAAGGTACAAATATTAATACAGATAGCGAAATGGAAGCATTCACTTCCTTTTTGAAAAAGAAGGAGGAAATAGTTGTAACAACATTAGCATTAGATTCTTTTGGAAGACCTAAAAGACTCCCCTTTGAATTTAGTAATTCTACTATGACAAATGGAGCAATTACTTTAACATTAAGTAATCAAGTAATAGAAACAAGTGATATTTTAATTTGAAGAAATTTTGAGGAGTTAATTAAATTAGCAACAACTTCATATAATGATGAATGAACTGCAGTTGGTCGTGATCCATATAAATTTATGTTCACAAATGGAATTACAGAAGCTGTTGATGATGGTCCCAAGCCCATTTTGAAAACTAAAGATTTTGGTGGTTTTGATGCAGTTGATTACCTAATTTCCAAGAATTCTTCACCATCTGGAGGTTTATTTAAAGATACAGTAAACTTGGATTTTTCTTTTGCTCCAAAAATTAGTCTAAAACAAAAAGAAAAAATATTCTACAATCTTGATTATTCTGTTTCTTCATATAGTCTAGATTTACAAACTTATAACTTTATAAAGCCAGCATTAGGAAATAATGCATATGAATTTTTAATAATTGCTGCAGCAGTTGCCTTCTCATTTATTGCAGTATTTTTATTTGTTAATTATGGTCTCTTGGGTGCGCTATCAACAATATGTGCTGCCTTTTTAGTTTTTCTCGGATTATTAATGATTACTGTCTTTAGAGGTGAATATTCACCAGAAACAATTGCTGCCTTAATGATTGCCTTAGGGATTGGGCTTGACTTTAATATTGCTTTCTTTGAAAGATTTAAGAAAGAATTAAGGGCAGGTAATAGTTTACAAAAATCTCTTAAAAAAGCTGATAAATTGACAATGAGTTCCTCAATTACTAAAGCTTTTTCATTAATTATTACTTCGGTGATAATTTATGTAATTGGTTCATTATATTTAGCAACTTTTTCTTCTCTTATCCTAATAATGTCAGTCTTCATTACATTTGTAATGTTTATCTTAATTAGAATTTTAACTAACTTAATATTAGGGACAAAGAAGTTTGATGATAAGAAATATTTATTTGGAATTTACAAAAAAATTGATAGACCATTAAATATTGAAGTAGAAAAAAATGAAGTTGAAATGATTACTAAAGAAGTAGAGTTAAAACCTTCAAACACTGAATGAATAGTAACTGCCAAAAAAATTTCTATTGCAATTCTTGGATTAATTACCATTGCAGGTTTTGCTGTTTTTACAACCTTCAGTTTCATAGGGTCAAGTTGAACAAGTGGATTTAATACAAGTGGAGCAATTTCTAAACCTATTGTTCTTAAATCAAAGAATCAACTTAGCATAGAAGAAGTTAATAATTATAAAGATATATTAATTAGTGAATTTGGCATTACGAGTGATGAGATAAGCACAAGAACAGTAAATGAAGATGGTGATAAATATTTAATTGAGATTACAACAACCAAAGAAATTGATAACCTTAAAATTATTGAACTAAGTAATCAAGGATTAGAATTAGTGACTTATTCAGTTCTATTTGAGACTGCTAATAAAGCTATACTAAATATTCTTTATATATCTTTAGCTTCAATTCTAGCAATGTCAATTTTTGTCCTATTTAGAAGTGATTGAGCATTTGCATTACCAATGTTTATTGGTCTTTCAATGGCAATTTTATTCTTTGTATTGATATTTACATTACAGGTCTTTGCTTTGAATGGATTATTTATTTTTGGATTAGCATCTGCAATATTGATTGCCATTTCAAATAACATAACTGTACTATTTAGAATTAAGGAAAAACTGAAAAATAGGAAAACTGAAGAATTAGTAAAAAGTGAATTGAAGGAAATTTCAAATGTAGCTATTATTGATTCTGCAAAAAGATTATTAATATCAAATGGTTTACTAATTATGATTCTATTAATTTTTAGTATTATCCCTGGAGCTGCTCCATTATTATTTACGATACCTTTAATAATATTTATTTTAATATCATTAATTATATCTACAGTAATAATTCCTTTCCTATTCAACACTTTTAAAGCATTCAAAAGTAAAAGAAAAAGAGATAAAATTCTTAACAACTATTGAGAAACCCAAATCATACAAGAACAAGTATTCCCTTCTATTAATGATATTAATTAAAATTAAATATTTATTTGATAAAATTAATTTACATAAGGTAGTAGTTTATTTAAAATGAGAACCCCAAGTGGGTTTTTGTTTTGAAAGGAAGACATGATTCAAAAACCAAAAGGAACAAAAGATATATATGGAAATGATCAGGATATATATGAATCAATTTTTAATTGTTTTGAAAAACTAGCAAAATCATATAATTTTCACAAAATATCAACTCCAATTTTTGAATCACTTGCTTTATTTAGAGAAACGTCTGGTGAATTGAGTGATATTGTTACAAAAGAACTTTATTCATTCAAAGACCTATCTAATCGTGAATTAGCACTAAGACCTGAAGGAACTGCTTCAGTGGGCAGAGCAATAGTTGAAAATAAACTTTTAACAAACAAGTTACTTAATAAATTGTTTTATGTTGGACCAATGTTTAGATATGAGAAACCTCAAAAAGGGAGATTAAGACAATTCTATCAAATTGGTGTTGAACTTATTGGTGATAATAGCGTTTATTCAATAATTGAAATTATTCAACTAGCTAATAATTTTTTAAAACAATTAGGAATTAATGATTGTGTTCTTAAAATAAATAATATTGGTACAAAAATAGAAAGACAATTGTATGAAAAGACCTTATCAAAGTATTTTGAAAAAAATAAAGATTATCTTTCTGAATTATCCATTTCAAGAATCAAGTTAAATCCACTAAGAATCTTGGATGATAAAATTGATTCTAAAAAAGGAGTCGTTTTAAAGGCACCAAAAATCAAAGAATTTCTTTCAAATGAGTCAAAAGAATCATTCCAAAACCTTTTATCTTCATTAAAAGGTTTTGGAATTTCATATGAAGTAGATCCTGTTTTAGTTAGGGGACTTAATTATTATACAAATGTTGTTTTTGAATTCGAATCTAACTCTAAAACTTTAGGGACAAAATCAACTATTATTGGTGGAGGTTGTTATTATAATTTAATTAAGAATTCCTCACAAGATATCCTTGGAATAGGTTTTGGTATTGGGGTAGAAAGAATTTTTGAAATTCTAAAAGATGTAAATGAGACTAAAGAAAAATCTATTGATGTTTACTTTATGATAAATAACGAAAAGGAATTTACCTTACTGTTTCCTATAATATGTGAATTAAGAAACAATAATATAATTGTGGATTTTAATAAAAAAATTAATAAATCACAAAAAATATATTCTGATGCACTATATTTTAAACCTAAAAAAATAGTTTATTATGAGCAATTAGAAAATAAAAAATCGAACAAAATTACAATTAAGCAAATGAGTAATAATGTTAAAATTGAAGTTGATATAAAGGAAGTTGTAAAATCAATTTTAGAAGGAAATAAAAATGAAAATAAATAATATTGATATATTAAACTATAAAGAAAATGATTCTATAATTCTTCATGGGTGGGTTTCTAATATTAGAAAAATGGGACAAATTTCCTTTGTTGATTTAAGAGATAGAACAGCTATTGTTCAACTTATTTTCTCTGATAAAATTGATTTTACAAAAGAATCTGTCCTTAGAATTGTAGGTATTGTAAATAAAAGAAAATCACCAAATCCCAATATGCCAACAGGTAACTATGAAATCACAATTACTGATTATGAAATATTAAGTAAAGCTAATGAATTGCCATTTGAAGTAAAAGATGATTTGAATGCTAAAGAAGATACTAGATTAAAACATAGGTACTTAGATTTAAGAAGACCTAAAATGTATGCTAATTTACTTTTGAGATATAAGGTTCTTAGAGCAGCTAGAGATTTTTTTGATGCAAACCATTTTCTAGAAATTGAAACACCCAATCTTTCTAAGTCAACTCCGGAAGGGGCTCGTGATTTTTTAGTTCCTACAAGAATGAATGGAAAATTTTTTGCTCTCCCTCAATCACCGCAACTATATAAACAACTATTAATGATTTCTGGTTTTGAAAGATATTTCCAAATAGCAAGAGCTTTTAGGGATGAAGATATGAGAAAAGATCGCCAACCTGAATTTACTCAAATGGATGTTGAGATGTCTTTTATTGATGAAGATGAATTATTCTCAGTAATGGAAAATTTATGAATTGAGATTATGAAAGTTGTTAATTATAAATTGAAAACTCCATTTGAAAGAATGTCTTTTAATGATGCCATGAATAATTATGGAACAGATAAGCCTGATTTAAGATATGAACTAAAACTTTTAGATGTTTCAAAAATATTTAGTAATACTAAAGTTGAAATATTTCGAAAAGAATCAGTTAAGATGCTGAAATTTGATCATGATATATCTAATAAGGAAATGAAAGTCTTACAAGAAATTGCCTTACAAAATGGTGTGAAAAAAATTATTACTATTAAAATAAATAGTTCTAAATTTTTAGATAATACATTAAATACAACTATCAAAAATGAACTAGAAGAAATTATTAAAAACTTTAAGATTAAAAATTCAACATTGATTTTTGTTGCAGATGAATTAGATAATACTAATAAAGCATTAGGTGCTATTAGAGTAAAGGCTAATGAATTATTTTCATATGCTAATCCAGATGAATATAAATTTGTTTGAATTATTGATTGACCATTATTTGAAGAAGTTGATGGACATATTTCTTCAATGCATCATCCTTTTACTCATCCAACAAAAGAAACATTGAAGTATTTAGATAAAGAACCTCTTAAAATAAAGGCTAGAGCATATGATTTAGTTTTAAATGGCTACGAACTTTCATCTGGCTCAATCAGAATAAATGATCCAGCTCTACAAACTAAGATATTTAAAACGCTCAAATTAGAAAAAGAACAAATAGAATCACAGTTTGGTTTCTTTTTAGAAGCCTTTAATTATGGAACACCACCTCATGGAGGAATCTCTTTTGGTGTTGATAGAATAATTATGATTCTTTCAAAATCAAACTCAATTAGGGATGTAATAGCTTTTCCTAAAAATGCAAATGGAATTGATGTATTGTCTAATTCACCATCAGAAATTACTAATGAGCAAGTGAAAGAATATGGAATTCAAAAGATAAAATAAAGTCATCGTACCCTAATAAATTTAAATAAATTAAATTTTTGTTAACCAAATTTAACAAAATTGCATTGAGTTTTTTTAATGCTTGTTTCGATTTTGATTATAATTATTGAGATTGCGATCAATCAATATTTTGCTTAATAAGGACCTTATATTTATATGAAATATATGACAAAGAATACTAAAAAATTTTTGAGAGCCACATTGATAGTAGTGGCGGGTTTTTCACTCACAATACCATTTACACTACATCATATTAATGTAAACAATAAAACAATTAATTTGAGTAATTCATCATTAAAACAAGAAAATAATAATGAAGAAATATTAGGTTACTTTGATGGAATGTATCTTGACAAATTATCTATCACAGCATTAGATTGATTAAATCTAGAAGTAATATTAGAATCTGATTGATTTGATGCTCATAATGTTATTCAAATAGGTCCAGAAGTAAATTTAGACCAGGAAGTTGGAATTGCCCCATTCCTTGATACAAATATTAGAAGCATTTATATACCTTCTAGAATACAGGTTATAGGTGAATATTCTTTTATGAATTCAACTATAGAGCATTTAAATTTTGAAGAAAATTCTAATTTAGAATTTATTAATGATTTTGCTTTCAAAAATACAATGGAATTATTAGAAATTAATTTACCATCTTCAATCAAAAAAATTGGAATAGAAACCTTTTCTTCTTCATCGGTGGAAACAGTTGATTTTGGAGAAAATTCACAACTAAAAATAATTAAAGCAGGTGCTTTTAAAAATTCTAAATTAGCAAACATAAATATTCCTGATTCTGTTCTTGAAATAGAGGAAGAAGTTTTCCTTAACATACCTACTTTGCTTGGTAAAAATATTTCAATGCCAAATAAACTTAAGGGTGACAATCCTCATCAAGCAAAATATGGGTTAACACAAGAGCAATGAGATTTAATTAATTGAAGAATAATCCCTTTCCAAGGGGAAGTGTTAACTGCTGAAGAAGTAATTAATATTGGATGAACAATGAAAGATTCTATTACATTAAGTGATTGGGATACATATGCTTATAATGTTAAAAAAATTGATCATTTTACTTTTGAAAATTCAAATATTACTTCAATTGAAATTCCTATTGAAATAACAATAATTGGTGATTATGCATTTAGCAATACAACACAATTATCGATTATCAAAATAAATCCTATTTCAGAATTAACCTCAATTGGTAATAACGCTTTTGAAAATTCAGCAATTACTTCAATTGAAATTCCCAATAATGTTAATTTCATAGGTGAAAATACCTTTATAAATACGAATTCATTAACATTAGTTACCTTACCTTATGATTTATATGTAGTAAAGGATCCTGAAACACCTAAATATGGACTTACACGTGAACAATGAGATTCAATATTACTAAATGCTATTCCAAATCAAGGTATGATTTGTGAAATAATCGCTGAGGAATTATTAAAAGAAAATAATAATGTAATTACTTGAGATAAAATTTCATTTTATGATGGAATAGAAGAAGAAGCTTTTAGAGATACAAATATTACAGAAATTATAATTAACTACAAGGAAGGTTTTACTATTGGTAGAAATGCTTTTGCTGAAACGGATTTATTGAACAATATTGAGCTTTCTGCAATGTATAAAGATATTATTGATGAATTAGGATTTTCAAAAACTCAAATAAACAACATTAAATATCCTTTAAATGACAGTGCTGAAACTCCGGAATCTAATAATGTTGGTTTAGTAGCTGGAGTGCTTATAACATTAGCGGTTGGATTTGTTGGATTTTTATATGGAAAAAACAAAAAAATTAAAAAATCTCTAGCAACTGCAGAACTATTGTTAGAGGCACAAATCTCTAGCACTAACATAACTAAAATTTATTCAAAAGACGATTAAATTAATGATTAAAATTAACTCATTATTCGAAAGAAAAATCTAGAAAGAGGGTTAGATTTTCTCTTACATAAGTGATGATGAATGAGAAAATATTGTCTGGAATATTTATTTTATATTATTTTTTTGTTATAATTATTAATCATTCATTCATTGATAATTGCTTTTTCACTTTAGAGATCTTGCACATATCACAATTTACAATGAAAATAATTAAATGAGGTGGTAGTAATTATGAAGTTAAAAAAGAATAATAAAATGAACTTTATTAAATCATTATCTTTAATAGGATTAACTTCTGTTTTAAGTATAGGAATTATTGCTATGAATAATAACAACATCAATCAATTTAATAATTCTTTAGTGACAGATAATATTAATAATAATTTTCAATTATCAAATTCACATTCATTATTAAATATTTCAAATAAAAATACTAAACAATTTGAAGGAACAATTCTAACTAAAAATGTTGTCAAAAATTTAAGATGAAATACTAAATCAAATATTATATTAGAAGATTGGATAAATGATGCTCCCAATATTACTATAATTGATAATGGTGCTTTTGAAAATTCAGCAATTACCTTAATTGAAATTCCTAACAAAATAACATTAATTGGAGATAATGCTTTTAAAGACACTACCAGTTTATCATCAATATCAATTAGACCTGCTTCAGAATTGACAACAATAGGCAATGGTGCTTTTTATAATTCAAGAATCACATCAATTAATATTCCTAATTCAGTTACATCAATTAGTTCAAATGCTTTTAAGGACACATTCTCATTACAAGGCGGTCATATCGAAATGCAAGTAACATTAAAACAACAATCAGCAACTCCACTTTATGGATTGACTCAGGGTCAATGAAATTCTATTACTTGAAGAGAAGTTCCATTTCAAGGTCAAACTTTAACTAAAAATGAAGTTATTATTATTGGGTGAGAAAACAAATCTTCCATCACATTAGATGATTGAGCTTTAGATGCACCTAAAGTGACTAGAATTGATTCATTTGCTTTTGGAGGCCTAAATCTTTCATCAATTGTTGTACCGAATAAAGTTACTAATGTTAGGGCTAATGCCTTCATAAATACTTTATCACTAAATTCAATTACTCTTCCTTATCATCTATATGTAGATGCCGCTCCAATAATTCCTTATTATGGATTTACTATTAGTCAATGAGATGCAATTATTTGAAATGACTATCCTAATGTTGGCAAAATGAACAACATTATTGCGAGAGAATTATTGAGAAAAAGTACAGCAATAACTTGAAAAGAAATTTCAAAATATGATGAAATTGGCAATGAAGCATTTAAAGATACTGACATTTCTTCAATTAGAATTGAAAGAAAAAAGAATTTTTCAATTGGAGATAATGCTTTTGAAAATACATTATTCTTAAATAATATAGAACTTTCTATAATGTACAAAGAAGAGGTTACTAATTTTGGTCTTACTGAAGAACAAATAGCAATTATTGAATATATTGATGATGCAATCCCTCTTACATTATCCAAAAAAATTGCAATTAATGTAATAATTGTAGATGGTGTATTAGTTATATTATTTATATTTCTATGAGTATTGGATTGAAAATCTTTAAAGAGAAGAAGTCTTCTAGAGTTAGAACAAAATGATCAACTTAATGAAAATCCTCAAGAATATTTAGACAAACAATATATTAGTGAAAATGATTACTTAAATGTAAACCAAAATGATGATGAAAATTATTTTGATTTTGAAGATGAAGAATATGGTAATGAGAATTATGAGAACAAATATTAATTAATATTTAATAACAAAATAAGAACGTTTACCCCTTTTAATTAGCAAATATTTCTTGTCAAAATTAAGTGGAATAATTTTTGCATTTTCATCATTCATTATTTTACCATCTATTGAAATTGAATTAGATGAAATGAATTCTTTTGCTTCTCTTTTTGATGAAGCAATATTAGCATTAACTAATAATTCAATCAAAGTAACTTCTTGATTTTTATTATCATAAAAAGGAAGATCATTTTTGATACTTTCAATATCCTTTATATTTAATGTTTCAATAGTATTTTTGGATTCAAAAAGTGTAGTTGTAATTGCGATTGCATTCATTGCTTCAGCTTTACCATGAATATCTTTAGTCACTTCAAAAGCTAAAAGTTTTTGGGCTCTTTTGTGACTTTTATTTAAACTATGTAAAATCATTTCTTGTTCTATTTCTTCAAGACTTAAAAAGGTATATCATTTAAGTAATTTTTCAATCTCATTTTCATTTATATTTACTAAATATTGATACATTGCAAAAGGAGATGTTTTTTCTTTGTTTAATCAAATAGGCTGACCCACTGATTTCCCAAATTTATTACCATTTGAATCAGTCAATAAATTTAGTGTAATTCCTAAAGCATCATTTTCACCCAACTTTTTTCTAATAAGCTCAAGTCCAGTTGTAATATTACCTCATTGATCACTTCCTCCGGCCTGAATTTTAATATTAAAGTTTTCATATAATAATCTAAAATCATTTCCCTGAATTAATTGATATGAAAATTCTGTAAATGATAGTCCACATTCAATTCTTGTATTTACTGATTCTTTTGACATCATATAGTTAATAGTGATATTTTTTCCAACATCTCTTAAAAAATCTAGAAATGACACATCACTATAGAAGTCATAATTATCAATTACTTTTAAATTAAAGGCTTCAAGTTGTTTTTTTATTTTTAATTTATTTTTAACAACTATTTCATTAGATAATAAAACACGCTCTGAATTCTTAAATGATGGATCACCAATCATTCCGGTTGCCCCACCAATAATGGCATAAGATTTTAAACCTGCATTTTGAAAATGCTTAAGAAGAGTTATTGGAATATAGTTTCCTAAATGTAATGATTCAGCTGTTGGATCAAAACCAATGTATATACCGTCCCCTTTTTTAAGGTTACCAATCTTTTCTTCATTAGTTATATTCTTGATGATTTCTCTGGATTTTAAATCTTTAATTAATTCTAATATTTCTTTCATATAAATTCTTTCTACTTAAAAGTTAAATTCCTCACCAATATTGAAATCATTCATTGGAATTATACCTTCTTTATCTATTCCTAATGATTTTCATGAACAAATCATTCCTTGAGATTGCACACCCATAATTTTTGATTCACCAATAATCATTCCAGTTCCCAAAATAGCATTATCAATGGCAAAAAGATATTTACCACCAACTATTAAATCTCCAACATTGGTAATAATTGTTAATTCTTTACTTTCCTTAGTTTCAACATAAAGAATTTTTAATCTATTATTTTTTGGATGATTTTTGATTTCATTAACTATTCCAATTCTGAAAAAAGTATTATTTTTAGCAAATTTCATTTCACTTGGAAATTTTTTAACTATTTTTTTAAAATTATCATCTGAAAAACTATGATATCCTTCCTTAATATCATTAAACTCATTTTTATAATTAAAGATATTTATTCCAAGTAAATTAGAATTTTCTCCATAAATAAAAACATAACTTTCCTTAATTTTTGAGGTAATTTCACCCGAAAATGCACTTAAAATTATGATGAGATTATTTCCATTATTAAATATTTGGTTTTTATTTGTTAATGAAATAGACATATTTGAAATTATAATGTAAAACCTTTTATAAAAGGTAAATATTCTGCAATTAACTCATACTTTGTTATTATTTGAAAACTTTTAATAAAATGATATTTTTATCTTTATAATAAATGAATATTATAAATAATAAATCGAGGAAAAAATGCTTAAAAATGAATTTCAAAAAATAAAAATTTCTAATAGTTATGCTATTGGAGGAATGATTGGAGCAGGCAAATCAACGCTTTCTAGAGCTTTAGCTAAAGAGCTTGATGCTGATGTGGTATATGAACTAAATGAAGATGATAAATTACAAAATTTATTGTTAGAAAAACTATATGAAGGAGATAAAACTTCTGCAATTGCCTTCCAAGTTTATTTCTTTTGTGCAAGGTTCGACAATTATAAAAAAGGAATTTCTGATAATAATTTAACAGTTTTCGACAGGACAATTTTTGAAGATAGATTATTTGCACACCAAAATATGACCTCAGATCCTGTAATGTTCGGATTTTATGATAGCATGTGGCATGACAAGGTGAAAGAACTTATTTATTCTGTTGGAGTTCCAAAATTATATATAATTCTTGATCTTAAATGAGAAGAGTTCAAAGACCGTATTTTTAGACGTGGAAGAAAATCTGAAGTTGAGAATTTTTCTAAAAATGAAACTTATTTCAAATCAATTCATAGTGTATACTTAAAATATCTTGTTGATGTTTGTCATGTTTATGGAATTAATCACATCATCATTGATGCTTCTTTAACGACTGAGCAACAAATTCATTTGATTAGAAATAAAATAAAAAAAGATAAGCTGGAAAGCTAGAAAATTGATGTCAAAACAATTATGAAAATATTAAAGAATAATGTAGGATTTTACAAATTCATACCTGCTAAAAATAGATTAAAAGGAACAATTATTTTTGTTCATGGTTTTGCAACCAATAGCAATTATCATGACAATGTTGCAGAAAAATTCATTGATTATGATTACTATGCATTTGAACTTCCGGGTCATGGTTACACTGAATATGATCAATCTAAAAAAATTGATTTAAGTATTTTTGTTGATTTTTGCATTAATATGATTGATGAATTACAATTAAATAAATTTATTTTAATAGGACATTCTATGGGAGGTTCTTTAGTTTTAAGAATAGCCGAAAAGATTGGTGAAAAGATTCATAAACTTATTGTTGTAACTCCAATGAATTCAGCAGTTTCATTAAGCACTCTTAGATTTTATTTTTTATTTACACCTAAAAGTTTCAACAAAACATTAGCATTAAATAATGTTTTATATTTAGATCTGACTAAGACATTAGGTCCTGATATTGATCATTTTATTAGTAAAGAGCATAAGTATCAAATTGAGAATTTAGCATTTTTTAAAAAATTAAAAAAGAAATTATATAGTCCAAAAAATGTTAAAGACTGTATAAAGTCTGAAAAAGCACTTACATTACCAACACTTCTAATAGTAGGTGAACATGATAAAACCATTCCTTACAAATCGGCAATTAGAGCTATAAAAAAATCAAATAGACCTTATGTTCAAGTTTCTATTTTTAAAAATTCAGCTCACATTCCATTTAAGGAAGAACCAGAAAAATATGTTAAAGAAATCATTGATTTTATTGAATAAAAAAAATGTTTATTAGACACTTTATTATTATGGAATAAATTCTTGTAAGAATATTTATTTTTGTTGTAAATATTAAGAAATTTTAATCAATAAAGGTTATCTTGTTTGGAATACCTGTTGATTTATCTTCATACTTTTCTCATTTAGATGAAGTACCATCTTTTGACTTCACTTCTCCCTTATCACTAAATAATAATTTAAATGATGTGACAAGAGATGCTACCGCAGGGACAACTAATGGAATTAATCCGCCTAAAAATATAAGTGAACTACCGCCATATGTTTGAGCAGCTTTTTCATTGCTAATTTTCTTAAAACCAGTTTTATTCATTGAAACCTCCTTTCAGTATATATTCCAAAAATGAACAATTTAAGAAAAAAAAAATTAAATTAATAATAAAGCGTCTCAAAATTCTCTTGTTTTAATTATTTTATTAAAATAAATTCAATAAATAATTTAACAACTCTTTATAATTTAGTTATGTATTTTATTTATGGAGAAGAATTATTTTTAATTGATAAAGAAATTAAAAAAATATTAAAAGAAAATGGGACTGAAAAACCGATATTTTTTGATGCTGAATCTTCTATTTATGATGTTCTTAATGAAATCAACACTTTTTCAATATTTGATGATAAAAAAGTGATTGTTTTAAAAGACTTTAGTTTATTAACTAAATCAAATATTGCTTATGATAAAGAAATTATAAATTCAATTAATAATAAGAATAAAAATTGTATTTTGATTTTTACATTTTCAAATGTGAAACCAAAATCACTATCAACATTATTTCAATATTTATTAGATAATGCCACAATAAAAGAAGTAAAAAAATATAGTAATACTGAATTAAGTGGAGTTATTCAAGAAATTGTTAAATCAAAAGGTGGGAATATTTTGAATATTAATGCTATTTTATTGTCAATTAAATTACCAAATGATTTAAATTTAATTATTAGAGAAATTGATAAACTTTTACTAGAAAATAAAGAAATAACAAAAGATATGATTAAAAACTCAATTGCTAAATATCATTCTAATAACATTTTTGAATTTATAAACTCTTTACAGGAATCAGATGCTTCAGGATTATTTAGGGCATATAAAGAAAGAGTTGATAATGGTGATTCAATTGTTAATTTAGTATCACAATTATCAAATGCTTTAATTCTCTGCAGTAATATATATTCATATAAAGTAGGCAATATGAGAATTGAAGAAATTGCTGATCAATTAAAAATTCATATCTTTAGAGTCAAAAAAGCTGATGAATTATTAAAAACAATGGGTATTGAGAAAATTAAAAAAATCATTCAAATGCTATCAGATTTAGATTCAAATATTAAATCAGGTAAAATTGATGAAGTGATTGGTTTTGAAAAACTTCTTTTAGAAATCATACGTTAATTTTGTATAATTTTTAAATGTTAAATAAAAGAAGTAATAAACTAATATTTTATGAAGTTAATCCCTTATTTTTTTATGATTCCAATGATGATGGTTATGGAGACTTTAATGGTATCTCGAAAAAAATTGACTATTTTTCTTTTATTGATATTGATTGCGTAATTATTCCTGATATTTTTAATAATTATAGTGAGCTTATGTTATCGGAGTTTGTTGAATTTAAAAATAAGTATGGAAAAATTGATGATATTAAAAATATGATTGCTAATTTTGAAGCAAAGAAAATTAATTTTGCTGTAGAAATAAATATTAAAGATATTAAAAAATCATTATTATTTTCTAGAAATGGAATTATTGATAATGAACAATTTGGTGAATCTAAGAAAGCTTTTTTCCTTCATATAAATCAATCAGAAAATCAATCAGAAAATTGAAATTCTAAAAAATCAATCGAATCATTTAAAAAGATAATAAGATTTTGAACTTCTTTAAATGTGACCAATTTTGTTTTTGTTAATTTTGAAAGATTGTTCAATAAAAATGAAGTATTTAGTACAACATCTAAAGAGCAATTATCTGAACTATATAAGCTTACCAAAAACATTAATTTAAACGCAACCATCATTTTAAAATCAGGTTTATTAACACCAGAAAATATTTCTGCTTGCTTAAAAGAAATTCCAAAAGTTGCTGACTATTTTATTGATACATCTTATTCATTGTTGGGGACAAATCCAAAAACAAAAAATGATTTAATTGAGAAATTTAAACCATCCAAACTATTTAAGAAAATTGAGAAAGCCACATTAGATAATAATCTTAATCATAATATTATTATGTCTTTAGGTTCTTCTCTTTCAGGTCGTATCAATTCAAGATGGGGAGATGAAAAATCCTTTAATTCATTGGCATCTAAAGCTTTTTTAGCAGTTTCACAACTTAGTCCTTCATCTTCATTGATTTATTATGGTGATGAATTAGGTACCTTGAAAATAGATATGAAAAACATTCATGACTTTCATGATATTTATGCAATTGAAAGAAAAAGATTAATGCAATCTCAAGGTCAAAGGGGGGGTGATTTTTTTAATGCTCAGCAATATTTATCACCAATTAATACTCAATCATTATTTCAATGAGATAATTCTATTAATGGTGGTTTTTCTAAAGGTAAAGTAACTATTAGAAAAATTTCATCTACTTATAAAAATATTAATGTTGCTAAACAATATAATGATTTTGATTCATCTTTATATTTCTTAAAAACACTTATTGAATTTACGAGAAATCCTATTTATAGAAGTTTCTTTAATGATGATAAAGCAACTATTAAAGTTACATTAATTTCACAAGCAGTAATTAAATATAGCTACAAATTGAATGATGAGAAACTTTATGTGTTTATAAATGTTTCTAAGAATTGAAGAAATGTCAATATTAGTGAAAAATTAATAGTTGTATTATCTAATTATTCTAATAAGACTTATAATAATAAAATTAAAATGCTTGCTCCATTTGAGACAATAATTTTATTCCCTAAAAAAGAGTACAATCAATAAAAATATTTTCTAAAATTTGATATAATTACCTTACAATACATCAAGACAGTAACTGTGAAAACTTAATTCGTTGCCGAATGTATATGCTTTTTAAAAGTCAAGTATTGTAAATAAAATATATGAAAGGAACATTAATGGGTGTTTTAAAAGAGGCTAAAAAAGATGTGGTTAAAGAAATTTCAAATAGAATTGCAAAAGCTCAATCAGTTATTGTTGCCAACTATGAAGGTATCACAGTTAAACAATTACAAGAATTAAGAAAAGATGCAAAAATACACGATGTTTCATTGAAGGTTTATAAAAATAGACTTGTTATTAAAGCTATTGAAAATACTGAATTTAAAACTTTAGCACCAGATTTAGTTGGTGCAAATATCTATGCTTTTGCAAATAGTGATTCAATTTCAGCCGCTAAAGTTCTTGCAAACTTTGCGAAGAAAAATAAAAATCTTGAATTAAGAGTAGGTATCTTTGAAAATCAAGTTATTGATCATGAAAAGGTTATGGAAATAGCAATGCTTCCATCTTATGAAGAAGCATTAACAATTCTGGCAGGTTCATTACAAGGAGCAGTTAGACAAGTTGCAGTTGGATTGAAAATGTTAGTTGATGAAAATCACATTAAACAATAAAAAAACAAAAAAGAAATATAATTAGGAGATATTAAAAAATGGCAAAATTAACAAAAGAAAGTTTTATTGAAAGTTTAAATTCAATGACTATTAAAGAAGTAATGGAATTAGTTGAAGCAATGAAAGAAACATATGGAATTGACCCTTCAGCAGTTGCTGTAGCAGCAGGACCAGTAGAAGCAGCAGAAGTAAAAACAGAATTCAAAGTTACCCTTATTTCAGATGGTGGGAATAAAGTTCAATGTATTAAAATAGTTAAAGATCTTACAGGTCTAGGGCTAATGGAAGCTAAAAAATTAGTTGAATCAGTTCCTGCAGTACTTAAAGAAAATGTTAAAACAGATGAAGCTAATGAAATTAAAGCTAAGTTAGAAGCTGTTGGAGCAAAAGTTACATTAGACTAATTTATTAACAATATAAATTTATCTAACAAAAATTCTCATTTGATGGAGAATTTTTTATTAATTTAATTTTTTAAAAGGTTTTAATTTTTTTCTAATTAAGAAATTAAAAATTCAAGGAATAAACAAAGAAAGGACTGCAAAAAGAACAATTTTGTCTGTTTTGTATTTCTTTTCAATAGAAAATGATTTATATATAAATAGAAATGTTGAAACTAGAGCAATTAACCAAAATACTGCAAGAATAAGTTGGATTACTTTAACAAATCAGTCTTGCTCATGAAATATTCAAAATATAATGATATATATAACTATTGATATGATTCAACTCAATAAATTATAAGAACCAGAAATACGGTTATATATTAAGAATTTTTGTAGTGAAGTCATATTTTTTAACATAAGAATAATTATATGACAATTTAATATTAAGTTATTATGTTCCTTTAAAAGATTATAATTATCATATGGAGAATTGTGTGAGTCCGGTTGAAACAATTAGTCTCGAAAACTAACGATGATTAGTATCATCCGAGGGTTCGAATCCCTCATTCTCCTCCATATGCTAAATTATTTTCACCAAAGCTTCTTGTATTTGTAGAGGTTTTTATTTACTCAAAAATTCATAAAACATCAATAACTTTTAATTTATTTAGAATTCATATTATATAATTTTAAAAAATCATTATTTTGTTTTGAAATAATGATTAAAATCTAAAAATAATTAGCTAAGGCAAGGAATTAAAATATATGGAAGAAATGAGAGTTCAAAAATTAATTTCTCAAGCTGGAGTTGCTTCTAGACGTGAATCAGAAGAACTAATTAAAAAAGGGAAAGTATTGATTAATGGAAAGTCTGCAACTTTAGGCCAAAAAGTAAAAGAGGGTGATGAAATAATTGTTGATGGTAAGATAATTCCACAAATAAAAGAACACAAATATTACATTATTAATAAACCTAAAAAAACTGTTTGTACTTTGAAGGATAATTTCAATCGAACAATTATTACAGACTTAATTAATGAACATGATTATATTTATCCAATTGGCAGGCTTGATTACAATACAACTGGAGTTTTATTACTTACAAATAATGGTGAATTAGCAAACAAACTTACTCATCCAAGTTCTGAAGTAGTAAGAAAATATCGTGCAAGACTCAATGACAAACTAACTAAAAATGAATTAGTTTATTTAAATGGTGACAACATTTATGTCAATGGAAGATTATCAAAACAAATTGTTGAACTTATTGAAAGTAGAACCTATTTAGTTACTTTAAGAGAAGGTTCATATCACCACGTTAAAAAACTATTCGAATTAGTTGAAAGAGAAGTTATTGATCTTAAAAGAGTTGAATTTGCAGGTTTAACAGTTGAGAAATTAATGGTAGGGGAATATCGTAGATTAAAACCTTTGGAAATTAGAGCACTTAAGAAATTAGTAGGAATGGGGAAATAATTTGAAATATTGGAGCATACATTATATATAATGACAATTTTGAAATAACATCATATCGAATTGCTAATGAATATAATTTTCTGTGATTACTAAGAGTTATCAACAAGGAAATAATTGTTGAATTTAATAATGATTTTATTAAAGGAAATCAAAAATTCTTGGAAGAAATAAGTGATGAACTAATTACATTGTAAATTAATAGAATAAAAAGTTATAATTTAAATTATGAAATTTATTGACCAGTCCACATTAGAAGTTACTGCAGGGAGAGGAGGCAATGGTATTGTCTCTTTTCGTCGTGAAGCTAGAGTTGCATTTGGAGGACCGGATGGTGGAGATGGTGGAGATGGCGGATCTGTTTACTTTCAAGGTAGTAGCGGAATGAACACATTACTTACCTTACACATTATGAAACATGTTAGAGGGGAAGATGGTCAATCTGGTGGACCCAAAAACATGTATGGTGCAGGTGGGAAAGATGTTGTTATTAAAGTGCCTTATGGAACTTTAGTATTTGAAGGTGAAAAATTAATTCATGACATTATTGATGATCAAAAATATTTAATAGCTAAAGGTGGACATGGTGGACATGGGAATACTAGATTTAAATCATCTAAAAATAATGCCCCTAAAATATCTGAAAATGGAACTTTTGGAGAAATAAAAAATATAAGACTAGAATTAAAAGTTTTGGCTGATATTGGCCTTGTAGGAAAGCCATCTGTTGGTAAATCAACTATCTTAGATATTCTTTCAAATGCAAAACCAAAAATTGCAGATTATCATTTTACAACTTTAGTTCCACAATTAGGTTTAGTTAAACACTTCGAGAACTCTTTTGTTATTGCTGATTTACCTGGATTAATTGAAGGGGCTTCCTTAGGAAAAGGACTAGGAATTAGATTTTTAAAACACATTGAAAGATGTAAGGTTGTTGCATTCATTTTAGATTTTGGAGATTTAAGTCGAGATCCAATTAAAGAATTTGAAGATTTAAAACAAGAATTAAATTCATATAACCTAAAATTACTTGAAAAATCATTTTTAATTATTGCCAACAAAATGGATTTACCTGATTTCAAAACTAACTACAAAAAATTTGTTAAAAAATATCCTGAACTATCAATTGTTAAAATTTCAGCTATCAAGAAAGAAAATATTAATCATTTAAGAGAAGAAATGTATAGAACTTATTTAGATGCTAAAAATGTTGTTATTGAAAAACAAAAGGATGAAGTTTTTGTCACTCTTGAAGAGGATTTTAGAATTATTAAATGTTATGAAGGAATGTATGAAGTTGAAGGCAAAACAATTGAAGAAATTTATCATAAAATTCCCTTAAATACACATGATAATATTATAAGGTTCAATAAAAAAGTAAAAGATATCGGACTATGAAAAGGTTTAATTGATCAAGGAATTCATAAGGGTGATACAGTAAGAATTTTAGGTTATCAATTCACATGAGAAGATGATGGTATATAACAAGAATTCTTTTTATTAAAGAAGAATGATAATTTTGATATCTCATTAATGTACAAAAGTATTAGTAATTTTCTATTAATTATGCATAAATATAATAATGAAATATTAAATTTTATATATACTATATATATTAATAAGAAATATTGATAAGGTGAAGGTATTTATATGAAGAAAAAAAACATATTTAAATTATTAATTTCAAGTAGCTTTTTAGCTTTTGTTTTTCCTATTGTATTAGTAAATGGTATTGAAAAAAATAATGACATTAATAATGAAGTGGGGCAGTTAAATCTAGAAGAGAAATATAGAATTAATTCCAGAAATGTAGATGACATTATTGTAACAAATCCTGATATTTTAAAATCATCAAATTTCACGCAAGTAAGAGCATTATTGGAAACTCCAATCATGACTCATGATGTTCTGACTCAACTTTCAATTATAATGCCTTCTTCTCTAATGCCGCGTTTAGTTTCTTTTACAAATATTAATAATGATCTATTCAAAATTTCTTTTACAATTAATTACAATAGAATTCAGAAAACAGCTAGTGATTTTTTAAACATAACACCAACTGAAAAAGAAATTGTTGATTCAATAATTATTGAGAATCCTGACATTCTTATTTTTGAAAACAATAACTACATTAAAGAGTTGCTTGAAACAAATCCTATGACTCCCACAATATTAAATCAACTTTCTGTTAAAGTATTACCAGGAGTTGATATAACAAATATTTCCTTTTCTGATATTAATATTACAAATCCGGTTAGAACAACTTTTAAAATTAAATACAAAAATACTGTCAAAGATGCTTTTGATTATTTAAGTTCAACTTCATCTAATAAAGACATTGCAAATAACATAATAATTCAGGATATTGATGCACTTGCTAATTTAACAGTTACCCAGATTAGAACATTATTAGAAGCAAGTCCGATGACTCAAGAAGTTTTAAATCAAATTTCAGCAAACATTCCAGATGGCATTAATCTTTCACTAGTATCATTTAAAAGAATCGACATTTCAGATCCCTTTAAAGTAACTTTTACCATTAATTATAATAATGTTGCAAAAGATACATCTGATACTTTAAATGCTGTGCTTACTGATAAACAAACGGCAGAAGCTACAAATGTAATAAATGTGGATGCTTTATCAACTCAAAATATTAACAATATTAAGGCATACTTAGAACAAAGTCCAATTAGTCAAGAAATATTAGATATTCTTTCGATTTCCATTCCTTTAAGGTCTAATCCGAAGAACTTCAGTTTTACAAATATCAATATAAGCAATCCATTTAGAATTTACTTTACAATTAACTACAATGGAGTTCCAAAAGATACTTCAAACTTTATGAATGCTTCACCGACTGATAAGGAAGTGGCGAATGCAATTAAACTTAAAAATATTGATATTCTTTTAGATAAAAATGTTATATTTATCAAAAGTATTTTAGAAACAATAATTACACAAGCAGTTCTAAATCAACTTTCAATTACAATTCCAGAGGGTGCTGATATTTCCAGAATTTCATTTTCTAATATTGATATAAGTAATTTATATAGAGTAACTTTTAGAATTAACTATAACCTTGTTTCGAAAGATTCAGTTAGTGTTTTAAATTCCTCTCCTTCAAATAAAGAAGTGGTTGATTCAACAACTTTAGAAAACCCCAATATTCTTGCAAGTAGAAATGTTTTATATATAAAAGGATTGCTTGAAACTCCAATCATGACTCAAGACATTTTAAATGAACTTTCAGTTAAAATTCCGGTTGGCTCAATAGTGGAAGATTTCTTATTTACAAATATAAATATTGAAGACCCTTTTGTTATTACTTTTTTAATTACTTATAGAACTGTTGCAAGAGACTCAACTTTTTATTTAAATGCTACTCCTAATAATCAAGAAATAGCAAATACTATTGTAATTACTAACCCGAGTATTATGATTGATAAATCTGTTCGGGAAATTAGAGACATTTTAGAAACCAAACCACTAACCCAAGAGTTGATAGATATTCTTTCAATTAAAGTTTTTAGTGGTGTAATTATTAATAGAATTACTTTTACAAATGTTAGTATTCAAAACCTTTTAAGGTTAACATTTACAATTAATTATAATGGTGTTCCAAAACAAAGTATGGATTTCTACTTAGCTTCAGCAACTGACTTAGAAATAGCTAATTCATTATCAATAACAAACTCTGACATTTTAAAGGATTGAAATGGTATTGAAATTAGAAACCTACTAGAAAAAAACCCAATGTCTCCAGAAATTCTTGAACAACTTTCTGTTATTTTAAATATTGGTGTTGATGCAACTAAAATTACATTTAATGCTATTGATATTGACAATCTGTTTAGAGTAACTTTTACAATAAGCTATAATGGTGCTTATAAAACTAGTGAAGACTTCTTGATTGCAACACCTACTAATCAGGAAGTTGTTAATAGAATTTTTGTTAATAACCCTAATATTCTAAGAGATAAAAATAATGCTTATATTAACAACTTATTGAAAACACCAGTAATGACAAAGGACATTTTAGATCAAATATCAATAGTATTATTGGATGGAATCAATCCTGAAAATATTTCATTCTCTGATATTAATGTTACTAACCCAGTTAGAATAATTTTTAAAATTAATTACAATGGAGTGACTAAAACAACATTTGATTTTTTAAATACAACTCAATCAGATCAAGAAATAGCAGATGCAATAAGTATTAATGATGTTGATGCTGTTAAAGAATTAAATACAATTAATATTAGAAATTTTTTGGAGACACAACCATTAACTATTGACATTTTAAATCGTCTTTCAATTTTAGTTCCTGATGGAATTCAGTTATACAAAGTTACATTTACAAATATTAATATTCACAACTTATTCCAAATAACTTTTACTATTAACTACAATGGTGTTGCAAAATCTAATTCAAGTTTTTTAAATGCAACACCTGCTGATATTGACATTTTGGGTGTGCTTGAAATATCAAACAATGAAATTTTAATTGATGATAGTCGTGAAATAATTATAGCTAAATTATCTCAACCTATGTCCTTAGATTTATTAACTTCATTATCTGTTATTGATATTCCAGTTGGGATTGATGTAACAAAAATTTCATTTTCAAATATTAGTATTTTAAATCCTTTCAGAGTAACTTTTAATTTTACTTATAACAAAACCACAAAAGAAACAGTGAGTTGACTAACAACAAAAGCAACTGATTTAGAAGCCGTTAATGCAATAACTGTTATTAATCAAGATATTTTAAAAATTGAAAGTAATATTTTCATAAAAAATTTATTAGAAGGTAAACATACAGTTGCAACTCTTAAGCAACTTGGAATTGACTTTCCGGATGGCGGGAATGTCCAATCAGTTTCATTTACTAATATAAATATTAATAATCCCCATGAAGTAACTTTTACTATTAATTATAATGGAGTTCCAAAAGCTGCTACTGATTCTTTAAGGTCAACTCCTACTCAAGAAATTGTTGAAGCAATAACGATTAAAAATCATGACATTTTAGTTTCTGAAAATGCTAATTTTATTGAAAAACTTTTAAAGACAAAACCTATGACAAGAGAAATTCTAGAAGAACTTTCAATTATATTGCCAGAAGATATTCCTGCAGATAGAATAACATTTACAGATATCAATAAAAGTAATTTATTTAGAATTTCATTTAGAATTAATTATAATGGCGTTGGTAAAATTAACATTGATTCCTTAAACACAACTCCAACTAATCTAGACATTGCTAATTCACTTGTAGTTACAAATGTAGATATTCTTAATAAAAAAGATATTCAATTTGTGGAAGAGCTTTTAAGAACAAGTCCAATTACAAAAGAGATTCTTGATCAACTTTCAATAATTTTACCACCTAATATTGATGCACACAAAATAACTTTTACTAATATTGATATGAGCAATTCAGCAAGAATAACTTTTATTGTTAACTATAATGGAGTTGCTTCAATTACTCAATCATTCTTAAATACTAAAAAATCTTCTACATCTAATATTGTGGTAATAGTTTCAATTCTAATTCCGATTAGTGCACTTCTTATTGTCGGAATAATTGGTGGATATTTCTGAAAGAAAAAGAAAAATAACTCAGGAAAAGGTGGTCCAAAAAAACCTAATCCTCCAAAAAAGAAAATTAAAAAACCTGAACTTAAAAAAGTTGAAACAAAAAAACCAGAAGTTAAAAAAGTTGAAACAGAAAAACCAGAAGTTAAAAAAATTGAAGTTTCTAAATCTAAAGTTGAATCTAGAAAAATTGAAGTTAAACAACCTGAACGAAGAAATACATATGAAGAATATTTCACAAAACAAATGATAAATTTAACTAATAAAAAGCTAAATATTATTCCTAAGCAACAACCTAATAAACAAAATGACCAATGATATGGTGATAAAATTAATGCTGATTGATACAATGAACAAGCAAATGTTCAAGGATACAATGATCAAAATAATCAACAATGATACAATGAACAAGCGAGTGATCAACCCTATCCATTCGCTCCACTAACAACTCCAAATAATAACATAATGTCAAATCATATGATGAATACTATGGAGCAAGAGCAATGATTTGATAATAGATGATATAGTAATCAAGCAGATACTGGTCACTGAGAAAATGGCAATTGACATGAAAACAAAAAACAACCTAACCTAAAAAATAAAACAAATCTTTACTCAAATATTATTCACACCCATGACAATTATCAATTTAATAATGCTCAAGGAAATAATCAATCAAACAACCAAGAAAAAACTCAAAGCACTCAAAATGATAAAACAAAACTGATTGTTAGTGATTGAACAAGCATTATTGATATGATTGAAAAATAGCATGAATTGTTTTAATTTGATATTAAATGTAATATAATTTGCTTTATGCCAAATGAACCTAAAAAAATAAAAAAATTAATAATACCTGCAGCCGGTTGAGGGACAAGGTTTTTACCTATGACAAAAATCATTCCAAAGGAATTATTGCCTATTTTAAATAGACCTTCAATAGATATTTTAGTTGATGAAGCTATTGATTCAGGAATTGAAGAAATAATTTTAGTTATTTCAACTAGAAAACAGGAAATCATGAAATATTTTGAACCTAACATTCCTTTAGAAAATGAATTAAAATCCAAAAACAAGTATGATCTTCTTAAAAAAATTAAAAAAACTAATCGTGAAGCAGTTATTCGTGTTGTTTATCAATATGAACAATTAGGTTTAGGACATGCAATCTTAACAGGCGCTAAATTCTTTAATGATGAACCTTTTGCTGTTATTTTAGGCGATGATTTAATTCAATCAGATGTTCCTGCTATTAAACAATTAATTGATCAATATGAAAAATGTCAATATTCAATTTTAGGTGTTCAATCAGTTGATAAAAAAGATTTAAATAAATATGGAATTGTTATCCCGAAAGAAGAACATAAAAAAAATGAAATCTTTTTTGAAATAAAAGGTGCTATAGAAAAACCAAAAATTGAGGATTCACCCTCTAATAAGGCCGTTTTAGGAAGATACGTCTTTAATTATTCAATCGTTAAACATTTAGAAAATGAATTAAAACATCATAATGGTGAAAAAGAATTAGATTTAGTTGATGTTTTTGATGAATATATGAAAGAAGAAAAAATATATGCATATAAATTCACAGGAATAAGATTTGATTTAGGGTCAATTAAGGGTTTTTCCTTAGCAACTATTCATTATGCTCTTAAAGATAAAGAAATTGGTGAAGATATTAAGCAACATATTATAGAACTTGCAGAGGAATTTAAATAATTTATGAATATTTTGGCAAATATAATTTGATTAGTCCTAGGATATTTTGTTGGATCAGTAAATTTTTCAATTATGTTAACTCGTAATAGTGAAAAAAGAAGGATAATAACAGAAATTGGTTCAGGTAATCCTGGAGCAACTAATGCCTTAAGAAACTATGGGCCTAAATTTGGTTTATTAATTTTTCTTTTGGATGTTTCTAAATCATATTGATTTGTTTTTATTGGAATTGTCCTATTAAAGTATGTTCCATTTTTTGATGAATTATATGTTCAGATGATGTCAGTTTCGGTTATTATAGGCCATGTTTTTCCAATATTTTTTAAATTTAAAGGTGGAAAGGGTGCAGCAACAAATTTAGGAATTATATCTTCCGTTTCAATTCTATTAGCAGTGATTGGTTTTATAATTTTCTTTTCATTTTTCTTTGCTACAAGATATGTTTCATTAGGGGCATTCATAACTCCATTTATACTTGCACCTTTATCTTTAATTCCACAACTAAATGGTTGATATACTTCATATTTACATGGAACTTTTGTAGATGGTAGTGGTGCATATTATTGACTATCCTTTGTTACACTTCTTGTTGCCGCCTTCTTTGTACTATTTAGTCATTGACAGAATGTCAAAAGACTTCTTAATGGAGCAGAAACAAAAACATATTTGAGAAGCAAAACTAAACAAGTTTAATCTATTTCAACTATATTTCTTTAATTAAAGAAATTAATTTATCTAGTGATTTTTTAGAAGCTTTTGTAATATTTTCATTAATATTTTTCTTATTATTTGAGTTAGTAACATCAATGATATCACTAACTCCTTTAATGCTATAAAAGGGGAGTTTATTTTTGTAGCAAACTTGAGCTATTGCACAAGATTCCATATCAAATAGATTAACATCTAAATCCTTGTGAATATTTTCAATTTCTACTTTTTTATTAATAAAACTATTTCCACTTGCAATATTTATATTATCATTATTTTTAAAAGCATTATCATAGAATTTTTTTTCACCAGGTGTTTGACCTCTTGGATATCAAGGTGTTTGAACATCATGAAAGTAAAATTTATTAGGAATAACAACATCAAATAATTTCACCTTATTTGTCCCTCCAACTGCTCCATAATTTAATACTTTTTCCACTTTGAAATTATCAATTAATTTTTGTGTTATCATTGCAGCATTGACAATACCAATTCCTGATTCAACACCAATTATTTCTACATCATTTCATTGGTAATGAATAAAAGTAGAAGAGCCAATTTTCGACTCTTTTTTAAACTCTAATTTTGATTCATGAATTTCATTTGGATCAGCAATTATTAACCCTCAAATTTTGATCATTTATTATAAATTTCCTCTTGTTGTGGCGTTAATGATACACCATTCATTAAAACTAATTCTCTAACTTTTTCAACAGTCATTGCAAAAGCTAAATCGAAATTTTCAAAAACAAGTTTTCTTATTTTTTGAATTCCATCTCATTTTCTTCCAGGACATAATTTATCAGCCATAAATACAACTTTATCCATTGGTGTTATCTCCATTGCTAATGAAGTATGTCTACGAATGGCATTTGTCATTTCTAAATCATTAATAGAAAAAAATTTTCTTAATCATATTGATCCTGATATTTGATGTAATTCATAATCTTCTAGATTCTTCTCATCAACTAAAAAATGAGCTAAAAATGAACGTTGTTTTTCAACATTTCATTCTTTAGTTATATCATGCATTAAACAAGCATAATAAGCTTTCTTTGCATCAATTTTTAAACTCTTAGCGAGTTCAACACCATATTTTGCTGCATATAGTGAATGTTTATATCTTTCAACACTTAAAGTATTTTTTGCAATCTCATTGAAGTAAAATTTATGTTGACCAATATAGTGTTTAACTTTTGATTCAACATCTTTATAACTACCAAATAAGAATCTAGTACTTGATTCTTCATGAATCTCATTATCCATTAATGTACAGTTGTATTTTTTTAGATTAACTTTTGAAAAAGCTTCACCTCTTCTAAAAACAACAATTTTTGCAAGTTTGGCAATATCATCAATATTTTTTCACTTGTTTAATTTTTCTAAATGATCAGAACCAATTATTAAAAATAATTCATCCTCTTTATGTTTCTTTTTAAAATATTTTATAGTATCAATAGTGTAACTAACACTTTTACGATTAACTTCAAATGAACTTACATCCATTTTATCTTCCATAACTAATTCAATCATATTTAAACGATCTTTTCCAGAAACTAATTCCAAATCTTTTTTGAAAGGACCTCTATATGAAGGAACAAATATTAATCTATCTAAACCCAAGGATTGGATTGCATATTTAGCAATTTTAATGTGCCCCTTGTGAATTGGGTTAAAAGCACCCCCATATATAGCTATCTTCATCATTAATAATGATAATTTAAAAACTTGATTTTTTATAATTTTTCTATAGATATTTATTTTGTTGTGTTGAATTATGTTTTTTTAATTCTTTTCCAGACATTAAAATCCTTTTTTTCATTTTGGTATTTACATTTTCAATGATGTTTTCAATTGGACTTAATTCTCTTTGTTCTTCAAATAATGATTGATTCATCGGGTTTTGATATAAATTTTCAATATTAGAAATACTAATTCCAATTCCGATAAGTGGTTCATCATTTCAAAGTGACTCTAATAACATGGATGCATATAAATATATGTCCATCTCAGAATTAATTAATTTATCAATTTTCATTGATTTGCATTTTCTAGCATTATCCAGTTTAATATTAATACTAATGTGTCTACCACATAAATTGCGATCTATTAATCTTTTAGATACTAATTGAGCAATATATCTAAGACCATTATAAATTTCTTTTTCATTATCAGTAAAACCATTTCTAAACATTCTTTCATTAGCAATAGACCTTAGTGTGTTTCTTTCTAAATTTAAATCACTATCACCAATTCCATTTGCATTATCAATTATTTTCTTACTTTGATTTAAAAATATCTTTCTAATTTTGGGGTCATTACAATCATATTTTGCTAAATCACCAATTGTTAAAATACCATTTTTTTTTAAATTTGGTGTTGTTGAATATCCTATTCCATAATAATTATGAATAGGCATAGGTCAAATTATTTTCTGATAATTTTTATGTGTAATAAAAGTAATTCCCATTGGTTTATTAGTTGCTGTCGCCATCTTTGCAAGGAATTTATTATATGAAATTCCAATTGAAATAGGGATTGATAATTTTGCTAAAATATTTTTTTGAATATCAAGTGCTAAGTTCCTGATTGATCCATATTTTTTTCAAATATTACTAGCATCAATATATCATTCATCAATTGAAACAATTTCAATTTCTTTATGATAATTTTTCGTTAGGAAATCATAAATTTTTTTTGAGAAGTTTTGATACAAATCCATATTAGGTTCAATCACAATTAAATTTCTACAATGTTCTTTTACTAGAGCTAATTTTCAAGGTACTTTTGCTCCTTTAGCTTTTGCAGCATAACTTAAAGAAGTAACAATAGCTTTTGGTGAATCAGTACCAATTGCAACCTCCTTATTTGCTAACTCAGGTCTTAATGCAACTTCACAACTAACAAAAAAAGAATCAACATCAATATGTAATATTACTTTGTTTTTCTTTTGAATTTTTGTCATTTTATTATATTATTATATTATTTAAATTATTTAATTAAATCTTTTCAAATACTTTTGTAATCATTAAAGCACATTCAACCCTATTTAAATGTTTTTTTACATTAGAGAAAATGTTTAACTTACCTATAATTTCTTTCTCCTTCTCATCCATATTTTCTTGATTGATTAATTTTTTAAATGCTGCTGATAATTCTTTAACATTAGAAAAATTATCTTTTGCTGCTTCTTCTAAAAATATTTCAGATGATGATAGAAAAACTGCACAACCAGTAGCTTGAAAAGCATAATCATTTCCTTCAATATCAATTAAAGTAATTTCATCAACACAATTGTCGCTATGGTGATAATATGTTTTAAAATTATCAGTTGGAAAATTGACTGATTTTTTCCTTCTTGGATTTAAGTAATAATCCATTATAATTTCCCTTTTTTGATTGTTGTTATAAGAATCCAAAGAAATTTCCTCCATTATCAAGAGCCTTACATAGTTTGTCAACATCTTCTTTTGTATTATAGAAAGATAATGAAATTCTAACATATGTCTTATCTTTTATTTTCTTTAAGTATTGATTACAAAAAACTCCAGATCTTACATAGATATTATTGTGTCCCAAAAATGATGAAATATCTTGCGGCTCAATATCTTTCATAAAAAATAAAACAATAGCATCTCCTCTTTTTGAAGCGATTCTCACATTCTTAACTTTAGATAATTTATCAAATAAATATTTTGAAAGATTATCAATATATAAATTAACTTCTTTTAAATCCAATGAACTGTAATAATCAAGGGCAGCATTAAAACCAAATATTCCAGCAAGATGCATTGTCCCGGGCTCATGCATTAAAATAGATTCTTTACTTTTTCATTCATTGTTTGCAGTAATATAATCAACAGCTCCACCACCATATCTCTTGGCTTCAACTTTGTCAAGAATTGATCTTTTCATTGCTAAAACACCTAAACCTGTTGGTCCATAAAATTTATTAGTACTAAAAACAATAACATCAGAATTTTTCATTGTTGTTGTTTTGTATGCTATTGCTTGAGCTGCATCATTAACCAAATATGCTCCAACTTTTTGACATTTCTTATATATTTCATCAAGATTATCTGTTGTTTGAAAAGAATTATTAACTTGAGCAAGACAAACTAATTTTGTTTTTTTATTAATATCTTTCATTATATCCAAGGAAACTACAATTTTAGCTTTTGTTCTCTTTGCGAGTTCTAATCAAGGAATAATATTTGATGAATGATTCAATTTAGATAATAAAATTTCCTCATCTTTTTTTACTAAAGTTTCAAAAAGTTCTGCAGCATAATTGAGTGAATCTGTTGAACCAGAAGTAAAGATAATTTCATCATCTTGACAGTCAATTAATTGTGATACCTTTCTTCTAGTTTCAACAATTTTAGAATTAACTTCAATTCCTATAATTGAGTCTCGAGTTCTACTAGAAATTGATTTATTAGTATAATAATCTGTAATAGCATCAATTACCATTTTTGGTTTTAGGACAAGAGCAGCACTATCTAAATATACTATGTCATTTTTTAACATTGGAAAATCTTTAATTCATTTATTCATTTTACTTCCTTTTAAATAGTGATAGGTATTCAATGTTCTTAGATTTGTTGCCCAAAATTGGTGATTCTTTTAATTTAATGAATTCAAAATTATTTTTACTATACATAATAATTTTAGCAATTATTCCTTTATGCAATTCAATTTCTGCAAAACCACCTTCTGAAACCTCCCAACTCTTTATTTCATATTGTGGTTTTATCAATGCTATAAAATATGCTGATTTTAATAGTATGTCATCAATAACATCAAATACATATTTTAAGCTTATAAAAGAAACATCACAAACTATTAAATCTATTTGTTGGTCAAACATATTTTTATTAATTAATTTTAGATTAGTTTTTTCTAATGATTTTACTCTACTGTCTGATCTTAATTTGTAATCAAGTTGATTTGTACCAACATCAAGAGCATAAACAAATTTTGCCCCTTTTTCCAAAAGTACTTGTGTAAAGCCACCAGTTGATGAACCGATATCCAAACAAACTAAACCACTAGGATCTATTCTGAATTCCTCTAATGCACTTAAAAGTTTATATGCACCACGACTTACATATTTCTTATTGTCCTTAATTTTAATGACTGCATTATTTTTGATTTTTATTTTTGGTGAAGTAACTTTTTCATTATCAACAAAAACACTTCCTATTCTAATTAGAGAATCAGCTAACTTTTCATCATAATCCATGGTGATTAATTTTTCTAATAATGTCATTAAATAATAATCTCCAGAACTTTCACCACATACTTATTAAAATCAATATAACCACTATCATAGAAAGATTTAAGTCATTTAGCAAAATTATTTCTTTTGATATTATTCAGTGAAACATAATTTTCAATTGTATATTCACAAGGAAGTTTTTTTCTTTTATTATAGAAGATTGACATTTGAAAAACATATCATAAACAAATAGAAAATTTCTTTCATTTTAAATTAACAAACTTTTCATTAAATGTTTTTGATAATTCAAACATTAAATTTATCAAATTTTCTTTTGTTGGTTTGGTCATCAATAATAACTCCATTTTTACTAAATATTCAATTTCTGATTTGGATTCAAAAATGATTGCCATCTTAGATAATAAAAATCTAGTTTGTTTATTTTGGAAAATAGACTTATATTCTTTGTATTTATTACTTTTGACTAAAATAGCTTTAATATTATTTATTTTTTTTATTTCTGATTTGCTCATAAGTGCTCCCTATTTTATCTAATATTTTATTGATGAATTTATATGTATCATCTGGAATATAATCTTTAGTTATTTCAATATATTCATTAATAATTACTTTTTTATCAATATTTCATAATTCAGCAGAAGCACATAAAATGATTGCTCTTGTTAAAGGAGACATCCTTACTCATGTTCAATCATCATCTAAAAACAACTTTGCAGTTTTAATGAAAGCATCATAATTTTTCTGAATTACTGAAATCATTTTCAACTGATCATCATCAATATTTTCCTCTGAAAATATTTTATTAACATTAATCTTTTCATCAAATAATTCATAGCAATAAATTATCTCAACATTTTTCATTCTTTTAACTCTACGTTTAGTGTAGGTGTCATTTTTATTGCTCATGATTTTAAATTATATATAAAAAGAAAATTAATTATTTCTATTTGAAAAATAATTTTTCTTACCATAAGAAATTGCTGTCAAAGTTGGAATCAAAATAACAACAAATATTGGTAGAACATATGTAGTTTTCATGGCAATTCCTGCAAGCGTTATTGGATACTGAATTGACATAATTTTATCAGGCTTGTTTTCGGATGAGAGAAATCTATTAAAAAACATTACATATGCATAAGGACCTCAAAGTCATCTAAATATTATTAATATAATTGCAATGACTGCAACCAAATAAAGTATTCTAACATAAATTTCCTTTTTATTAATCCTATATAAGACCATTGTCATTATTATTGTGGCTATTAATGAAATGCATAAAATTATCATTAATCAAAATACTAATTGAGGATTAACAATACTATTATCAAACATAAATGAATTATTAATAAATTGATAAACAAAGAAACCTATTACACCTACAATTGTTAATGCTAAAACTACATTAGGAAAAATAAATCTAAACCTATTATTTTTTTCATAAAAGAACATTAAACCTCAAGATAATATGACTACCAAGGGTGGAACAACTGCATATTCAATCATTCAAAAAGCAATACCTCCTAAAAACAACTGATAAGTTGTGTCACACATTATTGCAAAAATTGAACCTTTGATTGGACCAAAAATTATTCCAAACAAAATAAAGAATAATGTTTCAACACTAATATTAAAAACTCCCGGCAAAAACTGTTTTAATAAAAACACTACAACAAAATATATCGCCATAAGCATTCCCATTAAAGCAATATCCATTACTGTAAATCTAAAATGATTTTTTAGCCTAGTTTTAAATTTTGGTGTTAATTCCATCTTTCACCAACCTTAATATTTCCTCTATAAAATAGAATGATCCAATAAATAAAGTTTTTTTGTCAAGTTTTTTAATGAAATTTTCAAGTATATAAATTTTTTTAAATTCTTTAGGATAATCCAAATACTCTAGAGCACGATTACTTTTATTTTGATAAATGAAGGTAATCGTGCTATCAAAATTTTTCATAATTTCTTTTACATTTTTATCTGATGAAATTGAGACAACATATTGATCAAAATAAATATCATTATCATTAAAATGATTTAATGATTTTTGGATACCATTTACATTATGCCCAACATCAACATAATTAATAATACTATTAATAATAATTTTTTGTGCTCTACCAGTTGGTAAAGTAAATTTACAATCTTTTATTTTAAATTCTTTCTTTAAGATATGTTGAGCTAATTCTTGATTTTGAATATGAATATCTTTAGATTTTATTTTAACAATATTGATATTTTTATTCTGCATTTTAGTAGCTCGTTCATTAAGAATTTTTTGAATTTTATTTGGTAGAGTATTAGGATAAAAAATCTTATTATTTTTTTTAATTGCATATGCTTTATCTTTTGCAATTTTTTCAACTGTATTTCCTAAAATTTTTTCATGATCAAGACTAATAGAAGTAAAGAGAGTTAGATCAAAATTTAAATAATTCACAATATCTTTTTTTGCTCCGATTCCAGCTTCAAAAATTGCAATGTCTATTTTCTTAGTTTCAAAATAAGCAAGACATGCTAGAAAAACTAATTGAAAAAAACCGAATGAATAATCAGGGAAGGCAATATAAATATCCATCATATGATGTTGAATATCAATGAAGGAAATATCAACATTATTAATTTTAATTCTTTCTTCAAAATTAAAAATATGAGGAGAAGTAAACAATCCAACGATTTTATTATCACTAACTAAGTTATCATTTAAATATTTTGAAACACTACCTTTTCCATTTGTTCCAACTATATGAATTTTTTTATAATTCATTTTTCAACCAAAAGTTTTAACAATATTTTTAAACTCTGAAAGTGATATTTCACCTCTTAGTTTAAATAGTGAATCTTCAAGTAATGCATTTATTTTATTTTTCATATCATTTCCCTAAAAACTAAAATAAAAAAAGCATAATTAAGCGGATGCAACAATTACTTATCAATAAGAAAATTTTGAACTCTACTCCCATTCCAAAACCATTCATAATTGTCTGCTCTTTTATTATAGATAATTAAATTATATCATTTTGATAGAGTCGCTAAATATTAATTATTTATTAGACGTTTCATCAAATGCTTCTTCTTCGACATTATATTCAGCATAATTTCCATATTGATCATTTGTCTCATTATTTTCAGGGAATTCTGGTTGGATATCAACTTGATATTCAGTTTCATTTTCAATTGTAATACTAGTTTGAGCATTAAATAAACTTTCAGTTAAAGAAGCATTTTCATTTCTTAGATTTTCTACCTCTAATTCAAGTTCACTTATTCTTTTTTCATATTCCATATAATCTAAACAAATTTTGTCTAAAAACATATCCACTTGAGTTGGAGAATAACCATTAATTACTGTTTCGAACTTTTTATCAACAATCTTTTTATAACTTAATTTCATATTGTTAATAATTATACATTCAAAAAAAACTATAAAAATTATTTTTATGTGAATATAATTAAATTTATGAAAATTTATGATATCTTTATTGATTTTGAATGTATATCTGGAATGTTTGCAAGAAAAGTCAATAAATCTTTTAACCAAATACCACTATCTTACACAATAGGATATCGCGATAAAAAAAATGAAATAATAACTATTTTTGAAATATTTGATTTTAATCATAAAAACATACCACTAAATAATAATTTAGTAATTTGCATTTTAGATGATTTTTATCAAAGTATCATTAGTAATATTAAGAAATTAATTAAAAGAAGAGGACCTCTCGATATTAGTGAAATTAATTTTGTTGGTTGAAACCCATCATTAGAAAAGCAATTATTGGAAGCAATATTTAGAAGACATATAATTGTTAATTCATTACTAAGAAATTGTTTTGATGAAGATACTATTTCAACCAAAAGAGAAATCTCTCTTTCTAAAGTGACTAAAAAAGGTTTTAAAGATAGAGAATACTTCCCTGAATTTAGAAAAGAAATAAGTAATATTTTGACTCCTGATGAAATTAAAAAATACAATCTAAATCATAATGGAGCAATTGCTTCTTATTCAGGCTTTGTTCTTTATAACATTATTAAAAAAACTAGGAAAACAAAATATCATATTTACATGAATCCTAATGTATTACAAAATGAATTAAAAGAATATGCCCTTGATGATATTAATAGAATGTATTATTTTGTTGATAATTTATCTGAAATAAAAACAACTATTAAAAAATTAAAGATTATTGATGAACTTAAAAAGAATATTAATACTAACACAAGATTATTAAATCTACTTACAGAATATAATCCTAATTTAAGGGTGAAAGATTTAATTAAGAAACTTGAAAAAGATAATATTGAATCTATTAAAAAAATTTCTCTATTTGAATAATAATTTATATTATAAATATTTTTTGATAATTACATTCCAAACATAGAAGGATCGAATTTACCATTAAAGCCTTTCGACATTCCTTTTAGACGTTTTTTCATTGAATCAAATTCAGTTACTAAATTGTTGTATTCTTGAGCAGTTCTTCCTGAACCTTTAAGTATTCTATTTTTTCTAGAAGCATTTTTTAATAGACGTGGATCTTTTCTTTCAGCGGCAGTCATTGAGGAAATTAGGATTTCAAATAATGCTATTTTACTTTCAGCTTTAGAAATTTTATCTTCATCAATTTTTACTGTTCCAGGAAGTAGTTTAATAATTTTGGAAAGTTTTCCCATTTTTCTTACTTGCTTTAAATTATCCAAGAGATCATCAAGGTCGAATTCACCCTTCATCATCTTGTTTAACATTCTCTTTCCGGCTTTTTCATCAATAACTGATTCAGCCTTTTCAATTAATGTTAAAACATCACCCATTCCTAAAATACGTTCTGCCATTCTTTCTGGGTGGAATAAATCTAAATTATGAACCCTTTCACCTGTACCAATAAATGAAATAGGAACATTTAGTAAGTATCTAATTGATAATGCAGCTCCACCGCGAGCATCTGAATCAAGTTTTGTAATTATGGAACCTGTAAGTTTTAAGTATTCATTGAATGTTGTTGCCACATTAATAATATCTTGTCCACTCAATGCATCGGCCACAAAAAGGATTTGGTTAGGATGAGCTAACTTTTTAACAATTACTAATTCATTCATAAGTGCTTCATCAATTGATAAACGACCAGCTGTGTCAAGAATTACTAAATCATATTTTTCTTCTCTCACTTTTTTTAGAGCCTTTTCAATAATTTCTTCAACTGGAAAATCAGTACCCATTTCAAAATAGTCAACACCAATTGCTTTGGCTAAAGTTACCAACTGTTCAATAGCAGCTGGACGATAAATATCACCAGCAACTAATAAAATTTTTTGGGCTTGTTTTTTTGTTTTATAGTAATTTGCTAATTTGGCAACAGTTGTAGTTTTACCACCACCTTGTAATCCAGTCATCATAATAATATATGGTTTTGAATCTAATTTAATTTCTTTAGTAGTCTTACCGAGAATATCAATTAATTCTTCCTTAATGATTTTAACCATTTGTTGCCCTGGATTAAGTTGTGACATTAAATCCTGACCTATTATTTTAGTCTTAACATTATTAATAAAATCTTTAACAACTTTTAAATTAACATCAGCCTCAAGTAATGACATTTTAATTTCACGAGTTGCTTTTAAAATGTCCTCTTCTTTTAGAGTGGTTTTTTTGTTAGTTTCATTCAATGTTTTTTGAAGTCTTTTTCCTAAAAAATCTAACATTATTACCTCCTTTAAATATAAATATTTATTGTTAAATTATACCATTCTTGCAAAAGCAAGTATTATATTAATTTTTGTTTTTAGAACATTTTATAAATGATCAATAAATTTAACTTCAAAATCAATTACACCATTATGAATAGTTGCAACTATATAAGAAGCTTTGCTTCCACCTCTTGGCAATCAAATGGAACCCGGATTAACAATATATGTCTTGTCAGTAAAATAAACAATTTTAGTTATATGAGTATGACCATGTATTAAAACATCAACTTTTTTATTTTGAAGAACTTTCCTCATTAAATCATTATTATCTAAATCACTATATGAACCAATAAAATGTCCGTGCTGAAGATTGAATTTAACACCTTCTATTTCAAAAGAAAGTTCCTCTTTTTGAGAATCAAAATCATTATTACCTCTCACAAAAAAGTTAAAATTTTTAATCATGTAATTAACATCAGTTTCATAATCACCAGCATGAATTGATATATCATATTCATTAGACTTTAAAATTTTATCAATTAGTTGATTATTACCATGGGTATCTGAAAGGATGATAAGTTTTTTCATATTTTAAATTATTATCCTGCTAAACCTAACAAGATAAATTGCGCACTTGCTTCTTCTAAGGTTAAGGCATTAGTGCCAACAAATAATGAGTTACTTAGAGAAAATTTCATGATAACTGCTTTAGTATCATCAGGATCAATAGTTGCCATAACACTATAATCTCAACCCAAGATGTAAGGGAAATCTACTTTTCTAGTAAATACTTTTTCAAATTCAGTTTTGTTTGTAATTTCACCAATTATTTGAGTAGCAGTTTTAGCTTCAGTTGCAGTTTTAATTTCTGCACTTATATATAAGAAAAAGTTTGCATGAAAGAATGAATGAATCCATTGAATTTCTTCCTGACGTTCTGGAGTATCTTTTTCTGGAATAAGAACTCTAAAAGTCATTGAGAATACATTAGTTTTTAAGATTGTTTGTGAAACCGAAGGAGAATCTTCAATAACTATTTCAGGTTTATAATCTTTCTTTAATTCAAAAGTAAATTTAATAGTTTCGAATGAAGACATATCTGTTACTTTTTCAACCTTAATATTAGGTTTTTTTAAGTCACCAACTTCAGCAAATGAATTGATATTTGCATTAATAAATGGTGTAGAAGTATTTAAAATATTTGTATTAGATAAAAAATAATTTTGAGGATTATTATTAAAATCATTAATGAAACTATCAAATGATTGTTTTGTAAAAGTAGAATCATCATTTTTTACTAGATTTTTTTCTAATTCAATTCGATTAATTTTAATATTAGAAATTTGAGCTTCACTACTTTGAGAACAAGAAATCATCAATAATGGAGTGACTGAAATTGAAGTGATTGAAAATAATTTTAGAACTTTTGACATTTTACTCCTAACCTTTAATTTTTATATGAGTATATTTTACACTAATATCATGAAAATAAACCTATAAACTTAAGGAAACAACTTTACCAGGACCTTTAGTTTTCCCGCCCATTTTTAAGAACAGTCTAAAGGAAGCAGTTTTATTTTGGTTGCTAACTTTAACTTCTTGAAAACTTGCTATTTCAAAATTATGGATTGCTTTAAAGTCGAATAATTTTTCTACATAATATGGAGAATCTGGATTATCAAAAGAAATATTTGTCTCAATGTTTTGAGTTTGGAAAAAATTTGTTCCTGTAAGATTTAATGGATAATTATCACTAACACGATTGTATGCATCATTAAATTCTTCTGTAATTAAGCTTGTTGATTTAAGAAAGCCACTAATTGAAAATGAAACTATTGGTTCTTTAATGTCACTTTCTTCCTCTATTTTTTTAGGAGTAGGTAAATATGTTTCCCCATTTTTAGCACCTCTTAAATAAACAGTGTAATTACTAATTCCTAAATAGTCATAAGGAATAATTCTTTCTAATGACATTACAAAACCTTTCTCTTTCAATTCATTATTTGTTGGTAATATATCTCTAAAGATTGCCCTAAATGTTTCTAAATCATAAATAGCAGATGCATATTCATTTTGATGCCCACTTCAATCTTTTTTGTTAATAATACTATTGTAAAATTTATCAACATATTTTTGATCAACTGATGAAGAACATGAAACAAAAATAAGTGGTGTTGATATAGGGATAATTGTTGATGCAAGTAAAAGAGGCAAACTTTTTATTTTCATTTCATCTCCCTTTTATCATTATGATTATTTTTAATAATGGATAAGGGCGGTTTGATAGCAGTAAAATCAATTACATTAGGACCATAATTTATTAGCTCTTTAATTTTAATTTTATATTTTTTATTTATTCTATCAGAGAAATTTCTGCAAGAAATTTCAATTTCAATTTCAGATTCTTCACTAACTGTTGGCGGAGTTGGAATTGGATAGTCAATATTAATACCGATCATAAATTCATTATTTAAATTTTGATCTTCAGAAAAATCAATTGCCAAGTAATCATATAAATTTCATATTGGAATTGGGGAAATTAAATCATCATTTATTAAAATTGTTGGTTTAAAATTGTCAGTTAACAAAACTTTTAATTCTTCTTCAAGATTGAAATATTGATTAGAAAAAGATGAGGTAGAAAAAGTAGGTAAAGTATAAATGCTATTTTTATTGAAAATAATATCCATCATAATTTCTACTTCATTAATTGAACCTACTTTTCTTTGTACATCATTTATTTTTATTTCTAATTTTCTTTGAAGTGCAATGTTGTTCATTTGATTAATTACTGTTGATTTGATGTAGTTTTCAATATTACTAATAAAAATAGCTTTTTCCTTTGGAATATCAAGAATTGATTCCAATACACCACCATCAATATATTTTTTAAGTGATATATCTAATTGATTACCTGCTTGTGAAATGCGAACTGAAATATCATTAATTAATGTTAATAAAAAATTATCATTTTTAAAATAAACATCATTTACAGCACTTTGAAAATCCATATTACTCATTGGAGTAATTGAAAATCCATTTTTTATAATTGCATCCGATACTTTAAAGGAATAAGTCTCAAATATTTCCTTATCTAGTTTTGAAGAAACTTTTACATTAACATTTGTATCATTTGAATCAACTAAAGGTATTTCGAAATTAATTATTTCAAAATTAAGAATTTTTTCCTCTTTATCAATGTTGTCAAAATTTATTATTTTTGAATCAATCTTACTAATATTAATATTACTCTTCAATTCAACTCTTGGAGAAAATTTATTTTTAGCTGCTTGACTGACTAAAAAAGTTTCTTCATTGATTACATCTTGACTTAAATCTGAATCTGAACAAGAAATTAAAGTTGCTACAGGAAGGGTGATTATTGGTAATGCTATTGGTAATAAAAATTTTAATTTCATTAAATATTTCCTCCTATTAGATTAATTTCAAATTGCCTGTTAGCACTTACTTTAGCAGTGTCATTATCATATAATTCAAATGAAAGTGATATTCTTCTCATTCCATTATCATATCTAATAAAAACTGCATGAACATTACCTTGTTGACTTTCAAAAATGTTATCATTAATGTTTTTAGTTGTTAAACGATCATTTAGATCTTTTGAATCTTCATTTAATTTGTTGGGGTCAATATGAGAGAGAGTATCAAATACTCCTGTACCATTAATTGCCTCATCAATAAATTTTTGTAATGCAGAATTTTTACTATTCATTAAATTATCAAAAGGATTATTTAATTGATCAATAGTGATCGGTTGAATGGTTGTCAGATCAATTCCATACAATTCATTAAAATTAATTGAGTAAAAATCTGATATTTCAGCAATTATGTCCAAAGTGTCAGTTGATGTTACTTTTAATCAAATAACTAAATTAGTAGAATTTGGTGTCGGAAGTTCCACATTATATAATTCAATCTTTACCCCCGATACTTGTGTTGTTGGTGCAACAAAAGAATTTATTTTTAAATAGCTTTCTAAATCAATTAAATCACTTGGTTGAGTTGACAAAGTGGGTTGTGGTTTTTCTGATACTATTTGTTTTATTTTTTCTCTTGCTTTATTAATACGATCTTTATCACTACTCTGTGAACATGAAACCACTGCTAATGGCAATAAAAGTGGTACTGATATTGAGAACGTTAATAATAATTTTTTCACTTTAGCCCCATTCTTAATGTTCCGATAATTTATTAAATAATTTTATCATTTTTTGAGTATAATTTTTTAAAATAAACTTAAAGTTGAGTTTAATTTTTTTTATTAAGAAAAATGAAGAATGGAGTATTTTGTACGCATTTGTAATCATAACAAATAGAATAGAGTTTTCTAATGCTATTAAGAATTATTTTATTTCAATGTGCCCAATAAATTATAATGTCATAAAAGTTTTGACTTATGGGATGGATAAGACAGATTCTAAGAGTGAAACAAAAATAATTAAGGAATTAAAGAAAGCATTGAGTGAAAATCAAAGGATTGAAAAATGTTTTATTTTTTCAGATTTTGGCGATCCAATGTTTTTGGCTGAAACTCTTGAAAAAGAAATCGAAATAGCAATTCATTCTAAAAATTCATTAATAGAATCTGGATTTTTATCATTTGAATTAATTAATGGTGGGGCGCCTATTGAATCGATAATGATTGCTTTTGATCGTGAAGTGAAAAGATAATTTAAAATCATTTCTTAATATTGAGTTAATAAGAATTAAGATTTATTTTTTTCTGCTAATATTTTGTCAATTTTTTCAGTAGTTTTGAAACTAATTTTTGCTAATGAGTAAAGGGCCTTACGACCATATAATTCAACAAATTTAATTGCAAAATTTTCAACATTTTCATTAGTACCTAATGGGGTCTTAATTTCTAATTCTGCATCTTGCTCTTCCATCATTTTTAGAAAATGATATCTTGCAATAACTGAAGCAGCAGCAACTGCAACATGTTTAGATTCTGCTTTTTCTAATAACATTACAGGTTTAACAAATGAATCAGCACTTAATTTTCCTTCTACTAGTAAAGTGTAATATTTTACAATACTTGATTCATTGCTAAATTGATCTATTATTGTCATATCATTCGCAACTTTTTCTTTTAATTCAAGGTGGTTAATTGATTTCATATGTAGAAACATTTTAAGTTCATTAGCATTCATGTATTTATTTAAGTTATTGTAACCTTGTTGTGTTAAATGACTCACTTTAAATTTTAAAAGATCCTTCAATTTAGGAAATATTTCTAATATTTTTTTATCAGTCATAAGTTTAGAATCTGTGATTCCTAATTGTTTTATCTTTTCAATATTTGCATATTCAACATAAGCTCCACAAGCCACTAAAGGAGTTAAATAATCTCCCACACCAGTTTCATCAACACCAATTACATTTTTATTTTCAAAAATACCTTTAGTATATTCGATAAATTTTATTGGCTTAGCTTCCTTTTTTGGTGCTGTTTTTTTAATTGGTTTTTTTGTCATTTCGGTCCCTTGAACTTGTAAAAGTAATTTTATTATATTATTTATTTTCTAAATTATTCAAAAAATTAATAATGAACTCACCAACTCCACCTTCTTTGTTTGTTAATTTAGAAACATAATTAGCATATTTCTTTACATTATCATCAGCATTATCCATTGCAACAGAATGTTCAACTAATTTTAACATTGAGATATCATTAAAACCATCCCCAATTGCCACTGTATTTTTAACTTTAATATCATAAAATCTTAGTAATAGAGAAATCACTTTAGCTTTAGAAACTCCGAGAGCAGTAATATCAAAAATTTTCGAACTGTCATCACCTTTTGATCAGTAATTAAATTCTGCCAAATCTCCATATTTACGATCAAGGTATTTTTTTAATTTCATTGCATCATGCATAATTTCCATATCATCTGATTGTTGGAAATCAATATCTAAAACTACTCCAATTGGTTTAAGTGGTATTCTACCTAAATCAATTCCTTCAGAAAACTTTGGTAATTTATTAAAACCGAAAATTTGTTCAAGTTCCTCATCACGTTTATCAATTTGAACTCATCCCGGTCCTTCGATTGCATAATTCCTTGTAAGATTTTTCAATTTCTTGTCACTAAGAATATAAAGCATTTCATTTAAATTAACATATCTTATGTAATCAATGAAAAATGGATCACATGGATTATGAATGTGAGCACCATTAATATTACCTACAATTGTATCTAATTCTAGTTTTTCATAAATTTCTTTTGTTGATACTCAAGGTCTACCAGTAATTATTGAAACAATATGACCCTTATCCTTTGCCATTTTGATTGCTTCTATTGTTCTTGGATGAATTTCATTTGTAATTGAATTAGATAAAACAGTACCATCTAAATCGATTGCAAACAAGTATCTTTCTTTTTCTACATTTTTCATAATTTTATCTCTTTCTTAAAAATTTTGTTTTATATAATTATAAGCAATAAAAATATTATTACAATATATAATTCAATTTATGATTAATATAATTTTATACCAACCAGAAATTCCGCCCAACACAGGAAATATCATTAGAACTTGTTATGCAACTAATGCTATTCTCCACATTATAAAACCAATGGCTTTCGATTTACATCATGCAACGATTAAAAGGGCGGCGGCCGGAAGAAGTGTTGAAGAGATTGAATATTTTATTTATGAAAATTATGATGAATTTGTTAAGCAACATGGAGATAAGAAAATTTATTATATTTCAAGATATGGAATAAAAAATTATGTTGAACCTAATTACAAAAAGGAAAAAGAATTTTGAGTAATGTTTGGTCGTGAATCTACTGGAATTCCTAAAGAAATTTTAAAAAATAACATCGAAACTTGCTTAAGAATACCTATGGCAGAAAAATGTCGTAGTCTTAACTTAGCAAATTCGGTTAATCTTGTTACTTATGAAATATTAAGACAAAATGATTTCAAAGACTTATCTCTATATGAAGTTCAAAAAGGCAAAAATTTTTTGATGAAAGATGAAAATGAATAGTAAAGAATTTTTAATTGAAATGCATCGTGATTATTTAACAAAAAATGAAATTACTGAATATAAAAAATTACTTCAAAAAAAATATCGTTTAGAAAAAGGTATTTATATTATTGAAGGAAAGCATCTTGTTGAAGAAGCACTTAAAGCTAAAGTTGTTCAAACTATAATTTCAACAGAAAAAATTTTTGATTTTGATGAAACATTTTTTTGCCATGAAAGTGAAATCAAGAAACTTTCAACCACCACAACACCTCAAAATATTATTGGCATTTGTAAAATGACAAAGCCAAAAAAGTTGGGTGATAACATCTTATTTTTAAATAAAATTAATGATCCTGGAAATTTAGGAACATTAATTAGAACTGCTAAAGCTTTTGGTTATAATGATATTGTAATTGAAGGTGTTGATATTTACAATCCTAAAGTATTAAGATCTGCCCAGGGTGCTACCTTTTTTACAAATTGTATTAATATAACAAATTCAATAGATTGAGTTAAAGAACAAAGACAAAAAGGTTACTGAATATATGGAGCTTTATTGAGGAAGGAATCTAAAGAATTTGACAAAGTAGAAAAACATCAAAAAAACATTATTATTCTTGGTAATGAAGCGACGGGAATTGAATTTAATATTGAAAAATTAGTTGATGAAAAAATATATATTCCTATTAAATATGAATCATTAAATATAGCAGTTGCTGGTGGAATAATTTTAAATAATTTTAAAAAAATTATTTAGCTTTTGATAAAACTAGATCACAATATTTTGCAATATCTGTTCTTAAATATCTATATTGGTAAAAACCTTCTTTAACTGAATTTTTGGCAGATTCAAAACCATTTTTTGATATACCATTTTCAGTGATTTCCTTTTTGGTTTTTTCATCTATAAAGATAGTGTTTTCAAACATTGTTATCATTTCAGTTATTTTGATGTTATCAAAAGGATAATAGTTTTCATCCATTTTTTTTGAATCAAAAAAAACATTATAATAATTTTCCTTATTAAATTCCACATCAATTTTCCATAATTTTTGATTAAGTAATGAAAGTCTATGAATAATAAGTGGCATTAATGTAGAGATTGTTACGGAAATTTCGAAAGCATCACTACTTGTAAAGTTTTTGTCATTTAGAAATTGAAATTTAATTTCAGTTCTTGAAAAATTACTATCATCAATATTGAATGAAATGAATTGTTTAAAAGTTTTGAAGTAATCAACAACAAATGAAAGAAAAATGTTTGCAATATTTTTCTTCATTTTTTTAACTGTAATAATAATAAAAGAATAATTTTGTTTTTCATAATTATTTATTTTACTATTAAGTAATAAATCAAAATTTATTGGACATTTTTCATCACTTATTTTTGAAGGAGAAATAATCGAATAAGTGTAATTAGGATTTTGAGTAATAATATATTTTAAACCCTCAATTTCAAAAACTGGTTTCCTATCTCTTAACCTAATTGTTTCAACATTAGCAATAAAGTTAGCTTCATCACCAAAATCATATATATCTATATCCCATGAAAAAGATGATTTAGTTTTGAATTCTTTCTTAATGATTAATTTGTTAGCAAAATCAAATGCATACTCTGTATTTCCAAATTTCTCTTCTCATAATTCATTAATTTTTTTATCCATATTTTCTCCTTATTTTTCCAATATTTTAATCTCAAATAATGTTGGAAAAATTTAATATTTGTTGCCTTATTATTCTAAGACCTTTATTAATATCTGGTTCACCATTTTTAATTAATAAATTTCTTTTTTTAGTAAATTTAATTAATTCATTATATTGCCCTCTTTCATCATCAAAATATTCAATTCCTATTTCTGCAAATTTTTCAGGTGCAAATTGATTCATGATTTTTGTAATACCATAATAAAAATCTAAATCATTAACAATTTCTGCTTTAATAGCTCCTGTGGCCACTAATTTTAATGCATCTATTTGATTCACTAATTTAGGCATTAAAATTCCTGGTGTATCCAATAGTTGAATTTCTCCAGCCGAAATTCATTGTAATGATCTTGTTGTTCCTGCAAAATTAGCAACCTTAGTTTTCTTTGACTGTGCTAATAAATTAATCATTGTTGATTTACCAACATTAGGCATTCCAATTACAAAACACCTTAATCTTGGTTTTAACAAACCTTTTTTAACATCTCTCTCTCTTTTATTTTTTAGTAGTTGTTCAAGTTTTGCTAATATCTTTTTTCTAGATTGAGGTTTTTTTAAATTTACAATTACAGATAAATCATGTTTATTATTAAATCTAGGTAGAACTTGATTTAATTTGTCAATATTAGTGTAATCACTTTTAGTAAAAACAAATAATCTTGGTTTACGAGGAGCTATTTTATCAAACTCTTCATTGTAAGAAGAAATGGGAACTCTTCCATCCAAAAGGACAATAAAGCAGTCAACAATTTCTTGTTTATCCTTGATATCATTAAATGCCTTTGCCATGTGGCCTGGAAACCAGTTTACTAAATCCATTTTTTAATTATATATTAAATATATATAATTAACAATTAGACTTAAATTAACTTTAATATTTTTTTAATTGATCTTTACGATAGTCTAAAATTATTTCTATATCTTTCGAAACTTTTTTATTAATAAATTCATTAATTCCATCAACAAATACTTCTTCAACTTTATGAGAAACAATTACATAATTTATTTTAGCATTTTGGAGAACAACTTGCTCATTTCATTTAATATCAGAAGTTATTAATAAATCGCAATTATTAATTTGATTATATGTAATAAATTCATAAATATCGCCTGAACCTGGAGCAAAGTATATTTTACCTACCTCATCATTCTTAGTTTTATTTCAATTAGAAAGTATAAAATTCAAATTTAATTTTTCTTTTAGTAATTTTACTAATGAATCAAAAGAAGAAGAATATTTGATTATTGTGCTAAATTTATACTGATCATTTTTTTTATCTAATAATCCTAATTTTTTTAATAAATAATGGTGAGTTCCATTTTTGCTAATGTCAAAATTAGTATGAATTGAATAAAGAGAAATATTATTCTTTTTAACCAACTCAAACAACTCCTTTTTTGTAGGATCAATTTTAATAGCTTCTCTCTTAGTAGGGGCAAAACAAAATGGATGATGCGAAATAATTAATGAAACATTATCTTTAATGGCCTTCAAAATTGCTTCCTTATCAGCATCTAGACAAATCATAACTTTTAAATCTCTATTTTTTTTAGAAAGAAATGAAAAACCACTAAAATCTCAAGATTCCTGAGATTTTAGTGGGAATTCGTTTTCTAGTACTTTAATTAAATCATTTTGATTGTTAATTTTCATTTTGGTAAAAATCTTTTAGTTTCTTTCTTCTTTGAGGGTGTTTTAATTTTCTTAAAACCTTAGTTTCAATTTGACGGATTTTTTCTCTTGTATAACCTAATTCAGAAGCTATTTCATCAAGTGTATGTGATTTAATTTTTTCACCATTCTCATTGACACCAATTCCATATCTCTTTTGAATAATCTCTTTTTCAAAATCATCTAAATGAGATTCAATCATCTCTTCAAGAATTGCAGAAAGTTCTTCTTGAGCAGCATAATCAACAGGTGAAATAATATTACTATCTTTAATAAAATCACTAAATGAAGAATCATCTTCTTTACCGATTGGCTTATCAAGTGAAATAGGATCAATATTTATACGACGAATATATTGAACTTTTTCAGCAGTAAAATCTTCACCATATCTTTCAGCAATTTGTTGATCTGTTGGTGTTTCATTTAATTCTTGTTGTAATTCTCTTTTAATCTTAATAATTTTATTAATAGTTTCCACCATATGAACAGGAACTCTAATAGTTCTTGCTTGATCAGCAACAGCTCTTGTGATTGCCTGTCTAATCCATCAAGTTGCATATGTTGAAAATTTAAAACCCTTTCTTCAGTCATATTTAGAAACCGCTTTAATAATACCAGCATTACCTTCAGAAATAAGGTCTATAAATGACAATCCTCTATTTTTGTATTTCTTAGCATTATTAATAACAAGTCTAAGATTACGACGAATTAAAATTTCTTTAGCTTTCTTTCCATCACGTCCACCTTTTTCAATTCTTTTAGCTAAATCGATTTCTTCTTCAGCAGTTAGCAATTGTCCATACTTACCAATTCAACGCATATATCATTTAACAATATCACTTGTTTCTGAAAGTTTATTTTTCATATTCTTGTCAGAAACTCTAACACTTTTAATTGTGCTATCAATATCAAATTCATCAGCATCATCAAAGTCTTTTAATTCCAATTCATCTGTAACATCTAAATCTACTTCATCATAATTATTTAAAACAAGATCATCTATTTCTAATTCATCAGTTGACTCTAAGTCTACATCATCCACTTCATCAATTAAATCACTTAAACTAGCTTCAGCATTATCAGCTAAATCAGTTTCAGGACTAATAACACTTTTCTCCATTAAGTGTAAAATTAAATCATCTAAATCATCATCTTGAATTTCTAATTTCTTTTTTTCTAAAAATTTAAATACTTCATCTTGTGAAAGATAATTTGCATTTGTCTTTTTGTTTGTCTTTTTAACTTCTTTTTGAAGTAAATCAGAAATATAATCAAATTTACTAATAATCTTCGGTTCTTTTTCCTTTTTAGGTTTTTTGATAACCTCTTTTTCTTCCTTTTTTGTAACAGGAATCTTTTTAACTTCCTTAGATTTTGGGTTTGGAACTTTCTTTGTAACAACTTTTTTTTCAACAATTAGAGTTTTTTTAGTTGCAGAAGGTTCCTTAATTTCTTTTCCTTTTTGAGATGAAACTTTTTTTGTTCTAGGAGCTTTCTTAATAGCTTTAGATTTTACAGATGCTGTTTTTTTTATATCTTTTTTGGTTTTATTAATTATTGGCATTTATTCTTAGTTCCTTTACTTTTGATTTTTTACTTTTATTGAACTTTCAATGATTTTGGTGATAAAGATATCATTAGGATTTTGTTTAACTGTATTCTTTAACTTTAATTTATTTTGACTTAATTTTATATCTTGTTTATTTTTTTCTAAATTGTTTATAGTTTCTAGAAATTCTTCTTTGGTTTGAGGGGGATTTTTTGTTTTCTCTATTTCCTTTAACTGCTTCTCTAATTCATCATTTACTACAAAATTAACATCTTTATTTTTATTAATTATATAACTGGCTAATTCCATATATTTAGTAGTCCCTAGAAAAACATTTTTTGATAAGTAAATTTTAATCAGCTCAGGGTTCCTTAGCATGCCCAACAATAATCTATTTATATTAATAAATATGTAAGCACTACTAATTCTAGTAGGTTTTTCACTATTTATAACAATTTTCTTTTCATTTTTGCGATAATTTTCTGTTTTATTGGATAAGGGAGACAAAATATTTGCAATTTCACTAGTTTCAATGTTTAGAAGTTGAGAAATCTTGTTTGAGTACTGTGATTTTACAATTGGATCACATAATGATAAATAGTTATTAAATTTCTTTAAAAAGTGTTTTATATTATTGGGATTATCAATATCAATTGTATTAATTAAATATTGATAAATAAATTCAATTCCAGCCATTCTTTGTTCAATTAAATTTAAGAATTTTTCCTCACCATATTTATTTAAAAATTCATCAGGATCATATGATGAAGTATTTCCAACAACATCAACTTCAATATTAGCTTTTAGTAATAAAAAGATTGATTTATTTGTTGCTTGTAATCCTGCAGTATCACTATCCAAAAAAAGAACTACTGAATGATTTTTTAATTTCGAAATATGAGTCTCAGAAATTGATGTTCCCATTAATGCTACTGCATTATTTAGACCAACCCTAGCAAAGGCTATAACATCCATAAAACCTTCAACTAAATAAAGCTCTTTACCTGCTTCTTTCGCTCTTCAAAAGTTGTAAATAATTGATGATTTATTAAAGACTAGTGAATCTCCTGAGTTAATGTATTTATAAATCTTTTCATTAGGATCAAGACTTCTTGATGATAATCCCACAATATCTCCAAATTCATTTTTTATTGGAAAAACAATTCTATCAGAAATCATTTGATTTTCATTTTCATTAATTAATGAAGCATTAATCATTGTTGAAATATTATTATTTTTCTTTAATAAAAACTCCTTATACCCTTCAACTTTAACTGGCTTTGCATAACCTATTGAAAACATTTCTTGCATCTTATGATTAATATTTCTGCTCTTTAAAAAATCAATTGCATTTTTGTTTTCTCTGAATGTTAGATCATAAGAAAATTTTTGTGTAATATCATTAAAAACTTTAATGATATCTTTTTGATTATCATTATATCTTGAGTTTTCAACATATTCAAAGTCATCATAATTAATATCATATTTTTTTGCCAAAAAAATGATGGCCTCTTTTTTCGACATACCTTGATACTTTTCCAAGAATGTAATAACATTTCCTGAAATTCCGCAAGAAAAGCATTTAAAGAATTGTTTTTCTTGGGAAACAGATAATGAAGGTGAAGTATCATTATGAACTGTGCAAATCCCCTTATAATTTTTTCCGACTTTTGAAAGGTTAATGAATTCACCAACAACTTCAACAATGTCTGCTGTTTGTAAGATATTATTTATTATTGGTGAACTCAAAATTATCTCCTTTTATTTTATATAATTAATAATGTCAGTAATTAATATTCTTTCTTGTTTCATTGTGTCTCGATTTCTAATGGTTACTTTTCAATCTTCAAGTGAATCATAATCAAATGTTATTGAATAATAAGTTCCAATTGAATCTTGACGTCTATATCTTTTGCCAATTGAACCTGTTTCATCGAAAGTAACTTCAATATCTTTTTGCAAAAGACTTCTAAATATTTCCCTTGCTGGATCAGATAATTTTTTAACAAGTGGCAAAATAGCGACTTGATATGGAGCAATTTTTTTATCAATCTTCAAAATTATTCTTTCATCATCATTGTCAATTTTTTCAACTTCATATGAATCAACTAAAATAGCTAACAATAAACGATCAACACCAACTGATGGCTCTATAACGGTCGGAATTATAAATTCATTAGTTTCAGACACTAAGTATTGCAATTTAGTATTTGCTAATTTATTATGAGAAGTTAAATCAAATTCTTGACGATTAGCAATTCCCATAACTTCTCCTCAACCAAAAGGGTAAAGGAATTCGATATCACTTGTTGCACTTGAATAATGTGCTAATTCTTCATTACTATGAACTCTTACTTTTAATGAATCTTTTTTTATTCCCAATGATTGGATGAATTCATATGATTTTTGAACATAGTACTTGTAATCATTTTCACTTCTTTCTTTAAGGGTAAAAAATTCTAGTTCCATTTGCTCAAATTCTCTTGTTCTAAAAATAAAATTACCAGGTGTTACTTCATTTCTAAATGATTTTCCAATTTGTCCAACTCCAAATGGTAGTTTTAATCTCAATGATCTTTGAATATTATTAAAGTTGACAAAAATACCTTGAGCAGTTTCTGGTCTTAAATAAATAGTATTTTTTTTATCTTCAACAATCCCTTGTTTAGTTTCGAACATAAGATTAAAATGTTTAATATCACTTCAATCTGTTTTAGAACCATCATATTCCTTAACATTATCTTTTAAAAATTTTTCTAGTGATTGATTATCCATTCCTGAACAATTCTTGTTAGTTATTTCTTCATAAATATGATCAGCACGATATCTTTTATGATTAATTTTATTTTCGATAAGAGGATCTGAAAAATTTGAAATATGACCACTAGCCTCTCAAATTTTAGGATTTAGTAAAATTTTTGAATCAAGACCAACATTATTTTCTTCTAATGTTATGAAATTTTTTCATCACTCTCTCTTTATTTTATTGATTATTGCAATTCCTAGCGGACCATAATCTCATGTATTTGAAAGACCACCATAAATTTCCGAACTTTGAAATACAAAACCTGAATTTTTAAGATGATTTACAATATTTTTCATATCTTTTTCACTGTTTTTCATGTTTCCTCATGTCTCCATAAAATTAGAAGTGTCTAATAGTAATAATTTTATATTAAATAAATTTCAATTTCAATAATTTCAATAAAATTATCACAAATGGTCATAAAAAATGATAATATTATTTAATTATGATTAATGATGTACAATTGCTGAGTGAGACACTAACTCCACCAGATGGTCATTCCTTTTTTGGCCTATCTTTTTTATCGTGACAGGGAAATCATATAACTTATGCTGATTCTTGAGTAGTTGTTTTAGTTATTCATCTTTTAGTAATTTTAAGTTGTTTGTTTATGTTTTTATCAAAAGATTTATTGCATGCAAGATATCAAAATAATTCTATAGGTGTAATTAGAGGAACACAAGGATTTGCGCTTTTCCTTATTGCCCTATCAATTTTTAGAATAATTATTTTATCAATTGGTGGGTATCCAAACTTATGGGAAGTCATACCATTACATTTTTGTCGATTATTTATTTTATTAATAGGAACAAGTCTTGCCTTTAGGAAAATTGAATATATTAAATATTTTGCTGTCTTTTCAATTCTTGGAGGAATAATGGGACTATCAATTCCAGATTTAAGTAATTCAGAATATTGAGCTAAATTTGGTGGAATGGAAATTGGTTATGATAATTATATTTTTTGAGATTATTTTATTATTCACTCATCATCTATTGTCTTACCTTTTTTTATAATGTCTTGTTTAAAACCAGTTTTTTATAAAAAAGAAATCATTTATTCATTATTAATAATGGCAGGTGTTGCAGTTATCATCTTCTTACTTGATTTTGTACTTTCAAATGTACCTGATGAAAGATGAAGGCCTAATTGATTTTATTTCGGTGTTCCTGCAGTGAATGGAATCCAAGAGATGCTTTCATTTATGGGGCCATTAATATCTTATCCAACATTGCTTTTTACCTTTATTGTTATTGGAATAATAATGTATTCATCGGCAACATTTATTTATATGAACTCAGATAGAATTCAATTTACATGATATAAAGATCATAGATGACATTATTGTATTCATGCTAAAATTGTTCCTTCTGAAAATATGGATCACTTTAGACATGGACCATTTTCATATAATAATTAATCTCTCAATACTAATTAAAAACCCCCCTCAATTGAGGGGGGTTTTTATAATACTATAATATTATTAATAATTATTATTTAGTCATTTGTGATTTAACTTCAGAGGCAAAATCAACAATTTCTTTTGTGATCCCTTCTCCAACTTCAAAACGAACCATTGCAATTTCATTAGCATTTTTTTCTAATAAGAATTTAGCAACTGTTTTTCCTGATTCAACAACATAGTCTTGCTCAGTTAATGTGTAATCTGAAAGCGCCTTCCTTAACATTCCCTTTAGAATATTTTCTCTAATGGCTTCAGGTTTTCCGACTAGTGCAGGAGAATCAGCAAATTCTTCTTTTAACTTATTAATTCTTTCAGTAGGAACTGAAGCTTCATTTAAGAATTCAGGATTCATAGCAGTAATATGCATTGCAATTCCTTTTAAAGCATCATCATTTCCACCCTTAGCAACAAATAATGCTGCTTTTTGACCATCTGAGTGAGTGTAGTTACCAATTGAAACTCCATTATCCTTTGGAAACTTCATTGCTCTTCTAAATGATATTTTTTCTCCAATTGTTGAAGTTGCTAATGTTGCAAGATCTTCGACTGTTTGACCCTTGGCATTTTTTAATATTGCAGCTTCTTCATTAGTTTTGAAATCGTTATCAATTAGAATTTGGCCAATTTCATGAACTAATGCAATGAACTTCTCATTTTTAGCAACAAAGTCTGTTTCAGAGTTAACTTCATAGATAACACCATATTTATCATTAACAACTGTTGCAACTAATCCTTCAGCAGCAATTCTTCCAGATTTTTTAACAGCTTTAGCAATACCATTTTCTTGTAATCACTTAATAGCTTCTTGAATGTTACCATTTGTTGCATCTAAAGCTTTTTTACAATCAACAAATCCGCTTCCTGTTAGCTCTCTTAATTCTTTAATTGGATTTCCAGACATTAAATTTCTCCTTCTTTATTATTTTTAGGTTTCTTAACTTCTTTAGATTCAGAACTTATAGTTTTATTTTTATCACTTGATTGCCTAGGACTTCAACCCTCTGGTCTTTCTCCTCTATTTTCTCAGGTTCTTTTTTTGTAATCTCCACCTTCAAAATTTCTATTTGAGTTTCTTGTAAATTGACGTTTTTCTTTATTTACATCAACTGGTAAAACAATTTTATCATCTGGTTGATAAGCAAATTTAACTGTTCCATTTTTAGCTTCAACAATCGCGTCTGCTAAAATAGTGATAATTAAATTTAATGATTTAATTGAATCATCATTTGCAGGAATTCCTAAATCTACTAATTCAGGATCACAGTCAGTATCAATAATTCCAATTATCTTAACATTCCTTTTTCTTGATTCTTTAATAGCAATTAGGTCATCCATTGGATCTGCAATTATCATAAACTGAGGAGTAGAATTCATGTTTCTAATTCCTTGTAAGTTTTTTTGTAATTTTTCTAATTCCTTCTTTTTAAGAATTCCTTCTTTTTTAGTATAACCTTCAAAGTTTTTCTCTTCAAGTTTTTCTAAATCTTCCATGGCTCTAACACGTGAAAAGATAGTTTTGTTATTAGTTAGAGTCCCACCCAATCATCTTTCACTTACATAAGCAGAATTTGTTCTTAAAGCTTGTTCTTTAATAACTTCTTTTGCTTGTCTTTTAGTACCAACAAAAATAAATGTTGCCCCTTTTTGTGCAGCTTTATAAATTAGTTTATATGCCAATTCCAAAGATTTTTGTGTTTTAGATACATCAATAATATGAGTGTTCATTTTTTGTGTATGGATGTATGGAGCCATTTTTGGATTTCACTGAGATTTTCTATGACCAAAATATGTTCCAGCTTCTAATAGTTTTTTTGTTGAAACAATTTCAGTCGCTTCATTAGAACTTAAACTTGGTTGTTCAAGAACTGCTTCATTTTTAATTTCGTCGTTTGACATTTTTACCCTTTTAGTTTGTTATTTTCTTCCTAATACTTCAAGTCAACTAGCATCTTAAATAAGACACACCCAATTGAATCCATAATAGTGCATATTTTTTCATTTTTTAGTTACATGATTAAATACTAATAATAATCTTATCATATTAAATAATATTTATTAAAATAAAATCACTAATTCTACCTTAAAATTAGTGATTATTATTGGATTATTTACTTTATAGATAGGATTCAAGAAATGTTTCTAAATCTTTATTATTAGCTAAGATATTTTCTTTTAAATCATCAACAACTAGTTTACCATTTTGTAAAACAATGATTCTTTCCGTTAGATAATCAACTTCAGCCATATCATGAGAAATAATTACAACAGTCATATTATTTTCCTTAGCAAATTGTTTAATAAATTTCTTGATACTTGTTCTAATTTTGATATCTAAACCAGTTGATAATTCATCTAAAATAACCAGTTTTGGTTTATGCATAATTGCAAGTAGTAAATTTAATCTTTGTTGCTGGCCACCTGAAAGCGAGTGGGCATTCTTTTTGTAAAATTTATTAATCCCAAATTTCTCAACAAGAGCATTCAATTCTTCATTAGTCATCTCAACATTATATGCATCTTTTAAAAAGAGGACAATGTCTCGACATTTAAGGCCAACAGGATATGAAGAATCTTGGAATTGAATACCTAATGATTCTTGGAAAGTAACATTTGATTCATAGTTATATCTAAAATATCCAGAAGTAGGTTTATTTAAGCCAATTAGTTGTTCAATGAAAACTGTTTTACCTGCTCCATTTGATCCCAGAATAGCAACATTTTGTCCTGCTCTAAAATTAATACTAATATCTTCATTTGCATTAAATTCATTATTTTTATTTGAAAATGTTTTGTATATATTATGAGCTTCAATTAAAAATTCAGAATTTAAATTAGGTTCATGAATAGTTTTCTCTGCATTATTTTTAGCAAAACTAATTAAAGGTGAAAGAACTTTTCAATTCATTTTGGTTGTTGAACGAGTGCTTCATGAGAATTTACCAAGGGCAAAGAAACCGAAAGTAAAGATAAATAAATAAGGCATAACATGATTTAGAATTTTATCATATGTATCAAAAAGTTTTAGTGTATTTGGTTTTTTCCCAATTGAAAAAAGATTAAAAATTTCATAATCAGTATGAATATCTCAAATATTAGAATGATTAATATTCATGAAATAACGAATATGTTCACCATCTTTCATGATTCCACCAAAACCATTAAAACTTTCATTCATTAAGGCTATTGGATATTTAAACGGAAGGATATAACTTGAATATTTAATTGCATCTATTGATGCTGACATTCCTGCAGGTAAGGCTGCTGGACCAACAAAGAATGCAATCATTAAAAGAGTAATTCCAATTCCTTGAATGAAAAGAGTTGAACGAGCAACACAAGCTAGAAAAATTCCAATAACCATTGTTAAAAATATTAATAGAAACATTGAGTAAATAAATGAAAGTCAATCTGCTCCACCCAACATTTCTAATCATGAAGCACCTACATAAGGAACACCTAGAATTGCTAATTGACCTTCCACTTGAGAACGATCTAAATATTCTGAAAACATCACAAATGAACAAAGGAATACTAATGCAATTGAAATGATCATTAACATTAAGTTGAAAATTATGATAACCACTAAAAATTTAGCCGGATTAATTGGTGTTGTTCCAATCCTTTTTAATAAGGTTGAATTTTTAAACTCAAAAATGCTTTGAGGCATAAAAACTAAACCAATTGTTAAAACACTAACTGCAGCTCCGCCCGGAAAATAAAACTCATGACCTAGTATTAATCCTAAAAAGTATAACATAATGATTGGTACTACAAAAGCAAATAAGGGTCCAATCATACCTTTTCAAAAATATTTGTTAACTAATTTAAAAACTGTAATCATATTCACCTTCATTTATAAGTTAATTTAAAAATTTTGTAATTTTATTGATGTATAGTAATTATATATAATTTTATTTTTTTCCTATTATTTTATTAATGGCAATGATGTAGATCTAGTGCATGGTTTTTCTTAAACTCCATGAATTGTAACTAATATTGACTCCTCCTTTAAATGAATTACTAGAAAAGATAAGCTTAACTAATGCATTTGTGTACAAAATAATCTAAAACAGGGAATTGAAGGAAGTGTAGCAATGCAATTTATGTATGAAAAATTGAAATAATCTTAATGTATAAAGAGCACAAAATATAAAAAGTAATTGCAAAAATTCTTATTGATTACCCTTGTATTAATCTAAACATTTAGTGTTTCTATGTTGTTTCAAACGATGAAGCACTTCCATGTTCAGCAATAGACATCATTTTACTAGCAAAAATTAAACAACCAATATTTCCAAGTAATAGTAATGATAATAAACCTCATAACAATTTATCATCATTTAATTCTTTGTTTCTAAAATCAGTTGATAATATGATTATTGAATCTACCAATGAAATAATTAAAGATGGTATTATTCCAATAATTGTAAATCATAAAACAATACCAACAATATTTCTTGTTCTCATCGATTTTCCTCTTAGATATAAATCTTCTCTAAGTACTGCATTATCTATAAAGTGTATTTTATCCATAGTTTAAACCTCAATTAATAATAATATTAACACATTATGATTAGTTTTCTAAATTTTATAATGATATATATATAAAAATAAGAACTTGAACCTGTTCTTATTTTTTTTATGTATTTTAACAATGAAACAACTAGTTATTTGTGAGACAAGACTTTAAATCAAATGGAAGTAATATCTTAATATTGAAACTAAATCATATTAACTAATAATCCATGTCTTGTTACTATAATCATTTTATTAGCAAAGATTAAATTTTAGAAGAGATAGCACTAATAAACTTCAAAATAACTTTTCATTATTTAATTCTTTAAAGAGAGTTTAGAGAAAAAGAATAAACAAATTTATGAAATAATATTCACCACTTATTACCTGCCTTTGAAAAACAAATAGACTCTAAAAGTTATATTCATCATATTTTTTACAAAATGTATTTTATTCATAATGACACCTCTTTTAATTATTTATTTCCATTAACTATATTTTAGCACTATTTAAACTTCATATATATTTTTTGAGCTATTTATTAATTTTATAATTACTTCAATATTTATAATTTTCTTTAATAAACTTTATTGTTTTTAAAGGAAGTTTATTAATATCTAAAAAGTCTTTTTGCTCATCACCATTGTTTCATATTATGTTTCCATGCATATCAAATGTTATTAGGTTTCGATCAAATAACTTGTGATGATTCGAATCTATTCTTAGAACATTGTAGGGACTTATAGCTTTTAATAAAGATTCTTTTGTATTTAAATCAACTAATTTAGCAAAATTTATAATATGAGCATTTTCAATAATTGCTGAATGCAATTTTTCTTTGGTTGCACAAAAAGGAATATTTTTTTTATCTAACTCTCTTTTTACTCCTGAACAGAATAAATTCCTAAGTGTTCTTTTGTGAGTTTTAAAATCATTATTCTTAATAAATCCATTTAAATGTGAATCGATATATAATTTAATTTTTTTATTCAAGTTTTTAGGATAAACTCAATTATTAAGATTATTTTTGTCATAAAAGTCATCTATTTTCAAATCATTTACATATTCTTCAATATCTATTGACTTATCATTAAAGTATCAAACATTATATTTTTCAAATATTTCTTTAAATGATTCATTATTATTTATAAGATCTTTTAAAGAAATTATCCGATTAATTTTGTAGTCTTTGGTTTGTTTTCCCCATAATTCTTTCATTGGATTTGAAAAATTACAATCAACATATCCCTCTTCCATTGACACAAGTGGCGAAGCTTTTGAATTAGTTTTAGCGCCACTTATATTTGAACCTGATAAATATGAAAATTGTTCTTTAACAGTTGTAAGTTCTAACTTTAGATAATCATTAATTAATAAAATTTCTGCTTTTGTTAAATCACTATATTTTGGCTTGCCTAATATATCCATTGGATTGTGTTTAGTAATTGGATCAAAAATATTATCTCTAAAATTTTTTGCCCTATGTTTTTCATAATATTTAGTTGGTTTAACCATATTTGCATCAGTTAGACGATAATTAGCATTTTCCAACTCCAAATATTCATGAATTACTTTATTATTTTTAAAATCATAAACATAATTTGCAAATCCAGTCATTCTTAATTTATTATCAATTCGTTTTATTGCACCCTTTGTAGCAAAAGGTATTCTTATCAAATAACAATTTTTCATTAGAACTTTAGCCCCCTAAATATTTCCTCAAGTATATTTACTACAATTGAATTACCAGCTAAATATATTTGTTTATTTGGTTTTACTAATCCAGTTTTAACAACCTTATTAAAATCTTGATTAGTAAAACCCATATATTTAAATGCTTCTCTTGGAGTCATGGTTCTTATTTTATCTTTTCCATAATATAGTTTAATTCTAGAAAGTGCTCCAGATGCTGTTAGTGTTGGTCCATTATAGTTAATATCAAAAACCATATTCTCACTTGAAAAATTTGTATACTCTTGTAAAACATATTTTTTAATATCTTTATTTTTAGTTGAAGGTTCTAATAAGGCATATTGATTAAATTTATCCTCAAAAGAAATATTCTTTTCTAATTCTAAGATATTTTTAATTGGAATCATTTTTTTATTAGTTTTAGGATCACTAAATTCAAAATTAACTTTTTCTTTATGGGATTTAAGCACAGAAAGTACAAAAACTCTTTCTCTCGCTTGAGCCATACCAAAGTCTTTAGAATTAAGAATATATTGTTTAGATTCATAGCCAAGTTTATTTAATCTATCTAATCACTTCCTATATTCCCCATAGTGATTCTTATTAATCATTGCTTTAACATTTTCCAATAATAAATACTTAGGCATTTCATCTTTACTAAAAGATTCATTAGCTTCAAAAAGAATTCGATCAATTTCTCATAATAAACCAGAACGAGTATTAGATTTTTTGTGCATACCTTTTCCTAAACCTTGACCCGAAAGATCTTGACATGGAAATGAATAAGTGAAGATATCAATATTTTTAGGTAAATCTTTTGCACTTACTCTTGTAATATCAAAAAGATTTTTAGAAACTTCTTTGGATTGTTGTAAATAATAAGCAATTTCCTTATTTGCATAAAGCTTTTTCTTACTTTCAATAGATAAAGGTTTTTTTGAATCTAGGCTTATATTTATATCATTAATAAATCAATTGGAAAAATCAGTTTGTGGACCGACTCCTTTCAGGGGGGGGGGGGGGGTAGTAGAACCATGTATTGCCTCATAAGCAATAATGGCATCTACAAACCATTCAACAATACCCACAACTTTAACATCTCAGTTCATTGAAGAAGAAATATTCTTAAGCGCTTTATACTGAGATCCAATCCCTGCAAATGCTTCAAATAAATTAATTTCTTTAATGTTATTTTTTTTCTGATATATATTCGATGGTTTTGACTTCATTATTTATAAATTTTAACGCGTATTTTTTGTATACTCATCGTTTGTTTAAATAGTTTTATATGCTAATACATAAATATTAAAAATAGTTTATTTTTAGAAGTAAAGAATCAAAATTTATTAAAAATTTTGAATTGTGCGATAATTAATGAAAGTGAACAAAATGTGGAGAAAATATGAATGATTTAAATAAGGATATGAATAAAAGAATTGAGAATACTCAAACTAAATGTATAATACTATTAGAAGATATTAAAAATAAAAGAGTTTCTGTACCAAACTTTCAAAGAGATTATGTTTGAAACAAATTGAAAATTGTAGAATTTTTGAATTCACAACTAAATAAGGAACCCTTTGGAACCATTATATTGTGATATCCTGTTAAAAAACTTGAAGGTATCGAAACAAAAAATGAGTTTACTAAGATCCTTTCAAGAGGTTCAAGAAATAATAATGATAATGGACATTTAATAGATGGCCAACAAAGAACAACTTCCTTATTAATAATTCTATACTCCTTACAATTGCAAGAAGAATTCAGAAAATTAGATAAGGATTATAGACCTAGAGGGTGAAATTTTGGATTATTAATTAATTTCGATTATATTGAAAGAAAATTTACATTAGATAAAACAATTAAAAGTACACTAGCCCTATCTGATATTTTTGGGGAATATATTTATAATGATGAAATTAGGGGTATTTTGAAAGAAAATGATCCCACTTTAAGTAATGATGAATTATGAAAATATGTAAATCACATTGTTATGGCAAGAGATACCATCAGAAATATGGATATTTCAGTAATAAAATTAATTAATCATTCATTAGATGAAGTTATTGATATTTTTTCAAACATTAATACAAAAGGGACAAAGTTATCTAATTTTGATTTAGTTCATGCAAAATGATCCAATTTATATGATCCAATTGAAAATAAAAAGTTTGATTTTGGTAAGCGTTTAGCTAAATTATTAGACTCATTTGATAGTGGTTATGAAAAATTAGATAAAGAAGTTTTTATTGATTCATTATATTTACATATTGATGATGAACCTAAATATAGTTCTGAAGATAAAATAAGTTTCGTAATAAATCCTGATAATACAGATCAACTTATCAAGAAATTTGATGAAACTATTGATGCATTTAAATTAACTTTCAAATTTTTAAAAGGAATCGGAATGAGTTATAAATTTATCCCTTCTAAAATTTTTTTTAAATGATTGTCATACTTCTATCTAAAAACAAATAATAAAGCGAGTTCAGGAGTTGAGGCTGATATTATTAGATACTATATTAAATTGGCAAGTATTAATGAAAGATATGGTTCTTCCTCAAATGAAAAACTAAAAAAAGATATAGAATTTGTAAATGATGTACTTCTGAGCAAAGATATAAGGAGGCAATGAGAAATTTGAAAGAGCAAAACAAAAAATAAATATTTCGAAAAAACAGCATTAACAAATAATGTTTTAGAAAATATTACATATAAAACTAGTTCTATGATTGCTAATTACATTAGATATATATTGGTGTCATCAACAAAATCATTTTTCAAGGGTGAAGTACTTTCAAATATTAACAATGTAGACATGCATCACATCTTTCCTAAAAATTCTGATGTTATAAAAGAAAACATAAAATATAAAGAACTTGTAGAAAGTATTGTAAATACTACACCACTTTCTTCAGATGAAAATAAACATATTGGTAACAACAATCCCTCTAAATACATAAATAAATTAGAAAATAAAGCAACTTGAAATTTTGACCAAATATTAAAAGAACATGGAATAAATAAAGATCACTTGGCAAAAGATGATTTCAAAAAATTCTTTGAAGAGAGAAGTAAATTCATACTTAATAAAGTTAATGATGAATATAATTTCTAATTTATGTAATTAAAAATTCATACCTTATAAAACTAGAATTTTTTCAATAATTCAATATCTCAATCAATTATCATGGGTTTATGAGATACCTCATGGAAGGCACCATTATAAAACATTTTTGCAGGATTATTTATTCATTTAGATGGAAGAGAACTTGTAAAATCATCTTTTCTTCTCATGAATATTATTTTCTTTTTTAAAGCTATGGCTTGTTTAACCTCTCACTCAACTCATCCACTTGAATGAGTGTCTTTACCTACTATACATAGAAAAATGCTTGAACTAATAATTTTATTCTTAAGCTCTTTATATTTTTCATCAAAATTAATTGTTATGGTTTCATTATTAACAGAAATAGTTTTTGGACCAAAAGGCATTATAAAAAGAATTTGCTTCATTTATAAATTATATCATTAATTTATAAATCATTAATTATATGAAAATAAGGCTAATAATTGATTCAAAAACTACTTTTTTTCTTTAATTTTTATATAATTTTTATATTCTTCAAGCAAACTTACAATTGCCTGTTTTTTTGTTTTGATATATAAATTTTCCTGAGCTCTTGTAAATGCAACATAATATTTTGATTTATCTGATTCCTTCAATTCATATTTATAATGTATATCATTATCAATATGATAGACTAATACACTTTTAGCCTCCAATCCTTTTGAAGCATGAATAGTCATTATCCTATTTTTATTTTTAAACATTATGTATTTGTTTGCATATTCTTGCTTAATCAATAATCCAGATAAGTATTGTAGAAGTTCATTACTTAATTCATTTTCTAAAAATTTACTAATATTCTTTATATACTCTATCGGAGTGACATTAATGTTCTTTAGAATAGTAATTTGATTTTTAGTTAGTCTCTTTTCTTTTCTGTGCATCAAGATTCAAGATTTGTATTCACTAAATTTATAAATGAAACTAGGAATTTTATTATTAAAATTATAATAGAATCTTAAAATCTCTTCGATAAAGTCTTGTCATTCTGTAAAATTTGTAAAATCTATGTCATTAACTAATATTAATTCATGATCCACATCTTTAATTTTTTCATATGCTTCTTTTATAGCCTCTTTAGTATCGCATAATATCAAATAATTTCCTTGGGAGGCAATATCATTAATTAATTCTACATTGATATCTGTGATAGAACGAACTCTTTCTTCAGGGTTTTGAAGTTCAATATCTTCTATTCCAATGAATTTATTAGCAAAATATATTATATTTTCATTACATCTGATATTATTTTTTATTCTAAAATGATCATAGTTTGGATTATTTATCAAGTTGGAGAACATTGTTCTTGAAGCTCCTCTCCACTCATAAAGAATTTGATTTTCATCCCCAACCATAAAGATAGATAAGTCGCATAATTCTGAGAGTTTCTCAATAAATTTATATTGATATTTATTTAAATCCTGTGCTTCATCTACATAAATAGCATCATATTTTGCAGCAAGAAATAATCTTAATGTCTTCAAATCCTGAATCATTTGGATGGCATATAAATAAGTAGGAAACAAGAAATAATAATTATTATTTTTCATTTCATCGAATCATTTTTCTTTACAATACTCTTGGGTTGACTTATCATTTTTTTCACTTAGATCACACTTTGTTCACTCTGAATTTCTTTTAGGAATAATTTTAACCATATTTTCTGATGAGATTTTAATATTTCATTTAGATAATCACCTATTCTTAAAAGAATTTATAATATCATAAACAAAAGAGTCCAGAGTTTTAATTTGAACTTTGTCAGTATTAATTTTCAGACTCTCAACACTTAATCTTAAATCATTGGCAGAATTGTTTGTGAATGAGCAAATAATTGTGGTTTTTGCAAAATCATTATTATTATTATTATATTTTGCCTTTACTCTTTCGATTATTGTATGAGTTTTTCCACTTCCCGGTCCTGCTGATACTATAATTTTATTGGAATTAGACATAATTATGGGTTCTTGTTCTTTATTCAATAAATCTATAACATTATTATTCATGATTTTTTAAAAATTCTCCAGAAATTTAACTAAACAATTTCTTTTATTACTATCATTTATCTCTAATTTTATATTATTTTTTGTAATATAAGAGTGTAAATTTTTTAATTTTTCCTTCTTCATTCTTTTTATAAATTCATTTCTTTTTTCTAAATTAATAGGATTTTCATTTGAAAAAATAAAATCATAAACATCACCCTCAAACCCTTCATGACTTTTAGAAATTATGATATTTTTATTTTCAAATATATTGATTATTGTATCCATATTGTCTTCTATATTTTTATTAACTCTTTCACCATTAGCACAATTAAATCGAAAGGCTTTTTTGATATCTTTATTATCAGTAAAATTGAGCATTTCTTTGATCTGAGTAATTTCACTTTCGTCTAAACAATCAATTACTCTTGTGATACCAGCATATGTTTTTATATTTTTTTCTTTTTTCCCTATATGATAGATATCATTATCAGTTTTTATCACTATTTCTATTCCAAGATCATTTAAAATGGATTTTATTTTATGAAACCCAATCCCATAAATACAAAAAATTCCGGCATTCTTCTTGTATAAAAATCCTAAAAAATCCTTGTTATCTCTTTCTAGTTGACTATAAAAATATTTTTCAGTTCAACCCTCAACTAAAAGTACAAAATCATAAAAAAACATTTCACTTAATTCTACAAATACATTATTGCCAATAGAAGCAAAATCATTTCCATCAATGTTTAAAGTAAAATGTTTAGAACCTGTCAAGGATGAAACAATCTTTACAATTTGCTTCGTTTTCCTTAAATCTATTATGTATGGAGAATGTGTAGTACATATAATTTGACTTAATTTAAGTTCATAGATAGCTTGTGTAAGTTTTTTTTGCAATAGTGGATACATATTATTCTCCGGTTCTTCAATTATAAAAATCCTTTCTCTTATATCTGTCTCATCCTTTTTAAGATAATCTAAGTTGAGAGAGAGAGAACTTTATTTTTTCCATCTCCAATGTTCCTGATATCATCATAATTAGTATTTTCTCTTGATGATTGAGGAACAATATCTAATGACTTATACAAATTTGATACTTCTATATTACTTGCCACTTTAAAATTAATGTCTTTGAATATTTCATTAAGTGAACTATTATTATTCAAACTTCTTGTTATTTCACTAACATCCTTATCATCATTTATTTTTTTATTAAGTTGTTCTAATTCACTTGAAATATCAACGCTAATTTTCTCTTTATTTTTTTTAAATCTAAAAAAAGATCTCTTCGATTCTTCTAAATTATAATTGGCATTAATATATGTGAATAAAAGTATCCTGTCTAGAGGATTAGACTTAGAAGCTGCTAAGATAGTTTTATCATATTTGCCAAATTCTATATCTTCATCATATGAAGAAATATCCTTTTGGTATTTGCCGATATATTTAACAATAAGTTTTTCACCTTCATTTGGGACCTGATCTATAAGATATCCAATTTCACCTCTTTGCTCAACACTTAATCCAATTAAATTAAGATGAATTTCAATAGTAATTTCCTTCTCATTATGATTTGTAGAATCACTACTCTCTAATGGTATTCTTCTTGCCGAATAATTCAAAACCTTATTAAGGGCATGACATAAATTCGATTTACCTGAACCATTTTTACCAATTATTAGAAAATTATCTTTAAGATTATTAAGTTCTAAATTAAGTCCTCTGAAATTTTTGATTTTTATATATTCTATATACATGGCTATCCTTTTTATAATTTATTTGAGACATAAATCAAATTTTATTCTAAATAAATAATACATAACATAATTGTGGTTGAACAAATATTCTTTAGATAAAAAATATATTTACATTAATTCAGATGTTATCTCACTAATATATTCATTATGTTTAAGATTTATAATAGGGGCATCAAAGAATACAGACTGTTCCTCAATAAATTCTGATGTATAGATTGCATCATCTAAACTTAAATCACAATAATTATTGCCATATCTTGTTTCCCTTTCACATAATTCATATTGATACTCTTCACCAGATCTATTAACAAAAATTATATTTACATTTTTATATAATAATCAATCTATTTCTTCATATAAAGAAATTGGAAGAATTGAATAAAAGATAAATTCATAACTTGATTTAAGTAATTTTTTATTTGTAGTAGATATTAATTTGCTACTTAATTTATGATCAATATCAAATGTATCATATTTATCTTCATTTAAAGTGGCAGTTAAATGATATAAATTATCTGAATCTCAGGCAAGATCAGGATTATTTTTGACAAATGTTGATTTTCCAGCTGTTGGTATTCCGAAAATAAAAGTTTTCTTTGGTTGTTTTTTGGAATAAGTAAATTTCAAATCTCTTTTTCAATGAATGATAATAACAAATATTATTAAAGTTAAAATTGAATCAACAGACATTCCAACACCAAACATAATAGCAATTGATTCAACTGAAGGAATTCATAAACCTATTTGTAAAGAGATAAAATAAGGAACATAAACAAAAACATTTGCAAATATTGATTGGTATAATAGTAAATCTGTTCTACCTCATCCAATTAACAAGGCATCAATTATATTGTTGTAGGCAAATAAAATATAAAAAGGCAAAAGTATCATAATGATTTTAACTATGAATTGATAATCAGTTACATTTAAGGCATTATGAATAAATGGGCCATAAGCAGGAATTGTTGCTGCTCAAATTGCAACAATAATTGTAGTAAAGGCGGTATAAACAAGAAATTTTTGTTTTAAATCGATTTTACTTGAATCACCTTCAACTTTTATAACATCTCCTAAGGCTAAAATAGGTATTAATAATCATGATCACACAAAACTATTAGCTACTCAATAGTTTCCTGAGCCATTAACATCATTTAGAATCTTAAGAACCATAAAGGTAAAGAATAAATTTCTTACCATTGATTCTAATCCAGAAGCAAATCCAATTTTTGAATATTGAATCATTCATTTAAAATTAAGATTCTTAAGTACTCATATTTTTATTTTCATATGGTTAAGTAAAAAGATATTGATCACTATTAAAACAATATTTGTTATTAAATTACTGATTGCAATTCCTACTATCGATAGATTTAATGAAATATTTAATTTACTTACTAGGAATGTATCAAAAATAATTATTAAAATCATTTGGACAGTAAAGTTTAAAATTATTTTAGTTTTCATATTCAGAATCATTCAAATAATAAGTAGATATTTAAAAAATGAGGCAAAGAATGAAGAAATTAATTCCATATACATGTATTCAGCACTCTTCTCTCTTAGGGCTACATCTTCAATTAAATAATTTAGGATCGATTGTAATGAAACTAGAAAAATCATAGTAAAGATGAAATAAACAATGACATTTAAATAAAATCCTGTTTTAATTCTATTGGCAAGCATTCTAACATTATCTTTTCTTTTGGATATCAAGAAGAAAAGTGGAATAATAATTGCTTCATGAATTATTTCAAAGAAGATGTTAAGTCATTGTACTTGTGCAGCTATACTGTAGGTATATGGATCATCTAAATCACCTAAAATATATATTCTAACTGTTGTATATATTGTGGGTATTAATGAAATGATAATTAAGCTAACAAATAATTTTCAATTAAAGTTTTTAAAATTTTCTTTAAACAAAACCATCATATCTCCAATTAAAGGTGCTTTGAAATTATAACATTATTTTAGAAAAGTGGTTATTTATAAGTTATCTGAATTTATAATGTTTTTTATTTCATCATAGTTAATTAAGTCTCTTACTTTGGTTTCATTCTTCATAATTAGAAGTTTGGATTTGTAAGAGTCGGGATGTTCATTAAGCATTCTATTAATTTTATCTAACACTATATTGATATAACTATTTACCTTCTTCTCAATTTTTATTATTTTTGCAAATTCTTTTTTTATATAATCATCATTGCTATTTATTATTTTCATATTGTCCTTTAATAACATAGAGAATAATAAATACTCAATATCACTTCCTGATTCAACAGACTTACTTTTGCTATGCTCTTTAAGAAACTGCTTTAGTTCATTCCAAATATCATACAAAACAATCATTTGTTCAACATTATTTTTATCTTTTAGATATCTTTCATTTTTCTTTCAATAAATATTTTTATCACTATATAAAAAATTATGATTATTTTTAGATGATGACAATGCAACACTCATTTCTTCTATAGAATTAGATAAAAAACAAGACACTAGTCTCAAAATACTTTCTGCAAAAATAATCTTTCTTTTGCCTTTCTTTCCGCCTCTCTTAAATTTATATTCTATGTTCTTAAGAAAAAAATTATTATACAAAACTTCATTGATAGGATGGAAAGAAAAATTATCAAATTGCTTAACAACATTTTGATGGTTGGAATTCATTGATATTTTATTTCCTGTCTCTTTATCAGATATCAATATTTTCATTACAATAAAACAATCATCTTTTAATTCAGATTTTTTATTTACTTTATATAATGCATTAAGAGTTTGAGCTCCATTAACAACACTAAACCCCTTCATAATGTATGCATCTTTTTTGTTAGGTATAATATCTTCACAAACAACAGTTATTCCATTATTATATTTAACAAATTGTTCCGGTTCATTTTCAAGCGTTTCAATGATATGCTTTGCCAATTTGTTGGTATTAAGCGGATTTCTCAAATTGGATGCAAAGATAGTTTCATTCTCTAAAAATTTATCAAAACTTTTTAATAAATCTTTAGCCTTTATAATAGCTAAACAAAGTCCCTTTTCTTTGATAAATATTTTTTCTTCATTGTTAATCTTTAGAGTTATCTTAGAAACCTTTCGATAAGGTGATGTATAAGAAATTATATTAGAAATAGTAGATAAAAAATATTTATAATTTTTTGAATTATATTTCTCAATCAGATGATTGTTATTATTTTTTTGATCATCTGATACAAGTGATACAAAATGGTACTCAACCGAAGTATCTGCATGTATTGCTTTATATTTTGAAACAGTTTCTTTAACAATTCGCTTTCTCTTATCATCATTGAAAAAAACACTCTCATTTTTAAGCAACTCATCAGCCTTTTGTTTAAAGAGAGAAAGTTCATTTGAAATACCCTTAGAATTAGATGAATATTTTGCCTGAATAACATATAAAATATTTTTTTCATCATTAAAATATATAGCATCTATTCCATTGTCACTTGTACCATCAACAATGTATTTAGAAAATTCTCCAATTTTTGTATGATCAAGTGAAGCTATTTTCTCTAAACAAAATAGTGTAAATGCTTGTGAAAATGCTTTTCTTTCATCTTTTTTTTGAAGACTTTTAAATTTATTTAAATATTTGTTATCAAGTAAATAATTATTAATTGATTCTTTTAATAAATTATCATATTTTTGAGACATTTTATTAATTTTACCAAATACCTCTTAACATTATTCTAAATTAATTAATATTCTCCATTATTTTAGCAACAACACCAACTATCAAGGCATTTCCCATTGTAAAATAACGTACCCTTCTAGGCATTCCTTCAGTTCAATTATCATCAAATCCATTTAATCTCTCACATTCAATTGGAGAAAGGAATCTAGGCCCTAGTTTAGTTTTAATAATATGAGTTGATCTATTAGATGTACCTTCACTAGTAAGCATAGTTCTTGCAGCTTTATTGACATCATCATATAAAATCATTTTACCTTCTGAATAATTATATGGAGTTCCGTCCACTTTATATCTCTTTATACGTTTATGACTCTTATAGTACTCAATTTTCTCATACTGATTATTATTTAATAATAAATCTTTATCAATTCTACCTTTGGCAAGAATATCCTTGAACATAATATAAGGGCCTTCATATTGACTAATTAAATTTGAAGTATTTATTTTACCTTTATTCATTTCACCATATTCTAAGAATTTGCCAAACACATAATTGTCAGAAACATCTTGTAAATCATAATAAGTATTGATATTTATTTTTAATGGTTTACCTATTAATTTGAAATCAAATGATCTTTTAAAGATGTTTTGCTTTTTTTGAGATTTTCTATAGGCAAAAACAAAAACTCTTTTTCTTCTTTGTGGGAAACCAAAATCTGAACCATTATTAACCATTCATTCAACATTATAACCATTGTCATCAAAACACTTTAGGATAATAGCAAAATCTCGTCCTCTTTGCTTTGCGGGAGATTTCAACAATCTATCTACATTTTCTAATAAAACATATTTAGGTTTACGATTTGTGATAATTCAATTTATATCTCATCATAAAACGCCCTTTATTCCCTCAATACCTTTTGCTTTTGTGGTAGCAACTGAATAATCTTGACATGGAAAACCTCCAACTAGAAGATCAAATTTTTTAGGAATTGTTTCCTTGGCAATTGCAATATCTTTGTTTGAATGGTTATCAGAAATCCCGAAATGTTTTTGATAGCAATCAAATGCATATTGAATTTTTCTATTTGGCTCTCATTGATTTGCTCAAATGAACTCAAATGGTTTCCCAGTTTTTTCAGCGGCAAGTCTAAATCCACCAACACCAGCAAATAATTCAACTACTTTAATTGGTTTTGACATATTAACTCGCTCCACTATTCAATTATTATATATAATAACATACAAAGAAAAAAACATAATTAATAGATTGAAAAACAACTAATAATTTGAATAAAGGAGGTAAATAATGGAGTACAATTCACTAGAAAATATTATAAAAAAATGTCAAAAGATTAGAAATAAAAAATTGAAAGATATTTTACCGAATTCTAAAGACCTTCTAATAACCTCTGATAAAGGAAGATTGGGTAATTTAATTCAGAAGCATATATTTAATATTCAAGCTAATAATGTTAGTGCTCCAGATTTTGAAAAATTAGGAATTGAACTTAAAGTTACAGGATTAATAAAATATAAGAAAGATAATGTAGGTAGAAAATATAAGGCTAAAGAACGAATATCTCTTGGAATGATTAATTATAATAATATTTTAAATGAAGGTACTTTTTTAAAATCACATATATATTTAAAGATGAAGAAAACACTATATATTTTTTATGAATATCGATATGATAAACCTATGTCTGAATGAAAAATAGTTGATTATAAATATATTGAACTAGATTCATCAAATAACCTTGAAAATTTAATGAATGATTATAATATTATTTATTCAAAAATAAATGAAGGTAGAGCTGAAGAGCTAAGCGAAAGCTTGACAAAAGAATTAGGAGCAACAATTAAAGGATCAGGCAAATGCCTAGTTAAGCAACCAAATTCAAGTACTCTTGCTAAGCCAAGAGCTTTTAGTTGAAAACCTAATTATGTTAATAAAATTTTTTATACTGAAACAACAAGTATTCAAGAGCATGATGTTATAGATTTTATCATTAATAGAGTTCAACCTTTTCTCGGAATGAGTTTAATGGAAATTTATGAATCTCATAATTTTATTATACCTAAATCTAAAAATCAAAAAAAAGTAATATTCACTAAAATAATGAATGTTAAAGAATATTCTGAAATACCAAATATTAAACAAAGTGACTATAAAATTAAAAATATTGAATTAAAATCTAGTCTTAAATTAAAGGAAGAAATCGGTTTAATGAATGTTAATGTTCAGGAATTTATTAATAATGTACCATTTGAGGAATCTGAATTATATACTTTTTTAATTTCATACAAATTTCTCTTTATTGTATGAATGAAAAATAAAAAAGATTTAATTTTTAAAAAGGTAGTGCCATTTCAATTTGATAGCACATTAATTAAAAAAGCTGAATTTGTTTACATGGACACTAAAGATAAATTCCTGAATGGAATGCAATTAGAATTAAAAAATGGGAAAAGATATACAAATCTTATCCATAAATCTGATAATAAGGGATTTCACTTAAGACCACATGGATTAGACGGAAAAGATATAACAAAAACTCCATATGGTCAAATTATTACTAAACATCAATATTGACTCAATAGCAATGAGGTTGAAGACTGAATTAAAATCTACTAAATATTTAATAATATTACTTTAAAGAAATTTTGACATAATCAATAAGATATTTAATATATTGCTTTCTTCCCTTTTATATATATTTATTTTTTTCTTCTTGATCTTTAATTCTAGATAATGAAAAAGAAATATTTAAGTCATATGGTAAACGTATTTATGACTCAAAAAGGAAAAGAATCTCAACTATACCTCTTGGTAGTAGCTATAACTATACAAGTGAAATGCATTGAGGCACTATTGAAAATTCATACTTCTTTTTTAATATATATCATTTTAGATTAATTGATCCTACTAGAAATGAAGGTGATATTGTTTATAAATCAACTACTAGTTGTGAGTATAAACCAAGTAATGAATATTTTACAATTGAAACTATAGATTAAATTATTATAAGACAATCCATCTCTTTATTTATTTTAATTCTTTCCGAATATACTCAACCATAAGATTTATATCCTGATTCTTAGAAACTATAAATTCTTCAAATTCTTCCTCATCATATTTTCCTTTTACTTCCTTGCTTTGTATGTCAAAAAAAGAATAAATTGATTGAGATATTCAACCACTTCTTTGTACACCAAAAACTTTTAACTCATTCTCTTTTGTAGATAATCCATGAACCATTAGATTACTTAATATTTTTTTAATATTATATGAATCTATTAAGTTAATGATATTTTTGAAATAAGATATATTGTGATGAAAAAGATTGCCATTTTTTATACCAAAATCAAATACTTTAGTTTCATTAATAATTTCCTCTTTAAAATGATAATTGTAATTATTAAAAAATTCTTGATTATCTGAGATTATTCTATCCATATCCTTGAAATTTCAAATTTTTTGACAAATTTCATATATTCATTTCGCTCTTTTTTCTATTTCAATTAAATTTCATTCATTTACTTCATTAATAAAATATTTATTTAATGGAAAACCATCTTTATTCTTGAATAATTCTTGTTTTTTTGAAAAGATATTATTTGAAAGTTCTGAATTGTATGATGTTAATGTTAAATTACCAATTGTATGTAGTTTGTCTATTAATTCAACATCAACATTATACCCAAAACTCATTCATTTACTCTGATCTTGGGGTACAATGTGTTCAATTGATAATGTTGAAAGTTTAGGGCTATCTTTGTATTGGTGGTTTGACAATCTATATAAAAATGACTTAATGATTTCTTTGCTGCTTCCACTAGCATATATCCCATTAATATTTAATCCTTTTTCAAAATCTCTCTCACTAGGCATTTTGTATGTAGCATCTATAGAAGGTTTTTTAACTAAGAAGAAATATAGCACAACATTTGTTTCATAGTTATCAAAATATTCATTTCTTATATCAGCAGATAGTTTTGGAATAAATCTTGTTATGGTTTTTTCACTGTGTCCATAAAATTCTCTCTTATATTTATAGGCTTCTAATATTAATAATGATTTTTCTATTATTTTAACTTGTTCATTGGACATATTTATTTCATAACCATGCAATTCACTATTAATAATGAAAATAGTAATTAAAACAACTGAATAAGTAGAAAATGATTCAATCAATGTTAAAAGCATTGGAGATAGTGTCTTATTGTCTTCTCATTTTCTGTTAATTAAATAATCATAATAAAAAAGAAATTTATATAAATCATCAAACATCTCTATTGATTTATCATTATAATATTTATTTTTAAGACTAATGAATGACTGGTATATTGCGTCTTTATTTTGATTAGGTAAACTAATAGTCTTAAAGGCTATAAAATGACGTAAGGCATTGTCTCTTAATTTACTATTTTTAAATTCAGTAACATCACTTAGTTTATCTAACATTTTCTTTATTGTGTCTTCTTTTTTATAATTGTCTTCAAGTTCATTGCTAATATCTGAAAATAAATAATTTTTTACTAAATCAAATGCAGTTAAAGGTTTACCACTAGAATTTATTTGAGAAAATAATTTATGTTGATCAACATCTTCCTCAACAATTATTTCTGATAAAAATACTTTTCCTAGCATTTCAAATAGCATAACTGCTATTCCTTCTTTATCAATATTAGAATTAGACATGTTTCTAATAAATCGATCAATTGCCAAATAATTTTCATAATACTTTGTATTTTTTATTTTTGGATCAAACTGACCATCATCATTTCTTATTATTTGAAGCAATTTATCACCATCTTTTAAATTAAATGAATCAAATTCAAGACTATTAAATACTATTTTTAATTTAGCTAATTCATATGAATCAAATTCCTTGAAATATTTTAAAATGATTTTATAAATTAAAATAATTGTAGATATTCTTTGTTGTCCATCAATAATAATGTTTTCATGACCCTTACCCTTTTTGAGAATAATTGATCCTAAAAAATAATTTTCTGTTTTTGAATAATAAATGTCATTTAGAAGTTTTTCTGTATCATGTGTGTCCCATGTATATTCCCTTTGAAAAAAAGGTATTTTCATTATTCTACAATTTTCTAATAATTCTATCAAATTTCTTTTTTCTACTGTCATCTAATTAATCCTAATAAATATTTTTATATATTTACCAGTATATAGAAAAAAATAATAATAATAAAAAATTAAAATTTTCTAATACTTAAAAAATGTTTCATTTC
>JBOFJK010000004.1:0-5059 GCA_051656785.1 Metamycoplasmataceae bacterium
ATCTAAATTTTGTAGGTTATTAGCATTTATTCCATCAAATACTTTTTCAAGTGTTGATATTTTTTTATATTCATCATCTACAATATCAGTTATCAGTAATTGTGGTGCGTCTTTTGGAGTTATATCATAGTTTACAACACCATCTGATGAATTACAAGATGCCACAACAAACAATGGCACTAATAAACCTGTTGCCATAACTCCTAACACGATTCTTTGAAATTTAATTTTCATAATTATTACACCTTTATTATTCTTAATTTTAGCTAAAATGTTTTTCATACTTTATTAACAAATTGAAAACAAGGATTCCCACTAAGTTAATAAATAAAATTATATTACAAATATAAAAAATAACATTAAATAATTTAAAATTCTATTGATAAAAAAAACTATTATTAATTTCTTATAATAGTTTTAATTATTTGTTTATAATTTTAAAAGATTTCTATTTTTAATATAGTTGTAATTATTGGTATAAATACATTTGAAGAATTTTTTCTTTCCATATTCAAAATCAAATCTTGTTTTTTTAGTTTTTAAACATTATGCTACTGTAAAAGGTGAAGATTGTATTGTTGTTCCACCAGTTGTTCCACCAAATGTATAGCCATTTTTAAGTACTAAAAGAACTCTTTTCTTACTACTATTGGTTTCATCATTTCCAATAGTCACAGTTTTAAATCAATTCAAGTGCTTTTTTTCAATCATACCATTAAATAATTTTGATAATGTTTCAACAGAGTTTACATTATCTATATCTTTTTGTGTTACTTTATTAGATATTTGTATCTCTGGTTTTGGTTGTAAACTCATAGTAACATCATAAGAACGATTAAAAAATTCTGATTCTATACTATCATGATATGTACCATCTTTTAATAAAATTTTGTATCCTCTACTTTGATTGGCTGTTAATACAATCTTATCACCAGCTCTAAAAGCGACATATATATCTTTTTGATCTAAATTAGCTTGAGTTAATCAACCGACATTGAATACTAATGAAAGCACTTCTAATTTACTTAAATTTTCAGGCATAATTTGAATTATATCCAATGGTATAGGATTTTTAATTACACCATCAATATGTATGGGAAATATCAAAGAAAATTTATTAGAATTAATTACATCATGAGAATTTAATTTGACATCCATATCTTTAGGACTTAACTCAATTCTATGTGAATTTTCAGTTTCATTTCTTATATAAGCAACATTTAATGTATTATTAATTCAGTCTTGATCTTGTTGGTCACTTAAAACAAAGAATTGTGATAAAAATGCCTTAAGCTTAATTCTATCACGATGAAGATCTTGCTCAGTTAAATTTTGTGGAACAGAAGACATTAATTCAATATTAATATTAATAAACTTAACAGTAAATATTGCCGAACTTATTTCTTCATTTTTACCATTAAAATTATATCCGCCCTTAGGAGTTAATTTAATTTGGTATTGTAATTTAGGAGTTATTTCAATTAAGACCATATTCATATTTGCTAAACTATCTTTTGATATACCAGCACCAGTAAATAATTTAGAAATAACTGAGAAGTTTTTATAACCTTCTCCTACAATAATTTCACTTAACCTTATTGTTTCTTCAAAAGGATTTGCCACTACATCCACCAGATAATTAATTGGTTTTGTAAATGGATTAGAGCTTATAGTTCTTATCGTGCTATTATTAATCAAATATCCAGGCTTCACACTTAAAGCAATGACCTTAGTTGCACTAATACTATTATTTATTGAAATTTCAAATATTTTATCAAGTTCTTCTTGATTAGTAATTTGGACTCCGAATTCAAATACTTTTTCAATTGTTTCTAGTTTTTTTCAATTGTCACCATCAAGATCATTAAAAGATAATGTCCATGTAGGTAGGGCTTTAGGTGTAATATTTATATTACTTTGAGCAACTGTTATAAAATCAGATTTAAGTGATGATTGACCATTAATCTTATATCCTTCATTTGCTGTTAAAGTAATCTCACAACCAGCTCCTTCATTAAAAATTTTTAACGAAGGAGTTAAATTTTGCAAGCTGTTAACATTTATTCCATCAAATACCTTTGAAAGAGTTGATATTTCTTTATATCCATCATCTGAAATATCAGTGTTTGCTAATTGTGGATTAGATTTTGTAGTTATATCATAGTTTACAATAATAACTAAAACATTAGATTCAAGTGATAATTCACCATTAATCTTATATCCATCTTTTGCAGTTAAAATAATTTTGTAACGACTTCCTTCATTCATAGTCATTAATGAAGCAGTTAAATTTTGCAAGCTGTTAACATTTATTCCATCAAATACCTTTGAAAGAGTTGATATTTTTTCATGTTCTCCATTTATAATGTCAGATATTAATAATTGTGGATTAGATTTTGGAGCTATCAAGTAGTTTTCAACAACACTTAAATTAATAGATTCAATTGATGATTCACCATTAATCTTATATCCATCTTTTGCATTTAAAATAATTTTGTAACGACTTCCTGCACTAATAGTAAATAACGAAGCAGTTAAATTTTGAAAGTTACCCTCATTTACCCCGCTAAATACTTTTTCAAGAGTTGATATTTTTTCATGTTCTCCATTTATAATGTCAGATATTAATAATTGTGGATTAGATTTTGGAGTTATTAAATAATTAACAGTGTTAATAACCAAAACACTAGAATCAAGTGATGATTCACCATTAATCTTATATCCTTCTTTTGCTGTTAAAGTGATTTTGTAACTACTTCCTACAGTCAAAGTGATTAAGTTAACGGTTAAATTTTGCAAGTTACTATCATTTACCCCACTAAATACTTTTTCAAGAGTTGATATTTCTTTATATTTTTGATCTGAAATATCAGCTATTAATAATTGTGAATCAGATTTTGCGGCTATCATGTAGTTCACAATGCCATTTGAATCATTTGAGGAATTACAAGATGACATAACAGACAATGGAACTAATAATCCACCCGTTGCCATAATTCCTAATGCAATTCCTTGCAATTTGATTTTCATAATATATAACCTCTTTTTTTATAAAATATAATGTTTTTATTTTGTTAGCTTAAATAAGAACAAGAATTTTTATTAAACTAACAAATAAATTATATTCCTAATATACAAAATTTTTCTTAAAATATTGGTAAGGTAATATTAATATTATAATACTTTTTTAACCATAAAACCCTTATTTTACTGATCTTTTAGAGAATTATAAAATTTTAAAAATATTCTTTGTTAATCAAAAATAACATTAATTAATTTCATTCCTAGTTAATTTTTAACAATTGAAAAATTTGCTTAGTTATGATTTATAGTCTCTCTTTTATCATAGTTCTTTTAGAGAAAATATACTACTTAAAGTGCTATATTATTAATATTTAACCAAAAAATTCTTGCATTATTAAAAACACCTAAATTAACTAATTTTCTTAATGTTGCTAATTTTAATTATTTAGCTATATAACCCCTACCCAGCTTCAACATTAAATCCACTAGAAGTTATTTCCTTTCCATCTGCAAATGTGTAACCATCTTTTGCGATAATAGTAACATTTACAAAATTCCCAACCTTAATTTCGCCATTAACTCTTGCAGTAATATTACTTAGGTTTTCAACTGAATATTGTCAAAATAATTGTGACATAATAGTATTTGATGTTAAGTGATGTGTTAAATTATTCACTGTAAGATCAGATCCTGGAAAAGTTCTTGGCACAAAATGCATTACAATATCAACAGTAAATGATACTGAAACAATTGTTCTTCCATCAGGGAATATAAAACCCTCATTAGCTGTTAAAGTAATGGTTAAAGGATTCCCACTATAAATATTCCCATTTATAGTGGCAGTTACATTGTTTTCAATTTGTTCTTCAGTCAAAGTAAAGAAATTTTGAAGAGTTCTTACTCAATGTAAACCTGAAGTTACATCATTTGTATTTAATTTTAATGGAGGCGATTGGATAACTGTTACATTTGTCAATATTTCTTGGACTACAAAAATTTTAGAAGTAATACTTATACCACCATTAATTGTATGTCCATATTTTCTTGTTAAGGTTATTGACTTAGCAGGTAATCCATCCAAAGTGTTATCATTAAGTGTAACAACTAATGATTTATTAAGTTTATTTTGATCCATGGTAGCATCAAACACAAACAATTTTGAAAGAGTGGCTAAGGTTCCTAAATTTGCATGGTCAACATCCAATGTTGTTATATCTACTCTAATAGGGTCAATTACAATAACTTCAATATTCACTGGTTTAGCCAAAATGAATGCATCAGAACTAAATTCATCATAACTATCATTGATTTTTACATAGATATTTCTAGAATTCAAAATAACTTTATAAGAAGTTTCTTCAACAATTGGTTCTAATGAAATATCCAACATTTCATCAATTTCTAATTGAGTTAATGTTCCTAAGTTAAATAATTTTGATAAAAAGTCTTTACTTTTAAGTACATTAGGATCCTGGATATCTTCTAATAATATATCAGTCGGAACAGTTGCAACTTTTGTAACAATTATATTTGTAACTTGTAGTGAAAAATCATCTGAGACAAAGGCATTACTTTGACCATTAATTTTGACATAAATATTTTTAGGACTTAAAGAAACGCGATAATCCATTCCTGCTGTAATAATCTCTAAAGTAACATTTAACATTTCATCAATTTCTAATTGAGTTAATGTTCCTAAGTTAAATAATTTTGATAAAAAGTCTTTACTTTGAACTATGTTTTGATTTTCCACATCAGCTAATGTTATGTCAGTCGGAACAGTTGCAACTTTTGTAACAATTATATTTGTAACTTGTAGTGAAAAATCATCTGAGACAAAGGCATTACTTTGACCATTAATTTTGACATAAATATTTTTAGGACTTAAAGAAACGAGATAATCCATTCCAACAGTAACAGTTTCTAAAGTAACATTTAACATTTCATCAATTTCTAATTGAGTTAATGTTCCTAAGTTAAATAATTTTGATAAAAAGTCTTTACTTTGAACTATGTTTGGATTTTCCACATCAGC
>JBOFJK010000005.1:0-87067 GCA_051656785.1 Metamycoplasmataceae bacterium
CATTATCAAAATTTAATAATTATTTAATTATAATAAGAAATTTTGTAATAGCTAAATAAATATTTTTTCCAATAAATTCCAATATTAGTTGTATAATTTATTAATATTTGAAAAGTTTAATCAAAATAAATTTTTAAAATATATATTAAGATATAAAAAAGGAATTCTATGAAGATATTATTAGCATGTTCAGCAGGGATGTCAACTTCTTTGCTAGAAGCCTCAATTAAGAAATATGCTGAATCAATTGGTCAGTCAATTGATGTTATTGCCTTACCTTCTAATGAAGCAAAATCAAGAATCAAAGATTATGATATTGTTTTACTAGGACCTCAAGTTAAATTTATGGAACAGGCATTTAAAGATGCTGCCGGAAATATTCCTGTAGTCGTTATTCCTCCTACTATTTATGCAATGGCCAAGGGTGAGGAATGTTTTAATCTTGCAAAAGACAATTTATAAAATAGCACATATATACACTCAAAATTTCAAATATCACAAAATTTTGCTTAAATTTTTATTAAGCATTTTAAAAAAACCAAATTAAAAGGAGGTCAAAATGACAGATACTAAACAATATAATTCAAAAGAGAAAATCAAGCATGCTTGAAATGTTGCCATTATGAGAATGGGTAAATTAGCTGAACAAAAACATATGTCTGCACTTCGTGATGGATTTGCATTAATAGTTCCACTGATTATTGCTGCATCAGTTGGTGTTATTAGTATGACATTTATTTTTGGATGATGAGATACAACATCAACATCTATTCTTGGGTGAATAACAATGGGTATCCCAGGACAAACATATACAACAGATAGTGGTGCCATCACATTTGTTGATGGATCAGTAGCAAAACAAATAAGTACGGTAGGAACTTTCATTTTCTACACAATATGAAAGGGTATATTCAATAATTTATCTATATTTGTAACATTGACAATTTCTTATTCTCTAGCAAGAATTAAAAATATTAAAGATCCATTTATAGCTTCATTAATCGGTCTTGGTGGATTTATGATTTTTTCCTATGGTCAAACAGACTTATTTGGAACAACAGGAATGTTGGTAGCAATTATATCATCAATGCTTTCAATGGAATTATACTCAACTTTTGAAAACAATAAGAAACTAGAGTTACAGTTACCGGCAGGTGTACCGCCAGCTGTTGCAAGATCTTTCTCAAAACTATTCCCAACAATACTTACATTATTAATATTTATAGCTATTCAAGCACCATTTATGATATTCCGTCAAGTATTTACTCAATTAGGAGTTGGAGACAACTTTGGTATTGGACAAGCAATTTCAGTTGCTATTCAAGCACCTTTTATGTCATTGATTGAAGATTCTACAGGATCACTTTCATTAGGATTAATTTATGCAACATTTACTGCAATACTATGATTTTTTGGAATCCATGGAACAAATGTTCTTACAGCTATTTTTTCACCAGTAGCTCTTATTGCTCTTGCTAACAACCAAGAGTATATAGCTTCAGGTGGAGTAGATGGTTCAATAAGTGCTTTTGCTGATGGGACAAATGATGCCTTTGTATTCTTTGGGGGAACAGGAACAACATTAGGATTGGTAATTGCAGGACTATTATTATCTAAAAAAGCAGAAACAAGAGAAATCATTAAATTTGGTGGAGCACCAGCTTTATTTAACATTAATGAACCATTAATTTTTGGAATACCACTAATCTTAAACTTTAAATATGTTATTCCATTTGTAATTACTCAACCAGTACTATTTTTCATAACATGATTAGCAATTGAACAATTACAATGAGTACCTCCAGTTATTGTTAAAATTCCATGAACATCACCTATTGGTGTTGGTGGATTCTTGGCAACTTCAAGTTGACAAGGGATAATTCTCTCTCTACTTAACTTCGCTATTTCCATAGGTATTTATACACCATTCGTGTTAATGGCTAACAAATCAGCTAAGAAAAATGGTGAGCAATTAATTAAAATAGATTATAAGGGTGGATGACAGAAATTCACAGCCAAAATCTCTAATAAAAAAGTTGTTAAAAAAGAGGGGTTGAACTAATGGAGCAAGTTAATCAAAATGGGAACATTCAAGAACAAACAATCATTTATTCAAAATGAAATAAATTAGTTATTCCTTCAGCAACAACTGGAAAGAAAAAACTTTTTAATGTTTTAAAATATGGAACTGCATTATTATTGTTAGTTATAAGTTTAATAGCACTATGATTTGCAGCACAATGACAATCAGTTGATGTTTTATCAACATTAGGAATAGATGTTACTAAATGATCTAATTATTTAACTGATAATCAAGCAGGTTTAGATAATGCAGCTTTAATTACTAAAATTTCAGGATATCAATTATGAGATTTAAAGGATTCTATTATATCTAAAGAGGCTATTGATATATTAGTAATACTAGGCATTCTACTATTATTTTCAGGGCTACCATTACTAGTATTTAAAAATGGGACACAATGGTCACTTGGCTCAATAGCCTTGTCATGAATATTACTTATAGCAGTTATAGTTCTATTTTCAATGGGACTAGCTTCTCAAGCAAATGCTTTAGAACTTAATACAATATCATTTGCTCATGCTGGTGATATTGATATATTGAATGCAAACATTGAAACTGCTCAATCGTCACTTATTACACCAGGTGAAAGTGGCATTCTAACACCCGAACAACAACTTTCAAATAATGTGGCTAACAACTATATTAGTAAGATGATTCAACGAAAAAACAACCTTGCTCAAGGGTTTATGAAAACTTTAAATGATTACTTAAGTCAATTTTAAACTATGTATAACTTGTTTATAATTTCTAATATAAAACATAACTTGCTTTTTTAGCAAATTATGTTTTTTTATATTGTTGTTCTTTTCAATATATTATTGTGATACTTATAGTGTATGACAATAATTATGATATTATTAATTTATAAAACTTAAAGGAAATATGGAGATAAAATGTCAGAAAAAAAATATACTTACGAAGAATTAGGTCAAATCAGTTTTATGATTATTACTTTTGCAGGTACTGCTAAATCAGATGCCATGTTAGCTATTTATAGTGCTAAAAAATATGATTTTGAAGATGCAAAGGCTAAATTAGAATCAGCAGAAAAAAATATGATTGAAGCTGAAAAACAACATGCAGATTTAGTTCAAAAAGAGGCGGCAGGTGTGGAAATTAAAATTCCTTTACTATTAATGCATGCTGAAGACCAATTATTGTCAACTCAAACATTAATGTTGATGGCTGAAGAGTTTGTTAATTTATATAAAAAACTTTCAGAAATGGAGAAATAAATATTATGTTAGGTATTTCAGTTTATCCAGAAAAAGCAAACAAACAAGATATAATTAATTATATTAATTTAGCAGCTAAATATGGATTTAAAAGGGTCTTCACATGTTTATTGTCAGCAGATGGAACCAAAGAAGAAATTAAAAAAGAATTCCATGAAATAATTACAACTGCCACAAAAAAAGGGATGGAAGTTGTTTTAGATATTGCTCCATCAGTTTTTACCAAATTAAATATTTCCTATGAGGATTTATCTTTCTTTAAAGAATTAGGAGCAACAGGTATTAGGTTGGATGAAGGTTTTGATGGATTGAAGGAATCTGTTATGACTTACAATAAATATGATCTTGACATTGAAATAAACATGTCATCTGGAACAAAATATGTTGATAATATAGTTTCATTTGCGCCAAACAAAAAGAAATTAATCGGTTGTCATAATTTTTATCCAATGGAATATTCTGCTCTTTCGTTAGAAACATTTATTTCTACTTCTAAACAATATAAAGAACTTGGAATTAGGAGTGCAGCATTTGTTAATTCACAAATTGCTGATCATGGTCCTTGACCAGTTATGGATGGTTTGTGTACAATAGAAATGCATAGAACTATGCCAATAACATCACAAGTTAAACACTTCATGCTAATGGATTTAGTTGATGATATTATTATTGGAAATGCCTTTGCCAGTGAAGAAGAATTAAAAGCCATTTCAGAAATCTGCAATATAATTCCTTTAGATATTAAATTTGAAAAAACAGCAACAGCTATTGAGAGAAAAATTGTTTTAGAAGAACCCCACTTCAATAGAGGAGATAGATCTGATTATTTAATTAGATCTACTCAGTCTAGAACCAAGTATAAAGATGAGAACTTTATACCTTTAAACACTAAAAAACAAATTCCTAGAGGGGCTATTGTTATAGGAAATAATAATTTTGGTCAATATAAAGGTGAACTGCATCTAGTCAAGATGGACCACTTAGATAATCTAAGTAGAAAAAATAATGTAGCAAGTGTGGTTGATCATGACTTATTTTTATTAGACTATATTAAACCCTGATCAAAATTTGCATTTAAAGAAGTAAAATAAATTCATTTGAATTTGAAGAAAAAAATAACTCATAATGAGTTATTTTTTATATTTATATTTATAATACTATTTGTTGTAGTGCTCAACAATTAATGATTCATTAATATCAGCATTTAATTCTTTTCTTTCTGGAAGTCTATCCAATTTGAAAACAAAATCTTTTTCCACCTTAACTCAAGCAGCAACTTCTTTTCTAGTTTTAGCATCTAAAACTTGAATGTTCTTTCTACTTTTTTCCTTTAAAGTAACAACATCACCAACTTTGATTTGCATTGAAGGAATGTCTGCTTTTTTATTATTGAGTGTAAAGTGACCATGATTTACAAGTTGTCTAGCTTGTTTTCTAGTTTCAGCTATTCCTGTTCTATAAACAAAACTATCTAATCTTGTTTCCAACATTTGCATAAAATTAACACCAGCTTGACCCTGTCTTTTTGATGCTTTCTCAAATGTGTTTTTAAATTGTTTTTCACTTATTCCATACATATATCTTAGTTTTTGTTTTTCATATAGGTGTAATCCATATTCAGAAACTTTTACCCTTTTTTGACCATGTTGACCAGGAGCATATTGACGACCCTTGCCTTTTGCAAATTCTTTACCATTTTCTAAAATTGAAAATCCATAACGACGTGATTTTTTAAATGACGATTTAGTATATCTTGACATGTTTATTTTACCTCTTTCTTTGCATAACGAGGGATATATCCTTACTTTGACTATTTAAATATAATGTTTTCATTTTACAGCTAAAAACTACTCTCAAATCTTTTTTGAACTTAAATAACAACAAAATAATATATATCTGCTGTGTTGTGCTTTTTAATTCTATCATAATTATTATTTTGAGAAGATAATAATCTTAAATAAAAACTAACATTATGTAAACACTTCTTTTCAATGTTATAATTAAAATAAAACAAAAAAGGGATATTCAAATTAATTATGTTAGATGTAAAAAATATTTTTATTAATGTTGATTTAAAAACAAGAGATGATACTTTTGATTTTATTTCAAGCAAAGCAGTATCACTAGGCATAATTACAAAGAATAATAAGCAAAAATTAATTAATGCTTTTATTAAAAGGGAAGAAGAATCGACCACTGGTTTCCAAGATGGTTTTGCTATCCCTCATGCAAGAATAAAAGAAATTAAAGAACCTGCAATAATTGTTGTTAGGTCAAGTTATTATATTGATTGAAAATCAATGGATGGGCAACCTACAGCAATGGCTTTTGCATTATTAATACCTTGAGATCAATCATCAAAATTACATATTGATACTTTATCAAAAATGGCAACATTATTATTGGATTCTGAATTTAGAAGCAATATGTTAAGTTTAGAATCAAAAGAACAAATTTTTAATTACCTAAATGACAAAATTAATGAACAAAAAGAAATGGTTAAACAAACTGGAACATTAGGAAGTATTGTTGGTGTTTCCGCATGTGCTACCGGTGTTGCTCATACATATATGGCCAAACAAGCACTTGAAAATTCTGGTGTAAAAATGGGTTACAAAATTAAAGTTGAAACTCAAGGACAAAAAGGTGTTGAATCTAAATTGTCTGATGATGAAATTGCTAATGCTGATTCAGTAATTATTGCTGCTGATGTTTATATTGACCTTGATAGATTTCAAGGTAAAAAACTTTTAAAGGTAAAAACTAATGATGCTATAAATACTCCAAATAAATGTATTGAAGAATCTTTTAAGTCACCAATCTATACTAATTCATCACAAATAATAAAATCTTCAAAGACTAATAATGCTTTTACACAATCAAAATCAAAAGTATTTATGGGACACTTATTGTCAGGTGTTTCCAGAATGATCCCATTCATTGTTTTCTCAGGTATTGTTTGAGCCATAATGAATTCATTAGGTGCAATAAAATCAGTAAAGAATGATCAAATTTATTTAATATTACTTGATATTTCTAAAATAGGATTTACTGTTTTTATTGCTATGATGGGAGCCTTTATTGCTGAATCAATCACTGGTAGAGCAGGATTTGCACCAGGTTTTATTGCAACTTTTGCTGCTGCAAATTCTAGTTTCACTTTTTGGTGAAATATTCCTGGAGTTAAACATCCAATCCCCCAAATAGATTTCTTTTTTCCTAATGCTCAGACATCAGGTATTAGTAATGTAGGTTTATCTTTATTTGCAGCAATAATTATGGGATTTGCAGCAGGTTATTTAGTAAAATGAATTCTTTCATGAAAAACTCATAAATTAATTACTCCTATTATATCTATTATTTTTATACCAGTTGTAGCAAGCGTTACATTGACATTTCCTTTTATATTATTATTATCTGGACCATTAGGATTCATTATGAATGCTATAGTATTTGGTTTATCTGAAGCTGCAAAGATAAATGGAGTAAATTTCTTAATAGGGTTCTTGTTAGGATGTATGATTGGATTTGATATGGGTGGACCAATCAACAAAATAGCTGGCACATGTGCCACTGCTTTAATTGTTGTTGATCCAAGATTAATGGGGGCAGTTGCAGCGGCCATACCTATTGCTCCACTTGGTTGTGGTCTTGCGACATTATTGGCTAGAAAAAAATTTGATGAAAAAGAAAGAGCTGAAGGAATCTCGGCACTAGGGTTGGGGTTCTTTGGTATTTCAGAAGGAGCAATACCATTTGCAGTTAATCGTCCTAAACAAGTTTTAATTGCTAATGTAATTGCTTCAGGAATTGCTGGCGGATTAGCTTTCTTATTTTTTGTTGGTGGTTATGTTGGAATGTGAGGGGGTCCAATTATAGCAATCATCGGTGGAGTTAGTGCTCCAATTGATGAATTGAAAGTGCTTGGTGAAACAATTCCTAGTATTTTTGGTGGATCAGGAGGAGGAATGCAATTCATTGCCATTTTTTGATTCTTTTCAGCAATTATTGGGGGAGCAATAATCCATTCAATGATTTATGTTTTAGGAATAAATTTATCAACAAAAGAAGGTAAAGAGAATGTTGATGCAAAATGAGTAAACTTTAGAAAAAAAATTACCTCAATATTTCATAAACAAAAAAACAATATTTCCTTTATTGAGCACTAATATCATCCTCTCATATATATGTTATATATTTACAAATAAAGAAAGAACTTAAAAAATATTGGTAAGATTCTTTCTTTTGCTATAAAAAAATTTTAAAAAAAGTTTTCCTTTCTAATAATATTGATGATAATGATGTTAATTCTCTTTGTTCAAAAATGTTATCAATTAGTATTGTGAATAGTTGAATTATTAAATTTTATAAATACAATGAAATTTAAACCCTTATCAATCTACTCACTAAATTCTTTATATTATCAATATATTGATTATTCTGCTTTGTATCTATCTATTTATAGTGATATAGTGTTTTCAAAAATAAAAAAACTATTAAATTAATATTTCTAGTTATTGAATTTTATTATTTTAATAAAAATTCATAAAATAATATTACTTGTATCATAATTTACATATAATACTTATTTTGAAATGAGGAAAGATGAAAGAAAAAATAATATTCTTAACTCCATATTTTGATTACAAACTATGAGGTGGAAATAAACTTAGAGACTTTGGTTATAAAGGGAATGAAAAAATTGGTGAAGGACTAATGATTAGTGCCTTAGAAGGAAAAGAATCAATAGTTTCTTTTGGATTATTTAAAAATCAAAAATTGAGTGATGTCTTTGAAAACAACCGAAATCTTTTTGGTAATTTTCAAGGTAAGTATCCATTACTGACAAAAATTATTGATGCTAATGATAATTTAAGTGTTCAAGTTCATCCTGATAATGATTATGCTAATAAAAAATTTAATAAATTAGGCAAGACAGAATGTTGATATATTTTAGATTGCCTTCCAAATACAAAACTTATCTATGGCTCTATTGAGAAAGATATTAAAAAAATAGCTGAATATATTAAAACTAATTCATGAGATAAATTTTTAAAATATGAAGAGGTCAATAAAGGTGATGTCGTCTTTGTTCCTGCAGGGACTATTCATGCAATAACGAAAGGAATACTAACCTATGAAATTCAGCAATCATCTGATTTAACATTTAGATTATATGACTACAATAGATTAGAATCGGATGGTAGACCAAGAGAGCTTCATATTAAAGACTCATTAAATACTATTAAAGTTAATGATAATCTAAAAATAGAACAATCCAAGGATGGTGTTATCATTGATTCTGATGTTTTTAAATTAAAAAGAGAAACAATAAAAGGTATCAAGTCAATTTCTAATACAAATGCTTTTTGATTAGAATGTGTTGTTATAGATGGTCATGGCATTGTTGAAGGTAAAAATGTTAAAAAAGGTGATGCTTTTATTATAACTAATAATAGCGAAATAAAAGTTGATGGCGATATACAAATACTTATAGGTTACATTGAAAAATAATATTACTTAATTTAATATAGTGATATTATTATATAAATTGTTAAATTGAATATTGGGGTTAATATTATGAAGAAAGTTCTAGGAAATACTAAATTTATTTTTGTAACAGGTGGTGTTGTCTCTGGAATTGGAAAAGGAATAGTTGCTGCATCTATTGGTAATATTTTGAAAGCTAGAGGATTAAAAGTATTCATCCAAAAGCTAGATCCTTATTTAAATATTGATCCAGGAGTTTTGTCTCCATATGAGCATGGAGAAGTTTATGTAACCAATGATGGTGGTGAAACTGATTTAGACTTAGGTCATTATGAAAGATTCACTGATGAAAAATTGACAAGAGATTCAAATTATACTTCTGGTAAAATTTTCCAAAACTTAATAGATAAGGAAAGGAGAGGATACTATAAAGGTAAAACTGTTCAAATAGTTCCTCACTTTACTAATGAGATTCTTGAAATAATCACTAAGACAGCAAAAAAACATAATCCTGATTTTTTAATTATTGAAATTGGTGGTACTGTTGGTGATATGGAATCAACAGCATTTATTAGGGCTATTTCTGAATTTGGCTCATTCAATCCTAAAATCACATATTTTGTTCATACAACTTATATTCCATTTTTAGAAACTTCTAAAGATTTTAAAACTAAACCTACTCAAATTTCAATATCATCCTTATTAGAGTTGGGGATTAAACCAAACATGATTGTTCTTAGGTCACATAATAAAATTCCACAAGATATATGCTCAAAAATTTCAAAATCTATTTTCCTAAAAAAAGAAAATATTATTCCTCTTCATGATGTTGATTCAGTTTATGACATTCCTCTATATCTTGAAGAATTAAAAGTTGCTAAAAATATTTTAAAACATTTTCACATGAAAAATGAAACACCTAATCATAAAAAATGAGAAAAATTCACTGAAATGATTAAAGCGGATAAATCTGAGAAAATAGTGGTTGGAATGGTTGGAAAATATACTGAGTTTGAAGATGCATATAAATCTGTGAAAGAGGCATTATTCATTTCCTCAATTTATGAAGGACTATCCTTAGAATTAAAATGAATTGCTTCTGATGGTATTGATAAAAATAATGTTAAATCGAAATTAAAAAATCTTGATAGAATTGTTATTTTACCTGGTTTTGGTTCTAGAGGATGAGAGGGAATAATAACAGCTGCCATCTTTTCAAGAGAAAAAGACATCCCAACATTAGGTATCTGTCTTGGTATGCAAGCAATGACAGTGGCTCATGCAAGATTAATGGGTTATAAGGATGCTAATTCTTCTGAAATATGTAAAAAAGGTACTATGATTTTTGATTTGATAAATAAAAATAATAATTCCTTAGGAGGGACATTAAGGCTTGGTGAATCTGAAATCATATTCAAAGACAAATCATTATTTAAAGAAATTTATGGAGTTAAATCAATTAAGGAAAGACACAGACATAGGTATGAAGTCAACAAAAAATATATAGATTCATTAGAAACAGAAGATTTTTCATTTTCAGGAATAGATAAGAATACAGGTTTAGTTGAAACGTGTGAGGTTAAAAATAAGAGGTTTTATTTAGGGACACAATATCATCCTGAATTTAATTCCACACCATTAAGACCCCATCCACTTTGAACTGCATTTTTAAAATCATGTTAATATATTATTTTTTATATTAATAAAATGATTTATAAGTTATAATAAACATGCTAATTAATTATTTAAAATAAATATTATGGAAATTGCTAAAGCGATTTTTTTATTAAAAATAGCAAGAATAAAATAAAATGTGAGGTAATTTTGTTAGAAGAATTAAGGAAAAAACTTGACTTTGAACTATTAGATTGTAAATTTTCAAGAAGAGATAACTTAAATTTTCTTGATATTGAAATAAATTATTCAACATTAGCAGAAATTGAAGAAAAAAGCAAAATTATCTCTAACATTTTGGATGAAATTGATACAAGTGACAAAGAATATTATTTAAATATTTATTCTCCAGGGGCAGAAAGAGTGATAGAATTTCAAGATCTAGAGAATCATATTAATAATCATATTAAAATAACTTTAAAAAACCATAAATTAAACAACACTATATTTGATGGAGAATTACTAAAAATTAGTGAAGAATCACTTAAACTTAAAGTGAATATAAAAGGTTGTATCAAAAAAATAGATTTTCAAATTTCAGATATAAAGAACATTAATAAATCTATAAAAGTTGTAAAAAAATAAAAAGGAATAAGACAAAAAAATGAAGAATCAAACTAACCCATTAGAACTAATTAAATTCATATCAAAATCTAAAGAAATGGACATTAATGACATTGTTAATTTCCTATTAAAATCAATTGAAAGAATTATTCACTCTCAATTTGATCCAGATGCTAAATTAACTTTATCAATTAATGAAGAAGAAAATAGATTAGTTTTAATAAATAAATCTAAAATTGTTATACCAAATGTAGAGCATTATGAAAAAGAATCTAATTTAATTGATATTAGATTAGAAGAAGCTTTATTGATTGATCCTACAGTCAAAGCAGGTGATACAATTGCTTCAGAAATTAAATTTGATGACTTTTCAAGAACTACATTTAGTAAAATTGAACAATCATTTAAACTTGAAATTTTAAACTTAGAGAAATCTAAAATATATAATAAATATTTTCCACTTATTGGTCAACAAGTAGATGCAAAATTAGAAGATGAAAATGGTAAGACAGCCACATTTGTTTTAGAAGATGGCACTCATTGTTTAATGCCTATGAAATTTAGAAATATGAATATTGATTTATCTAAATCTGATTATCATAAAGTATTTATTGAAGAAGTTTATGAAAATTCAAGAGATTATCAAGTCCTTGTTTCTAATTCATCATCAAGCAGAATAAGAGAAGTTTTAAAGGTTGAAATTCCTGAAATTGATAATGGGACAATTCAAATAGTTTCTATTAGTAGAGTTCCAGGTGTTAGAGCTAAAATTTCTTTTCGAAAAAATCCTGATTTTAATGGTGACATTGACATTGTTGGTTCAATTATTGGCCAAGGCGGGCAAAGAATTAATGCAGTTTCTGAAAAAATTGGTGGAGAAAAAATTGATGTTATTTTACATTCCGATGATTTCAATGAATATTTATCAAATGCTATGTCCCCTGCAAAAGTTGTTTCAATTAACTTAAAACCCAATGGCAAAGATTATTTAATTGTAGTTCCAAATAAACATAATACAATTGCAATTGGTAAACAAGGAATAAATGTTAAGTTGACTGTTGAATTAACAAAAGTTAATATTGATATTATCTCTCTTTCAGATGCTAAGGATAGAAATATTGAAATTTTATGAAATGGAAATGTTGATCAACAACAAGTTGAACAAATTGAAGCTCATGAAGGGCAAAGGTCATTCCAATTTGATAGAAGGAATAATAGTTCAAGACACAATAATAATAGTGGAAGATACAATTCACCTCATTTAAACATGGATGAATTTGACAAAGAATTAGCAAGTTATAAAACAGAAATTAATGAATTTTCATCCGGAGAATTTACATTTTCTGAATTCAAAACAAATTATTTTAATTATAAAAATGATGATAATAATAAAGATATGAATTTTGAAAATATTAAAAACTCTATTCAAGATTCAGAATCTAAAAAACCTTCTAAAAGAGAAATTAAAGATATTGAAAAATCATTCCAATTTGATTCAGATTTAGCAACAGATATTAATTTTGATGATTATGATTTCTCAGATTTTGATGAAGAGAATAATGAGTAGAAAAGAAATTTTCAGAAAATGTATTGTTACAAATAAAATAATCAATATCAATAACATGATTAGAATAGTAAAAGATAAGAATAACAATTTTTTTCTTGATAAAGATAAAAATATTCAAGGGCGTGGAGCATATATTACAAATGAATTTGAATTGATTATGCAAGCTTTGGATAAAAAGAGTTTGAATAGAACATTTAAATCTAATATTCCAAATGATGTATATAACTGTTTAAAGCAAGAGGTAAAAGAAAATGAAGAAAACAAAAATTAAAAACAATAAGAATAATGCCAGTAAAAGCAAAGATTTTGTTGACAGAAGAACAAATGATCTTCAAATTAAAACTCAATTAACTAATATTAAAACAGAATTAAAAGATGGAGTTTTTATTTTTACTGGACCAATGACTGTTAATGAATTTTCTAATAATATTAAAATTAAATCTAATGAAATATTAATAAATCTTTTTAAAAAAGGTAAATTATATAATCTAAATTCTACATTGACTGAAGAAGAAATCTCTGAAATATGTTTTGAATATGAATATGATTTTCAAAAAAAAGAAGAACGTAATGAGACCAATTTTATGGACCATTTTGAAGTTAATGATCCAAATAGTGAGCTTGAAAAAAGACCCCCTATAATCACTATAATGGGACATGTTGATCATGGTAAAACTACACTTATTGACAAAATTAGAAATTCAAATATTGTCAATGGTGAAAGTGGTGGTATTACTCAGCATACTGGTGCTTATCAAATAAAACATAAAGATGAATTAATCACATTTTTAGACACTCCAGGTCATGAAGCTTTCACTTCAATGAGATCTAGAGGTGCTAGGGTTACTGATATTGTTATTTTAGTAGTTGCTGCAGATGATGGAGTAAAACCACAAACAATAGAAGCTATTGATCATGCTAAGTTTGCTGCCGTCCCCATAATTGTATTTGTTAACAAGATGGATAAACAAGGAGTTGATGTTGAAAAACTAAAAGGCGATCTTTCTAAGCTAGATATTTTATGTGAAGAATGAGGTGGTAATGTTCCATTCATTTACGGGTCAGGAATGACTGGTGAAGGTATTGATAAACTTTTAGATTTCATTTTACTTCAAGCAGAATTATTAGAACTAAAAGCTAATAAAAATCGTTCAGCAATTGGAACTGTTATTGAATCACGTGTTGATATTGGGCAAGGAACAATTGCTACCTTAATTGTTGATAATGGAACTTTATTAAAAAGAGATTTTATTGTAGCTGGTTCCCAGTATGGAAGAGTCAAAAGTATTACTTCAACAACTGGAGAAGAATTAGATAAAGCATTTCCTGGAATGCCAATAATTGTTACAGGATTAAATTATACCCCAAATGCTGGTGATAGATTTATTGGTTTTGAGGATGAAAAATTTGCAAAAGAATTAGCTAATAGAAAAGCATTTGCCGATAAGAAAAGTGAACTTAACTTAAGGCAAACTCAAACAATTAATCTAGATTTAAAAGTTTTAAACATTATTATTAAGTCTGATGTCCAAGGAACTGCTGAAGCATTAAAACATTCTCTTTTGTCTTTAAAAAATGATGAGGTAGTTATTAATGTTGTTAGAGCAGTAGTAGGTAATGTAAATAAAAGTGATGTTTTGCTAGCTCAAACATCTAATTCAATAATATATGCGTTCAATCTAAAAGTTGATGGCAATGTTAAAAAATTTGCTGATTCAGAAAAAGTTGTTATTAAAAGTGAATCAATAATATATAAAATAATTGAAGATGCAGAAGCAATTATAAAATCAAAAGAAGAACCAAAATACAAAGAAGTTATTTCAGGTGAGGCATTAGTTCAAAAATTATTCTACTTCTCAAAGGTTGGAACAATTGCCGGATGTTTGGTAACTAATGGAGCAATAAAAGCGAACACAAAATTAAGAGTTTTAAGAGACAGCACAATTATTCATGATGGCAAAATTGAAACCTTACAAAATGGAAAGAATAGCATCAAGAAAGCTGAAAAGGGAGCAGAATTTGGAACACACATCAGAAAATTTGATGACATTAAAGAAGGAGATATACTTCAGACTTATGATGAAGTTTTAATTTCTTAGAATTATGAATGAAATAAATAAAAGAAAAAAAGAATCTAACTACATGTTTTTGATTTCTCAAATTATTCAACAAGATGTTACAAATGTCAATATATCAAATACTACTGTTGTAGATGCTAAATTATCTAATGATGGATCAAATTTAAAAATTTATGTTGCTTTTGATAAATTAGAAAATAAATCTTTAGAAGCTCTTAACAAATCAAAAGGATTTATTAGAACAATGCTTGCACAATATGAATTGGGTAGAAGCGTTCCTAGGTTAAATTTTATGCTTGATACAGTCGGCAAAAATGCACTTAAAATTGACAAGATTTTAGAAGATATAAAAAGCAAAAAATAGATTACTTATCTCCTAGTTCTTATTTTATCTAAAACAATCTTAATAATAATAGGAATAATTAAAACAATCAATATAGAGAAGAAAAATATTTTTCTATATGCTTTATTCATATCATAAACAATTTTTTGGATTTCTATTTGTGATATAACTTCATTTCCAAAAAATGATTGAATATCTACAATTCTTTTTTTTCTAAAAATTGTAAATCATATATGAATACTCATAACTCCAATTAAACCAATTACAATATATATTGCTAAATTGTTTGGCTGAGGACCTAACTGGCTAATTCATAATTTAAAATCAAATATTCATCAACTTACATCTTTTAATCATCAAAATATTAAAACTGCAATAGTTCCATAAAAAAGAATAGCAATGGTAATTCAGTTATGAGTTACTTGTTTTTTGTAAAGTTTAATATATATATTGGAAATAAAAGGTGGTGTTGTTTTTAGTCCTGAACCTAAATCATCTCGATAGACATTAATTGAATGTCTTAAACCACGATATTCAATAAAACTGTAAATTAACTTGCCTAATGATGCAATCGCTATCACTGAAGTAGGGATATATCAAAATCAACCTCAATTTAAAATAGTTGAAATTAATGAAATAAGTATTGTTTGTGAAATGAATATTAATGAAGCTAATATAAATACAAAAATAAATCTAGTATTTTCATGTCTAAAAACTTTATAAATTCCATTTGGAATTACACCTTTTGGATCTTGTTTAAAATTAGAATTAATTTTAATAGAATTAATTTTTGTAGGATTCTCAACAAATGTAATTGTTCCAGTATTATAAATCGGTTTAATCTCCATAAATATCACCTTCTAGTATACTAATTTATATATTATATCAAAAACATTAAATGATTTAATTGATTAGTTTTGTATTAATATGGAATAATAGCATTTCAATGTCTGCTGGATTAATGCCGGAGATTCGATAAGCTTGGCCTAATGTTTCTGGTTTTATCCTATTTAATTTTTGCTTTGCTTCTGTTGCCAAATTTTGAACTTTTTCATAATCAATATTTTTAGGTATTTTTAAAAATTCCAATCTAATAATTTTTTGTGCAGCAATATTTTGCTTTTTAATATAACCTTCCAATCTAATTTGAATGATTAGGGAATCCTTGTATATAAAATCATTAACAAAATCATTAATATCAATATCAGGTCTGGCTAAAATTTTATATATTGATTGTCCATGCATGATATTTCATTTTTTAGCCAATGGATCACTTGAAGATAAATGAGTTTTTTTCAATTCCTCAATTTTATTACTTATTATTAAGTACTTTTCTTTTATTTCCTCAAATCTTTTTCAATTTATCATATTTGTTTCTAGAGCATATTTAGCCAACCTTATATCAGCATTATCATTTCTTAATAGCAATCTATATTCAGCTCTTGAAGTTAACATCCTATATGGTTCACTAGTACCTTTTATTGTTAAATCATCAACCATAACACCAATATATGAGTCACTTCTTAAAAGGTTTAGTGGCTCAAGATTTTTTAATTTTTGAGCAGCATTAATTCCAGCCACTAATCCTTGTGCTGCCGCTTCTTCATAACCACTTGTTCCATTTATCTGTCCTGCAAAAAATAAATTCTCTATAATTTTTGATTCTAAGGATTTTTTAATTTGTAGTGAATCTATAGCATCATATTCAATTGCATAACCCCATTTTGAAACCTTAGCATTTTTTAATCCCGGAATAGTTTTAATGAATTGCTTTTGAACATCAATGGGCATTGATGTTGATAGTCCATTTATATAATAAATATCCCCTTTTGATGTTTCGGGTTCAAAGAATATTTGATGCCTCTCCTTATCTTTAAATCTAACCACCTTATCTTCTATCGAAGGACAATATCTTGGACCCACCCCATTAATCAATCCTGAATACATACTAGATTTATTTAAATTTTTTAAAATTATTTCATGTGTTTCTTTACTAGTGTAAGTTAAATAGCAATGTGTTTGTGTTTTCATTTTAACATTTGATCTTGATGAAAAGGTTAAATCTTCTTCTTCTAAAATTTCTTCTTCTACTTCATTTAAATCAATAGAATTTGCAAATACTCTTGCAGGTGTCCCAGTTTTTAATCTCATCAAATTAAAACCAAGTTTTTTTAAATTTTCAGAAAGTGATGAAGATGTTGAATCTCCATCAGGGCCAGAAATAGTAATATCATCTCCACGCAAAATTCTTGAATCCATATATGTTCCAGTAGTGATTATCACAATTTTTGTATCTATTTTTTCACCAGAATTTAAATTAACTCCAATTACCCTATTATCTTCAACAATTAGTGAGTTAACCATTCCTTCAATAAGAGTAATGTTTTTATTTTCTTTTATATGCTTGATAATTATTTCAGAATATTTATCTTTATCAATTTGTGCTCTTATTGCTCTAACGGCAGGTCCTTTTGATAAATTCAGCATTTTCACTTGAATCATTGCTAGGTCAGCAAAATAACCTTGCATTCCACCTAGTGAATCAATTTCTTTAGTAATAATACCTTTTGCAGGACCACCAATAGAAGGATTACAAGGCATTGAACCAAGTTTTTTTTCATTTAATGTTATAAGTGCTATTTTGAAATTTTGTTTAGTTAAAGCAAATGCAGCTTCAATTCCTGCATGTCCTCCACCCACAACTATTGCATCAAAATATTTATTATTCATATTCTCTTTCTTAATATTTAATTTTTAGGTAATTATATTTATATAATAATAACCTTTTATTAATATTTGTTTTCATTAAATTTCATTGTAATCATTAATATTAATTTCTTTTCATGCACCAATCTTAATCTTTAAATCTTCTAATCTAAATTTACCTATTCTAGATCTATTTAATTCTAATACTTCATTGCCAACAAAATGAAACATTCTTTTTATTTGGTGGTACTTACCCTCAGTTAAAATAACATTACATGAATTGTCACTAGTTTTTAGGAATCTAATTGGTTTTAAAATCTTATTACCAAGAATAATATTTGATTGAATTTTTACAACCATTTCATTAGTTAATTTATTCATTAAAAGAACATTATATTCTTTTTCAGTATTGGATTTAGGAGATTTTAATTTATGTGATCAATCTCCATCATTTGTCAATAAAACTAATCCAGTTGTATCCTTATCTAATCTACCAACAATATGTAAATTTGTGTTTTCATATTTATTAATTAAATCGAAAACAGTTTTATTTAATTTATCTTTATTTGCACAAACATAACCCTTAGGTTTATTTAGAACAATATATATAAAGTCTTTGTAGTCAATTATTTTATTATCAATTAACACCTTATTAATATGTGGATCTATTTTAAATGAATAATCATCAACAATTTTATAATCCACCTTAATTCTTTTTGCTTTTATCATTTTCTTGACTTGATTTCTTGAACCGAAATTTTGTGAAGAAATAAATTTTTCTAATCTTATTTTCATTTACTTTAAATTATAACCATTAATAAGTTTCAAAATATATATTATCAAAAGATAAAAAAGATAAATTAATGATTTTGTGTTATATAATTATTTATGATTAAAATAAATAAATCATAGAAAGAGAAAACAATGAAAAAATTCCCAAGAAACTTTATCTTTTCTACCTCTACTTGTTCATATCAAATTGAGGGAGGAAGACTTGAAGGAGGGAGAACCTACTCGAATTGAGACAAGTTCACAATAGAAAACCACTATATTCCACCAGTCGGATCCCCCGAAAGAGAAATAGCTTCTATTGAGAATGCAGCTGATTATTATCACAAATATAAATTAGATTCTGCAATTATGAAGGAGATGGGTGTAAATGGATTTGCTTATAATTTAGATTGAGCAAGAATCTTTCCTGATAATTCAGGAGTTGTAAATGAAGAAGGATTAAAATTCTATGAAGATGCTTTTAAATCACTTGTAGAAAATGGTGTTAAGCCCATTCCAATTTTATATCACTGAGATACTCCACTTTGATTAGAAGAAAAAGGTGGAACATCATCTAGAATATTTTTAGATGCTTTTAAAGTTTTTTCAAAAGTTATGTTTCAAAGATTAGGTAAGTATACAGATATTTGATATGTTAGTGATGAAAATTCATCATATACAACGCAAGGTTATCTTGGAGATTATGTCCCACCTGGTAAAAAAAATGAAAAAGAATTCTGAAAAGCCAATTACTATCTTGCAATTTCTGGTGCTCTTTCAAAAATTGAATTTGATAATGCTATAGAAAAAGGATATATTAAAAAAGGGGCATTATTAGGTATTGATCATGATTGAAATCCTGCAATTCCTTATGATAAAAATGATGAAGATGACATAAAAGCATGTAAAATTTTTAATGAGCACAATCTTGATCTTTTCCTAGATCCAAATATGCTTGGAGAATTTCCGAATTGTTTTTGAGATGCAATTAATAGATTTAAATTAGATGAAATGGTTAAAGAATCAGATTTAGAATTATTAAGAAATAATAAATTAGATTTAGTTGGTTGAAACTACTATCGTCCAGCTATAATTGCTCATTCAAAAAGACTTAATGAGGGTATTGTGTGACATAAAAACCCTGATTTATTCATTACAGATAAAGCAATCATTGTTTATCCTATTGGGGAAAGATATACTGATTGAAACTGACTGATTAAACCAGAATATTTATCAATAGGTGCTCATGAATTATGGAATAGATACAAAAAACCATTGATGATTTTAGAAAATGGATTAGGTTATTTTGATAAAAAAATTGATGGAATAGTGGATGATAAATATAGAATAGATTACTTGAATGAACATTTAAGAGAAGTTCAAAAAGCAATTGAAGAAGGTGTTAATTTTATTGGTTATTCAGCATGAACATATTGTGATATATTTTCACCATCAGGTGGATATAGAAAGAAATATGGTTTTGTAGGCGTTAATTTTGAAGATCCAAATTTTGGTCGTTTCCCAAAATCATCAATGTATTGATATAAAGATGTCATTAATAATTTAACTACATTTGAAGTTGATAAAATAGATTATGAAAAATTTAGTATACAAGCCAAAACAAGTTCAAAAGATAGAAAAGATTTGTGAAATAAATAATTTTAAAAAAATCCTAATTTTGTTGTATTTGGAAAAGTAAAATGCCACTCTTTATTATGTTTTTTAAAAGTAACTTTTATTTTTGAAATCATATGTTAATTTAATTTATAATATTATAAGTAATTAAAAAAAGTTAGAAGGCAAAAATGAAAAAATTCCCACAAAATTTTATCTTTTCAACCTCAACTGCCGCCTTTCAAATTGAAGGTGGTAGACTTGAGGGCGGAAGAGCACACTCAAATTGAGATAAATTTACAATAGAAAATTATCATATTCCGCCAGTCGGTTCCCCAGATAGAGAAATAGATTCTATTAAAGATGCGGCAGATTATTATCACAAATATAAATTAGACTCAGAAATAATGAAGGAAATGGGTGTAAATGGATTTGCTTATAATTTAGATTGAGCAAGAATATTTCCTGATGATTCAGGCATTCCAAATGAAGAAGGTATAAGATTCTATCAAGATGCATTTAGATCATTGCTAGATAATGGTATTAAACCAATTCCAATTTTATATCATTGAGATACACCTCTTTGATTAGAAAGACAAGGCGGAACATCATCTAGAGCATTTTTAGATGCATATAGAATATTTGCAAGAACAATGTTTCAAAGATTAGGGCAATATTCAGACATTTGATATGTTAGTGATGAAAACTCATCATATACATTCCATGGTTATTTAGGTGAATATATGGCTCCAGCTAAAAATGATGAAAAAGAATTTTGGAAAGCTAATTACTATCTTGCAATTTCAGGCGCTATTGGAAAAGTTGAATTTGATAAAGCAATTAAAGATGGTTTTGTCAAAAAGGGTTCAATTTTAGGTATTGATCATATTTGAACCCCACCAATTCCTTATGATAAAAATGACAAAGATGACATAAAATCATGTGAAATTTTTAATGATTACAATCTTAATCTTTTCCTTGATCCTAACTTGTTAGGTGAATTTCCGAAATGTTTTTGAGATGCAGTTGCCAAATTTGAGTTAGATGACATAATTAAGGATGCCGACTTAAGACTATTAGCAAATAATACTCTAGATTTAGTGGGTTGAAATTATTATTTACCAACCATTATTGCTCATCCTAAAAGATTATTAGAAGGAATTAAATGATATAAAGAACCTTCAACATATGTTACTAATAAGGCGCTTGTTGTTTATCCTACAACTGAGAAATATACTGATTGAGGATGATTAATTAAACCAGAACATTTATCAATAGGTTCTCATGTACTGTGAGAAAGATACAATAAACCATTGATGATTATTGAAAATGGTTTAGGTTATTTTGATAAAAAAGTGGACGGAATTGTTAATGATACATATAGAATTGACTTTCTAAATGATCACCTAAGACAAGTTCAAAAAGCAATTAATGAAGGTGTCAATTTTATTGGTTATTCAGCATGAACATATTGTGATATATTTTCACCATCAGGTGGATATAGAAAGAAATATGGTTTTGTAGGTGTTAATTTTGATGATCCAAATTTTGGTCGTTTCCCAAAATCATCAATGTATTGATATAAAGATGTCATTAAAAATTTATCTACATTTGAACCAAGTAAAATTGATTATAAAAAATATCATACAGAAGCAAAAGCTAGTTTAAAAAATAAAAAAGACTTGTGAAACAAATAATTATCCAATTTAAAGCATTTTATTTGTTATTTAAAAAATATATACAATATTAAATGCTTCTTTATTGTAAAAGAAGCATTTAATAACCCTTGAAAGAAGTAAGCAATATGATTAAATACAAAAGAATTTTTATGATAGTCACAGATTCTTTAGGAATAGGTAAGGATAGTAAGCAAGAAGCATTTGGAGATAAAGGTGCAAATACTTTTTTTCATGTCTCTGAGAAAGTTAAATTAGAAATACCGACATGAAAGAAATTGGGAATTGGTTCAATTGCTAAATTACATGATCAAGGTAAACCGACTTCACAATTAGCTTACACTGCAGCTATTGAAGAAATATCTAATGGAAAAGATACATTAATAGGTCATTGAGAAATGATGGGTAATGAAACCAAAATCCCCTTTCCAAATTTTGTGGAGCAAGGATTCCCTCAAGAACTTATTGACAAATTATCTGAAGCTTTTGATGGTAAGAAAATAATTGGAAATGTTGCAGCTAGTGGAACTATTATTTTAGATGAGTTAGGACAAGAACAAATTGATACTAATTCCGTTCTTATATATACTTCTGAGGATTCAACATTGCAAATATGTGGTCATGAAGAATATATGGGACTTGACAATTTGTATCGCTATTCTAAAGCGGCAAGAGAAATATGTTCTTCAAGACCAGAATGAAATGTTGCAAGAATTATTGCAAGACCTTATATAGGTTCAAATGGTAAATGAAAAAGAACTTTCAATAGACATGATTATTCAGTTATGCCTCCTCAAAATAATATATTAAATTCTCTTATTGATAAAGGTGTTAAAGTAATCAGTATTGGAAAAATAAATGATATTTTTTCAGGGCAAGGAATAAGTGAGCATCATAAATCTGTTGGTGATGAAAATGGCATGGATATCTTAATCGATTTAGTTACAAAAGATACATCAAATGAATTTATCTTTTTAAATTTAGTTCAGTTTGATTCTGATTTTGGACATAGAAGAGATGTTAAAGGTTATGGTAATAATATTAATAAGTTTGATATTAAACTTGCAAAGTTAGTTAATGCAATGAGAGAAGATGATTTATTATTAATTACTTCTGATCATGGTAATGATCCAACATATAAAGGTACAAATCATACAAGAGAACTTTTGCCTGCAACTATCTATTCAAAGTCTTTTAAATCAAAACCTAGAAGATTACCTGATTTTAATGGGTTATCAACATTAGGAAATATTGTTGCACGAAATTTTGAAGTTAAGATTTCTCTTTTAGGTGATGATGTATTTGATCTTATAAAATAATATATTTATAATAAGTGTTTATTAAGGTAATAATTGTTAATTTTTCTTTTATTTGATTTCTTCATCTTCAATTTGATCAATATCTTTTTCATCTGCATCATAAATTTCATTAACATGTTGACCATCTTCATAATTATTAGACTCAACCCCATCAACCTCATTAATTAGTTCATCAAGATCCATTTTCTTAGCATTAGTTTTTTTAGGTTTAACTCTTTTTTCTGGAAGTTGTAAATGCTCTGCTATATACTCTATTTCTTCTGACACAATTGTTTCATTTTCTAATAGAGAAGTTTTAATTAACTCTAATAATGTCATATTTTCTTTAATGATTTGATATGCAACTTTTTGTGCACTTTCAATAATTCCTCTAATTTCAGTATCAATTTCTAAAGCGACTGAATCTGAAAATGACTTGTTCTTTCCATAATCTCTACCTAAAAATGGACTTCCTGAAGCTTCTTCATATTTAATGGGTCCAAGTGTTTCTGACATACCTCATTCAGTGACCATTCTTCTTGCTATTTCTGTAGCTTTAGAGATATCATCACTTGCCCCATTTGAAATAGATTCTTTACCATATATTATTTCTTCTGCTGCTCTACCACCCATAAATGATTTAATAGATGCTTCAAGATCTGATTTTGAAGAATAGTATTTTTCTTTTTCAGGAATCATTAAGTTGTAACCACCAGCTTCACCACGTGGAATAATAGTAATTTTTTGAACTTTATTTCCACCAGGAATTTTAATCCCTACAACAGCATGACCAGCTTCATGATATGCAACCATTTCCAATTCTTCTTTTGAAATAGTTCTATTTTTCTTGGCAGGACCTGACATAACTCTATCAATAGCTTCATCAATTTGTTCAATTGTTATAACGCCTGTATTTTCTCTAACTGATAATAATGAAGCTTCATTTATAACATTTTCTAATTGTGCACCTGAATATCCAGGAGTCCTTTTTGCTATTCCTCTAAATGAAATAGACTTATCCATCCTTTTACCTTTAGCATGTAATCTTAAGATAGCTTCACGTTCCTTAATATCAGGCAAACCAACTGTTATGATTCTATCAAATCTACCAGGTCTTAATAAAGCAGGATCTAAAACATCTGGACGGTTTGTTGCAGCCATCACTAATAAACCACCATTTTCTGTAATTCCATCCATTTCAACAAGTAATTGATTAAGAGTTTGTTCTCTTTCATCATTTCCTCCGCCCATTCCAGCACCACGACTTCTACCAACAGCATCTAATTCATCAATAAAGATAATGGCAGGACTATTCTTTCTTGCCTCTTTAAACATTTCACGAACTCTTTTTGCTCCAACACCAACAAACATTTCAACAAAATTTGAAGCTGATATGAAATAGAAAGGAACATTTGCTTCACCAGCAGTAGCTTTAGCAACAAGTGTTTTACCTGTTCCTGGAGGACCACCTAATAATATTCCTTTCGGAATTCTCGCCCCAGCATTAGAATATTTTTTTGGATTCTTTAAATAATCAACTAATTCAGAAACCTCTTCCTTAACTTCAATATTCCCAGCAATATCACTGAATTTTTTATTAGATTTAATTTTTTCTGCTTGGTTTTTACCAGGATTAAACATCCCTCCACCAGAACCCCTCATTTGTGATCTATAAATAAAGAATGAAACAATTAGAAGTAGTAGGATTGGCCCAAATTGGAATAAAAATTGCACAAAAACATTTTGTTGAGCAACTGCTAAGCCTTGATAAATTCCATTCGCTCCCAATCCATTAGCAATCGCACGCATTCATTCTGCTTGTGTTAATGGGGATTCTGCAGATGTTAATCCAACCAAATATTTATTAGTTGTAATAACTCCATTAATATTCTCTACAAATACCGCTTCCATTAATCTTTGATAATCAATTATTGTTATTGAGGAAAAATATGTTCCATCTGATGTACTTGCGGCTGCTAATTCATATTTATTTCAAAATTCACTTAATGATAATTTAGTTCCAGTTGTGCTGAAAACACTAAATAGAAAAAAACCAAATAAAGCAATTAAAATTATTATTGAGAAAATTAAAAAGAGATTCTTCTTTTTTGGTGCATTACCCTTTTTATCTTCACTCATATTTCCTCTTTTAAATTATTAATAATATAATATTTGGTTATTAATTTTCACATTTAATTATAAATCATTTTTATTTAATAATAATATTATTATTTGATTTAATAAGTCTCCTATTATTCGATAGCATAAAAACTTTATTTTCATTTTTTGAAATGAGAAATTTTTTGATCTCCTTTAATATATTTGAATTAATGTTAATTTCATCAATATTTTCAATTAATAATTTGAAAATTAGTTCCTCAAAGAAGTCAACATTTTTTTTCAAAAATTCAATATTATAATTACATGATTTTCAATCAAGATATTTTTTTATTATCTCAATTTTTCTAATTCCCTTTATTACATTTACATTTCTAAATGATTTTAGAAGGATTTCTTTTTCAAAAATTTGTCTCCTATTTAAAAATATTCTTATTTTATTTCGTTCATATTTATTTGTAAAATTCGAATAATCATCATTGTAAGGTATTCTATTTTCTTTTGCTAAATCATAGATTTCAGATTTTCAATATTTAAAAATCATTGGTCTATTTACATTCATTCCATAAATTATATTATTCTTGTTTATACCATATGAATATGGTTTTCTGCTAGATTTCCATTGCATTATTGAAGTTTCTAAAAAATCATCTTTGTGATGAGCCGTGATTAATTCACTACAGTTATATTGATCATAAATTTTCTTGAAAAAAAGATATCTTTTCTCTCGAGCTCATTCTTGGAAATTTCCGTTATGTTTTTCATTAATTGAATATGTTTCCAAATTTAAATGGTTTTTTTTACAAAATTCATTTATAATTTTAAAATCAACTATAACATCATCTCTAAGATTATAATTAACATAAGCTACAACAATATCTTCATTTTTTAATTCATTCAACAAAAACATTGAATCAACACCACCGCTTACAGCAATAAGTTTTTTATTATTTTGCTTTTCCATTAAAATTATTTATTACTATTCTTATATCATTATAAACAAAGCTAATTGCAATTTTTGCAGCCTGTGCTTTTACTTTATCTAGAACTATAGTATCAGCTTTTGGAATATTATTTAAAACATATTTTGAAACAGCACTAGAATTCTTTGGTCTACCAATTCCAACTTTCAATCTTTTAATTTCATCAGTTTTTAAATTATCAATAATACTTTTCATACCATTATGACCGCCTGCCGATCCAAAAGCTTTTATTTTAGCTTTACCAACCTCCAAATCTATATCATCATAAATAACAAAAATATCTTCAATTCTTATTTTGTAAAAATCAACTAAATCTTTAACAAAATTCCCGCTATTATTCATATAAGTCATTGGTTTAGCGATAATTATATCTTTGTCTTTATCCATAAAAAATATTCCACCAAATTTATTGATGTTCAGAGATGCATTATATTCTTTACAAATTAAATCCACAATTTGAAAACCAATATTATGTCTAGTATTTTTGAATTCTTCACCCGGATTTCCTAAACCAACTATAACTTTCATACTCTTAATTATACAATTTTTATTTTGATAAAAATTTTAAAATATTTCCTACTCTCTGAGAATCATTATCATTTTTAATACATGCTTCAATTGCTTTCTTTTCTCCAAAAATAATTAGATTTTCTGATGCCCTTGTTATTGCTGTATATAGAAGTTTTTTGCTAAGTAATGCAAAGTGATAATAATACATAACTAAGATAATATTTTTTGCTTCACTACCTTGAAATTTATGAACTGAAATTGCATAGGCAAGTTTAATATTTTTTGTGAAATTTGTCTGATTATATTTAATAATTTTTCCATCTTCAAATTCAACAGTAACTTCATTTTTTGAATTAAATTCACATATAAAACCAATTTCACCATTGAAAACATTAGCATCATTATCATTTTCAATTTGGATAACCTTATCACCAAGATAGAATAAATTATTTCGAATTTCAACACCTTCTTTACCTTTTGAATATTTTTTTTGAATTAAAATATTCAATTTATCTATTCCACATTCACCAGAATACATTGGAACTAAGATTTGGTAATCATTTAGACTTACAGCATTTTTTATATAATAATTAATCTTTTCAATTATTTTATCTTTAGCTATTTTCTCACTCTCTTCAATAAAAATACATTTTTCACCTTTAAATAAAGGTATTTTATTATTATTAATAGATAATGCAACATCAATGATTTCTGATCCTTGCTCCTGACGATATATTTTTTCCAGTAAAAATGTTTTAAATTTTTTTGATGCTATAAAGTCATTAAGTAAATAACCGGCACCAATTGAAGGTAATTGATTTTTATCACCAATTAGTATTATTCTTTTTAAAAATGGACAACCAATTAATAGTGAATAAAATAGATTAATATTAATCATTGAAAATTCATCCACAATTAAGGTTTTTACCTGGGAAGGGTTTTCTGCATTTATCCTAAAGAAATTACTCCCTTTTTTCATACCTAAAAATGAATGGATAGTTCTAGCAGTATATCCAGTCTTTAGAAATATTTGATAGGCTGCTTTTCCGGTGGGGGCAAGAAGGCTAAATGATTTTGCTTCGCTCTTTGTCAAGCATTTAACAAATTTATCAACTAGAGTGGTTTTACCAGTACCTGGGTAACCAGAAATAATTGTTATAGTATTATTTAGTGCATAAATTAATGCTTCGCTTTGAATTTTATCAATACCTTCATTATCTATCTTGTCAATAAAAGGTGATAATTTACTAGTGTTTAATTCAATTAATCTTTTTGCAATGTAAGCTTCTTTTTCAGCAATCGAACTTGCAGTGACTGACCTTTTATCATCGGACAAGATTAAAGAGCCTTGTTCCACCAACCTCTTTATCGAATTTAAAAATTCATCTTTGGTCATTGCAAATGTTCTAGCAATAGAAAAATATAAATCTTTTATTTCAAAAATTGTTGAACCAGTTGAAAATGATTGATTCACTAATGATCAATTAATGTATTTATCTAATCTAATATCATTTGAAAATTCTTTCAAAAATATTTCTGCAACATTATCAACATCAAAAAAATTAATGTTTGCTTCTCACTCTAAAACTGAATAAATATCTGTTTCCAAAAAATTAAGCAACCCTTCTTCCTTGTATTCTTTTTCAATTAGATATAATAAACGCATCGAGAGATTATTTTTAACAAATGTCTCTTGAATTTTTTGATATATCTTTTGATTATTTATTTGTTCAACCAATAAAGTAATTTTCTTCTCAGAAATTATTTTTTTCAATTCATCTATGTATTTTCCAGGATTATTCAAAAATTCAATTCCTAATGCATTTATAATCTTGGTTGCAATTGGTTTAGTAATATTTTTGAATTTTTTTGATGATAAATAATCAATTGCTACAGAAGTTGAATCAATAATATTTTCCTCAATTGAAAGCAACTCAAAACTATCTAGATATTTATTACTTTTAGAATTAATAATATTGATAATACACATTTTGTTAATAGGAATACTTATATTTTTAATTGAAACAACAATATTTGAACTAAAAGATAATATTTTTTCCTTATCATCTTTTGATTCTGAATCAGATTTAAAAATAGCCACTGAAAAATCACTTTCTGAATTTTGATAGATGTATTTAATAAATTTACCTTTTAAAGAAATCATATTTAAATAATAACTTAAAAAAGACTTTGAAATTGATAATCGCTAATATTTAAACAATAAAAATAAGAATTTAAAAAATATATTTTTTTCTTAAGTATAATTTCATTAAAGTATGAACAAAATTATTATAATTACTGGCCCATCTGGAGTAGGAAAAGGGACGATTGAAAAAGAACTTTTTAAAATATCAGATTTAAAACTAGCACTTTCTTGTTCAATGACTACAAGAAAGAAACGAGAGGCAGAAATAGAAGGAAAGCACTATTATTTTGTTGACAATAATGAATTTCAAAAGAGAGTTGACAATAATGAATTTCTTGAATACTCTAAACACTTTGATCATTATTATGGTACTTTAAAGAGTGAAGTTGATAGACTACTTCAGAATGGACATAATGTTATTGTAGAAGTAGATACTATTGGTGCAATAAACATTATTAAAAAATTTAAAGAAGAAAATAAGATGAATATTTTAATTTCAATCTTTGTAGAACCGCCAAGCATTGAAGTTCTTGAACAAAGAATTAGGAGTAGAAATTCTGAAACAGATGAATCAATAAAACTTAGATTAGAAAAAGCGAAAAAAGAAATAAAACAAACAAGTGATTTTATGTTTATAATTATTAATAATAAATTATCAGATTCTGTCGACAACATTGCAAACATCATTAAAAGGGAAAATTATGAATTATAAAATAAATACTAATATTGGAGTTGTTCGTGAAGAGAACCAAGATAGAGCAATTGTTGTTGAAGGAAGTATTGCGACATTGGCACTGCTTTGTGATGGGATGGGTGGACACTTTGGTGGGTCATTAGCATCTTCAATAACTATAAATACTTTTGCAAGTGAAATGGAAACATTACCAATAGACAAAAAACAAATCTTTAATTGATTTAAAAACACTATCAAGAAATGTAAAAATAATATGGTTACCGAAGCAGGTAGTGATGAAATGAAAAGAGACATGGGAACAACAGTGACCGCTGCCATAATATATCGTGATACTAAAGATATTTATATTTTTAATATTGGCGATTCACGTACATATATTTATGATGGATTACTTCATCAAATTACTGTTGACCATAACTTGATGAATTATTATATTATTGAAGAAGGTATGTCTGAATTTGAAGCAGCAAAATTACCAGGAGCTACAGCATTAACATCAGCATTAGGCCCAAACAAAAAAACCAACATTGAAGCATTCACAATTGAACATTCAAATGAGCAAAGAACAATTATCTTAACATCTGATGGAATTCATGACTATGTCACAAAACCAAATTTTGAAATGATCATTACAAGTCAAATGAATTTATCAGAAAAGACTGATGCATTAATTAATCAAGCAATTAGAGGTGAATCAACCGATAATCTAACAATAATAATCTTGGAGGTGGAATAAATATGATTAATATTCCTCATTTACCAAAAAAATATCAAATTCTGAGGGAAATTGGTTCAGGTGGAATGGCTAAAGTTTACCTTGCATTAAATCAAGAGACTAATCAAAAAGTTGCAATAAAAACCTTGTTGACCGATCCTAATATGCCACTTACTAACAAAAATAGATTCAAGGAAGAACTTAGGCTTGCTAAATATATTTCTTCTCCTTATGTTGTTAAATTTTATGAAGGTAATTACAATAATGAAACTCAATATTTAGTAATGGAGTATGTTGAAGGTAAAATGCTTAAAGATTATATTGAAGAGCAGGGAAGATTAAATGTTGATGAGGCAGTTAATTTTGCAACTCAAATCGCTAAAGGTTTTGCAGAAATTCATGCGCAAAATATTATACATAGAGATTTAAAAACCTCAAATGTTATGGTTTCAACATTAGGTGAAATAAAAATTATTGACTTTGGTATTGCAATTAGCGATGATTCAGTTAGATATACACAAACAGGAAGAGTAATTGGGTCTGTTCATTATATGGCACCTGAAATTGTCAATCAAGAAGGAGCAACTCCACAAACTGATGTTTATGCATTAGGTATTATTTTGTATGAAATGTTAATTGGAGAAACTCCATTTAAAGGTAAAGATGCTTTAGAAACTGCATTGAAACATAGAAAAGAAGAAATAAAACCGGTTAATCAAATTTTCCCTTCAATTCCCCAAGCATTAGCAAATGTTGTAGCCAAAGCAACTGCTAAAAATAAGGATGACCGTTATTTATCAATGAGACAACTAGCTCAAGATTTATCTACATGTTTAAATCAAAATAGAATTACAGAAAAAAAAATAAATTTGGACTCTTCAAGCGCAAAACCTAAGAAAGATTGAAAAGAAATAGTGAATTCAAAGGCATTTTTGTTTAGTTCTATAGGTTTTTTAGTGATAATAATACTTGTAATTATTATATTGGCAATTGCAATACCTTAAGAAAAATATGATTGGTAAAGTTTTAAAGATTAATTCAGGATTTTATGACATTTTTTCTGATGGAGAGATATATCGTACAAGAGGTTCAGGAAACCTACGTGAAACTTCACAAAAACCACTTGTGGGTGATTTTGTTAAGTTTAATCCAGATGGTTTTTTATATGAAATTCTTAAAAGAAAGAATTTTCTTACAAGGCCAAAAGTTGCAAATGTTGATCAAGTTGTAATCGTAACAGCACTTTGTGAACCAAAATTTTCATCTTTTATTCTTGATAAATTTTTGGCAATTATTGAATTTCAAGACATCCAACCGATTATTCTTTTTACCAAAACTGATCTAACAAATGACAATATTTATCAAGATTATAAATCTCAAGGATATATTGTAGTAAAAATTTCTAATAACAATAAGCAACAAGATTTTAATGAATTAAAGAATTTATTAATGGGTAAACTTTCCGTTTTTACAGGCCAATCTGGAGCAGGTAAATCTTCTACAATAAATAATATTACTAATTTAAGTTTGGAAACTCAAAATATTTCTAAAGCTTTGGGTAGAGGGAAACATACTACTAGAATTGTAGAAATTTATCAATTAGAGGGTTTTGAAATAATTGATACTCCAGGATTTTCTATATTAGAATCAACACTTTCCAAAAAAGACTTGGCTAAGTCATTTCATGATTTTAAAAAACTTTCCTTTGAATGTGAATTTAGAACTTGCATTCACTTCAAAGAATTGAAGTGTAAAATTAAAGAAGAAGTAGAAAAAGGAAATATATTAGCTTCAAGATATAAAAATTATTTAAGATTAATATGTGAGGTTGATAGTGAAAAATAGATATATTTGTCCATCATTATTAAGTGTAAAACCAAAGGAAAGAATTGAGTCTGTAAATAAGCTTTTAGAATTAGGGATAAAGTGAATTCATTATGACATAATGGATAATAAATTTGTTAATAATACAGCTATTGAAATAGATGAATATATAAACATAATCAAATCAACACCTAAACATTTATCTGATGTTCATCTTATGGTTAAAGATCCTTTTTATTATGCTGAAAAATTTAAATATTATGCTACATGTATGACTATTCATTATGAATCTATTTCAAGACCAAAAGTAATTGAATTTGCAAAAAAATATCAACAAATAACATGAGTTGGTCTTGCAATAAAGCCTGATACAAAATGAGAAGAAATTAAAGATATTATTTACCACTTTGAAGTAATTTTAGTTATGTCTGTTAATCCAGGTTTTGGTGGTCAAGAATTTATTGAATTGAGTGTCGAGAAAGTGAAAAATATTCATAAATTTATTAAAGAAAATAAATTACATACCCTCATCCAAGTTGATGGAGGAATAAATGATAAAAATGCCAAAAAAACTTTTGCAGCAGGTGCGAGCGCATTAGTTTGTGGTTCTTATTTAATGAACAATCTAAACAAGAAAACACTTAAAAAACTTCATTAATTGTTATAATAATATTAAATTTAATTTATATTATTATGAATTTGTGAAATTGAGGTAAAATGCAAAAATGAGAAGAAGTTTGAAACAAACAATTCGGATTTGATAGTGAATTTGCTTTCGATTTTACAGGTAAAAAGATAGAGAAAAATTTATTTCAAAAAGATCAATTTTCTAATTCATGAGATATTTATTATGTAGAAAAAGATAAATGTATAATCGTTAGTTCTGACATTTTTGGAGAAATGCCCATTAGTTGAAAAAATAATTTTTTTATTAATGGAAAAGAATATCAATTTGTGAAAAATAACAATAAAGATTATGAAATATTTTTGTTAGAAAAAGATATGGATTTAAAACCTGAAATGTTGAAATTAAATAAGGAATATTTGTTCAAGGTTGATGAATTTTATGATGAACATAGTAATAAGAAAATAAAAAATATAATTCAAAAAAAAGAAACTAATCATATAAAACCTAGAAAGGAAAAAAAAGAAGTGAATAGTAATGAAATAACAGAACTTGAAAAGAAAAAACTTTTCCATAAAAGAATGCTTGATAAAAATTATAAAATTTGAGAATCACTGTATGGTGATGAAGTTATTGTTAAAGATTTTGCTGGAACACAAATTATTAAATATGAATTTAATATGGGGACAAAAAATTCTTGAAAGATAGATCACTATGATGTAAAAACAGATGATGTTATTTACATCGCTTCAGTTGAAAATATTGATAAAAGAGCAGGAAGAAAAACATTTGAAATTAATGATACTGAATACAATGTTGTTATTGTGAATGGAAAGTATTCAATAGTTAGTTCTAAGCAAAAAACAAAATTACTATTTTCACCTGAACTATTATTTAAAGAAATCGAAAAATATTTCCCTTCTTTTTTAACTGAACAAAAAATGGGTAAACCAGAAATTTTATATTACTCTTCATTACTTATAAATCTTTCTGTCTTTCCAATTGATGAACTTGAAAAACTTAGAATTTTATTGCAAAAATTATTAAAAGAAATAAATATATTTCAAGATATTTTTATTTACATTGCAGATCAAAAAAAAGATTATGTAAATAATCATGATAATGACAATTGTTATATAAGAATATTCTTTAATTCAAATAACATAATTGATCAAGATATAAAGATTTTTAATATATCTGTAATTATGAAGAATGTACTATCTCTAGTTATAAGTAATGTAAGAACAATTTACAATTTATCAACTTCAACAAATTTCACAATGTTTTTAGTTAACCATAACAAAGAATATAAATATATTTCATGATTCACTAGTCATGATATAGATGAAAATGAAAATCGTCCAAAAAGAATGAACAGAGGAGAATTGATTGTTGATAGATTTTATTATGATTTATTTACAAGTACCAAAGGATACAAACATTCCTTTGTTGCCTTAAGAGCCAAAAGAGAGAACAATTTCTTCTTGTGTAATATTGATATAAACAATATGTCTGATTATATTGACAAAAAAATTGCAATTGATAAAAATAGAACTATTAGAAAATAATCATTTTTTTCTTTAAATTAACTTTTATTTTAAGACAAAAGGTATTATAATTATAAAAACTTAATTTAAAAAAATATTTGGAGTAGACATGAGAAAAATAGTAATCATTGGTAACTGAAAAATGAATAAAGATAAAAGCGAAACTGAAAAATTCCTGAGGGAATTTTCAAAAGAAAATTTTAAACTGAGAGAAAACTTAATTTATGGAATTGCAGTTCCATCAATAAATATTGAAACTTTTTCTAATGAGAAAAAGTTTGAAATGAAGATATCTTCACAAGATGTTTCAGGATATGGTTCAGGTGCTTACACAGGAGAAATATCGTCTAAGATGTTAAAGGCTTTTAATGTTAGTTATGCAATAGTAGGACATTCAGAAAGAAGAATATTGCACAAAGAAACGGATGAAGATGTTAATGAGAAAGCAATTTCAGCACTTAAATATGGAATTACACCAATCATTTGTGTCGGTGAATCATTTGAAGAATATGAAAAAGATCAATCAAAAGAAGTGGTTAAAAAACAAATTGAAAATTCTTTAAAGGGTTTAGATTACTCAAAAATAGTTGTAGCTTATGAACCGATTTGAGCAATAGGAACAGGTCAAACGGCAACTATTGAATATGCTCAAGATATGTGTAAATATATTAGATCATTAACAGGTTCAGAAGAAATAATAATTCAATATGGCGGATCTGTAAATGGAAATAATATTAAACAATTATTAGAGCAACCTGATATTGATGGTGCATTAGTAGGCGGTGCTTCTTTAGAAGTTGAATCATTTATTAGTTTAATTTCAAAATAATACAATTAAAATTTAAAAAGGAAAAATATGATTAAAAAAATTGCAATACTTACTTCTGGTGGTGATTCTCAAGGAATGAATTGTGCAGTTAGAGCAATTGTTAAATCTGCAAAAATTTATGGCATTGAACCATATTTAGTTTATGAAGGTTATAAAGGATTAGTTGAAGATTTAATTGTTCCTGCTTCTGAGGTTAAAGTAGATGAATATATAAATAGAGGTGGTACTTTCATTTATTCTGCAAGATATATTGAATTCAAACAAGAAGAAACAAGATTAAAAGCTAAAAAAGTTCTTGAATCTCATGGAATTGAAGCACTAGTTGTTATTGGTGGAGATGGTTCTTACCATGGTGCTCAATTATTACATAAAATAGGTATTAAAACAATTGCACTTCCTGGAACTATTGATAATGATATTTCATCAACTGATTATACAATTGGTTTTGATACAGCACTTACAGCAATTGTTGATAATGTAGATAGAATTAGAGATACTGCTAGATCACATCACCGTTGCATGATTGTTGAAGTTATGGGCAGATATGCAGGAGATTTATCTCTACATTCTGGAATTGCTACAGGTGCAGAACTTATTATAACATCTGAAAATAAAATATCTTTAGAAGAAATAATTAAAGTAGTTGATCATCAAATGAATGTTATTAAAAAAACTTCAATGATTATAATTATTGCTGAACATCTTTATGATAATCTTGATGAAATGGCTAAAGAAATTGAGGTAAAAACAAAAGTTGCTACAAGAGCATCAATATTAGCTCACTTACAAAGAGGTGGAATCCCTACAGCGAATGAAAGAGTTCTTTCAACAAGAATGGGTATTAAGGCAGTTGAATTATTATTAGAAAACAAATCAGGCCTTGCAATTGGTATAAAAGAAAATTTAATAACTTCTTTACCAATACTTGAAGCTCTTTCTCAGGAAAGACCAAAATTGATTGATGAAATTATTAAAATAACAAAAGTAAATCAACAATAGGTTTATTTATTATTATGTTTCTTGTTTCTTGTATGAATAACTTCCTTAATTTCTTTTCTTATTTTTAATTTTTCAGAAAAAAGTGTTTCAACTGGAGTTGTTTTGTGATAAAGTGATTCTAACAGAAAATCACCATCAATTGAATACACATTTTTATTGGAAAGAATTTTACCTAATTTAGGATAATTTTTAAAATTATTAGATCTATAAACATTGTATGAAGAATACTTTTTCTTTAATGATTTATTGAATATTTTTCTCATATGAGAAAGTTTAGTTTCAAATTCTTGAATTGGATTCTTAATACTTTTATAAAGAAAGTTTTTCCTAATAAAATATATTTTATAAATAGTTGCCAAACTTTCAAGCTTCTTTGAAAATATTTCTGAAAAATCTACTTCCTTTTTTAGCAATATCTCTCTTTTTCGCAATTCTTCTTTACTTATAATTCCAATTGTTACACCAGATTTTCTAACCTTATAAAAGGAAATATAATCACTGTTGAAATATTCTAATACTACTTCATCATCTTCATATTTATGAAACAATCTTTGAAATTTAACAAAGTTATGGTTATTTTTTATTAGTTTACTATCTTTATTAATTATTGTTTTTACTGAATTTAATTCATCGCTATAAGTTCCTAGAATTAAATCTTTTAGATCAGCAGTTTTGTATTTAGATAATACATCACCAATCAATTCTTTGTTCTCTTCTAATTTTGGACCTCACATTGTCGTTTCATAAGGTCTAAAAACATTTAGTTTTTTTCCATCAATTGATTCTGACAATTTGTTAGTAAAGTTTAAGTAATTCTTGTGTTTTTTTAGATATTTTCTTATTCTAAAAACAACAAAATATGTAGCTGAAAAAACACTAATTGCCATTATGGCAGTAATTAAAGAAAATATTGGAGCAATCATTATTCTAATTACTTCAAATCCACTAATGCTATTATAAGTATTAATTGCTTCATTGAAAATTTCAAAAATCTGAATCATGTTGCCTCTTTAATATCTGTAAAAACTAAAATTGTTTATTAATTTTTATTATACTAAAAATTTTCATATCTATTTTTACAATTTGGAAAACATACATTTAATTTAGTGTATTATTTTAAATAATATGTTCTCAAAAATAAGAAAAAGTTTCCCTACAAGCCGTAAAAATTGAATATTATTTACAACAACTTCTCTTCCAATTATTTTTTCAGCAATGATCTTTTCAATAAATGGTGTTATTGATAATTTTATGGCAATACCAATTGATAATGGTATAGATAAATTGTCATATGCAAACACATGAACAAGTTTAGTTACAGGGATCATAGCTGCTACAACAGTTATCGGTTCATCACTATTTGGCCAATATTATGGTGCCAAAGATCGTGTAAATATAAGATATGTTTTGCGATTAAGAATACTAATCGCATTAGGTATATCTTCATTCTTTGCATTTCCAGCATTTATAGTTCCAGAATTTATGGTAAATTTAGTAGGTAGTTTTCAAGTAGAAGATGAAAAAATTATTGCTGAATCTGCACTTTATCTTCAAATAATTGCAGTGACATGATTAATGAGTGCTTGAGGTTATACATCAGCAATGATTATGAGAGAGGCCGGTCATGGAAGAGCAACAGTAATTTCATCTTCCATCTCATTAATTATGAATATGATTTTGAATTCAATATTTGTTTTTGGGTTTAAAGCAGGTATTCAATCATTAGCCATTTCAACAATAATTTCTCAAGTATTCTCCTTGACTTTTAACATTGCTTTTGTTTATTTTAAGGATAAGGAAATAATAGTAAACCCTCTTAAATTATTTGCAATATCTAAACAAATGTGAATGCAGATAATAAGAAGATTATATTCATTCTTATTCTTAATAATTGGTTCAGTTTCAGTATCAGTAAGATTTATATTTTGAAATGCTAGTTATGAACAGGGTACAATTGGTAGTAATCCTGATTATTTCATTTCTGCAGCTACAATTCTCGGAATCTCAGGAGCAGTTTTCAATATATTCTGATCAACCTTTGAATCAATAGGTGCTAACACTACAATATTTGTTGGAAGAGAACTAGGTCATGGTAACTTCGAAAAAGCTAAATCAAATGCAAATGAATTACAAGGATTTCATTTTGTAATGGCCATTTTAATGGGAAGTATGCTCTTGACTCTTTCTTTTCTTATTCCTTTCATGACTTTTTTAGCAGATGGTTATGAAAGTGGAACTATTAATAGGTTAATTTCAGAAGGTAAAACTAAAGAAGAAGCAGAACTTATCTCAAGTCTTGGCGTTGTTGAATATTTAAATCAATTAAAGATGACAATTTGACCCTTAGCAGGCTATATGCCAATGTGAATTTGATTTATAACTAGAAGTAGAATTATTATTGCTGGAGGTAAAACAAATATTGCATCATTAATTGATACAGCTGGCGGTATTGTCCAAACAATTTGAATTTCAATATTAGTTTTTGTTATTGTACCTAAAACAAATATCCCTTTTCCAACAGCTTATGCAATTTTCTTCTTGTCTGATTTTGCTAAACTTTTTGTTTTCGAAATATTATTCCACAAATTACATTGATGAAAAAACTTAACCTTAGAAACAAAAAATTCTGAAGTAATTCAACAAAAATTTTAACAACTTTTATTAAATAACATTAATTTTAATAATTAAATTGATATAATTTTTTTAATATGTATGACTACTTAAAAATAGAAAAAAAATGACAAAAAATTTGAGAACAAAATAAAACATTTAAAACTACTTATAATAAAGATAAAAAATATTATGTTTTGGATATGTTCCCTTATCCATCCGGCGCAGGACTTCATGTTGGTCACCCAGAAGGATATACTGCAACAGACATTGTTGCAAGATATAAAAGATTAAATGGTTTTGATGTTTTACATCCTATAGGTTGAGATGCTTTTGGTTTACCAGCTGAGCAATATGCAATTCAAACAGGTAATAACCCTGCCACTTTTACACATCAAAATATTGATAGATTTAGAAAACAACTTAAGTCATTGGGGTTTTCATATGATTATGATAAAGAAGTAAATACTACTGATCCAAAATACTATCAATGAACACAATGAATTTTTACTCAAATATATAAAAGTGGTCTTGCCGAAATTAGAGACATAGATGTTAATTGATGTGAGGAGTTAGGAACTGTCCTTGCAAATGAAGAGGTTTTAGTTGATGAAAATGGTAATAATGTTAGTGAAAGGGGTTATTTTCCTGTTGTCAAAAAATCAATGAAACAATGAGTTCTTAAGATTACAAATTATGCTGATAAATTATTAGAAGGATTAGATGATTTAGATTGACCTGATTCACTAAAATCATTACAAAGAAATTGAATTGGAAAAACAACAAATAATGGAAAAACAACATATCATCTAAGAGATTGAATTTTTGCTCGTCAAAGATATTGAGGAGAACCATTTCCTATTGCATTTGATGAAGATAATAATATTTTATTAATTGAAGAATTAGTTGAATTACCTGAAATGAAAAATATCAAAGCGCCAGGAAATGGAGAAGGCCCATTAGCTTATAATAAGGATTGATTATTTTTTGAAAAGGATGGAAAAAAATATCGAAGAGATTCCAATACAATGCCTCAATGAGCAGGTAGTTCTTGATATTATTTAGCATATATTTTAAAAAATGATGATGACACATACTTGGATTTAGATTCAAAAGAAGCTTATAAGAGATTTGAAAAATGATTACCAGTTGATTTATATATTGGAGGGCAAGAACATGCCGTTTTACATCTCTTATATGCTAGATTTTGACACAAAGTTCTTTATGATTTAAAAATAGTCCCTACATCTGAGCCATTTTTAAAACTTATTAATCAAGGTATGATTCTTGGAAGTGATAACCAAAAAATGTCCAAGTCCAAAGGGAATGTAGTTGATCCAACAATAATCATTAATTCACATGGAGCTGATTCTTTAAGAATTTATGAAATGTTTATGGGCCCTCTAACTGATACAAAAATATGAAGTGATAGCTCACTAGACGGAACGAAAAGATGACTTGATAGGGTTTGAAGAATTATAAAAAAATATATTGATTGTGAACTAACTATAAATCCTAAAAATAATGATAAAACTTTAGAATCTAATCATAGTATTTTAATAAGAGAAGTTACTAAAAATATTGAGGACAACAAATTCAATATTGCAATTTCTAATATGATGGTTTACATTAATTACTTATATAAAATTAAATCAATATCAGATAAAAAATATTTAGTTGATTTTTTGATAATGTATTCAACATTTGCACCTCACATGGCTGAAGAACTTTTAGAACAATTAAATGAAAATTTATCATATTTAACATGACCTCAATATGATGATAGAAAGATCCTTGCTAGTGATTTAAATATTTCTGTGCAAGTTAATGGAAAACTTAGAGGAAATATTAAAGTAGATGAATCATTGAATGAAAGTGAATTGATTGAAATAGCTAAACAAGAAAATAATGTTGCAAAATTTTTATTAGATAAAACAATTATCAAAACCATAGTAGTTAAAAATAAAATAATTAACTTTGTTGTTAAATAAACTTTTAACTTATATAATGTTAAGTAATAATTTGTATAAAAAAGGAGACAAACATATGAAATTAACAAACAAAGAAAATGTAAATAATTTTAAAATTAAAGGATTTTTTGAATCAACTAAATTGACTGAAGAACACTTACTAAAAACAAAACTTGCAATTACAGAATTCCCACACAAAAAAATCACATATGTGTATTTAGGTAAGGAGAAGGATTTTGATTTTGAAGCTTTAAAATTAACTGCTAATAAGATAATTGGGTTAGAAACAAGAGATTTTGAAATAATAGCAGAATCATTTACTTCAGAAAAGATAACTGAAGAAATGGTCGTTAAGATTTTTGTTGACAGATATGAATACTTAAAAAGTGAAGAATTATATTCAGCTAAGACATCTAAAAAAGATAAGAAAAATTTATTCACAATTTTCTCTAAAGATTCAAAAATGAATGATATTGCTAAAGATACTTTATTATTTTCAAAATCAGTTAATATTGCTAGAAAACTTCAAGCAACACCCCCAAATATTTGTAACTCTGAATGATTAGCAGAAGAAATGAAAAAGAGATTATCTACATATGGATCAAAGATCAAACTTAATATTTTGACCAAGAAAGAAATTGAGGCTGAGAAAATGGGATTATTTCTTTCAGTTAATCAAGGTTCTGCATATGAAGCAAGGCTTGTAACTGTTGAGTACATTGGCAATCCTTCAACAAAAGAAAAGACTGCTTATATTGGCAAAGGAATCACTTTTGATTCGGGAGGTTATAACTTAAAACCTTCTAATTTTATACAAGGCATGAAATATGATATGTCTGGTGCAGCAATTTGTTTTGCAGCAATTGATACAATAATTCAATTGTCACCTAAAACAAATGTTGTTATGGTTCTACCATTAACTGATAATAGAGTTTCGGCAACAGCTTCATTACCAGATTCAATTTATACATCAATGAGTGGAAAAACAGTTGAAATAAATAACACTGATGCTGAAGGAAGATTAATTCTTGCTGATGCAATAACATATGCAATTAAAAAATTTAATGTTACAAGAATTATTGATATTGCAACATTAACGGGAGCAATAGTGGTTTCCTTAGGTTCTACATATACTGGAGCTTGAACTACAACTGAAAAAGCATGAAGTGATTTAGAAAAAGCATCTTCTAAACAAAATGAATTAGTTTGAAGAATGCCATTTCATAATGACTATTTAGAGAATCTTAAAAAATCTACTTTTGCTGATTACAAAAATACAGATTTAACTGGAAAAGGTGGATCTTGTTCAGCTGCAATGTTTTTAAAAGAATTCACTGAAGATAAAGAATATATTCACTTAGATATTGCAGGATCTGGTGGTAATGGTGATAATCCAACTGGAATAATGGTTAAAACATTAATTCAACTAGCACTAGATTCTCAAAAATAAATTATTAAACTGTTATAAAGAATTTAAAGTGTAGATCAAATGATCATCTTCTTATTGGTTTCTTTTTTAGCACCATCATTACATGAATATTGAGCAAAATTTATTGGTAGTTAAATAATTGGAGACTAATCATTATTAAATAAAACAATCAATTTAGTACAAAATCAAATTTAAATATTGAAAAACAAATGAATATATATTTATTGAGATCATTGAAATTACACATATTAAATAAAAACTAATTTCCAATAATTAAAACTATTGTAGAGTGTTACTAATAATATAAACTAATTATATTGCTTCAACTCTAAGCAGACTATTGCAACTGATTCTTAAACTTTAATTCTCTTTTTATAAGCAACATCTGATATTTTTCAATAAATAAAACTGAATAGATAAAAAGTAGCACATATTAAGAAGAAGAATAATAAATTAAGTGGTGAGCCTTGTGTTGATGTTCTTCAATCAACCATATTTGGATTTATATTAGTTATAAATCCATAAACACTATGACGTGTTACAAATGAAAGAGAATAAGCATACATTCCATATGTCATTGGATAAGGGCCAGATAATGCTGCCGTCTTACAATATGTACTTGGTTTTTCCTTTGAAACAAACAAACTACATATTGTAAATGCCGAAAAAACCATTGGTGTTATTAAGTGTAATCAAATAGTTTTTATTAAGTCAGTTAAAATTGAATATGATTCTTCAATATTTCCAAAAGGAATTAGAAAACTTCAAAACACAACACCTACGATTGTTATATAAGTTGCCATCAAAATAAGTAAAGTATTTTTTCTAAAAATTATTGTTTCATGTGCTACTAAAAATATAAAAACAAAAAAGATAATTGCAAAATTTGTTCATTGTGTGAAATAAGAAAATGTATTAAACATGATATTGCTATTAGGATCATCATATGTATAATCCATATTAATTCAAATTAGTGAAAAATCAACCAACACTATTAATATTAAAAATAAAAAAAGTGTTGTATTCCAAAATAAGATATCCTTCTTTTTCTTATTATTAAATGATAATCATCATGTTGCAAGATTAATTTGCTCTATTGCTTCTTTTTTTGTTTTTAAATAAGTCCAAAATTGAGAATAACTTTTATTTTTTGCAGCTAGGAAAAATGTGTAAGGTAATAAAATTCAAGTTAGTAATCCGATTGAGGAGAAATAAGTAATTCTTATGTTTTTATTTTTAATTTTTGTCATTTCTCATACTGATAATACACTCATTAAAACAAACAAGGTTAATATTAACATTAATATAGCTCGATAAGCTTGAACAGAAACTGGCAATTGATAATCCGGATCACCTTTTAAATATATAGGACCATACTTTATTCAATCATTAAAAGTATATGCCAAAATAATTGCACCTATTATCAATATAATTACTGAAAAGACAGAATATAATGTTATCTTAGAAACTGATTTAAAATTCATTATTATTTAATTATAGTATAAACATACTAAAAAATAATTATATCTTTTCATCATATTTAACATATGCTGTTTTTAAGTTAATTCTAATATCTTCAATTTTTTTCGGATCAGATGATAAATCACCATTTTTATACCTTTTATATTCTAGATATTTAGTTCATTCCGAATTAATTGATGTTGAATTTATTGTCTTGTTTGATTGCATAAAAAATACTGGTCTGAATAATGTACTATTTGAAGGATGCTGTTCAAAATCAATTGCAAATTCAGTTCTTTTACCATCATCATCAGTATAACCGCCATTTGTTCCATTTGTTGAGTAGGGATTTATGTTTGATTGCTTTTCAATAGAAGTAATAATTTGTGCTTGAGAATCTCAATATCACTTAGAACTTTGATATTCTAGTTGAAGTAATTTATTCTTGTATATTTCTTCATTAAATACATTATCTACATATGATTCTTCTCTTGCTTCCTTTCTTTCATCATCAGTAATTTGTCTTCTAAAAAATATACTTTCATTTATGAATGATGTTTCCCCTTCACTATTTTTAACCTTTAATAATTTTCTTAATTCTGAATCTTCTGCTAATTTAAAAGAAGTCTCTCAAATTCATTGGGACTGAGCATTACCTACAACCTTTTCAGAAACATGAATTTTCATATCAGTTATTTTATTTAATTCGATTTCAAGAGTATCATATTTTTTTCATTTAGGATTACTTGTATCAGGTTTGATAGAATTGTTAATAAATGCTTTAATGTCATCAGTACCCTTTAATCTTTCGCCAATCAAATCAACTTTAATGCGTTCACCGCTTTCATTAATATTTACAATGTTAGATAATGAGTTATAAATAGAGCTAAAAAAGTAGATTCTTAATTTCTCTCTTAGTAAGGAGTTCTTAGCTATTTCCTCACTTATTGCTATATTAATTTCATTAGCATCTTTTTTAATAAAAGAAGAATCTTCAGTTTGGTTATTAACTAAATTAAAAAGATCATTAAATGCATTTTTATTTTTAGTTTCATATACAGTTTTATTAAGCCTTGTTGGAGCATCTTCGCTTATTGTACTACATGAAGATAAAAATAAAGTAGGCAAGACAGGAATAGATAATGATCTAAGGAAAAATTTTTTTATTTTCATGACACTCCTTCAATATTAATTTAAAATTATACCACATAAATATTTTACCTATTTTCAATTTAATTTAATATAATAGCAATATATGGGTTTCTTCAAAAAAATTAAAGATAGATTATTTAATCTAAATTCTAAAGATACTAATGATTCAAAAGATAAAGAGGTCAAAAAGCCACTCTTCAGCAAAATTAAATCCTCAATATTAAACAATCATGAAATTAATTCACAAAAAGAGATTGATAAAATAGCGAAATTACAACAAAAATTAGATAAAAAAGAAGCAAAACAAAGAGAAAAAGTTCTCCTAAGAGAGAAGAAGATTAACAAATATGTTTCTGGATTATCTAAAAGTGGTAATAACTTTAGTCAAAAGATAATTGAACTTCAAAATAAACATAATAAAATTGATGACGCTTTCTTTGAAGAGTTGGAAGAAATTTTAATCATGTCTGACATATCCATTAATCTTGTTATGACAATTATTGATGAAATCAAAAAAGAAGTTAAAACAGAAAATGTTGTAAATAGAGATTTAATTAATGAAATTATTGCAGATAAAATGTTTGTCATTTATGCAAATCAATCTATTGTTGATACAACACTTAAACTTAATAATGAAGGGTTGAATGTTTTATTAATTGTTGGTGTTAATGGTTCTGGTAAAACTACTTCAATTGCTAAAATTGCTAATAAATTAATTCAGGAAGGTAGAAAGGTCTTGATTGCTGCAGGTGATACATTTAGGGCGGGAGCTGTGCAACAATTAAAAATATGAGCAAATAGAGTTGGGGCTGATATTGTTCTTCCTGAAAAGGAAGGGGCCGATCCCTCATCTGTTGTTTATAAAAGTTTAACAATGGCAAAAGAAGAAGGATATGATGTTCTTATTGTTGATACTGCTGGTAGATTGCAAAATAAAATTAATTTAATGAATGAGTTAGCAAAAATGACTGGGATAATTAAAAAGTTTGTACCAAATGCGCCTCATGAATCATTACTAGTGTTAGATGCCACAACTGGCCAAAATGGTATTTTACAAGCTAAAAGTTTTAAAGAAGTAGCTCCACTTACTGGAATAATTCTAACTAAGATGGATGGTACCTCAAATGGGGGAATAATTATTTCTATAAAAGATCAATTAGATATGGATGTTAAGTTAATTGGTCTTGGTGAAAAAATTGACGATCTTCAGGAATTTGATTTAGATGCATATATTTATGGCCTTACTAAAGGATTAATGAAAGATGAGTAATTCATTAGAAAGAGAAGAATTAATAAAAACTTTTCTAAAATATGAATTTGTTTTAACTCAAAACCAAAAGCAGATTATGCATCTTCATTATATAGAAGATTTATCAATAACTGAAATTGCAGAAATAGTTGCAACAACTAGAAGTGCTGTTTTTGATGCCTTAGATAAAGGGAGAAAAAAACTTAAACCTTTTATAAATTCACAATAAAGGTTGTTTTTGTAATATAATTAATAAAAAAATCAAAGGTGATCCATTATATGAAATATAAAAGAATATTATTAAAATTATCTGGTGAATGATTATCTAATAAAGAAAAATCCCTTTTGATTGATTATTCTTTAATTGATAATATTGCATTTCAATTAAAAAAACTTAGAGATCAAAAAATTGAAGTTGCAATTGTTATTGGTGGTGGAAATTTTTGAAGAGGAGCAAGTGCTGAAAAAAATGGCATTCCTCGAAATAGAGCTGACTATATCGGAATGCTTGCCACAACAATGAATGCCTTAGCACTTCAATCAGGTTTTGAAAAACATGGATTAAAATGCAGAATACAATCTTCAATAAATATTGATCCTAAGGTTGCTGAAAACTATATTACTGAAAAAGCAATAAAATATTTAAACTCTGGAGAGATTGTGGTCTTTTCTGCAGGAACTGGTAGACCATACTTTACAACTGATACAGCTGCAACCTTAGTTGCTTCAGAAATAGAGGCTGATATTATTTTATTAGGTAAAAATAAAACAAAAGGGATTTATGATTCAGATCCTAATATAAATAAAGATGCTAAAAGATATACTGAAATTTCATATAATGAAATTCTATCAAAAAATTTAAAAGTCATTGATGCTACTGCTGCAACAATGGCTAGAGACAATAATATTGATTCACTTGTTTTTGATATTGGTGAAAAGGATGCAATATTAAATGTTTTAAATGGGAAAGGTTTATTCACAAAGGTTTCGAGATAATGGAATATGAATTATATGAATTGGAATTAATTGAAGAATTAAAGGAAGCAATCAATTCAGTTGATGTGCAACTTTCAAGAGTATCAACAGCTGGTGCTAATCCTCAATTAATTAATACCTTGAAAATTCTATATTATGATGAATTAACACCAATTGGTGATTTGAGTACCATTACAATACCTGAGCCACAACAACTTTTAGTTAAACCATTTGACAAGGAAACTATAAAAGAAATATATAAAACTATTGAAAAACAAAATTATCAAATTTCTCTTGTTAATGAAGGGAATCAAATAAGAATCATTTTCCCTGTATTAACAACAGAAAAAAGAAAAGAATCTGTTAAGCAACTTTCATCAATAAAAGAATCTGGGAAAATAAAGATTAGAAATTCAAGACATTCTATTCTTAAAAAAATGAAAGATGATAAAGAATTAAGTGAGGATGTTCTAAAAGTCTTCAAGGAGAATGTTCAAAAAACAGTTGAAAAATATAATTCTATAATTGACAATAAAGTAAGTGAAAAAGAAGAAGAGTTAATGAAATTATAAGGGAGTTGATGTGTTTCTAGGGAAAATGAGTTCAGTAGCCAAAAAATCGCTATTTGCTATTATAACTGCTGTTCTTTGCATAACAATAATTTTACTAACCTATTATTTAGAAAAACCCGGGAAGATCTTCGGATTAATAACCTTTATAATAATTGTTATGTTTGCAATTTATGAATTTTGTCAACCTTTTAGTATTCCTAAATGAGCAAAATTTGTAATACCTCTTACAACAATCTTGATTATTCTTACTCCCTTTAATGATAAGTTCATTGAGTTTATAAATACTCCTAATAAAGAATTAACTTCACTAGATCCCGCCTCACCATACTCCAATATTTTAGTTGAGCTTATAAGAGAGCAATTTAAATTTTCTATTTGAGAGATTCCAGGAATAGGATTTCCTATAGTTGTTACAATGGTTTTTATCCCATGTTTATTTACCAAAGAAAAAAGAAAAATTTTTCCAACATTTCTAACTCTTTCAGTAGGAATAATTTTAATTGCTTTTGCAATAAAAATAATGTTCTATCTTTTAATATTACAATTCTCGTTAACTGTAACATTAATTGGATCTGTTGTTATTGTTGATGTATTAGGATATTTTGGAGGTAAACATTTTGGGAATAAAATATTTAAAATAAAATTGGCACCAAAAATATCACCTAATAAAACTATTGAAGGAGCTATTATTGGTTATGTTGTTTCAGCAACATTTCTATTTACAATTTTTTGATTGAATTTTCTAAAAATACCAGGTGGTGTGAATTTTGGGAAATTAGCATCTTCTATTGATCCAGTAATTTTATTAGTAACAATACCCTTCTTTACTCCAATTACTGCTATATTAGGTGATTTATTATTCTCATTTGTGAAAAGAAAATTGCAAATAAAAGATTTTTCAAACCTAATTCCTTCACATGGTGGATTCCTTGATAGATTTGATTCCCTTATATTAGTGCTATTTGTTTTTGGTTTTTTCATATGTTTTGCATAATAATTAAACAATATTTTATATAATAAAATTTATGAATAAAGCATTTATAAATTTTTGTAAAGCAATAAAATATGACATCCCTGAATATCTTATTGAATCAGAGATTTTTAATGCAGATTTAGTTGATAATAAGTTCAATTTGGATATAAATTTTTTCTCTGTACCTATAATTGAAGATACTAAAGCCTTCTTCAAAGCTATTAAAGAAAATTTTGGTTTTGAAGTAGATTTTAAAGTAACTTACATAAACAAAAATTACACATTAAAAAATATTTATGATTATTTATTATTTTCATTTTCATATTTAAATAATGAAAGAATTTCTAATGTCATTACCAAATCTGATTTAAATTTTGATGACTTCAAAAGATTAAAAATTAATGTTCACTCAAATAATAAGTTGAGAATTTTAAAAGATAAGCAGAGACAAATTGTTGAAAATTTAGAGAAATTTGGGTTTGTGGGTTTAGAAATAATTTTAGTCGATCTTTCTTCATATGATTTTATTCAAAAAACACTTGAAGAAGAAAACATAAATGAGTTGAAAATTCTAAATGAAATTACTCAAATTAAAAGTAATCAAAAACAAAATGATAATTCATTTAGAAAAAATAAATTATCCACAAATAAATACTTTGCAATGAGTATGGAAGAGTTCTATAAATCCGAAGAGAAAAATTATATTTTTGAAGGAATAGTTTTTAAAAAAGAAATTTTTAGAACAAAAACAGGGGCACATATTTTAACAATTGTTATTACTGATTATTCAGAAGCAATAACTATTAAAAACTTCATAAGGGAAGAGTCAGATTTAGCTCAATATGATGAAGTTAAAATAGGAGTCAAAATTAAAGTATTTGGTGAAAAAACTATTGATTCTTTTTCATCTAAACCCATTTTAAATTCAAGAAAAATGGAAATTTTAAATGATCAACAGCAAAATGTTGATGAGGCTAAAATAAAAAGAGTTGAGCTTTCAATTAGAACATCCATGAGTGTAATGGATGGATTCAAAACACCTGAAGATTTTTTAAAACATGCTAAGGCTATAGGTCATAGTGCAATTGGAATTGTAGATCTAGAAAATGTTCAAGCATTTCCTAATTTTTATTATGAAGCTAAAAAGCTTGGAATTAAACCCATTTATGGAGCAACATTTAATGCTATTAATAAGGATAATAAATTTATTTCAACTCCCAAAGAGGGTGATATAAAAAATGAAATCTATATAGTCTTTGATTTAGAGACTACAGGTCTCTCAGCAAGATTTGATGAAATTATTGAATTTGGAGGTGTTAAAATCATTAATGGTCAAGTTGTGGAAAGAGTTGGTTTTTTTATAAGACCTGAACAAAAAATTTCTGCTTTTACAACTGAATTAACCGGAATTACTCAAGAAATGCTTGATGAGGGCGTCTCAGAAATTGAAGGAATGAAAAAGATTCTTGATTTTATTCAGGATTATTCATTGGTGGCTCATAATGCTTTATTTGATATTAGTTTCTTGAAGGAAAAAATGTTTAAATATGATTTAGGTGAATTAACAAATCAATGAATAGATACTTTAGCAATAGCAAGATTATTAATTGAAAATTCAAAGTCATATAAACTTAAAGTTGTATGTAAAAAATATTCAATAAATTATGATACTGAAGTTGCGCATAGGGCTGACTATGATGCTGAAGTTCTTTCATTGCTTTGAATGAAATTTATTAATGAATTATCTCATAAAGGAATTATAACCTTTGAAGATTTATCTCTTGCAACATCTGTTACTATTCATGATAAAAAATTTTCTAGACAAATAACAATATTGGCTAAAAATCAACTGGGTCTTAAGGAATTGTTTAAAGCTATCACTGAATCTTCGACTATTAACTTTTTTTCTGAACCTAGAATTTTTTTCGATGAGTTTAAAAAAACAGAAAATATTTTAGTTGGTAGTTCAGGAATAAAATCTAGATTGTTGGAAAAAGTTTTTAATGGATCAACAGAAGATATTATTGAGGAAATTAAAAGATATGATTATATTGAAATTCCTTCACCAACTCTTTTTGTTCATCTTGTAAATAGAGGATTAATATCACAAAAGAATTTGGAATTTGCTTTAAGAGATTTAATTCATAAGGCCAAGCAATTAAATAAACCTTGTGTTGCTATTGGTGATGTAAGATATATTGATGAGAAGGAAAATATTCTTCACAATGTTTACATCACTGCAAAAGGTTTAGAGGGGAAATCTCATTACTTATTTAAGAATAAAGAAATTTCACCAGTTTATCCAGTGCAAAATTTTTTAACTACAAATAAAATGTTAGAGAATTTTAAATTCCTTAATGATGAAAAATTAGCATATGAAATAGTTGTTGAAAATTCTAACAATATTGCCGATCTTATTGATGGAAATATAAAAGTTATCAAGAATAAGTTATATGCGCCAAAGTTTGATGATTCTGATAATAAATTAAAAGAGTTAGTTTATAGGCAGGCACATAAAATATATGGTGAAAACTTGCCAACTATTATAAAAGAGAGAATTGATAAAGAATTACAACCAATTTTAAAATATGGCTTTTCAGTTATCTATTGAATAAGTCATTTACTTGTGACAAAAAGTCTATCTGATGGTTATTTGGTAGGATCTAGGGGTTCGATCGGTTCTTCATTTGTTGCAACTTTAATTAATGTTACTGAAGTTAATCCATTGGTTCCACATTATATTTGTCCTTCATGTAAATTTTCTGAATTCTTCGCTAAAGGAGAATATGCTTCAGGATATGATTTACCTGAAAAAAAATGTCAAAATTGTAAAGATATAATTATGACAAGAGATGGACAAACAATTCCCTTTGAAACATTCTTAGGATTTAATGCAGATAAAGTTCCTGATATTGATCTAAACTTTTCTGGTGAATATCAAAATATAATTCATAATGAAGTTAGAAACCTTTTTGGTGTTGAAAATTGCCTTAGAGCTGGAACTATTTCTAAGGTGGCAGGAGCAACAGCTTTCGGTTATGCAAAAAATTGAAAGGAAGAACAAGGAATTGATAAATCTGACTCTTTCATAGATTTCATTTCAAGTCAAATAATAGGTACAAAGAGAACTACAGGTCAACACCCAGGCGGAATAATTATTATTCCTAAAGAGTTTGATCTTGAAGATTTTACTCCAGTTAATTTTCCAGCTAATGATAAATCCTCAAATTGAAAAACCACTCATTTTGATTTCCATGCTATTCATGATAATGTCTTAAAGCTAGATTTGCTTGGACATGTTGATCCTACAGCATTAAAATTATTACAAGAATTAACTAATATTGCTCCTGATAAAATACCATTCCATGATGAAAACATAATTAAGATGTTTTATTCAACTGAACCTTTAGGAATTAAGCCTGAAGATATAAATGGGGAAAAAACAGGTGCCTTAGGAATCCCTGAATTTGGAACTCCATTTGTTAGAAAGATATTAACAACAGCAAGAATATCTACTTTTTCAGATTTAGTATCGATTTCAGGTCTTTCACATGGTATCGATGTTTGAAAAGGTAATGCAGATGAATTGGTAACAAAAAATAATCTTGAATTAAAAGATGTGATTTCTTGTCGTGATGATATTATGGTTGTATTAATGAACAAAGGAATCGAACCTCTTAAGTCATTTCAAATTATGGAAAAAGTTAGAAAAGGCATGGGTTTAACTCCTGATGAAGAATTACTACTTGCAAGGCATAATATACCTCAATGAACTATTGATTCTTTAAAGAAAATAAAGTATATGTTTCCTAAGGCTCATGCCGTTGCTTATGTTATGATGGCTTGAAGAGTTGCTTGATTTAAACTTTACTATCCAATCCAATACTATGCATCATATTTTTCCACAAGGTCAGATCATTTTGATATTGGAATATTAATTGCTGGAAAAAAGACAGTTGTTGACAAATTGAAAGAATTGATTTCAAGGCAAAATAGACGTGATGAAAAAAAATTAACTTCTAAGGAAAATGCCTTAATTGTTAATTTAGAAGTTGCAAATGAAATGTTTGCTCGTGGCTTTATTATTCAAAATATTAATCTATATAAATCTGATTCTTATAAATGAATAGTTGATGAAAAAGCTAAATCTTTAATACCACCTTTTATTTCTATAGATGGTTTAGGAAATGCAGCATCTGAATCAATAATTGAAGCTAGAAAAGATGGTGAATTTTATTCAATAGAAAATTTTGCTAAAAGAGTTCAAGTTAATAAAACTATTATTAATAAAATGAAGGAAATGAAAATATTTGCTGAATTAGATGAAACCGATCAAACTACTTTGTTTTAGTGATTATTTCTTTAGCAATAATAAGAGCATCTTCAACTGCCTTATCCATATTTATATATTTATAATTAGCCAATCTACCTAATAAATATAAATTATTAAATCCATCTGCCAGTTCTTTATATTTTAAATATTTTAATCTAGCAACATTTGTTGCCAATGGATAGTAAGGTTCACTAAATTTTTTTGAATCAGGTGAATAAGCACCGGGATATTCTTTGGAAATAATTGTAACATTAGGGTTAACATCGAAAGTCATATTTTTATACTCAGTAATTCTAGTCATTGTTGGATGTGCTGGGTAATTAACAACAGCAGTTTTCTGATATCTCTCTTTATTCACTTCTTCAATCTTTATATCTAGTGATCGATAGTCTAAAACTCCAAATTTATTTTCAAATAAAGCATCTAGTGGTCCTGTATAAATAATTAAACAATTTTCATCACCATTAAAGGAAATAGTATTTTTATTAAAATGAAGATAGTCAATACCATTTTCATTCACCGAGAATTTAATATTTTTATGACCTAAAATACGTTCTATCGTTTTTAAATAACCATCTTCAGGAACACCCTCATATTCATCATTAAAGTAGGTATTTTCATAAGATAAAATTACTGGAATTCTTGCAGTTACTGAACCATCTATTTCATTTGGTTTTAGACTCCACATTTTAATAGTGTAGTTTTCAAAAAGATTTTTATAAATAAAAGTAGCCACTTCCTTAATTAGTGGATCCTTATTTTTAAATAATTCCAAAATAGCAATATTTGCTTTATTTGGATATTCCCCAAGTAGAGCATTTTTAATTTTTTCTTTTTCATTAGGAAAACAAATGTCAATAGATTTAAAATTGAATGGTATAGGTACAAGTTTACCATCTACATATCCTTCAACAACATTTTTAAATTTATTAAGTTTTCAAAACCTATTCATAAATTCAATAACATCCTTTTTAGAAGTATGAAAAATATGTGGACCATATTTATGTACCATAATACCTTTTATTTTTTTATCAAAAAGATTTCCACCAATTGTTTCTCTTTTTTCAATGATTTCAACATCAAAGTCATTCTCCGCTAATACTCTAGCAAGAACAGCACCAGATAAACCAGCACCAATAATTTTTATTTTTTTCATATTAATAAACAATTATATATTAATAAAACATCACATATTAAAAAGTAGATTAAACAATTTTTGTTCCATGGAATTGTGTTGCTCCAGTTAGGATCATTATCTCATTCAAATTATCTTTATTTATGCTTCCACCTACTAGTATTTCTATTTTGTCTCCAAATTCACTAATTATTTCTTTTATTACATTAGTATTATTTATTGCAGCCGAAGTTCCACCTTTAGTTAGAACTCTAGTGAAACCCAACTCAATCAATATTGGAAAATCTCTCTTATAATTTTGTAAACTATCGATTGCCATATGAAAATCATATTTACAACCTTCTAAATTTTTTATTAACTTTTTACAAGAATCAATATCAATTTCATTATTTTTATTTATAAAACCAAAAATAAATTCTGTTGCCCCATGTTTTTTAAATGTTTTGATTTGATCAAGCATTAGATTAATTTCTTCAGCATTTGCTGAAAAATTATCATTTGTTCTAATCATTACTACTTGATGTATATTAGAATTATTTTTAATGTATTCAAATAATTCAATTTTTGGTGTTAAACCACCTCTTGTTAAATCATAACAAGTTTCGAATCTATCAACACTTTTTTCGATAAAGTATTTTGCACCTTCTATTGACTCTACACAAGCTTCTTTTATAATTTTATTTTTACCCATAATATTAAATTATATATAGAATATGTTAAAATTATTTTGATAATATTAAAAAAATAAAGGTTGATATAAGATGAGTATATTTCATAAGGAAAATAAAATCCAATTCAAAGGATTTGATAATAGCATTCAAGCGTCAGAATTTGTTGCAAATGAAATGTTAAAAGATATAAAAAAAGGTAATAAAATCAATTTAGGTTTGGCAACAGGTTCAACACCAATTTTACTATATAGAGCACTAATTAATGATTACAATGAAAGTAAAACATCTTGAGAGAATGTTTCAACATATAATCTTGATGAGTATTTAGGTCTTCCGGAAGGACATCCACAAACATATAAGGTATTCATGAACGATCAACTTTTTTCCAAAGTTAATATAAATTTAACTAACACTCATTTTCCAGCACTTAATGCTGATTATGACCAATTAATTAGAAGTCATGGTGGAATTGATATTCAGATTTTAGGAATTGGAACAAATGGTCACATTGGTTTTAATGAGCCAGGTTCATCATTAAAATCATTAACAAGAGTTGTTGATTTAACGGAGGAAACAATTAAGGTAAATGCATCTAAATTCTTTAATAAAGATATTTCACAAGTTCCAAAAAAAGCAATATCAATGGGATTAGAATCAATTCTAAAAGCGAAGAAAATATATTTATTGGCTTTTGGGCTTTCTAAAAAGGAAGCAATGCACAAACTATATAATTCAAAAAAATTCGATCCTAACTTTCCTGCTAGTGCTCTCCTAAAACATGATGATGTCACAATAATATTTGATAAAGAAACTGAGCTTTATAAAGAGATAGAACTTGATATATAAAAATGCATTAATTGCAACAAAAGACACTTCATTTATTGGTTTTATTGAAATTGATGATTTAGGTATTGTTAGGAGAATTGAAAGAGGACAAACTAATGAAGATGGAATTGATTGTCAGAACCAAATAATTATGCCTGGATTCATTGATTCTCATACTCATGGTGGATATGGTATGGCTTTTGATGATTTGGGGAAAGAAACATTTGATGAAAAATATCTTAATTATCTAAAAAATTTAGTTAGAGAAGGTGTTGTTGCTTTTGTAGGTACAACAGTAACTTCTTCACTAGAAAAATTAGTTGAATTATCTTTATTTATAAACCCATTAACTGAAGTGAATTTGAATCTACCAAAACTTGTAGCTTGATATTTTGAAGGCCCTTTTATTAGTAAAGCTAAAAAAGGGGCACATGAAGGAGATTTAATTATTCCTATCAATGAAGATTTCATTAATGAAATTAGAGGAAATATTACAATACCTAAAATATTTACTGTTGCTCCAGAAGTTGCTAATAATCTTGAACTTATAAGTAAATATAGTAGAGATTTTATTTTTGCACTTGGTCATTCTAATTCAGGTTATGATCAAGCTAAAGAATCATTAAGAAATGGAATAAAAAGAATAACTCATTTGTATAATGCTATGAGCGGATTCCATCATCATGATTTAGGAATTTTAAATGTTATTTTTAATAAAGAATATGATGAAGATTTAAACATTGAAATTATTACTGATGGGGTTCATGTTAATAATGAGGTCATTAAGTATTCATATGAAAATTTTAATATAAGAAATATTTCAATAGTGTCTGACTCGTTACCACCAAAAGGTTTTCGAGATGGTAAATATAAATTAGGAAATCTTCCAATTGAAAAAAAAGGCAACTGATTTTATTTAGAAGGAACTACAACATTATCGGGTGGTGCATGTCCATATATTTTTCTTGTTAAAAACTTTTATGATATTACTAATTGTTCTTTAGAAGAATTAGTAATGGTATCTTCTTACAATACTGCCAGAAATCTTAAACTTGAAGATAATTTTGGAGATATTATTGTTGGGAAGAGGGCAAATATAGTTTTTCTAAATAAGGATATAAGTTATATTTTTTCATATATTAATGGAAAACTTTGGAAATAATTATTAAAGTAATTTTTTAATATACTTTTCAATTTTTTGAGGTGCTTTCATTGATGAAAATCTTTTTACAACTTTACCATTTCTATCAATTAAAAATTTTTCAAAATTTCATCTTACATTTTTATTAAAAATTCATGGAATTTCATTTGTCAACATTTCATATAAAGGACTTTGATTATCACCCTTCACATCGATTCTTGAGAACATTTCAAATGTCACATTATATGTTAGTGTACAGAAAGTTTTAACCTCTTCATCTGTTGCTAATTCCTGGTTTTTAAATTGTGAACAAGGGAAACCTAATATTACTAGTCCTTTATCTTTGTAATTTTCATATAGTTTTTCTAAACCTTCATATTGTCCAACAAAACCGCATTTACTAGCCACATTTACAATTAAAATAACCTTACCTTTATATTTAGAAAAATCTACAACTTCCTTTGAAATATTTTCTAATTTGAAATCATATATTGTCATTTTGAACCCCGTTTTATGTTACTTAAGATTATATATTATTTTTTTTACCAAATTCTTAATATATTTGGTATTATTAATTAGTCAAATCTATTTAAATAAATATAAATTAAATCTTTAATATTTAATTATATTTTAAAAAATAATCTCATGTCATCTTAACAAGTTAAAAATAATGAAAGGTACCATTCATGAAAGAAAGAAACTTTAAAAAACTTGGATTTTTTTCAGCCCTTTCCATTTGTCTAGGTTCAATTGTTGGTATTGGAATATTCTTCAAAAACTATAGTATTTCAGAGGCAGTTAAAGGAGATGGAACTTCTTGACTACTTTCATGAATAATTTCAGGAATTATTGCTCTACTAGTTGCAGTTCATTTTGGTAAGATTGCAATGATAAAAAACAATGGTTCAACAGGTTTATCGAGCTGAGCGCAAAGAATAGCAACAAATAAACAAAATTGATTTAGACACTTAGTTACTGTCAATTACTCTTTTTTCTATAATTCAATCCTTGTTATTATTTTTGGTATTTTTACTACAGAAATCTTTTTTAGTTTTCTAAAAACGATTAATTCTGACATTAATTTTCCTCCAATGTGAGGAATGGTATTAATTGGAATATTTTTAATTGCATTTTACTCAGTGCTTAATAAAATATCTATAAGAACTTCTGGCTATATTTCTTTCGCAACTACCATTCTTAAGTTTATTCCCCTATTAGTTGCAATATTTGTAGGGATTAGTCTTCCTAATGTTCATAATGCTGCCGGAGATAATGCCTTTAACACAACGGATGTTACACCATTTGAATCATTTAAGGGTATAATGCAAGCACTTCCTGCAGCATTATTTGCTTTTGATGCTTTTGTTGGTGTTGGATCAATGTCAAGGAAAATAAAGGGCGGAGAAAAAGTTGTCTCAAAAGTTTTTGTAATAAGTATGATCCTTGTTGTTATTTCTTATTTATTAATTTCTCTATCAGCAATACTTCATTATAATGCAAACAGTAAAGAGGATTTGGGTGTCTTGCCAGGAAGTATTGAACTAATTCTTAAAGATGTCTTTAGTGTTGATTTTGCAAATGGTATGAGTATTTTTGTTACATTCTTTCTATTTGTTTCAGCATCTGGAACTATGAATGCTATTATTGGTTCAACATTAACAGAATTTGAAAATATATCAGCTTCAGAAAAAATTTTTTTCTCAAGACAATTAAATGCAAAATATGGAACAACAATAACATCATTAATTTATTATGTTTCAGCAATATCATTTTGAGGTTTAGTTGCATATGTACCAGCAATGATTATGAATTCAGATGCCTTTATTGATGGATTATCAAATTTCCCAACTTTTTTCTTTTTCTTTATATATTCAATATTAATATTTCTATATTGAAAAAATATTTTTACTAAAACCAAATCAATGCATGGTAAAAAACCTTGAATTTACACAACTTTAGTATTTGTTTCAGTTGTTGGTGTAAATTTATCAATGATTTTAAGTGTAATCTTTGTTTTTGAAGGAGCTATAAACAATCCAACTAAAGAATTCTCTTGAGGTTTTCTACATGATACTGTAAAAATTACTAATTTAGTTGTTGCTATTCTTTATATTGTGTTTGCACTAATATTTATTACATTACCAATAATAAACTACATGTTATTTAAAATTAATAATGAACATAATATCTTTGAAGATATTGATAATGAAATAACTAATCATAAATTAGATCAAAAGAATCTTGTTGTTGATACTCATATTATTCATGTTTAATTTTAATTATATTTAATTTTAGTGTCAAATGTTTTTTGATCTAATTCAAGAACTACTTTTTCTATTAAATCAATAGCACTATGTAAATCATCTAAGTGACAAACTCCTAATGGTGAGTGCAAATATCTTTGTGGTAAAGAGATTGTGATTGTTGCCACACCATTTGAACCATATTGAAGTTCGGCTGCATCCGTTCCTCCGCCTTGAGCTACATATTTATAAGTCTTTATCTTATGTTTCTTAGCAACACTCATAATGTAATCAACAAATTTAGGATCCATTAAAGTTCCTCCATCCTTAATTCTTAAAGCAGCACCTTCACCCAATTTTTGAATTCCTGGAATTGTACCAAAAGTATCATGAGCTGCACAGGTATCGAGAGCTATTGCAATATCAGGTTTAATTTTTGACACTGATGTTTTTGCTCCTCTTGTCCCAACTTCTTCTTGAGTAGTTCCTACAAAGTAAGTTTGATTCTTAAGCTCCTTATCTCTTAATCTTATTATTAGTTCATTAAGAACTGTAACGCCAGCACGATTATCCATTGCTTTACCAGCAACATATTTACCATCATTACCAAATGAGAAAACATCTCCAGATAAGCAAACTCGATTGCCAACTTCAACACCCATTTTCTCAGCTTCACTTTTTGATGTAAAACCTGCATCTAGAAAAAGCTCTTTTAGTTCTGGTGCTTTTGTTCTTTTCTCTGCTTCCAAAATGTGAATTGATGTATGACCAAAAATGCCACTCATTCTTTTGTTGTCATTTAAAATTAAAATACCTTTTGTTCCAATAACTGTTAAAGGTCAAATACCACCAATCATTGATAACTTTAACTGACCATTATCTAAAATGTCTTGAACAATGAAACCAACCTCATCCATATGAGCAGCTATTTGAATAACTGGTCCAGAAGATTTTTTTTTGTGACTAATAATGATTGAACCAAGACCATCTCTTTCATAAATTAAATTATCATTAATAGTTTTTTTAAGTCTATTGGCAACATCCTCTTCATATCTAGACATTCCTTGAATTTCCATATATTCTTTTAATTTATCAAATAATTCTTTGTCTTTTTTGTTCATAATTAATACCCTTTTAATTTATTGAATTATAACAAATTTATTTTAATTATAATTTCAAATTCATATATAATTACAATTGATTATGAACTTAAAACCTTACATTGAAAATATCCAAAATTTTCCAGAAGAAAATGTAAATTTCAAAGATATTTCTCCACTATTAGCTAACGGTAAAGCTCTTAATTATTGTGTAATGAAAATGGTTGAAGTTTCAAAAGATGCTGATGTTATTTTAGGGCCTGATGCAAGGGGTTTTTTATTTGGTACTCCAGTGGCTGCCATTCTTTCTAAACCATTTGTTATGGTAAGAAAAGAAAAAAAATTACCAGGAAAAGTTATTCAAAAAGAATATACATTAGAATATGGTGAAAAGAATATTTTGGAAATTCAAGCGAATAGAATTAAACCAGGTCAAAAAGTAATAATTATAGATGATGTTCTCGCAACTGGAGGAACAATTAGGGCTATTGTTGATCTTGTTACATCTCAAGGTGGCATTGTTCTTAAAATTATTTTTTTATTAGAATTAGTTGAATTACAAGGTGCTGATAAATTTAAAGGGATTGATATAGTTTCATTAATAAAAATGTAATTGAAAGGAATTTTTATGAAAATTTATAAAAAATATAATGATATTCCATTAAATTATAGATTTGATTTAGAATATTTATTGGAAGGTCAAAAAATTGAAGATTTAATTAAAAAATATTTTCAATTATTAGAAACAAAAATTATTGAAAAAGATTCTAAATATGAATCGTCTGAAGCATATTTAAAACACTTTAAAAATAGTGAAAAAACTTCAATATTAGCTAACAAGATATATAACTATATTAGTAATAATATTAGTATTAATGTTGTATCTCCTAAATTTCATAAATTACAAGAAGACTTAGAATTCAAATTATTTGAATTCAATAAGAGATTAGGTTCAGAAACTAATAGATTTTTTGCTCATGAAGACAAACTGAGAGAATGAGCAAAACTACCTTCATTTAAAAATTATAAGAAAGACATTCTCTTTGTTCTTGATGGAAAAAAACACAAACTTCCAAATGAAATTGAAGAATTTATTAAAAAGATTTCTAGAGCTGAAATTAGTGCTTTAGATGTTTTTAGTATTCTTTATAATTCTGAATTAAATTACAAGGAAGCAATCTCAAAAAGTGGTAAAAAAATAAAAATATCACTTGCAAATCGCACATCACTTTTAAAGTCTAATGATGAATCTCTTCGCAAATCAACATACAATAATTGAAATAATGCTTATTTACAACATAAAGGAACTTTTTCTAATCTTTTATATCAACATATTAAAAATATATCAGCATGATCGCTTGAAAGAAAATATGAATCAAGTGTAATTGCACTTATTGACGAAGATCAAGTAGATACAAAATTATTAGAAACTCTATATAGTGCAGTTCAGAAAAATAATCATAACTTTCAAAGATTTGCTAAATTAAAAAAAGAGTTTTTTAAAATCAAATTTAAAAAATCTATGAAAGAATGAGATACTATGTTACCTTTAGTTAATGTCGAAGTTAGTTATTCTATTGAACAAATGCAAAAAGAAGTTCTAACTGCCTTAAAACCTTTAGGCAAAGAATATCATGATAAAGTCAAAGAAATGTTCAGTGAAAGATGAATTGATTATTTTCCTATAAATAACAAAAGATCAGGAGCTTATTCAATAGGTGGATCTTATGGTTTAGATAAAAAATACATCCTAATGAACTTCGATGGAAGCATCAGATCAGTTTCAACATTAGCACATGAAATAGGTCATTCAATGCATTCATATTTTTCTGACAATGAACAGCCCATTAACTTAGCATCATATCCAATTTTTCTAGCAGAGATTGCTTCAATATTTAATGAATTAATGTTACAAGATTATTTAATTAATAATACTATGAATGAAAAATTGAAATTTCACCTACTATCAGAAGCAATTGAGGATTTTGAAGGTACAGTCAGAAGACAAACGATGTGATCAAATTATGAATATGATTTATATAATCTAATTGACCAAGGAAAATCAATTTCAACTTTTGATGCTATGAAAGAAGTTTATGCTAAAAATGCCAAAAAATATGAACTTAAAAAAGATCAAAAATTTGATGGTAAGGATAGTAAATTAATTGCGGCAGTCATTGTTCCCCATTTTTATTATGATTTTTATGTCTATAAATATGCAATTGGTTTTATAGTGGCTAATGCCTTTTTTCAAAAATACAAAAATGGTGGTAAATCAGAATTAGAAAATTATATTAACAAATTTTTGAGAGCAGGTGCTAGAGATTGACCAGTTAAAATTCTAAAAGATGCAGGCATTGATCTTTATGATGCTAGTATTTATGATCAAGCATTTGATATTCTAAGAAATAAGATTGATGAATATGAAAAAATTGGTCAAAAACTTTTCAAGAAAAGGTAATTTATATATTTATATAAGTCAGCCTTTATCGCTGATTTTTTTGAAAAAATGTTTTTAGCAAAAGATTCATCTATTTAATTAAAGAAAAATGTTCATTATTTAATATATAATTAAATAGTTCCTAGGTTTTAAAAATCTATGAATTTCAAATAATAATAAATTGTTGTAACTTAAAATAATTATAATTTTAGTGTTTTTAATTTTAATTTTTAAATCTAGGAATGAATATAAACAACAAGCAAGGGAATATATATAAATATGAAAATTTTTGATGTTGTTGTTATTGGTGGTGGTATTATTGGTGGAGTTATTTCATATGAACTATCTAAATACAAATTAAAACAATTAGTTTTTGAAAAAAATCCAATTCTAGCAGATGAAACTACTAGAGGAAATTCTGGGGCGATTCATGGTGGATTTGATCCAGAACCAAAAAAATTAGAAGCTAGATTGAATGTTTTAGGAAACAAATTATGAAGTACTAAAATTTTTAAGGATCTAGAATTTCCAAAAGTGAAAATAGATAGCTTAGTTGTTGCTTTTAACAAAGAGGAAGAAGAGCACCTACAAATGCTATATGAACGTGGATTAACAAATAAAGTTCCTAAAGAAGCTTTAAAAATTATTTCACATGCCGAAGTTATGAAAAGAGAACCTTATATAAATCCTAAGGTTACTAAAGGGCTAGTTTGTTCTAGTTCTTGAGCTATAGATCCTGTTGCTGCTACAAAAGCTTTTTTTGGTGTTTCAGAAAATAATGGAACAAAAATCATGAGAAATTCTGATGTTACTAGTATTAAGTACATTAAGGATAAAGATAATGAAAAAAATAATTATTTTGAAATTACTATTAATAAAAAAGAAAAGCATTATGCTAAAAATATTATTAATGCTGCAGGTCACTATGCAGATACTATTGCTGAAATTGCTGGATATCCAGATTTTAAGCAAAAAACTCGTCGTGGTGAGTACATTATTCTTTCTAGAACTGAAAGAAATAAAATTAATTCAATTATCTTCATGGTTCCAACAATTCACGGAAAAGGTGTTATTGTTGCCCCAATGTTAGATGGTAATGTATTGGTTGGACCAACTGCTGAAGAAAATGTTGAGAAAAAAGATACAAGAGTAGTAACAAGAGAAAAATATGATTTCATCAAAAAGATTGGAAGCAATTTAGTTCCAGGATTAGATTTCGAAGAATCAGTTATGACAATGGCCGGTTCTAGACCGATTGATATTGCTACAAATGATTTTGTTATTCAATATGCTAAAAAGAATAATAAATTCATCAATGCAGCTGGTATGCAATCACCGGCAATAGCTTCAGCGCCAGCTATAGCTATAGAAATTGTCGATTTATTAAAGAAAAATGGTACAAAATTAGTAAAAAACCCTAATTTCAAGGCCAAATACAAAGTGATGTATTAATTCTCTATTAAAAAATATTAATTATTAAATAAAAGGAGAAAGTAAATGGCAGAAAAATATATACTTACGCTTGATTCTGGAACTACATCATGTAGATCTCTAGTTATCAACAAAAAAGGTGAAGTTCTAGCAACATCACAAATAGGAATCACTCAATACTACCCACAAAGTGGATGAGTTGAACATGATCCTCTTGAAATTTGAAATGCTCAACTTTCTACAATGCAATCTACAAAAAATAAAAGTAAATTAAAAACTCATGATTTTGCAGCTATTGGAATTACTAATCAACGTGAAACAATTGTTGTTTGAAGTAAAAAAAGCGGTATGCCAATTTACAATGCAATTGTTTGACAAGATGGAAGAACAACCAATTACTGTAATGAACTAATCAAACAAGGTTATTCAGAAATGGTTATCAAAAAAACAGGTTTAATCTTAAATCCATATTTTAGTGGAACAAAATTAAGATGAATTCTAAAAAACGTACCTGAAGCTAAAGATAAATTAAAAGAAGGTGATTTACTTGCCGGAACTATTGATACATGATTATTATGAAAACTTACAGGTGGAAAATCATTTGTAACTGATGTTTCAAATGCATCTAGAACAATGTTATTTAATATTGAAAAAATGGATTGAGATCAAGAAATTTTAGATTTATTAGAAATACCTCTTTCAATTTTACCTAAAGTACAACCTTCAAGTAGTGTCTTTGGTGAAGTAGTGCCAACTTTATTTTCAATCAATGCTAAAGGTATAATTCCAATAACTGGAATGATCGGAGATCAACAATCAGCTTTATTTGGTCAACTATGTGTTGAATCAGGAATGATAAAAAATACATATGGAACAGGATGTTTCGTTCTTGTTAATACTGGAAGTAAACTAATTTATAGTAAAAATAAATTATTGACAACTGTTGCTTGACAAATTGGAGATGAAAAACCACAATATGCATTAGAGGGATCTGTGTTTGTTGCTGGGGCTGCTCTAACATGATTAAGAGATTCACTTAAAGTACTTTATAATTCATCACAAGTTGAATCATATATTAATTTAGTAGATCCGAAAGATGGTCAAAGAGTTTACGTTGTACCTTCATTTACAGGGTTAGGTGCTCCTTATTGAGATGCAAAATCTCGTGGAGCAATCTTTGGGCTTGAAAGAGGAACAAATAGAGAACATATTGTTAAAGCGGCTGTTGAATCAATTGCTTACCAAACAAATGATTTAATTGGTTCTATGTCTAAAGATTTAGGTATCAAAATCAAACAAATGAAAGTTGATGGTGGTGCAAGTAAATCTGATTATCTAATGCAATTCCAAGCTTCAGTTTCTGATATTAATGTTTCAAAACCAAAAAATATTGAAACTACAGCAATGGGAGCAGCTTATATGGCAGGTCTACAAGTTAAATTCTGAAAAGATATTGCTGAAATTAAAAAAATCGCAGTTATTGATAAAGAATTTAAATCAAATATTGATGTAAAAGAACGTGAAAAACTTGTTCATGGTTGAAATGAAGCCGTAAAAAGAACATTCAATTGAACAGATGATATTAATAAATAAAATTCATAATTATTAAATATCCAAAAGAAAGAGGTTAATATGGATGATTTAAGTATTACTCAGTTGTTCCAATATGGAGCAAGTGAATTAGTCGGAACACTCTTACTTATCTTATTAGGTAATGGGGTTGTTGCGACGTGTGTACTAAATGGTACAAAAGGAAAAGCAAGCGGTTGATTAACAATTACTTTCGGATGATTTTCCGCTATTTTCGTTTCAGTAATGGTGGCAAAACAAATAGGATCATATTCACATGAAGATCTTCCTACAGCTTTACTAAATCCAGTATTTGTAATTACAAATATGATGATTCATGCTAAAGACAATACTGCAGGTTTACCATTTGATGCAGGAATGATTGCAATTCTATTCCAAATAATAGGAGCCGCACTTGGTCAAATATTAGTTTGATTAACATTTAAAAAACACTACGATGCAACAGAAGATCCAGGAACAATCTTAGCTACATTCTCAACAGGGCCAGCTATTAGATCAATTCCTTGAAACTTTGTTACTGAAGTTATTGCTACAATGGTATTAGTATTTGCTGTATCATCAATTGGTGTAGTAGGTCAAAGTACAACTGGTGGATCAGTTAATGCTGAAGCATCATTCTATGTAGGACTAATTGTGTTTTCAATTGGTATCTCATTAGGTTCTGCAACAGGTTATTCATTAAATCCATTCAGAGATTTGATTCCAAGAATTGTGCATCAATTACTACCTTTAAAAAATAAAGGAAGCTCAGATTGATCATATGCACTGGTACCTACTGTTGGACCAATTGTTGGTGGAATCTTAGGAGTGCTAGCTGCTCCAGGTTTATTCTACTAATATAGAAAATAAATTTGAATACAAAAAAAGTCGGCATTCATTGCTGACTTTTTTATTCAATTAAATATTTCTAATTACTATCAACTAATTCAATAATTTTTTTAGCAATAGCGTTACTATTATTATCACCAATTTTAGGATCTAAAAATTTAGTCAAATCATAAGTAGAATTCCTTAAAGGGAATCCATATTTACCAGCTTTTTCTAACATTTCAAGATCATTTCCAGAATCACCAAATGTAACAATATTTTCATGTTTAACATTTAAATGATCAGCTAAATATTGTAAAGAAGTTCATTTAGAAATTTTTAAAGGATTAATATCAATAAAAGTTCCATTAGTTAAAAAGATATTATGTGTTTTATTAAATATTTTTTGAATTTCTCCTAAATGTTTTTTACATAATTCCTCATCACCAAGAAGTGAAAGTTGTGTAACTCATTCACCATTTTCAAGAGTTTCAGAATTAGGATTTTCCCTTAAAAATTTCATAAATTTATCATTAAGTTCAGGAGTAATAGCAGTACTATTTTCATATCTAACTTCAGGATAAATATATGTTGTTACATTTGTATGCATTGTTAATGTAAAATTATTTTTCTTTGCAAAATTAAACATCTCAACATAATGTATTGGCATTATGTAATTTAAATAAATAATCTCATCATTCTTAAGATCCTTAATTAATGAACCATTGTTACATACAAGGTAACTAACTTTCGGCATCATTTCTAATAATGGTTGAGATCTAGATAAAGATCTTCCCGTAGCAATAACTATATAATGTCCCTTCGATATTGCATAATCAAATGCCTCATTAGTTTCATCATGTGGAACACCTGCATCAGTTAAAATTGTCCCATCGACATCAGTTGCAAAAATCATTTTCATATTCACCTCATTCAATGTAATTATAATTAATTATTATCAATCTTTGGATATTTATTGACTTTTTCTCTTTTAGCTTTTTCAATTGAAAAAATAAGTGTAAATTCACCTTTTATATTTTTAGGTAATTTATTCAATAATTCTTTAGCACTTCCTTCAAAATATTCTTCAAATTTTTTGGTTAATTCTTTGCATAAAAATATTTTCTCTTCACCTTTAAATTGTTCATTCAATGCTTCAAGAGTAAAGATTAATTTATGAGGCGCTATAAAAAATATATATGTTCCACTAGTAATGTCTTTAATTTGATTCATCATTTGACTTTTTTTATTTTTAGGGAAACCTAAAAAAGTGAAATTAGGACCCAAACTAGACATTGCAATTGAAGTAGTTAATGCAGATACACCTGGAACAACTTCAAAACCATATCCTTTCTCTTTTATTTCTTTTAATAAATTAAATCCAGGATCTGAAATAAGTGGCATTCCAGCATCGCTAACTAATGCTACACTCTTACCATTACTCAACAATTCTAAAATACCATTTGTCGAAGGTATTTCATTATAGTTGTGATAAGAAATTATCCTTTTGTTTTTAATATTTAGTGAAGCTAAAAGAACTTTGGTAACTCTTGTGTCTTCACAAGCAATATAATCAACATTTTTCAATGTTTCAATAGCCCTAAGTGTAATATCCTTTAAATTACCAATAGGAGTTCCTACAATAAAAAGTTTATTCTTCATAAATATTAACTAACTTGATTAAAAAATTTTCTTTTTGTAAATTAAAGTTGCCTTTATTCATAAATGTTTTTTTTAAATGATTAAGTTCAATTTGAATTCCTGAATAATCAAGTTCATTTTTCTTATATTCATTTATTAATTTAGTATGATTTGGAAATAAGGGAAATTTATCTTCAATAACTGTTAAAACTTGAAAATAAAAAAATTCTAAAATACTTATTGCATATAATATATTATCTTTTGTAATAAGATTATATAGATGAATTTTCATTTTCTCTGAACTCTTTATTCCTATTTCTAATGATTTCATTATTTCCTTATATGTATTATCAAATTTTTTTATATCAATTTCTTTAGCTTTTTTTGAATTAGGAAAAATATTAGCGAATAATCTAATATATTTTTCATCAATATTATTTTCAACTAACTCATCCATTATTTCAGAAATAGTTTGTCTTCTGACCATAATATTTTGTGCTCTAGATTTAATTGTTGGTAGTAGAAAATCTATTCTATTTGTTGTCATGATTATATGTGTATTTCCTGATGGTTCTTCCATGTATTTTAGCAGGGAATTTAATGAGTATTTATTTCCTAAATCAATATCTTTTATTAAAAGAATTTTTTTCTTATTCATAACTAAAGAACTATTAGACATATCTTTAATTGTAGAAATGATACTTTCTTTTGTGATTAAATTATTTTCTGGATTAATAAAAAGTAAATCAGGATAATTTAATTCAGATAATGTTTTTGCTTTCATACATTTTTCATCTTCACAAATAATAATTTTAATTGCTTCAAAAGCAATATTAAAAACATCTACTCCTAATTCTCCAAAAAATAAATAGGCATGAGAAAAAGAGTTAGTAAGCTTTGCATTTTCTATTACTTTTAATGAGTTAATTTTACTTGACATATTTCTAAATTATAAAGTATTACTTTTTAAAATTAATTATATTCTTTCAAGACTTATAATCATTTTTATTTTTCATAAATTTTTTAAATTCATTTATAACTTGATTTCCAATTTCTTCAATACTAAGACTTCCATCAATAATGATAAATCTTTTTTTATCATTATTAATTACTTGATCATAACCATTTGCTATTCTTTCATAAAATTCAATTTCATTTTTTTCTAATCTATCCAATGTGGTCTTTTGTTTTGAAAGTCTATTCCTTGATTCTTTGGCGCTCACCTTAATAAAAAAAGTTAAATCTGGTCTTTTTTTATCAGTAACAATTTCATTCAATCTTCTTATTTTATCAATACCTAAATTTCTACCAGCACCTTGATATGCAAGTGAAGAGTCAATAAAACGATCACATATCACTATTTTCCCCTCTTTAATAGCAGGTTCAATTATTTTTGTTAAATGCATTCTTCTTGAAACTAAATATAGTAATGCTTCAGACATAGGGTCAATATCATATTCAGGAGATAAAACAAATTCTCTAATGAATTCCGCTTCTTTAAGTCCATTTCCGCCAGGCTCTCTTGTAAATACAAAATTACTCTCCATATTATTTTCTTTTAAATATTCAAAAAGCTTTTTTATAGCTGTTGTTTTACCGGAATTATCTAATCCCTCAAAAGTAATAAACATTATTGACTACCTTTTCTATTTTGAAAAGCATGCTTAAATGTTAATTTATCAATATATTCAATAGATGCTCCAACAGGAATGCCATTTGCTAAATGTGAAACTTTGGTTATTTTAGAAAGATTTTTATCTAAGAAATTAGCAGTTAGAGTTCCTTCTATTGTGGCGCTTAATGCAATAATTATTTCATCAAATTTCTTTGTATATTTGGTTAATTCTGAAATATCAAAATCATTAATTTTTTCAAATTTATTATCAAAAATTATTGGAAAAACATAATATTTTCCATTAAAAAAATTTCATTCTTCATATCTTGATATATCTTCAATAGATTCAACAATCATTAATTTATTTTCTCTGTTATTTGAAGAGCAAATAGAGCAAAGATCTTTGCTGGTATAGTTCTTGCAAATCTTGCAATTTTTAATATTATTTCTTAATTCATTTAGTAGTGTTAAAAATTCTTGAAATTCATCATCATTAAATTTTAATAATTGATGAGCCATTTTTTTACTTTGTTTGTTTCCAATACCAGTAAATTTTTGAAAAAATAAAGAAAGATTATTGATCTCTCTTGAGTCCATTTAAAATGATGCTCCTTGTTGATTTTTTGGGGAAATTTTTTCATATTCATCATTTATCAAGTCCATTATTTCATTAATTGCAATAATAATAATATCTTGAAGCATTTCTTTATCATCAGGATCAATAAGAGCATCATTTATATCAATTTGAGTAACTTCTCTATTCCCATTTGCTTTAATGATAATTCCTTGTTTTTCAACAACAAAAATTTTAGCCTTTAGTTCAGCTTCTTGTTTCTCCATTACTGCTTGCATTTTCTTTGCTTGTTCCATCATTTTTTTAATATCCATAATATGCTCTCCCTTATTTCCTTACTTTATTGAATATTTTACCAAAAATATCCATTCCCTTTTTTTCTGCATTTAATGTTTCATTTTCACTAATTTTATTCACTTCTCTTTTACTTATTGTCGGTAGTGGAGTTGGTTCAGGAAACTTATCTTTAGATTTTAATTCTTTAAATAATTCTGCTGAATCAAGAAAATTTTGTTTTGATATTGCAAAAAAGTGTATTTGTGCTCCAAATACCTCATATACAAAATCTTTAAAAATAGGAGTCACAATATTTTCTGTTAAAAATTCAATGGATTTATTGCTATCTGAAGAAACTAAAATGAAATTTCTAGATGAAATAATTACTCTACAACTTTCCAAATAACTAATTATTTCTGCATATCTAGGATTAACTAATAATAATCCTTCTGCTAACAACCCTTTCTTTTGTTGAACATCTGATTTATCTCCAAGCAAAAATAAATTTATTATATCTGGTTGAGTTAAAATTGCTGAACCTTCCTCTACTTCAGTTTTTTGGTTATTATTAAATGAAAAATCATTATCATTAGTTGTTGTGGAAGTATCAAATAGTTTTGTTGCACTTGTTGAACTATTACTTATAGATTCTTTTACAAGTTCTTCTGCCGAAAATTCATTTGTATCATAAATAATACTTTCAGTATCTGTTTGACCTAATATTGAACCTTCAACACCATCATCGTCAATATTCGATTCATTAGATAATGTTAAAATGTCAGTTACATCTTTTAGGATTTTATCATTTTTTAATTCCATTGTTTTATTTATATCTTGGTTATCAAAAATGTTTATGTTATCTTCTTTAATTACAAAGTTATCAGTGATTTCATTTATCTCAATAACCTCTTCTATTTTTTTATTATCATTAAGATATTTTTGTTCCATTGTTTGTGTTTGGGAGTTTGATATTCCATGATTTTCTTTAATAGTATTGAATGAAAGATTGTTGTACTTGTTGTTTAGTGCACAAATTTTAATAATTGCTATTTGGAATAACTGTTGTGGAATATCACTGTACTTCATTTCATGTGTAAGCACAATTAAAATATCAATAATTTCATAAACTAAATCAGGATTTATTTTTATTTGATTTAATGTTTGAATATCAAATTCTTCAATAATTGATTCATCATTAGTTTTTGCATATAATAAATAATCTTTCAATAATCTAATTAAAGAATTTATTAGCCTCTGAATATCAATACCTTGATCAATTAATTTATCGAAAAGTTTTAAAGCTAAACCGACAAAATTATCAGAGCAATAATTTAAAATTAAAACCTGATTTTCTTTTGAAATTAAACCAAAAATTTCATTAATATCTTGTAATTTAATATTAGATTTAGAGAAAGCATTTATTTGATCAGCAATTGAAAGTGCATCTCTTAAAGAGCCATTAGATAACATGGCAATTAATTCTATAACACCAGGAGCATATTTAATATTCTCTTTACCAAAAACATATTTAATTTGTTTTTGAATTGTTTCTCTACTTATTCTTTTGAAGTTATATCTTTGAACTCTACTTAAAATTGTTAAAGGTAATTTATCTGGATCAGTAGTTGCTAATATAAAGATAATGTGCTTCGGAGGTTCTTCAAGAGTTTTCAAAAGTGCATTGAATGCCCCTTTAGTTAACATATGAACCTCATCAATTATATAAATTTTATACTTAAATTTAGTTGGTGCAAATTTGATTTTTTCCCTTAATTCTCTAATTTCATTAATTCCATTATTTGATGCAGCATCTATTTCAATTATGTCAACTGAATTGTTAATAGTCATTATACAAGAAGGACAAGCAATTTCAACATCTACATTATGACCACAATTAATAACATTAGCAAAAATTTTAGCTACTGAAGTTTTCCCTGTTCCTCTTGGTCCTGAAAAAAGATATGCATGAGATATCTTTTTTAATTTTATTAAATTAGTTAAAGTTTGAACAATGTGATTTTGTCCTTCAACCTCACTAAAATTGGCTGGTCTATATGTCCTGTAGAGTGCTTTATAATTCATAAAACAATTTTATCATTTTGTTAGTGCAAAATTTTAGAATTTGTCAATAATTGTATTTTTCCTTGAATAACTTACTATATTTTTTTAATAAATTAATCTTTTTAAAGTTATAAATTGAATATTTATATTATACTTTTTATTAATATAAAACAAATTTAAAAATTTAGAAAGATATAAGATGAATATAAAAAAACTATTAGTAAATGCTAAAGAATCAAAAGAAATATTTATAAGAGGTTGAATTATTGCAAATAGAGGTAATACAAAAATTAGATTTTTAAATATAAATGATGGTTCCACAATCACCCCCCTACAAATTGTTATTAAATCAAATATTTTGAATTTTACTAATATCGATAAATGAAGAATTGGTTCTTCTGTTGAAATAATTGGTGATTTTGTTAAAAGTAATAGTGACAAACAATCTTTTGAATGTGTTGCAAAAAAAATAGAATTATTAGCATTATGTGATGATGATTTTCCAATTCAAAAACAAGAAATAAATTTAGAAAATTTAAGGGAATCTCTTCACACAAGACATAGAACAAATATTTTAAGATCTGTGATGTTAATAAGATCAACTTTATCAAAAGAAATTCATAATTTTTTCAATAAAAATGATTTTCTTTATATGCATTCACCCATCATTACATCAAATGATGGCGAAGGAGCTGGAGAAACATTCTCTGTTATTGATGAGACTAAAAAGGATTTTTTTCCAAGAAAAGCTACCCTTTCTGTAACTGGACAATTACATGCTGAATCATATGCTATTGGGTTTGAAAAAGTTTATACATTTGGACCAACATTTAGAGCTGAAAATTCAAACACAAAAAAACATGCAGCAGAATTTTGAATGCTAGAACCTGAAGTTGCTTTTTATAAATTAAATGATGTCATAAAATTAGCTGATAATATGTTAAAAACAATAATAAGAAATACAATTAAAATACATCCAGATGAATTTAAATTTTTAGATGAAAAAAATGAGAATAAATTATTGAAAAATTTAAATTTATATCTTGATAATCCGTTACAAATTATGGATTATAATGACGCTATTGATGTTCTTAAAAAGAATAAGAATATTTTTGAAAATTCTAATATTGAATTTGGTATGGATTTGAATTCAGAGCATGAAAAATTTTTAGCTGAAATTCATTGCAAAGGACCAGTGGCAATTATTAATTATCCGAAAGATTTTAAAGCATTTTATATGTATTTAAATGATGACAAAAAAACTGTGTCTGCTTTTGATTTGCTTGTTCCTGGGATTGGTGAATTAATTGGTGGTTCTCAAAGAGAAGTTAGAATTGAAATATTGAAAGAAAGAATGAAAGATGCTAATATTGATGAAGAAGACTTAAGATGATATTTGGATCTTAGAAGATATGGTGATTCTGGTTCATCAGGCTTTGGATTAGGATTCGAGAGATTAATTATGTATGTAACTGGTATTGGCAACATTAGAGATGTAATTCCATATCCAAGAACTGCAGGAAATTTAAAAATGTAGTTTATGTTATAATTATTTGATATGCATCTACAAAATGTATAAAAATTTAAATTCATAAAGAAGTTAGGAAGTGAAAATGATATCTTTAATTGTTCCAATCTATTCAAATGAGATAAACAAACATTTTTTTAATAGCATTTTGGAACAAAAATCAGTATTATTTGAGTTAATTATCTTAACAAATAACACATCAAAAGAATTATTGAATAAGTTTAATGAAATCGAAAATAAATCTAATATAAAATTGCAAGTCGTTTTCACAACTAGAAAAATAGGATTTAATGAAGTGATTGTTGAAGGTTGCAAAATAGCAAATGGAACTCATGGAATAATATTAAATACTAATGAAAAACTTTTGAATAATTGTGTTAATGATTTATCTGCAACTGTAGAAAAGAATTTAGATGCTGATATCTTTGAATTCAAAGCATCATTTAAAGGTTTTGAGAATTGAGTACCTCAAAAAAGATGTAACTTAAAGCAGAATTACACTTTTAAAATAAGTGAATATCCAGAAATTATTTCTTTTATATTCCCATTCATATCAAATAAGTTGTTTAAAATTTCTCTAGCTAATGAAATGAGTAAGAAAACATCTTATATTGAAACAACATCCCATTTATCACTGGAATTCTTATATTTATTATTTATTAATGCTAAAACATATGTTTATATTAATAATACCTTTTGCAATATTTTTATAGAAAAGGAAGATATTCCTAATTATCAAGTCTTTTATAAAGAATGAAAAAGTATTAAAAGTAAATATCTTATTGAAAACAAATATATTCAAGAAATAGATTATGCTCAAGTTTTCTATAATGAAATGATAATACCTTTGTGATATACCCATAGAAAATTAATTGATAAATTATCAAGTGTAACTGCTAGAAAAAATCTATTAGCAAAAATCTATGAAAAAAATAAAAAAATTAGAACTCAGGAATTTGCATCATTTAATTATACAAATAAATATATGTTTCTAAATTTACCTGAAACAGAATATCTAAATAAAGTAAATTCACTGAATGAATGAACAAAAATAGTCAAAATCCTTAAAGAGTAATTAATGAAAACTATAAACAAACCTGCAGGATTTTGAATAAGGATTTTATCTATATTAATAGATTTTATAATATTTAGTATAATTGCAATCTCTTCATCACTTATTACCATTAAGAAAAATGATAATTCACTAATAATTATTCATTGAGGTTATTATGTTTGAATGGTATTGATTATATTAGAAATCATAATTCTATTTATCATAATTCCAATATTATTAAAAGGAAGAACAATTGGTATGCTAGTTAATCAAATAAACTTTATTTCCTTGAAAGAAAAGCCTATATGATTAATGGTTATTCAGAGAAATCAACTATATTCATTTCTCTGAATATTTAGCATACTAGTTACCACGTCTTTCATTAATCCAGAGTTATTTCAAAAAATGTCAGATATATCAAATAGACTTAATGATAAGAAAATAGTGTTAGAAGTTTGAGAATCGACATTAATAGCAATACCTGCAACAACTTCAGGAATAATTATATTTATCAATATATTTAGTGTTCTATCAATAAACATAAATAAAAATATGTATAGTCTTAATGACAGATTTGCAGAAATTCAAATGGTTTATTTGAGAAAATATATTGAGATCTTTGATGAAGTCAATAAAGAAATTGTAAGAGAAAAAGTAAAAAGAGAAGAAATAATTTGAAAGGATTAATTTATGAATAAGGAAGAAAAAAATGTTTTTGATGCTCATATATTCAAACACCTTAATAAAGAGCAAAAAGCAGCCATTCTTAAAAATGATAGTCCCCTAAGAATTATTGCAGGTGCTGGTTCAGGAAAAACTCGTGTTTTAACTAGAAAAATTTCTTATTTAATCAAGAGAATGAATATAAAACCAGAAAGAATACTAGCACTTACATTTACTAATAAAGCAGCAAATGAAATGAAATCAAGAGTTGTTGAAATAATTGGCGAGGAAGGTGAGAAGTGTACTATTTCTACCTTTCACTCACTTTGTTATAAATTTTTAAGAGAAGAAATAACACATTTAGATTATCCGCAGAATTTTATAGTTCTTGATTCTGCCGATCAAATATATGTTCTTAAGAAAATATATAAAGAAATTAATTTAACAAGCTCTTTGCTTTCTTATGCTTCAATTTTAAAATATATTTCAAAAACAAAAATTTTAGCATTAGCATCTCATATTCATGATGATAGAATTGAAAATGATACTGAAATTTTAAAAATGGATATTTTTCAAAAATATGTCGCTGAATTAAAAGAAAAAAAATATGTGGATTTTGATGATTTACTAATTTTAACTGATCAACTTTTAAGAAAGTTTCCAAAGATAAAAGAAAAGTGGTCAAACAAATTTGAATATATTCTTATTGATGAGTTTCAGGATACTTCTATTATTCAATATAATATCATTAAGTCATTATCTAACTTAAAAAATATTACTATTGTTGGTGATCCTGATCAAACTATTTATTCATGACGTGGTGCTGATATTCATTTAATAAATAATTTCCACAAAGATTTTAAAAATACAATTACAATTACAATGGATATTAATTATCGTTCATCTAAAAATATTTTAAATGCAGCTAATAAACTTATTCGTTTCAATGAAGATAGAATGCCAAAATCACTTAAATCTTCTGGCGAAAAAGGTGATCCAATTGAATTCCATTATGCATATTCACAAGAAGCTGAAGCGAGATGGGTTGTTGCTCAAATAAATGAATTAAAAAGAAATAAAGTTCAATTAAAGGATATTGCAATATTCTATCGTTCAAACTATTATTCAAGATTAATTGAATCAAGTTTAGTTGCAGAATCTATTAATCACAAAATCTTTGGTGGTCAAAAATTTTTTGAAAGAACAGAAGTGAAAGATGTTATTTCCTTTTTATGAACAATATCTAAAACATCTCCACAAATACATTTGCAAAGAATAATAAATGTTCCAGCACGAAAAATTGGTCCTGTGACTGAAGCTAAACTTGTTCAATTTGCTCATGAAAAAGATTTACCACTTTATGATGCACTTATTGAGAATTTCAAGGTATTACCTGTTCCAAAAGAAACCAAAATTAATATTGTTAATTTTCTTAATGAAATTAGAAAACATAAAAGTTTTATTGAAAGAAATTTACCAATCAGTAAGGTTATAGAATCTTTTTTAAATTCAATTGGGTATATCAATTTAATTAAAGAAGATAATACTGAATCAGATTCTAAGCTAGAAAATATCCAGGAATTATTTAAATCTATTGATACATGACAATTAAAAAATCCTGCCTTATCATTAGAAGATTATTTAGGCGAAATTTCTTTAATGAATATTTCTGCTGATGCTGAAGAAGATGCTATTAATTATGTGACTTTAATGACTATTCATGCTTCAAAAGGGTTAGAATTTAAAAATGTATTTATCATCGGTTTAAATGAAGATGTTTTTCCTTCAGCTAGAATATCTCAAATAGAAGATGAAGATCAACAAAAAGTATATATGGAAGAAGAGAGAAGGCTTGCTTATGTTGCAATAACGAGAGCAAAAGAAAAACTTTTCATATCAGGAGCTCGTGGTACAAACTTTATTGCTGATGTTATTAATCAAAAATATCCATCAAGATTTATTTCTGAAATGGGAATTGATATTTCGGCTCATGTAAGTGATTTAACGGCAATTAGAAACTTTGAAAATGATATTAAAATTAGTAAGAATTATGTAATAGGCGATTTAATATCTCATATTTCTTTTGGAGATGGTGTTGTATTAGACATAGAAGGAGATAAAATTACTATTAAATTTAATAAAGAAGAAATTGGTATAAAACAATTTCTTAAAAACCACAAATCTATTGAAAGGTTAAGTTAGTATGGATAATATAATTGTTTCAATATTTGTCATTATATTCATGATATTATTAATATCACTTTGTGTTATTTTTATTGTAGTTATGATTGTCCAAAAGAAAAATGTATTAAAAACAAACAGTGGTATTTTCCTCATGGATATAGACTTAAAAAATAATAGACTTAGAAAATATGACTTAGTTCAAATGATTGATGATACAGAATCTACAAAAAAAAATAGCGACGAATCCTTTAGTAAAGGTTGAATGGATATTAATGATTTTTTAGACCACTTAACTGCTGAAAATAAAGAAAAATTCCTTACAGCCTTAGATGCTATAAAAATTAATAAAAAATATGTAAAGTTTATCATTAAAAATGAAACAACTCCTAAATCTGATTATAATATTGAATGAGTTGTTGAATTTTTTCAAACCAATAAAGAAATAAATTCTACAGTCAAATGAAGTTATGTTAAGAAATTGCCAAAGGGATTGAGGATAATAACGAATGAGGATTTATTCCAAAATAAAACCACCTATAAATCTTTCATTGCTTTTAACTTAAGGAACAAGGATCATAAAATTTTTAAAGAATTTGTAACAATATTGTTTGAGAAGCTAAAAATTAGTAATCTTGAGTTTTTTATCTCAAAAAACATAGTTATTTTAATAGTTTATGGTGAAAAAAGTGAAAATGTTCAAGTTGAAATAAAGAAAATAATTGAAAAATTTGAAAAAATAAAAACTTCAAAAAATCTTGACGCATATTGCGATTCAATAGCAGTAGTTGAAAGTAAGAATCTTTTTGATCAAAAAGATTTATTGAAAGTTATGAATCGAATTTATTTTTCACTCATTAAATCTACACAATTACAGAAAATATTTTATTTTAGTACTAAAAATATTTTCTTTAATGAATTTGAAGAATTCAAAGAAAATTATTTATTATTGAATGAGATGATCAAAAATAGAAATATTGATTCTATCAAAATACCTATTAAAGATCATAAAAATAATAACAATGTTATTGCCATATATATGAAACCTAAAATTGATTATCCAATCAATTTCTGAATAGAAAAAATCCTTGAAAAGAATAATATTTTACCTTCAATTGAAGATGAATTTTTTGAATTGAAATTGGATACTTTTGAAAAATTAGACCAATATTTAATTGATGTTAATGATTATGTTATATTACAAAATATTGATAAACTTAAACAATATAAAAGTATAGTTTTTATTGTTAAATTTCTTGAATCAACAAACCTACAAAATTTTGAATTAATTGCTTTAACATTGAAATCTAATGGTATTAAATTTGGCATTAAAATAGATAGCATCGTTCCAGAAGTTATTACAGTCATTGAATCAATAATGCCGCAAGCCATTATTATTAGTGAATCTTTGATTGATACAACAAATTTAAAGAAATATCTTCTTCTAGAACAATTAGTAAATTTATGTGCAAAAAATCCTGCCACACTAATTTATGAAAACCCTTCAGATTTTGAATTATCTAATAAAATGATTAACTATTATTATAAAGATAAATAGTATTATTTATTAAATTTAATATAAACTTTTTTTCATTAACTTTGTCACATTTTTAGTTAAAGAATTTTTTGTAAAATGATTCTTATTTCATAATTTAAAATTGTCATTTTCTAATCTAATAAAAATAACAATTTTCTTATTAATATAATTATATTTGAATAATAATTCTTCACTACTCTTTAATATTACTTTAGCAATAAGATTTTCACTTAAGATATTTAAATCTTCATACTTTACAATGTTTTCAATAGGGTATTTAATAGAAAAGTCTGATTTATTAATATTATCTAAAAATAAATGAAGTCTACTGAATGGATAATTCAAAATAATTGTATGAGTTTTGTATGCTCCATACATTTTAGCTAAGACATTCCTTTGTGAGCTGAGATTAAGTCTTTGAGTTTTATAATAATTAATCATTTCTAAGAATCTAATTATTAAATGATGGAAACCAAATTCAGTACTATAATTTTCTCCAAATATAAATTGAGAATTTTGGTTTCAATAAAAAAGTAAAAACTTTTCATCTAATACTTTTACATCTTCAGAAATTGCAAGTTCTAAATCATATTTATTAATTAGATTTTTAATATTTTGAATTGGAGGTAGATCAGTTCCGATATATGAATTTGGAATTTTTTTAGTATCAATATTAATTCCAATAAAAAAGAAATTTAAGAACATTAATGTAATTTCATTTGCATCTAAATAAAACACTTGCCTTCCATTAAAAATAAAAAGATTAAGAGCTGATCCATTTCTTGATGGACATATTAACATATCACATTTATTCTTTCTAGCAAATTTAATATCTCTTCAATAAAAATTGATAAATGATTTATCATTTCTTTGCTTCCTAATATTTATATTATCTTTATTAATATTTGAATTAATTTTGTAATTAAAATCCATGTTACCTAAAATTTTTTTCAAAATCTCAGTAACTCCTTTATTATAGTTTGATATTGTCACTTTAATTTTTCTTTGATCACCTTTTCTGCTTGAGAGTGAAAGAATTTTTTGAATGTAATCATTTATTAATTTGTCATTAGAAAGAAAATCGATTTTTGCTGGTTTTGATTTAATGGAAAAAATATCATTCTTATTGATTTCTTCCTCAATAGATTTCATTAGTGAATCACTAAAATCATTACCTAATGAATCAATAAAATGAATATTAAATACATCATTATTATAAAGAGATCTTTCAATAAATATTCCTGCACTCAACTCCAATTTATTTATAGTTCTTCTAACAAATTTTTTATCATAACCAGTAAATTTTTTGAATGCTGTTACTATTATATCTTGATTAGTCAGAACATTAGCGATATTGTTTAAAAACTCTCTTGTTTCTTGTGACCCATCATTACAAACAAGAACATCAATACCCTTATCATTCATTTTATTTTCTTTTAGAATATTGGCAAATGAATAAGCAATAAGTTCAACAACTAATTTATTTAATTTTCCATAACCGAAACCGATTCTAGCAACTATTTTTTTAGAATCAAATAGTAATTTTGTAAAAAAAGCATCATTATCATTTATTTCTCTTATTTTAGAAAGTTTTCTTAAAGCATTTTTATCATCAACTAGTGCATTTTTCCATTTATCAATTATTTCATTGTTTCCCATATTAGAATAATTTTATCAATTAAAACACTAAAAAGAACAACCATTTGCTTTTAATTGTTTATAATTAAAAAATGAATAAATCAAAGATAAGGAATTTCTCAATAATAGCTCATATTGATCATGGTAAGAGTACATTAGCGGATAGAATATTAGAATACACTAAAACTGTTGATTCTAGGAACTTAAAAGCACAACATCTAGACACAATGGATTTGGAAAAAGAAAGAGGAATAACAATAAAACTGAATGCAGTTCAAATTAATTATAAGGATTATTTATTTCACCTAATTGATACACCTGGTCATGTTGATTTTACTTATGAAGTTTCAAGATCATTAGCAGCTACAGAAGGTGCTTTGTTGTTAGTTGATGCAACGCAAGGCATAGAAGCTCAAACTCTTGCTAATGTTTATTTAGCAATTGATAATGAACTTGAAATCATTCCTATAATTAATAAAATTGATTTACCTTCATCTGATCCGGATAGAATTAAACATGAAATTGAAGATGTTATTGGTATTCCGGCTTCAGATGCAGTTTTAATATCTGCTAAAACTGGACAAAATATTGAAGGTGTATTTGAAGCAATCATTAAACATATTCCGGCACCCAAAATGTGTGATGATTCATTGCCTTTGAAGGCATTAGTTTTTGATTCTTATTTTGATGCATTTAGAGGTGTTATTCTTTTAGTAAGAATTTTTGATGGTCAAGTTAAAGTTGGTGATGAATTTTTCTTCATGTCCAATAATAAAAAATTCACTATAACTGAATTAGGTGTTAGAAAGCCTCATGAAGTTAAGCATAATAAATTAACTTCTGGTGAAGTTGGTTGAATTGCTGCTTCAATAAGAGAAGTGAAAGATGTTGCTGTCGGTGATACAATAACTCTTACAAAAAGTCCAACTGCTGAATCATTGGCTGGTTACAAAAAAATGAATCCAGTTGTTTATACAGGGTTTTATCCAATTGATGGAAAGGACTATGATGTTCTAAAAGATTCTTTAGAAAAAATTTCACTTTCAGATTCTTCAATTACTTATGAACCAGAAACTTCAAAAGCTTTAGGTTTTGGTTTTAGAATTGGATTTTTAGGATTATTACATATGGAAATTCTTCAAGAAAGACTTGAAAGAGAATTTGGAATAGAAATAATTGCAACTGCCCCTTCAGTTGAATTTAAAGTTTATATGACTGATAAAACAATCAAAATAATTGCTAATCCATCTGAATTTCCAGATAAAGTAAAAATTAGTAAAATTGAGGAACCTTACATCAAAGCTACCATTATTGTTAATGATGAATATATTGGTGTCATTATGGATCTATGTCAAAGTAAAAGAGGAAAATATATTGATTTAGAATATATGGATACGACTAGAAGAAAATTAATTTATGAATTACCATTAGTAGAAATAATTTTTGACTTTTTTGACAAAATGAAATCAGCATCAAAAGGATATGCTTCTTTTGATTATGAGTTTACTGATTATCAACAATCTGATTTAGTGAAAGTTGACATTCTATTAAATGGTGAAAAAGTAGATGCATTAAGTGCAATTATTCATAAAGATTTTGTTGATTATAAATCTCGTGATTTAGTTAAAAAGTTAAAAGAAGTTATTCCTCGTCAAAATTTTGAAGTTCCAATTCAAGCCATTACCGGAGGGAAAATTATTGCTCGTGAAACTGTAAAGGCCTATCGTAAAGATGTAACTGCAAAATTATATGGGGGCGATGTTACTCGTCGTCAAAAACTTTTAAAGAAACAAAAAGCAGGTAAAAAGAGGGCAAAGGCATTTGGGAAAGTTGAAGTTCCACAAGAAGCATTTTTAGCAATTTTAAAAACTGATAATTCAAATAATTCTTAATAATTATTTAATTAATAGTATTAAGGTCACTATTTTTTTGTAATATTTTCTTAATGGTGTTTAATTCATATTTAATTAATACATTTAAAACCTCTTCATTTAATAAAATGTTTATTTTTATATCTTCTAATGTAATATCTATATTTAAGAACATTTCTAATTTTGCTAATTCTTTGCACAAAAAAGCAATATCTTTTGAAGTAAGGAATTTTTCTTGCTGACTAGGAGTTAATTCAGTAATATGTTGATAAATATTTTCCAATGTCTCATATTTATTTAAAAGATTTATAGCACCTTTCGGACCAATACCTTTAATTCCAGGAAGATTATCTGATGAATCACCCGAGATACCCTTAAAATCAGGTATTTGATAATGTTCAAAACCATGTAAGCTTTTAAAATTATTAATATCCTTAATCATAAATTGTTTAGATTTATTATCTTTTACAATTACACTTACATTATTATCAATTAATTGTAAAAGATCTTGATCATCAGATCAAACTAAAATTTCATTCTCATTTGAAAATTTAACAGCTAAACTAGCAATTAAGTCATCACCTTCATAACCTTGGATACTCATATGCTTAATTTTCATAATATTTAAAATTTCTAAAATTATTTTCTTTTGTTCAAATATTTCAATAGGCGCCTTTTCTCTACCGGCTTTGTAATCTTCATATTTCTCATGTCTTTTGGTTTTTTCACCTGAATCAAAAGCAATAAAACAATGAGTCGGTTTATATGTTTCAACAACTTTAATAAAAGATAGTAAAAATGTATGAACTGCAGAAGTATTTATTCCTATATTGGTTACTAATTTATGATGTGAATATAGTGTTGCAAAAAAACTTTTGAATAATAATAAGTTACCATCGATTAATAATATTTTATTTTTCATTATTTAATAACCTTTCAATCACTAATTCTAAAATTAATCTTATCCTTACCTTGTAGTTTTATTATTTTACATTCAATTAATGAAGAAGTTTTTATTTCTTTAAATGATTCTCAATTTGGATGGAAGATAAATATTTCCTCTGAACCACTACTATCACTCAATGTAACAATTCCAAATTGATTACCATTTTTATCAGCTTTTCTTTCAACAATTTTTTCAACATATAAAACCATTTTGTACTCTACTTGCTTAGATAAATTTTTTAACTTATCCTTCATTTCATAATCAATTGTAGGAAATGAATTGTATTTTGCACCTAAATATTGTTCCTCATATTTCATTTCATCAATCATATTCATTTCCTCAAAAATAAGTTCTTGTTCAGATGCTAAACAATATTCAATTACTAATTCATCATCTTTAGAAACAATTACACAATCAGAATAATATTTTGCTCTTGTTAAATTAGCATTCAAAGTTGCCATATTTCCGAAAACTCTCAATGTATTAGATCTTATTAAGATATCAATTATTGCATCCCCCAATTTCATTCTTCTAGCTCTTGCTACAAAATTAAAGAAACTTGTATATGTTCCATTTACAAGTTTATCATTTTGGATTTTATCACAAGCAACTTTCCCCAAACCTTTAATCATAATTAAAGGAAGAATTATTTTTCTCTCTAAATTGTAAACATTTTCATGTGAATCATTTATGTGAGGACTAATAATTTGATAACCTATCAATCTAGCTTCTACAACATATTTATTAATAGTATCTAAACCAGGAAGTGATGAAAGGATAGAAACATAAAAATGAATTGGATATCAAGCTTTTAAATATGCCATTTTATATGATATTGTTGCATATGCAATGGCATGTGATTTATTAAAACCATACTCAGCAAATTTTTCAATTTCCTTATATATTTTTTCAATTAATTCTTTTGACTTGCCTTTAGATAGAGCTCCATTGACAAAAACACTTTCTAATTTGCTCATTTCTAATTTATCTTTTTTTCCGATCGCTCTTCTTAATAAATCTGCTTGTCCAAAAGGCATTCCTGCAAATTTTTGTGCTATTTCCATAATCTGCTCTTGATAAATAATTATTCCATAAGTACTTTTAACAATCTCATCATATTCCTTCGTTAATGAATCCATTTTCTTCTCATTATGTTTTATTTTTGAATATGTTGATATATTAGAGATTGGTCCAGGTCTAAATAATGAAATAATTGCCACTAAATCATTAAAGTCACTTACTTCAACTTTCTTTAAAGTATTCATCATACCTGGAGATTCTAATTGGAAAATTCCCACGGTGTTTCCATTTGATAATAATGTATTAGTTTTTGAATCATCTAATGGAATATTTTTAAATAAAATTTTATTATCATTTTTTTTATTTATCTCTCCAATGATACTTTCAATAATAGATAATGTCCTTAATCCAAGTAGATCGATTTTCAACATACCTCAAGATTCAAGATTGTCCATTGAAAATTGAGAAACCAATGTTTCATTTTCATAAATCACAGGTATCTTTTGAACAAGAGGAATTTCAGAAATAATTATTCCTGCAGCATGTGTACCTTTTTGTCTTGGTAGATTTTCTATTCTTAGTGCATGATTATAAGCTTTAGTATAAATTTCTTTTTCATTAATTTTAGCTCTAAATGAAGGTGATTTATTATATGCATCTTTTAAACTAAGATCTAAAGGAATAAGTTTGGAAATAATATTAACTTCAGGATTAGGAATTTCTAAAACTCTTGCCACATCTCTAAAAGCACTTTTGGAAGTCATTCTTTGGAATGTAATAATTTGAGCAACCATTTCATAACCATATTTATTTTGAATATATTCTATTAGAATAGAACGTTTGTCATCTTGAACATCAACATCAATATCAGGCATTGATATTCTTTCAGGATTAAGAAATCTTTCAAAGAGTAAACCATACTCCAAAGGATTAATTTCTGTAATATCTAATAAAAATGAAATGATTGAACCTGCTGAAGAACCTCTTCCCGGGCCAAATGAAATATTATTCTCTTTTCCTCATTTAATAAAATCTCAAATAATTAAAAAGTAATCAGAAACATTCAATCTCTCTATTATTGATAATTCATATTTTATTCTCTCTTTAACAATGTTAATATCACTCTTTTTCAATACTTCAAATTTTTCTTTAAATGAATCCTTAATTAGTTTTTTTAAATATTCCAGTGAAGTAACAAGAGAACCTGTATTGAATTTTGGGAATAGGGATTCAATTTCTGGAAATTCTATATTACATTGATCTGCAATTCAATTAGTTCTATTAATTATTTTTTCATCCACATTACTTTCATTCATAAAACCCGGAAAATTAAAAGTTTTCTTTTCTTGATTTTTAATAGAATTTAAAATATTGATTGTTTCATTTTCATCACTCTCAAGTATTCTATTTTCCTTTACAATAATAGCTTTTGGGTTTTCATTATCATTAGAGTTGTAATAAAAATTTTCAATTCCATTTAATATTTGTTTATTCTTGGAAATAAATCCATATGTAGGATGATCAATAATGAATAAATTTTTGCTATTTATATCAGTAATATTAATCTTTTGTTTTGATTTTAAAGAAACTAAGTAATTCAATTCTTGAAATCCTTGATAGTTTTTTGAAAGCAATATTAATCTAAAATTATCAACATCTAAATCTACTCCAATAATAGGTTTAATATTATTTTTCCTGCATAACTTAATAAATTTATCAACACCATACATATTGTTATGATCAGTTATTGAAAGGATAGAAATATTGTTTTCCAATGCAAATGAAATATAAGACTCAATTGATACACTTGATTCTAATAAACTATATTCACTGTTGAAATGAAGATTAACAAATTTAGACATATTCTAAAATTATACTTTATAAAAAGTAAATAAAAATATCAATAAATTTTATTACTTAATTAATTTCTTTTAAAAAGATTTCTGTTTTAATTTTGAAATAATCTTCATAAGAAATTCCGTTTAGTTCTAGTAGTCTATTTAAACTTTCCAATCTAATCCTTGATTCATTAGATAATAATCCTTTTTCAAACATAACAATATTATTAAATTTAGTACTTCACTTTGTAGTTGTAGATTTGTATAAAGAGGAACTCATGATATTTTCTTCAGTTTGTCTCTTATTAATTTGAGGTTGTTGAACCATTTGAGGTTGTTGAACCATTTGAGGTTGTTGAACCATTTGAGGTTGTTGAACCATTTGAGGTTGTTGAACCATTTGAGGTTGTTGAACCATTTGAGGTTGT
>JBOFJK010000006.1:0-243533 GCA_051656785.1 Metamycoplasmataceae bacterium
TTAATATATTAATATATATTTAGCAATTTTATTGCTTATAGATTGAGTTTTGATATTTTTATGAGACTGATAATTATATTATTCAATTATTCAATCTAAAAATTTAATGAAAATAATTTATTATTTTCATTTCATTAATTGTTTATATAATTTATAAGTGAAACAAAATGATATATTAAAAATTGATTCCTCTTTAAGTGAACTTGAAAAAAAATTGTTCAAGAAATTAATGCAAATCCAAGTAGTTTTTTATTATTAAATATTGTTGAATATGCAAAATCAATTTTTACAACTAAATCATCTATTTCTAGACTGTCTCAAAAATTAAAATTTAGTAGTATTTTAGAAATGAAATTATTCATTAATCAGGAATTAACTAAACAACAATTATCATACAATATTGGTTCAGATACCTCAATTGAAGATCGAATTAAGAACTTACGGTCATATAATAATTATGCAATTAATGAGACATTAATGAATCTAGATTTGAAAAATTTTTCAAATATTTGTAAGGAAATATCTAATGCTAAAAAGATAATTATTTTTGGTGTTGGTTCTTCATATTTAGCGGCATTAGAATTAGCAACAAACCTTCAAAAGATAGGCTTCAATGTTGTTGCATTGAGTGATGTTCATAATTCAATATTGAAAGTAGCTCATTTTACTAACAATGATTTACTTATTTGCTTTTCAAAATCAGGTAAAACTAAAGAAGTCTTATTCTTGAATGAATCAACAAAATTGATTGGTGGTAAAACATTATTAATTACAGTAGAAAAAGAAAATCTTAAAAATGTTGACTTTTTAATAAATTTAAAAGATTTGGTGAAGGATAATAGAATAATAGCTACAAGTTCTAAAATCTCACAAATTATCTTATCTGATGCAATATTTTTAGAAATATATTTATCTACTAAAAATGCTGAAAGAATCGAAAATGAGCGAAAATTACTAAGTAAATGGGAAAAATTCCAATAAAATAGGTATTTTTTCTTAATTTTCTTTCAATATTTGAGAAAAATTCCATACATTTATATATTTAAAATAACTACACTTTTTCAGTTATATGATTATATTTGTGAAGAATAATCACTATTAGGGAAATATGATAAATATAAAAAAACAAAAATTTTTGGATTCAATAAGAAATAAATTAATAGTATCATGTCAAGCTGTTGATAGTGAACCTTTAAATAATGTTGAAGCAATAACATTAGTTGCTAAATCAGTTATTGAAGGTGGAGCGGAAGCATTAAGGTTAAGTCAAAAAGATCATATTAAATCAATTATGCAAATAACCAATTTACCCATAATTGGTTTAATAAAAGAAAGATATGATGATTCTGAAATTGTTATAACCCCCACCATTCAAGAAGTAAATGATTTAATCGAAATTGGAGCCAAATGCATTGCAATAGATGCAACTTCCAGAAAAAGGCCAAAAGAAAATTTGGAAACAATTGTTAGATATGTCAAGGAAAATCATCCAGACATTGTCTTAATGGCAGATTGCTCTAATGAAGATGATATCAATAATGCAATCAAATTAGATTTTGATTTAATAGGGACAACATTAAGAGGTTATACAAAGGAAACAAAAAACTTAAACAATATTTCTAACAATTATGAATTTATTAGAAAAATCTTAAAAATATCTCCAGTCCCTATTATTGCTGAAGGTGGAATTTGAGAACCGATTCAAGTCAAAGAATTATTGGAGTTAGGATGTTTTGGTGTTGTTGTTGGTTCAGCCATAACAAGACCAAAAGATATAACTCATAGATTTTATAGTTATCTGGAGGAAAGGAAATAATATGAATTCAATCATTAAGGAAAGTAAAATTTTCAATATTTTCAGAAAAAGAAATGAAAATAAGAAAAGTAAAGGAAAAGTTAAGCAATTCTTTGATCAATTATCAAGAGGTTTAATGCTCCCGATTGCCATTTTACCAATTGCCGGTTTGCTATTAGGTATTGGTGGTTCAATTGGGGCAAATGTCACGTCAGAAACAGGTATAATATTTGCCAATATTTTTAAAGGAATGTCTGATGTAATTTTTGGTAACCTTCCTATTCTATTCTGTATTGCAATCACGATAACATTTTCGAAGGATAAGGGTGCTTCAGGTTTTGCGGCTGTCTTAGCATATCTAGTGTTTTCATCATCTCAAGCTGCGTTCTTGCAATTTAATCCTGATGGAACACTTAAATCAATTATGTGATTCCATACACAAGTAACTGGGATGTCAAGTACAACATTAGGATTACCTACAATTCAAACATCAATCTTTGGTGGTATTGTTGTCGGATTCTTAACATCACATATTTTTAATAAAGTTTCTGTATTAAAAGTACCGACTGCCTTAGATTTCTTTTCAGGAATAAGGCTAGTCCCTATTGTTCTAATTCCTGTTATGTTCTTATTATCAACTACATTTTTAATTTTCTGACCATGAATTGGGTTAGCAATCTTAAAAATAGGTGAAGGTATTCAAGGTGCTCCTGCTGGAACAGGTGGATTATTATATGGTATGTTAGGAAGAGCTTTAATGCCTTTTGGACTACACCACATTCCAATTGTTCTTGCATTCCAAACACCATTTGGTGGAGTTCTAACATTAGAAGCATTAACAACTGGACTAAATGAAGCAGGAATTACTGATACTGATAAAACACAAATAATAGAACTATTTAATAACTTTAAAGGTGGAGCAAGTATTGAAGGTGATCAAAATATTTGAAACTTCATTAACTCATTACCATATAACTCACTTGATTCATTAGGAACTCAAGTACCAATATTTGATTGATTCTTTAAATATACTGGAGTGTATGCAGGTAGATATACACAAGATTATCCTACATATTTAGGAACATGTATGGGAATAGGAGCTGCAATAATTGTTGCTGCTGAAAGAAAAAATAGAAGAGATGTTTCAATGATAGTGGGTTCATCTATGGTTGTTGCTTTCCTAACAGGTATTACAGAACCATTAGAATTTACATTCTTATTTGCAGCTCCATTACTATACTACTTAATCTATGTACCTCTATCAGGTTTCTCATATATGTTTATGGAATTATCTGGAGCTCACGTTGGAGTTGGTTTTGCAAGAGGATTCATTGATTTAATGATTTATGGAGCATTACCAGTTCTAAAAGGAACAAAATTCTACTATGCTCTGCTATTTGCTGCAGGTCAAGGTGCCTTCACATTCTTCACATTCCTATTCTTTATCAAAAGATTTAATATTGAAACACCTGGTCGTGGGAATAATGTTATTAAACTAATTTCTAAAGCCGACTATAGAAATTCAAAAAGTGATAAAAATAATAAAAAAGCTGATCGTATATTAGCAATAATTAAAAATCTGGGTGGAGTAGATAATTTAAAAGATGTTTCTGCTTGTGCTACAAGATTAAGAGTTAGTGTTAAAGATGCATCATCTATCACAAAAGAATCATTTAATCCATTAGGATCTAAGGGAATGGTTATTAATAATAACGCCTTACAAATAATTTTTGGTGGAGAAGCTACTATCTTATCTGAAAAAATTAATGATTATCTTAATAATACTGATTCGAGCTCTAATAAAGAACAAGTTGAAAAATTCACATATAAAAAAGAAGCATTTAAACCATTTACTATTTATGCACCATTTGATGGAAAACTATGTTCTTTGGAAGAAGTACCAGATGATCTCTTTAGTAAAGGAATGCTTGGAAGTGGGATTGCCATGATTCCCACATCTAAAAAAGTTTTTTCACCAATTAATGGTTATCTTGTAAATATATTTCACACAAATCATGCTTATACTTTTGAATCTAATGATGGAACATCTATTCTATTGCATTTAGGAATTGATACTATAAATAATAGTGACAAAATATTTAAACTTACTAGTGAAGTTGGTTCAGTTAATTCTACTTCACATATAGTTGATATTAACCTAAAAGAGATTCAAAAAGCCAAATCATCAATGACACCAATTGTTTTACCTGGTTTAGATCCAACTGTTAAATTAAGACTAGTTGTTGATTATGGTCAAGAAGTAAAGGCTGGAGATCCTATCCTAATTGTTGAAAATAATTAAAATTACAAATATAAAAAAACTTTGCATTATGCAGAGTTTTTATTTTTTGAATTAACCTAATATCATTAATGTCATTTGACTAACCAATAATCAATTACCATTTTTTAATATATAATTGCTAATTATTATCTAAAGGAGGAAATATGCCTATAAATAAAAATGATATTAGAAAAGTTAAAGAGGATATTGAAAATTTTACAAATGAAGAGGAAATAGAAGATAATAGTGAATTTATCATTAATCCTAAAGCAATAAAAATGTTTAAAGAGGATAGAACAACTAAAAATTTAATTGATTGATTAGAAAGTGGCAAACTAACTATCCCTATTTTTCAACGAGATGATGTTTGAAAGGATAAAGCACAATCATATTTTATTGAAACAGTATTATATAGTATGCCCGTTCCTTCTATAATACTATTTAAATCTAATGATGATAAATATGAATTAATTGATGGACAACAAAGACTAATATCATGTATCAACTTCAAGGAACTAAATTCTGAAAATTTTGGAGGCATATTAAACAAGGAAATTAAAAAATGAGGAAAAAAGCTAAAAAAGTATAATGATTTTGATAATGAGGAAAAAAGTAATTTTGATGATTATTTGCTTCATCTTAATATTTTTTCTATTAATGATAATTTAACTATTGAAGACAAATTAAAATACAAGTATGATATCTTCAAAAGAAAAGAATACACTAATATGATACCAAACCAAAACGATGTTCTTGAAAGTATTTAGTTTTATCAGGTTTAAGAATACACTAATATGATACCAAACCAAAACTACAGCATATTCTAATGCAGCATATGTTTTGTTTAAGAATACACTAATATGATACCAAACCAAAACTCTCTACTTACTAATTCATCTTTTCTTTTAGTTTAAGAATACACTAATATGATACCAAACCAAAACTTTCATTTTATGCTGACAACAATGACACACGTTTAAGAATACACTAATATGATACCAAACCAAAACTGACGCTTTCATCTTTTTCATTTTGGTAATGTTTAAGAATACACTAATATGATACCAAACCAAAACTAAGCGGTGATGAATTAATCGGCAATGATTGTTTAAGAATACACTAATATGATACCAAACCAAAACCTTCACTGCTTTGTGGTAATGGTTTGAATTGTTTAAGAATACACTAATATGATACCAAACCAAAACGATTAAAAGAAGTTAACGGGATCTTTATTCGTTTAAGAATACACTAATATGATACCAAACCAAAACCTTCTTTTTGACATATCTTTAATTGCTCGTGTTTAAGAATACACTAATATGATACCAAACCAAAACTATTTCATTGATAGTAGTTCGTTGTTTATAGTTTAAGAATACACTAATATGATACCAAACCAAAACCTGTCCTTTTTTGAGATGATTTAGCAATGGGTTTAAGAATACACTAATATGATACCAAACCAAAACTTTTCCAAGCTCCTAACTTGTTTTCATCAAGTTTAAGAATACACTAATATGATACCAAACCAAAACCCACAAAGACTCACAATATTGAATAGTCGAGTTTAAGAATACACTAATATGATACCAAACCAAAACTTACGAGCCCGAAACTCTAGAACACTTAGCGTTTAAGAATACACTAATATGATACCAAACCAAAACTAGTCGTGCTTTAGATTCTTTTAATTCAATGTTTAAGAATACACTAATATGATACCAAACCAAAACATTTATGGAGTTGATAACTTAAGTGATTTAGTTTAAGAATACACTAATATGATACCAAACCAAAACTGATAATTATGAGGTAATATAATGGAAGGAGTTTAAGAATACACTAATATGATACCAAACCAAAACATTGCTGTTAGAGCATATAACAGTATTTACGTTTAAGAATACACTAATATGATACCAAACCAAAACCCATTGTTTTGTTGTAATGGTTTGAATTTCGTTTAAGAATACACTAATATGATACCAAACCAAAACATTATACCACAAACTATGTACATTTACAAAGTTTAAGAATACACTAATATGATACCAAACCAAAACATAAGTAATTATCATTTGCAAATTTGGTGAGTTTAAGAATACACTAATATGATACCAAACCAAAACATAAAGTCATAGTGTACTGATAATCATTTTGTTTAAGAATACACTAATATGATACCAAACCAAAACCAAGTGGCGCAAATTCAAGAATTAAGGTTGGTTTAAGAATACACTAATATGATACCAAACCAAAACTAGTCAAAACTCACTAAGTTGTTGTTGAATGTTTAAGAATACACTAATATGATACCAAACCAAAACATTGCAGTTAAAGCTTATAATAATATTTATGTTTAAGAATACACTAATATGATACCAAACCAAAACGAAGCAATAATCCAGCTTGATTAGGTTTAAGTTTAAGAATACACTAATATGATACCAAACCAAAACGAATACTTATTACATTTAGCTAAGGAAGAGGTTTAAGAATACACTAATATGATACCAAACCAAAACTAGCACTTTTCTTTTGAATTCTTAAACCTAGTTTAAGAATACACTAATATGATACCAAACCAAAACTATAGTTTTATTCATAATAATAATAATAAAGTTTAAGAATACACTAATATGATACCAAACCAAAACCCAAAAACAGCTACTAAATCAATAATTTGAGTTTAAGAATACACTAATATGATACCAAACCAAAACTTTCATTATCTTATTATTTTGTATGTATTTGGTTTAAGAATACACTAATATGATACCAAACCAAAACTAACTGGTTGAGCTATTTTTACTGGGTTTGGTTTAAGAATACACTAATATGATACCAAACCAAAACTTTTAACAACAACCACTCAAGCTAAGAAATGTTTAAGAATACACTAATATGATACCAAACCAAAACCATTTAAAACTTCTCAATTATTGTTATAACGTTTAAGAATACACTAATATGATACCAAACCAAAACCCATTGTTTTGTTGTAATGGTTTGAATTTCGTTTAAGAATACACTAATATGATACCAAACCAAAACTAGACAGAGCAGACACGATTATATTTTTAGGTTTAAGAATACACTAATATGATACCAAACCAAAACTCTCGACTTACTAATTCATCTTTTCTTTTAGTTTAAGAATACACTAATATGATACCAAACCAAAACGAAGTACTAACCCAGCTTGATTTGGTTTAAGTTTAAGAATACACTAATATGATACCAAACCAAAACATTGCAGTTAAAGCATATAACAGTATTTATGTTTAAGAATACACTAATATGATACCAAACCAAAACCAACAATTGTCACAAGTAAATCAATTGAAAGTTTAAGAATACACTAATATGATACCAAACCAAAACATTCACTCATTTGTTTGAGTACATTTATTAGTTTAAGAATACACTAATATGATACCAAACCAAAACTGTTCCACTTGTGTTTTTCATTTTATTTTTGTTTAAGAATACACTAATATGATACCAAACCAAAACGTTGAGCGTGTTTTCCGTAAGATGCATTGAGTTTAAGAATACACTAATATGATACCAAACCAAAACCACAAGTTTTAGAATTGAACTACAAGAATCGTTTAAGAATACACTAATATGATACCAAACCAAAACTCATTATAATATATTAAACCAATTCCTTTTGTTTAAGAATACACTAATATGATACCAAACCAAAACATGTATGTCATACCATTACATGACTAATTTGTTTAAGAATACACTAATATGATACCAAACCAAAACTGTCTCCGACCCTTCTTCTTTAACAACAGGTTTAAGAATACACTAATATGATACCAAACCAAAACATTGAAAGGTATATTTTTCTAGCGCTATTTGTTTAAGAATACACTAATATGATACCAAACCAAAACCTCAAATTAACAAAATTATTTTAAATAATATTTTTGATTAAATTAAAGATTAGTATGGAATTATTGGAAGAAGGGTCACTAATCATTCTTGTGAATTCTTTGTCATCTCTCAAGGAAATATTAGTATTTTTCTCAGTATATGCAATAATTTTGTCCTCATCTTCAATTTCTAAATAATTGTTATTATTTGAAACTACAATTAATGAAAGATCTTTTTTATTTCTTATTATTTTTCTAAAATCATTTGTGATAACAATGAAATTATAATTATTTAAATATTTTTCTAAAATAGATAATTTTAATCAACTTATATCATTAAAAATAATTAGGTATTTTTTTTCTATCAATATTTCGTCAAGCAGATATATTAATGATTTTTCTTCTAAATAACCTAATTCTAAAATAGAAAACAAAATATTTATTAGCTTATTGATATCACCATCATTATTTGTTATAACTTCAAAAGTTTTATTAATTTCTAATTTTATATTTTCTATAACACTTTCATTAATGATCTTATTTTTGTTCAGAATTGAGAAGATTTTCTCATTTATCTTTGAGTTTTTATTTATTGTTAAGAAAGAATTAATTTTTGTTAACTCATCAATAACAATAATATCTTCATATTTCACATTTAAGTTATTTATTGTAATATTACTTTGATCCAATATTTCCTTAATTAATTTGGTACAATAATCAGTTTGAAAAATTTTCAAGCCATGATATGTTAAATAGTAATTATTATGCTTTGTTTTAATATTTAAATTCATTATATTTTAATATACCTCTCCGAATTATTATATATTTCATTTATCTTTTTATTCCCTATTAATATAAACATATTTTCATATTGTGATTCAGTTATTTGTACAATTCTAATATTCCCACCATTAGGTAGTTCATTTTTTATCTTTTTAATTTCCCCATTGATTTTTTGAGATGTATTAATTGATTTTATATACACTGAAAACTGCAACATTATATATCCATTTTTCAATAATGATTTACGAAATTTTAAATATTCCTTTTTCTCATATAATTCAACTGAAGGTAAGTCAAAAAACAATAATAATCTCATATTTCTAAAAGTACTTTTCATAATCATATTTAATTTCTGGGATACTTGTATTATTGACAAATGAATCAACAAATAAATCAATTGCATTATTTATATATTGTTTTTTATTATTAATAATAATCTTTTTATTAAAAGCCTCTAATAAAATATCTTTGTGTTGATAGAAATCAATGATGCCTTCATCTCAAATTTTTCAAACTTCAACATCAATAATAATTCTAAATGGTTCCATTAAATCTGAAGAAAGGGCGAAATAGTTGTGAAAAGATTTATGAAAAATTGATATTCTTGGATCTAACCCCTTTTTGATAATTGACCTTGTTAAATAAGCTCTCAAAATAGTATATCCATAATTCAATAACTTATTTAAGTAATCATCATTGAATCTTTTAAAATCTAAACCAAACAATGCATGTCAATATATTTTTGATGCATGACCTTCTCTATTTGAGATATCGTAATCTTTTAATTCTTTTAATAGAGTTGTTAGTTTCTCAATAGCTATTATATTTTCACAATCTATTTTAATTCTTTCAATTAGTGATTTTTGATTATTTATTTTTTGTCTAACAATGCTTTTTCAAGTATTAGATTTTCAAACATGATTTCATAATAATTGATTATTCAAAATTTTTAAAGTATTATAGTTTCCAATGATTGGAACAATAATTGAGCTAGGTAGATAGTTATTATTGCAAATTATAGTTAATACATTTTTATTTGCCAATTCATTAATTAGTTGTACTGATAAATTAATATGATAATTATTTATCAACAATACATCTATGTCATTTATTAAAATGGTAATCTTGTTTATTCCCCTATAAATCACTAGATTCTCTAAAAAGAGTGAAAGCTTTTCCCCATTTTCTATTTCTATTATTTTTCAACCCATAAATTATTTCCCCCATTCTTTTATCAATTTTGCAATAAAAAACCCATAAATGGGCGGTTTCGACATATAGTCTTGTCTTGACTTAGTATCATATTAGTGTATTCTAAGCAACTATTGTTGCTTTTTAATTATACATTAATTTTTAAAAAAATCTGATAAATCACTTCTTTCATACACATTACCTAAGACATCTAACTTACATAAGTCATATTCATTAGATAAAGTTGAAATGGTTATATTTTTTCGTTTAATAGAAAAATATTTTTCAGTGTTAGTAAAAATAGGTTTGATTTCAATTTGGTTTTTTGATCACTGCCCACCACCAATGGCATAAAATAATTTTTCATTATTTTTGTTTATAAATATAGTACCATTTTTAATTTCCATGAATTTCTTAGTATTTTCAATTTTATTTTCAAGTAAAACATCATTCAATTTATCATCATCAATTAGCAATATATTATTTACTGTTTTGAGTACTTTAATATTTAGGGGAATAGTTATTAACCCTCCCTTAGTATTTTCGTAAATTCTTATACCAATCATATTTAAAGAAGATTGTATTGCATTATTATTATGTGATTTTAATTTAATAACATTCAAAGCATCTCTTTCATCCCCTTTATATTTTAGAGATTTAATTTTTTGATCTTCTATTAGAATGAAATTACAATTAGTAATACCCATTTTTTCTTTCATATAAATTAAAAATGGATTTTCTTTTGAATTATTTGATTTAAATTGATTGTAAATAATATTTAGTTTATCATAAAGAACTCTATCATTTTGATAGCAAAATAGTGATGAATATTTTTTTTCATTTTTAAGATCATTATCAAAATAATCAGCTAAATTTGAACTCTCAATCAAATCTAATTTTCTTACTTGATATCCAGATTTCTTATCTTTACCATTTCATCTAATTGAATAAATTGTTTCATCAAACAATTTCATATTGTTCTTAGTAATCATCATTCTTGAAAGAAATATCTTATTATTTTCAACCAATTCATTTATTTGATTTCTTATATTTTCAGTATCTTGATTTTTTTCTAATTTATCTTTAGTTAAATCAATTATTTCACCAGTTTCCTTATCTACAATTAAAAACTCTTCATCTTTTTGGGACATGTTAGCATAATTTGACACATTTCCATCCTTATACTTAACTAGTTTTTGAATTCTATTATGACTTCCTAAATAGGATATAATTGCTGCATCGACAGCATGATGGGTATAATCATCACGATCTTTTTTAATAAAGAACTGATTATAACGTGCATAATTAGTCATTGCCCCATTAATCACTTTAATCTTCGCATTCGGATATATTTCCTTATTTGATTTAAAGAATTCATCAAAAATATTTAAAACTACTCTTGCCGCATATCGAGTATCTACTAAATTTCTTTCAATAAATTGTTGCATTTCAGTTAGTGGATTATTTTTAAAAAGCAATAAATCTCTTTTATTTTTATCAATAAGTTTTTTGCTATATAAATCTAATGTTAATTGTTCAAATTTTTCGAAACTTCCATTTTTAGATAAGTATTGTCAAGGAGTTCTGTTACCTTTCTCTTTATTTATATCAACTTTTGTTAGTACCTTGTTGTACATAGCATCAATTGCACAAATACTAAATGGAATAATGTGATCAACCTCATATTTACCCATTGCAACAACATCTTCAAAGGGAATAAATTTAGAATCATATATATCTTTACAGTCCTGTTGTTTTCATAACTTTATTTTTAATTTTGTTTTAGCATTGAATTCTTCTCAATTAGATGAAAATTCCTGATTTATCTTTTTACCAAAATTCTCATTATTTTTTTGAGATTTAGTAATGGCATTTCTTTCTTCTGCTGAATTCTTATCTCTTGGTAATTCAAAAGTAATATTATTAATATCATATTCATTTGAATAAAATTTAATTATCTTATTCATAACTGCAACATTCTGATTAAATGCTCTTCTAGTAGTTGGAGAAATAATTTCTTCATCAAAAATACCAGTAGGAATATACTTCCTATTCTTAAATCTTTCATTCACTTTACTTGGAAACATGTTTGAAAAATATACCATTTGATTTTCAGAATGATCAATTCCATGATTTATATATTCAATCATTGCCTTATATGATAGAGAATGTGTTTTTGATAAACTAGTTATATCCTTCAGAAGTTTTTTGTTTTCCAATGTATTATCTTTTGTTATTGAGTTATCTTTTAAATAATTATTTAAAATATTAAATTGTCTATTTACATCCAGCTCTTTTTGTAATTTTGTAAAAACTTCATTAGCTTTTTTTATTATATTATCATCAAATAAATCAATATTTTTAAGTAATTTTACACTCTTTAATCATTTTGCAATTGAAGAGTAATTTTTAAGGCTAGTAAAGTTTTCCTTTCTATCTTTATTGATTGGATATCCAGATATATCATCAATTGTTAAATCATCACTATTAATTGATTTAACTATTAATTTCAAACTCACATCCTTTTTTGTAGGTTTGCTACCATTAATAGAGTCATTAATTGCTTGGAAAATCATTCTTTTTTGTTCTTCTGACAATTTATTGGTTTTTTCATTATAGAAATAAATATTATTAATTTCATTTAGAAGATTAAAAACTTCTGCAATTGGTGATCCTGCACCTCCACGATCCTCATTTGGATAATAAGTACATTTACCAATTAATGCATCTCAAAGATTATCTCCTATTTTTTTAACAGTATTTGTTTTAGAATCAATTCTAAATAATCCATATGGAGTAGGAGATTTTTCACTACCAGGCCCTGCCGAATATTCTCTTACTCTCATAAATATATTTAAATATGACTCTAATAATTCTTTATCTAGCTTTTGAGTTTTAAATATTTCCTCAATCTCTTTTTCATATTCATGTGCTGAAATTTTGCTTGACTCTTTAATTCCCTTATAAAAACCATTTACTTTTCAAAAGTTATATAGCATTACTGAAGGAAATTCTTTTTTTGAACCAATTGTTTCATTTTTTTCTTGATCATTAAGCATTTCTTGAGTTAGATAGAAAAATCCGCGATGTTGAATATAGTGAAAGAGAATAATTATTAATTCATTTTTAGATACTTTTTCTTTCAAAGCTTTTACTTTTAGTTCAATAGGGTTGGATACATTGTATTTAGTAATATCATATGATTCTAAAATATTCTTAACTTCTTCAACTGAACTAGAAAAGTTATTTCTTACAAATCATTTAATTAAATCTTCTTTTCTAATTTTCAATCTATTTAGTCTGCGTCTTGTAGATCTTGCCTCACGTCTTTTTCCACTTTTTAATTTTCCATCTTTACTACTGGCAACATCCTCGAACAATCTAACACCCATTTTAATGATATTATTTGTTCCATCCTCCATTAAACAATAACCAACTGATGTTGTTCCAATATCAAAACCAATATTTAATTTTTTCTTTTGCATAATTTTCTCTCTCCCATCATACATGCATATTTAATTGTGACTAATGATAACTTGCTAATATAATTTTAATTGTATTATTATATTATATTTATACTAATTCTAGGTTTTTATATTAATTTCCTTCTATGGTTTAATTCCAACACTTATCTATCTATTTCCTCTATTTTTATTATATCCTTGCGAGCCTGAAGCATTATATTGTGAAATAAATCTTCTTTCTATTAGGTTCAATTCACTTACATAACACTTATGAATAATAACTTCAAAATCATCTCCATATTTAAAATCCGCATATACATTACCATTTCCGCTGCCTGTTAGATGTCCCCTAACTCTTTTTATTACATTTTTAGATTGACCCACATAATATAGTGATTTTGTTTTATTATAAAGTACATATATTCCAGGAGAGTCAGATTTAGAAACTTTACCTTTTCTTTTATTTGCTAATAATTTATAGTCATTTAAAAATATTTTAGCATCTGTTTTTTGTTGGTTTTGTATCATTCCATTAATTCTTATTTTAAGTTCTATTTCTTGTTTAATGTGTACAATTAAAAAAATAGCTATAATAGCCACTAATAAACATAACACTAGAATAATTATTCAATCCATAGTTATATGATTATATATTATAATGAATATGAATTAAAAAACCTGTATAGTTCTTATACCCCCATTATTTATTTTGTTTTTCAGTCTTATCATTAACTTCCACATTTTCATAATCATTATATTTTTTTATATTAATAGCAGCAAAAACAATTATTCCAATAGATCCTAATAATAATAAAGATAAAAGACCTCATAAAATTTTACTATCATTAACTTCTTTGTTTTTAAAATCAGAAGCTAATATAATTATTGAAAGAACTATATCGAGAATTGGCCATACTATAAAAAATAATAAACCAACAAAACCAACAAAATCAACAAATGCATTGTTATCAATTCTGGAAGGGTCAAATGCAATTGATATTATACCTAAAAGAATACTGACAATCCCAATAATTAAAGCTATAATCCCTAATATTAGAATAATTTTCAACTTTTTATAAATTTGTTTCTTTTCTTCTTGAGTTATTTCCATTTTAATTCACAACCCTTCCCCCAATTATTTTTAATATTTTTTTATGACTATTATTCAAAGAGCCACACAAACATAAAGGAGTAAAAGTATTTTAGCAAATTTAGCAAATAAATTTCAATCTTTTCAATTTTCAATTTTACTACTATTAATTTTACAGTTATAAAAATGTACTCTCTTTTAAGAAAATTTTTATAATTATGCTTTGCCATTTTGAAAAAATGTTGAAGAATATCTAGAATCTATTGAAAATGTTGAATATTATAAATATTATGCTTTTCTGAAAAAGTGTACCATCTTGTGTGCTGATTACTTATTAATCACACTTTCCAATTTAAACATTAAAAATATATAGAAATTTCATAATTTTATAAGACTTTACCCAGATTATCTAAAAATGTGGTATTAAATATATTAAGGGAATTAAGGGGCAATATGACTAATAAATTAAAAATTAGGAAGTTTTTATTTCCTTTAATTTCATTGATACTAATGTATATTGTGACTTGAACAATTAATTCATTTGCAATAGGCGATAGTACTAGTGTTGGCTGGAAAGGATTAATGGTATTAGTAATCTTTGGGATCTTTCTGTTTTGACTTATCTTTTTTACAATAAGAGTCAGCATTAGAAGTCTTAAAAGTTTTCGTCTAAACCGTCTAGGAGTTTTTTCAAAAATCTTGAGAATAGTTTTTGCAATAGTGATGATTGGAATAAGTGCTTTAATAATTGGATTAACTATCACATTAATAACATTAATAATTAAAAATGTTAGTGATACTTTTATGGGAATTGAATGAGAATTAAATAAATGACAAACTATTTATCAAACAATTAACACTTTAGGTGGAAGGATAGCCAATTCAACTAATTTCCATGAAGGTGGAAATATTGAAGGACTTGGACAAATTTTTATAACCATTTTTGTTTTAGGATTAATCTGATCGTCAACAGGAATAGTTGCTGCTCTTCTTACAAGACCAAAACTGGGTTAAAATATCAAAGAGTTGGGTTATTAAATTTTCATTGATTTATTCCACTTTAACTTCATCAAGAATTTTTAATTAAAGACACTATCATAATGATGAAGTATAGAGTTTAAATAATATTTTCTGACTATTCACCTTTTTTTAATTAATTAAAAATTCTTATCAAACAGGACCCTTTTTAGCGGTTGCATAAATAACCATTCCTATTAAGGGTGGCATAAGGGCAAAAGGAATATATCATAATCTACTTTTGAGTTTAAATAGCTTGGCAATTAAATATACAAATATTCCAACTCCAAAACCAAAAACGAATGAACCTAATAGTCCTGTTCATGTTATCTTATTCCTTGAAATAGAAAAACCCATAATTAATTCCTTGAATATTGTATGTTATTTAATTTTATCATCAAAAATAAATTAAAATATTATTAATATTTTTTAGAAATTATGTATAATAATTTTATTCTATGTAGAAAGATCATTGTAAAAACAGTGTTTTAAAATATGAATTTAATTTATATTATTTTAATAGTATCATCAATCATAATTGCGATTCCATGACTTTATGGACTAATTTTACCAATAGTAAAACCTACTATTAGTAAAACGGCAACAATGTATTTATATGCATTTTCATCAGGTTTTTTCATTATTCTTGCAATCTTTGGTTTTTATGCAGAAGTTAAAGAAGAACTGACCTTTCATTTTGAAGATTTAAACTATTCTCAATGAGCAATATGGGGAATCAATGTAGGGATTATCGGTGGAGTATCGTTTGTTGTTCTAGGTCTATCACTTTTAGTTAAATACCTTGTTGGTAAAAAAATATCTAAAAATGATAAAAATGCCTTAGTAACTGATCATAATCATTCCAATTTGATTTACAATCTTAATGATGTTAATCCTAAATCAAAAATACTTGCATTACTACTATTGTTGTCACACCGGATTCCTGGTGGTTTGATTATTGGTTTCTTGATTGCAAACATTCAGAGAAACAATGAAGTAAGTGTTGTTAATATTGTTTTCCTTATTACCTTCATTTTACACATTATTCCTGAAGAACTTGTTTTATACTACCGTCAAATGGAAATGGGTGTTCATAAATGAAGAGCTGCCTTTTATTCATTTTTGGGTACATTTGTGTTAGTTCCATTTATTGTAATTGGTGCTTATAGTTCTGAAGTCCTAATTGACAATGTAGTTTTTATCTCATTTTTAAAAGTTTGTGTCGGATCCTTAATCCTATTTAGTGCACTTATTGAATTCTTCCCTGAATTCTTACACAATAAGATGGATGCAAAAACATGATATATCACTATTTCTTTATTGATGTTAGGAATTGTCTTTGGATTAATTCTTTTCTCAGTTCACTCACATGAGTATGATGACCATGGTCATGATCATGATCATTTTGCAGCTATTGTGCAACCCGAAACTTTAATCATGCTTGATTTGAGTCACATCAATAAAATTAGTATACCTATGCATTATTAAAATTAAAAAACTAGCTCTATTTAAAAAAACAATAGAGTTTTTTTATGCAAATTTTGCTTATATTAAATATTAATAAATAAGAAATAATATACAAATTTAGTATTGATACTATAATTAAAAATATATAATTTTAAAATTATAAAGGATGAACAATGTCAATAAACAATGAAATGAAATATATAAATGCAATGAGATACTTTGGCTTGAAAGCAATTCAAGAAGCAAAAGGCGGCCATGTTGGCATGGCAATTTCTGCTGCTCCAATAACTTATACACTTTTTACTAAGTTTATTAATTTAAATCATAAAGATGGTAAATGGATTAATCGTGATCGTTTTGTTTTAAGTGGTGGCCATGGTTCAATGTCACTCTATCCAATTTTACATTTTGCTGGTTTACTTGATAAGCAAGAATTAATCAATTTCAAAAAAGCAAATTCAAAAACTCCAGGACATCCTGAATTTGAACATGAGCATGATAATTTTATTGATGCTTCGACTGGCCCTTTAGGTCAAGGTTTTGCAATGGGTATTGGAATGGCGATTGCTCAAAAATTTCTTGAAAGAAAAACTAAAACCAATTTTCCCGAAGTTTTTAATCATTATACATATATAGTTGTTGGTGATGGAGATTTACAAGAAGGTATTACATATGAAGCAAGTGCAATTGCTGGTAGACTACAATTGGATAAACTTATTGTTTTACATGATTCAAACAAATTTCAACTAGATTCTGATGTTGCTCAAGTAAGCATTGAGAATTTAAAAATGAGATTTGAATCAAATAATTGATTCTATCAAAAGGTTTCAAATGATTCAAAAGATATCGAAAAAGCAATCATTAATGCACAAAAAAGTGGAAAACCTTCCTTTATAGAAGTAGAAACTGTTATTGCTGAAGGTTTACCTAGTCAAGCTTCATTTAAGGGACATCATGGAGTTGTTAATGATGAAGATTTAGTAAAATTCAATAAACATTATGGCACAAACTTCAATAATTGAGAAATGGATAAAGATATTTATGATCACTTTGAAAAATTAGTTACTCAAAGAGGCTCATTAAAATTTGATAAATGAAATTCAGATATTAAAGAATATAAATCTAAGCATCCAAAAGAGTTTAAAGAAGTTGAACTTTGAATGAACAATAAAGTTGATTTTAAGGATATTTTTAATCAAGTTAAATTTGAAAAAAATAATTTAGCAACAAGAATGTATATTAAAGATTTAATTGAAAACTTGCATGAAAAGGCTCAAAATACACTTTCATTAGGTGTTGATGTTTCCTCATCAACTCAAATAGCAATTTCTAACAAATCTTTCCTTAATGGAGGTAATGCACTTTATTTAGGTATTAGAGAATTTGCAATGGCCGCTATTTCAAATGGAATTAATTTACATGGTGGTTTAAAAGTAATTGGTGGAACATTCCTAGTCTTTGCTGATTATATGAAAAGTGCCATAAGATTAGGGGGAATGATGAAAGTTCCCAACATTTTTGTTTTTACTCATGATTCTTATCAAGTAGGTGGAGATGGCCCAACACACCAACCGTTTGATCAATTAGCAATGCTTAGGGCAATTGAAAATGTTTATGTTTACCGTCCATGTGATGAAATTGAGACAAAATATGCTTTAATCGAAGCATTTGATTCGAAAATGGACACAAATATTTTAATTTTATCAAGACAAAATTTAGAATCATTTGATGCTAGTCGTTCATCAATTGATATTAAAAAAGGGGCATATTCACTAATTGATTGCAAGAATCCAGATTATGTTATTGCAGCATCTGGTTCTGAGGTTTCACTTGCTAAAGCTATTTCAAAAGAATTAAAAAATACTAGAGTAGTTTCGGTTCCTTGTTTAGATAAATTGATAAATTGAAGTAAGAAAGAATTAGAATCTCTATTTAAGGCAAATAGTGCCTTAATTACTATTGAAGCTTCTTCAGATTATAAATGGCTATTAATTCACCAAAATAATCAAAAAAACCTTCATATTGGAGCTTTTGAGTTTGGAAAATCGATGGATGGCGATGAACTTTATAAAGAAAAAGGTTTTGATATTAAGAAAATAATTGCCAAAATTAATAGTTTATAAAATGGTTATAATTCTTGAGATACCCTATTATATTTAACAAATATTTAATGAATTTATAAAAATTCAATAATTAATTAAAAAAAATTTCATTCTATTTTTGGTATAATAATTATTATTGATTACACTTGATACTTTGGATATCAAGTGAAAATAATTTAAAGGATGGAACACTATGAAATCAAAAAAAAATAACAAGAATATTTTACTTGGCTTATTATCAATAATAGGATTAGGTTCAATTTTAGGAACAAGTTCAGTAGTTTTAGATAATGAAAATAAAAAACTAATTGAAAATACTTTGATATTAGAAAATGATAACATTAATAACCCACAATTGCTTGATCAAGATTTACAATCTTCTAATAAATCTCCTAGAATAAGTCAATTTTTAGGAACAACTTTAACCAAAGCTGATGTTATTGCATTGGAATGACATACAAAAAATAGCATTACATTACAAGATTGAAGAGATTGAGCTCCTAATGTAACTACAATAAGTTCTTTTTCTAGTGGTTCTCTTTCTGGTGCAGCATTTTATCAAAATACTACTATTGTTAATATTGAAATTCCAAAAACAGTAAAAACAATAAATTATGGTACTTTTAATCAAGCAACCAATTTAAGAAGTGTAGTTTTTGAAAATGATTCAGATCTTGAACATGTTGCTGCTTGGGCTTTTGCTTCAACTGGATTTGACACAATTGAATTTCCTGATACTGTTAATTTTTTGGGTGCTTCAGCATTTGCTTTCTCTAAAATAAAAACAATTCAAATACCAGGTGATCTTGCGATCCTTAGTGGATATTTATTTAATTCTTCTGAACTACATACAATAACTTTTAGTGATTCTTCAATACTTACAACAATTCAAACTTCTGTTTTTGTGAATACAAAACTAACAGCAATTGACGTTCCTAATACAGTTACAACTTTAGCTAATGATGCATTCCGAAGTACATGATCCACCCTAACAACAAATATTAAAATCTTAGATACTTTTAAAGGTGCAAACCCAGCTACTGCTAAATATGGTTTTACAAATAATCAATGAGCTGCAATTCAATGAAAAACTTTTTCAAAACCATTTTTAGGAACAGTTTTAACAAAATTTGAAGTTATTGGTTTAGGCTGACACACAAAGACACATATTACTTTAAATGATTGATTAAATGATGCCCCTAATGTAACTCAAATAAGTCCTACTGCTACTGGTGGTACTGGTGGAAATGCTGCATTTTCAGGAAATAATGTATTACAACAAATTGTTATTCCACCATATGTAAGAATTATCCATTTTGCTTCTTTTTACAATACAACATCTTTAAATTCAATAACATTCATGCCAACTTCAACTGGTGGGTCAAATTTAACAACTCTTGGTAATACGGCATTTAGAAGTTCTGCACTTTCATCAATTAATTTACCAGAAGGGATTACTTCTTTTGGTAATTATACTTTTGCTAATATGCCTAATTTAACTAGTTTAGATATACCTGATAGCATAATAGCATTGCCTAATAATCTTTTCGAATCTACACCAAGTCTTAAAACAATTAATTTTGGTGTTAATTCAGGTTTAAAACAAGTTTGAAATAGAGTTTTTAGATATTCTGGTATTGAATCTATTAATCTTCCTGATACTGTCGAAGTAATTAATTTTGATGCATTTATTAGTACACCAAATTTAAATAATATTTCATTAATAGTTGCTTTTAGGGGTAGCACACCAGATGTTCCTAAATATGGTTTTACTCAAACACAATGAGATAATATTAATTGAAAATTTAAAACTCCATTTTTAGGAACAATTTTAACAAAATTTGAGGCTCAAAATATTGGGTGAAATGAAAAAACAACAATCACACTAGCTGACTGAGCAAATGATGCACCAAATGTAACACAAATTGGTGATGGTTCAAGTGCTCAAGCTCCATTTTTAAGTAATTCTATTTTAACTTCTATTGAAATTCCTAATACAGTAAGAGCAATAAGGTTTGCCTCTTTCTATAATGCAATAAATTTAGCAACAGTGAATTTTGAAGTAGATTCACAAATAACAATTATTGAGCAAGAAGTTTTTAGATTATCTAATCTTTCATCAATTAATTTACCTAACACATTAATAACTATTGGTCTTCAATCATTTATGAATACCTCTCTAACAACTATTGACATTCCTGATTCGGTAACAGTAATTGATAGATTTGCTTTTGCTAACATAACTTCCCTTCAAACAGTGAACTTTGGACTTGGCTCTAGTTTAGCAACTATTAGGAATAGTGTATTTAGTCAATCAGGAATAATATCAATTGATGTTCCAAATACAGTTAATCAAGTGGATAGTAATGCTTTTGTTGGTACTAATTTTCTAACTGACATTACAATGCCTGCTCATTTAAAGGGAGTTAATCCAAGTGCAAGAAAATATGGATTTAGTCAAACACAATGAGATAACATTATATGAAAAGGTGGTTCATTCCAAGGTAGCATTTTAACCCAAGCGGCTGCAATATCACTTGGTTGACATGAAAAAGAAACAATCACTTTAGCTGACTGAGCAAATGATGCACCAAATGTAGTTATGATTAATGGTGCCTTTAATGCTAATTCAATCCTTAAAAGTATCGTTATTCCTGCCAAAGTTCATACATTAAATGAAAATACTTTTTACAACACAAGTAGTTTAACATCAGTAACCTTTGAATCAGGTTCAATATTACATACAATAGGTATAAGGGCATTTTTCAACTCAGTGTTAGAAAATTTTGTAATACCCGAAACAGTTACTACTATTAGAGATTATGCTTTTGAAAGATCTAAAATTAGAGCTATTAATATTCCTACTTCTGTTATAACAATTGGAAAACTTGGTTTTTACAATATGAGTAATTTATCATTATTCACATTTGCACCTAATTCTCAAGTAACAAGTTTAGAACAATCTTTCATTGGTGGTAATAGGTTATTAAAAGATATTTTTATTCCTGATTCTATTACAAATGTAAATTCTCAAGCCTTTTATAATACTTCATTTGATACAATATCAATGCCAGGTAATTTAAGACAAGGTTCCTTAACGCCCTTATATTCATTTTCACAATCACAATGAGATAAAATTACATGAAGAGGATCTCAATTTACAGGAACAATTCTAACCAAAGATGTAGTAATTAATTTAGGTTGACACCTTTTAACTGACATTACAAAAGCTGATTGAGACACATGAGCTCCTAATGTTGAACAAATTGGAACTATTACAACAAATCCAGATTTCTCACCTTTTGGAAATAACACAAACCTTGAATCAATTTTTATTCCTGCTGCAGTAAAATTACTTACACAGAATGCCTTTATTAATACATCAAACTTGAGAACAATAACTTTTGAGAATAATTCTGAATTAGAAAGAATCCTTGATAATGCCTTCCAAGGTTCAGGCATAACAGCCATTAATCTTCCAAATGGTGTTCATACAATTGGTGATGATGCATTCCTTAATACAAATTCTTTACTAGGTGATCAAGTTTCCATGACAATTAGATTAAGACCTTCAGGAACTCCTGCTTATGGTTTTACAATTGCACAATGAAACTCAATTGTTTGAAGAGGGTCAATTGATTTGACTGATGATTTACTAACTTCATTTAATGTTGATTTTCGTGAAAATGAAAGCGTTATTGGACTATCTCTTTGAAGATGAAGACCTACCGCTAATATGACGCAACCTGCTCTTGAAAATGGCTTAGCATTGCAATATGCATTAGGTTCTTCAGTAGATAATTTATTGATTGGTTGAAATGATTTTACTGGATTCAAAAATGCAATTTCTAATTATTCTACAATTAATGATATACTACTATCTGAATTAAATATTTATGCAAGAATGTATCTTCCAACAGGAACTGGTCCAGCTGGTGATATTATTGGTAATGTTCATTTTTCATGAAATAGAAATGCAGTAAAAATTTATGATAATGCTACAGGAACAATTGGTAATTTCTTCCTAGCATCACCAAGCACAGTAGTATTAGTTCCTGCAGGTAAATTTATAAGAACAAGTGCGAGAGTTGTTGATACTTGAGTAAATTCATTACAAGCAGAAGGGGCACAATCTAATGCGGTAAAAATTATTAGTGAAGGTAATGTATTTGATATTCCATATTGAACAAATAGAGGTGTTAAACTTGAAGTAAGAACTTCAAGTGCAAATCCCTGATTTCAAATAACACAACTTAATGTAGATGTATTTGATGCTTCGGGTACAAATAAAATGGAATTCCGTTTAAGTGTTATAAATGATACTTTACACCAAATTTATGGAGCAGTTGAACCTTCTACAACACCACCAGGAATAATGACTCCAACAATAGTAAAAGATATTAGAGCTAAAAAAGCATTAACTGGTGTTGTGGCATCTGATTTAAATTCAAATAAATTAGTTGTTTCAGGAACTACACATGATTTATCAATAACAGAAGATCCAACACTTTATACTGTTTCAGGATTAAGTGTTGAAGTGGCTAAAACATTTTTTGAAATCCAATATAGTTATGACGGAGTAAATTATTTCATTCTATCTGATTTTATAAATGCTTTATCAGCAATGAGGTCATCACAACTAAATAATTTAATTTTAAATAACTTTAGAGTTAAATATGAATTTACAGTTTTAGGTTTAGCAAATTACTATTCAGTACAAGTTGCAAATGACCCAAATGCTCTTCCTATAGCAATAAAAACTTTAGATGTTACAAATGTTACAAAAACTATTGATGTTACATCTCAAATAAATGATGTTTCTAGAATAATGATTACCGGTTCAACTCAAAACTTAGTTTGATCAAATATGGGCACAATACCTCAAATTTCTCCTTTTGTCAAAATTGAATATGGAACATTTACTCGTCAACCAGGCGGAACATTTTCATATGGTTGATCTGAAACTCAACCGACCTCAATCATTTCAACAACTACCCCTCCAGGGTTCAACCAATTCCCATTAGCAATTAGATTTATGCCTAAATTACCTACTGATAGAGTACAAATTGGTTCTATTGATGCTTCAGGTGTATTTATTAATTCTGACATTGTAAAAGGATATGAAGTTGATGTTAATTCAATCCCTACAATTATTAATATTGATACATCTCAATTAGCTAATAGATTATTACTTACTGGTTATGCAAATAATTTAAATAATGGTGCTTCATCCACAGTAATAGAAGCTAATGCAATGGAAATTGTGGAAGCTTTATTTAGAGATGAGGTGGAATTAAAATATTCAATATCTATTTTAGCTCCAGATCAATTCTTCACATTAGATCAATTGAAAGTAATTTTAAGAAATTATTTAAGTGATTTCACAAATGCAACTTCTGGAATTTTAATTTTTGATAATGGTGTAATTCCTGGTGTTACTATTAATGCTAAATTTGTTGCTAAAGATTCATCAAAATTTGCAATAGTTTCTACTCCTACTGAACTAGTTAAATTAGATACTGAAGCAATTATAACCAAAGTCGATTTAAGAACTTATATTAATATTTTGCAAACAGAAAAAACTATTCCATCTGGAACATCGGCTTCTGATTTAGGGACATTAAGATTCCCAACAATGTCAAGTGGAAATGTGCCATTCCGTGATAAAACATATGAGCAAATTGCTACAATTTTAGAAAGTTCAATTGAAATTGAATTTAGAGCCCCAGGTTTCCATGGGGATGGATGGGTACCATTAAGTGACATTACACAAATAAATGTTAATAATGAATTATTTATTAGATATAATGTTAAATTACCTGCAAGAGGTAATGTTGAATTGTCACTTGTAACTAATAATGATTATTTATCACATTTAGCAGTTGGATTTAAACTTGTTATTGGTTTACCAATTGAAATTCAAGTAACTCCAACAGATTTAATTGATCAAATAGTTTTAAGTGGAAATACACAAGTATTAGGGATTAATGATGATGCTGTATATGCAAGCCTTATTGCTAAGAATCCTATTTATGCTGGAAAAGTTCAAATACTATATTCAATTGGTGTAACACCAATGCCTTTAGATCCTAATAAACCATTTCAAACAGAATTTGATAAAGCGGAATTCTTAAGATTGTTAAGACTTAATAAAATTGACATTGTGCAAGCTCAAAAACAAATTACAGGAAGATATGCTTTAGCACCTTTAATTAGTCCAGAAGATTTCAAAATTCAAGATGAATCTTCTGTAGTCTTAGATTCAACAAATGTTCTTTTATTCATCAATAAAGCAAATTACTATGATATCGCTAGAACAGTGTCTGTTTCTGGTACATCTTCAGGAATTATTTGAGGTCCACAAATTGATGAATTATTTGACATTCTTTCCGAAGGATTAATACTTCAATATTCAATTGATAGTACAGTTTCTGCAACAAACCCACCTAATGATCCTAGATGAACAACAACTCGTCCATCATTTATTTCTACAAGTGAAAAATTCTTGGCTATAAGATTAGTAACAAAAACAGGATACATCTTTGAAGAACCAATTAGAATGTTTAGCATTGATACAAGTAATATTCTTTTAATTATGGATGTTCAATCATCATGATTAGATAGAATTGTTATTTCTGGTAACACAAGAAATATAATTATTGACACAGTAAACTTTAATCAATTTTTAGAAACTCAAAACGTTCCAGGTTGAGAACACATTAGAATTCAATACTTCTTTGGTGGAACTGTACCTCCTGATTTAGGAATTCCTTCAGGAACAGAGTGATTTAGTGCTTCACAAATTATAACTATTTTTGAAAGATTAAGAGGAGCTAAAAATATAGATGAATTAATTCTTTTCCGTAATGCCTTAAGAGCAAGATATTCATTAACTGATGAAGGATTCAAAGATTATAGATTTATGATTAATGGTGTCTTTACAGATAAACAATTCCCTGACAATCCTCTTTTTTATAGAGATTTAGTTACTGCAACTGTTAATCCAGGATTTAAAGGATACATTAACTTAGATTTAATTAATAGATTTACACCTGATGATTTTTCAATTACAGGTTCAGATAAACTTCCTGAATTGGTAGTTAGTTCTGGAATTGCAAATATGCTTGACTACTATAAAAATCAATCAATTACACCTTTTGATATTTACTATACAAACATAAAAGATGATTTCTCTGCTGGTTATAGATTATTTAATCAAAATGGATTCATAAGTCAATTTGTTCCAGGATTTATTATTCATCTAGATCCTAGTGGAAAAGCATTGCCGATTTGATTCAAAATGGTTGCAAGACCTGGTTATGATATTTGAGAAAACAATATTTTATTGAGCACAGGTAAAACTCTTGAAATATCAAATTTTAACATTCAACCAAAAGTTACCAATCCATTAACTACTCCACCTGATATTAGATTTAATGCTCCAGATGGAAGTAGATTCTATCAAAGTGAAGGATCATTTTCAGTATATGTAAGTGGAACAAATATATTGGTTGATTCTACATTCTTAAATACAGAATATCCACTTGTAAAACCTGATGTTCTAAAATTAGAATATAACATTAGTGATTTTATCTATACTCCTGAAGAAATGGAAGAAGTTAAAAATGATCCAAGCAAATGAACTGATATTTTACCAACTAATTTAAGAGTCGGTCAATATGTTATGACAAGAGTGGCAATTAATAATGATATTTTCCAAATAACTGGTGGAGATGCAATGACACCACAAATTAGAGTTAAAGGATTACTTGTTCGTGCAGATCAATTGGTTGCTTCAAGCAATGTTGTTTTAGCAAATAATGATATCTTTGGTTATTCACCATTAGATGGTCAGGCCAAAATTGAAGTTGCTTCAATTGAAGAAGATAGTTTAGGGAACTACTTAGGTGCTAATTTACAAATGTCTGTTGATACAATCTTCTATAGAGATACAACTGGTAAAATAATTACAGATTTAAATGGTATTCCAATTGTTTTTAGAGATGAAACTGGAGCTACAATTAGCGGTTACTATCTAGATCAATTTGGAAATTTCATTCTTGATGCAAATGGACAACCAATTCCAATATGAGTTGTTGAAATAGAGGGCGTAAAATATCCTGCACCTCCAATGCGTTCAGGTATTTGACAAACTCCAATGACAATGACTGATTGAACCATTCCAGGTTCATTCACTCAGGATGATATAAATGATTTACAATGAAGATTATTTAGAGGTCAATTTGTTAGATTCTCATTTGTTGAAAGAATTGGTGAAGGTACAGTAGGAGATCCTGATTTCATTTTCGATACAACTTTCCCGACTACTAAAGAAGTTCAGTTAGGAAGCGATATTAAATATATTATTCCTAATAATGGAATTAATTACTTCTTTGATCAAAACCAATTAGCTAATGTAACATTTGCTTCATCAGATGGTGAGGACATTCCTTATGCAGGTAATTCATATATTTCTTCAGAATTACAAGCTACTAGATTATTACAAAATGGCGATGAACAAATATATAGAGGACATGCTATTGAAGAGGTAGTTAGAGCCGATTACAATGATCAAATTCAAATTAGAATGGTCCTTGTAAAAAGAAATGGAACTACTCAAAGTGCTACAGGAACTAATATTGCTCAATTTAATGAGTTACAAAATGGAGATGTTATTACAATTAGTTTTGCATCCACAAATGATAACTTTTTATTATCAAAACCAATAAGTCCATTAACAATTGTTGTTAAAAATCTGTTTGTTAGACCATTGGATGAAAACTTATTTGAAAATTTAAGACCTAACTTTAATGGAGTTTTAAATGGAAGTGGTTCATTCAATATTAGAGTAACTGATCCAAAAAACACTAGTGCTATTGATAACAATGAATTAGTTTTAGGAACAGAACAATGATATGAATATCAAGTTTGAAATTCTGATAAAACTATAAAAACTCAATGAACAAGAGATGAATCACACATTAACAATTTAGTTAATGGTGATAAAGTTGAATGAAAATTAGTCAGTTCAGTTGGAGTTATTGCAAATGATTACTACAATACATTATTAGACAAAAAAGTTGGAGACAAACTACAATTTAGAGTTGTTAATGTTGAAGATAAAAAGGAAATTACAGTTCAAGAAGGAATTGGTAGCTCACAAGCACTTAATCCAGATGATCAGTATCCAGAAACATCAGGTTGATTGGTTTCAGGACTAAAAATTGAAATAACTTTAGATCAAACTCAAAGAGATCAATTTGAATTAAAACTAAAATCATTCAGTCCTAAATTCTTGGGTATTAATCAATTTGGATCAATGCTCTCAAATATTGAAAATGATTCTTCTATCTCTGAAGATATTGTTATTGTATGATATGCAGCCGGTAAAGATGGTATGCCTCGTAAAATAACAGACTTCAAAGAAGCTGGATTATCTAATGGTGATAAAGTTTGAGCAACAATTGAACCTTCACCAAAAGCTATTGAAAACAACTTAATAATTGATACATCAATTGCTTCAATGTCATCAGAAGAATTCATTGTTTCAGGACTAACATCTATTGTTAACTCTACTACTCAAACATTGATAATTTCATTAATTACAGCATCATCAGTCTTGCTAGTTGGTATTACTGGAGTAATAGTTTATATGAAACGCAATTCAAAACTTAATAACAAAAAACTTAAATTTTAATTAATTGTTTTAAAATTGAATATTTAACCATTAAATTCCCATCTATTTTACAGTAGAGGGAATTTTTTATTGTTAAAAAATATTAACAATGTAGTATTAATGCTATAATTTTTGTAAGACTATTGTTCAAGCAATAGTCTTAATTTAACAGTCTAAAAGGAACTTTATGAAAAATTTAAGGAAAGCTTCGGTTGTTACAACTATATTATCTGCATCAGCAGCAACATTAGGATTATCATTCTATATTGTTGGTGGTTATGGGAATAATATAAATTCTTTATCAGAAATACAAAATTCTGGTTATTTTGGTCTTAATACAGCTTTTGAAAAAGAAAGAACTATAGAATATAATACAAAAGAAAAATATGTAGATTATTTAAAAGTAATTTTAGAAGAAGAGGCTAAAAAACCATATGATCATCTAGAAGCATTAATTCTAGAAGAAGAAAATAATATTAGAGAACAAGAAGAAATACTTGCTCCTTTAAAAAAGGCGGTAGATGACGCTAAAGAAGCATTTAAAAAAGATAGAACTGTTGCAAATAAGAATGCAATAGCAGTGGCTGAACAAGTTCTTATGAACTCAGAAGCTAATGCAATAATTGCAGATTCAAAAGCAAAAATAAGCAATAATAGAGCTACAATTGCAAAAATTAAACTTTCAGAAGGTGATATTTCTAGATTAGAAAATTACAATACATGAGAAACATTATTTATTTTTGGTACTACCTTGTTAGCTATAGGGACAGTTCTAACAATTGCTTCTACTTCTTATTCAATATATTTAAAAAAACAAAGTAAAGAAACAACTGAATAAAAAAATAATTTATGATCCATTAATCATAAAAACTATGGCACTTAAAATGCAAATAACATCGACCATTAAATAAAAAGCAATTCTATTTTTGAGTCATGCTTTTTTAAGTCCTGTGTACAACTTCAATCTCTCTTCAGGAATTGGATGAGTAATTGCATAGTATGTATAAAATAATGATACAATTGCAAGCATGATAAAAATAGAGCCTGCAATGTAATATGCTCAATGTGAAGCAATATTAGGATTAAGGTTTCCAATATCATCTCTTTTATTGTTAAATAGATTTTCCATGCTATTCATTATATAAAAATAATAATATAATTTAATAAATTTATTAATCGAAAGGAAAAAATGAATACAAAAACATCATTTTTAAGTAGATTACCAAGAAGAAAAAAGAGTGGTTCATCACGTGAATTCATTGCTAAACTTTCAAAAGGACTAATGCTTCCTATTGCGATGCTTCCTGTTGCCGGTCTATTCCTTGGAATAGGTGCAACAATTGCAACGCAAGGTGCTAATGCAAATATTGAAGGTTTAGTTGTTCTTGGTAACTTCATAAAACTGCCTGGTGATGTTATCTTCGGAGCTTTACCAGTTTTATTCGCTATAGCAATTGCTATAGCATTCACAAAAGATGCTGGCGCCGCCGGTTTATCAGCACTAGTTGGTTTCTTAGTGTTTTCAGGTATTCAAGCATCTCTAATTGTTAAAAATGGAGATGGATATGATATCTTATTTTATAAAGCAGGGTCTTTAGGATATGAAGACTTTGGATTACCTAATTCTTTATTTGGAACAGTCCTTGGTATAACCCAACTACAGACATCTGTTTTTGGTGGATTTATTGTAGGATTTACTGTTGCATTCTTATACAACAAATTTAAAGATATCCAATTATCACCAATAATTGGATTCTTCTCAGGTATTAGATTTATACCTATTGTAACATTTGCAGCACTATTCCCGATAACACTTATACTACTAATGGTTTGACCCTTAATTGGTATGCTTTTCAATATAATTGGTGGAGCACTTGGTTCTAACATGTTTGGATTTAATGCCTTTATCTTCGGTTATATTGAAAGATCATTAGTACCACTGGGATTACACCATGCATTTTATTCACCTCTATGATATACATCAGTTGGTGGTTTCTTAGATCTAAATGATATGGCAATTGTTGATGGATTAGCTGTTGAAGGAAAAACTTGATTACAATTAGCTCAGGAATTAAATCCTGGTCAAAATATTCAAGATAACTATGCAGGTGATCAACAAATTTGAGCATTCTTAAACTCTTTCTTTGCAGGAAGAAATGTTGAAATTGGTGGAGTATCAAAAACTATTCAATTTAGTGATTTTACAACATCAATTTATTCAGATCATTTTAATACTTTATTCCCAGCTACAACAAGAGAAGTGGGATCTGCTGGAGTTAACACAGGTCAATACATGCAAGGTAAATACCCATTCATGATGTTCGGATTACCAGCTGCTGCAGCAGCCATGGTTATGGCAGCGCCTAAAGAAAATCGTAAAATGGCAGGTTCAATTGTTGTTTCTGCTGGAGCAACAGCATTCTTAACAGGGATTACAGAACCTATTGAATTTACATTCTTATTCCTAGCACCATGATTATTTTGAGGATTCCATGCATTCTTCTGTGCATTATCATTTGGAGCAATGACATGAGTAGGATTAATGATTCCTTCAATTGCACCACACATTGGGATGACATTCTCAGGTGGAGCATTAGACTGAGTTATTTATGGAGCAGTTCAATTACCAGGTGGATCAAATGCTTGAGTATCACTATTAATTGGTCTTGGATATGTACCTATTTATTACTTCTTCTTTTTATGAGCAATCAAGAAATTTGATATTGGAACACCAGGTCGTGGAGATAATACTAAATTATTTACAAAAGCTGATTACAAGAGCAAAAATACAAATTTAACAGAAAATAGAATTTTAGCACTTAATGTCATTCAAGCATATGGTGGTTTAAGTAATATTAAAAACACAGATGCATGTATTACAAAATTAAGAATACAAACAGCTAAACAAGATATTGTTGATCGTGATAGATTAATGGAACTTGGAGCAGCTGGTGTTATTAAACCATCTGCACAATCTGTATATGCAATTTTTGGAGCTAAAGCTGATTTAATTAAAAATGAAATAATGAGAATTCAAAATGAGGTTCAGGAAGATCCAAAACTTGAATCAAAATTATTCTCAGAATTAAAAGATCTACATAAAGATGATTCAAAAACTTCAAAAGAAGTTAAGAAAGATAAGATTAGCAATGAGAATCTAATCATTTATTCTCCTATTGCTGGAAATATTGTTAGTCTAAAAGATATTCCAGATCAAACATTCTCAGAAATGATGGTTGGAAATGGAGTTGGAATTGAAACAACAAGTGAAAGAATTGGGGCCCCAATAAGTGGAAATGTTGAACTTGCTTTTCCAGGCGGTCATGCTTATGTAATTAAATCTGAAGGTGGAACAAGTATTATGGTTCACTTAGGAATTGATTCAATAGGTTTAAAAGATAAATCTGGAAATCATGTTAATCTATTTACTCAGTATGTTGATACTGGATACACTGTTCAAAAAGGTGATCCAATTGCTGATGTTGATGTTGATAACTTGAAAAAATTAGCTACCTCAAATATTAGTCCTGTATTGGTCCTAAATGAATCTATTCAGGGTAGAGAAGTTAAAATTTTAGCTAAAAAAGGTAAAATCAATGTTGGAGATCCAATCTTTGAATTAGTGCCTAAAAAATAGTTATATTTTAATTAACAAAAATAACCTGACACTTAAAATTGTCAGGTTATTTTTTTATCTTTAATTATGCAAATAATCTATAATTATTAAATGAATAATGACTCTTTAAGTGTAATAAATGAAAACAAGACAAAAAATGTTTTTGTTAATTCATTTAAAAAAATTAGAAACTCTGATGAATATTCTAATAAAATACATTTATCTCTGAATATGATAAATGGTCGTATAATTTCAAAAATTGATCATGGATCTAACTCAATAAACGATTTAACTTTTTCTAATATTATTGGTAAATATATAGCATATATTACATATAAAAATATAAGTCATAAAAACTTTTTAATTATTAGTGACAAAAATTTGGATATAAAAGTATATTCACAATTATTTGCTTCATTTCTTAAAGATAACAATATTAATGTTTACTTTCCTTCAAATAATGATTCAATAAATATTGCAACAAGCTTTGCTAATATAGATGCTTCTTTTGGTGGAGTAATTTCCTTTACTTCATATCGCCAACAATCAGATCTTATATCAATAAATTTTTTTAATAATGATGGTTCACTATTGTCAAATTTAGATTCATCATTATTTAATGAAAGTGTAAGCACATCAAAAACATCAGAATGCAATTTAAATATTTATGATGAATCAATTGAAATATTACATCCTCTTGATACCAATAATTATCTTTCAACACTACCGAATTCTAAAGATTTATCAAACATTATTATTTCTCTTAATAATAGTTATAAAATGAGTGAAGAACTTTTGGATAATTTTTTTTCTAAAAATAATATTAAGTATATTACCTCTAAGAATTCTAAACCAAGCAACAACAAAAATATTAAAAAAGCAATCCTTAATTCAATAAGAAAGAGATCAGATATAGCACTGAGTTTTCTCCAAGATAACAACTCATTTGAAATTGCAATAAAACACAAAAAGCAATATATTTTTTATGATTTAAATGATTTAGCAGCAATGTATTTATACTATCAAATTAAATATATAAATAATGATCCTGAATATTTCAAGAATAAATATATTGTTAAAAATATTAGTACTAGTGATTTAATTTCAATAATAGCGAAAAAAAACAAAATAACTGTTAAAGAATATAAATTCTTCTCTTCAATGCTTTCAGAAAATAAAGATTTAGAATCAGGAATGATTTTAGCAACAAATGGAACAAATTATTTCATTACAAATGGGCAAATTAATTATATTTCTGATCCACTTTATAATTTACAATTAATTTTAGAAATGATATCTTTCTTTAAGGGAATGAATAAGACACTTTATGATGTCATGTTAGAAATAAGTATAGAATATGGAATATTTAGGCATTCTACTAATAAACAAAATATGGATTATGTCACTGCTAGAAAATTCTTTAATATAATGTCCAAAACAAGAAGATTTAATGGTCAAAAAATTATTAGATTTGACAAGATAGAAAATGAAAGTTTTGGAACAATAATTGTTAAGATTCAATTAGAAGATAATTCAAAAATTTCCTTTGATTATTCACATATTACTAGTACCTTAGTTTCATATTTATCACTAGTTTTCGATAATAAGAAAATGAGTAATTCCAACAAGAAGAAGAAGAAACAGGAAATTCATTCATTAGAGAAGAATGAAAACTATATTGATTTAATTATTAAAGAGAAAAAAATAATCGAAAACATAAAATTATTTAACGAAGACTATTCTAGAAAAAAAACGAGTTGAAAAGATTTCCTTAAATACTTTGTTTTTGTAACAATTTTTATTGGTATATTTGTTATTTTATTTAATACTCTATATAGTAGTGATGGTAATCCACTATTAATATTTAAAGAATTAAACAACTTAATAAGAAGTAACGACCTTTTAACTTTCCTAATTCCAGTTTTAGTACTAATGTTTATGATACAAGTTATATGTAATGCCATTTTAATTGGTAGGATGTTAAAGGTTCAAGGACAGAAGGTTCAAATTAGACACTTAATGATTGCCTCTTGTGTTGGAGTAGTAATAACAAATATTACTCCTTTATCAGTTGGTGGAGATATTGCATCTTATTGATATCTTATTCGTAAAGGTTTAGATAGAGAATCATTAATTGCTACCTTTTTAGCAACATCTCTTTTATATCAGGTAGTGGGTGCAATTTTTTCTATTATATTTATCCCAATGGGTTTATTTCTTTATGGAGATTTATTCCAAAATGGAAGCATAGAATCATTAAGTCTTTTTATCTTTGTCTTAATAGGTTTTTTTGGAAACTTAATTGGAGCATTATTTATTGGAATATTATCTTTTAGTAGAAGAGTGCAAGCGATATTTATAAAACTATGTATACAAGTAATTTCTTTAAATCCCTTTATTATTTCAAGAGATCCTAGTTCACAAGCCGCTAGCTTCCAATATGCATTTATGAAAATTAGAGCTAGTTCATTAAAAATATTTAAAAACTTTTGAATCATTAGTGAATTAATTATTTGAAGAAGCATACCTTATTTTGTAAGTTGTGGAGCTGTTTTAGCAATCATTTCAGGATTAATGAAACCTAATGAGGAATTATGGGGTGGACAGTACCTTAACTTTGTAATTTGTTATTCAATATTAATTGCTGCTAATGCTATCTCAATTACTCCAGGTGGTTCTGGCACTAGTCAACTTCTTCAAACACAAATATTCAAAGTATTATTTAAAGGAATGGATGCTCATGGAAATCCCATTGATGTTGGACAAGTTTCAGTTGTCTTTTCGCTCCTTTCGACTATTTTATTCTTCATCATACCAACAATTCTTTCAGGACTATTACTTCTAACTGTATGAATAGGAGAAAAAAGACTTGATAAATATTCAAAAGTAAAAAGAGTAATTTCTTATGAAAGCAAAGATATACAAAACAAAAATATTCGTAAATACACACACTTCTACAAGATAGCAACTTCAATATGAGTTATTGGATTAATAGCAGCAATTATTACTTATTATATACCATATGCTCTTTATGTATAAAACTTAAGTAATTGATTCAATTTTTTGTCTTAACTTTTTAAGTGCTGATTTTATTGAATCATTCATTTTCATTTGGCTATCAATTTTTTCAATAGCAGTAAGAACTGTTGAATGATCTCTATTTTTAAAAAATACTCCAATTTCCTTATAAGTAACATCTAAGATATCTCTTATTAATCACATAGCAATATGCCTTCCCAATACAATATCTTTTCTTCTACTTTTATTTTGTAAATCTGTTCTTGATAAACCATAATACTTAGCAACTACATCAACAATTCTTTCTTTAGTTATATTTTCTTTTTGCTGTTTCAGAGAAGAAAATATTTTTCCAATTACTTGTTGTGTATATTTGATATTCCCAATTTCTTCATCATGAAATTTAACTCGGTTTATTGCACCTTCTAAATTTCTAATTGAATTAGAGTGATTTTTAACAATGAATTTAAGGGCTTCATCTTCTCAGTTAGAAGGATCAATATTTTCCTTCAGTAATTTAACTTTCAATATTTTCATTAAATCCTCATAAGAAGGATTTTTAATTTCTATTGTTAATCCACCTTGGAATCTAGTAATAAACCTTTCTTCAAATCCGCCAAGAAGTTCAGGTTTTTTGTCAGAAGTAATAATAATTTGTTTATTTTCATTAATGTGATGATTAATAATATTAAAAAGAACAGCTAGAGTTGAATTTTTCCCTGCATACATTTGAATATCATCAAAAATAAGGACATCAAAATCTTTGTAAATATCAGTAATTTTATTAATTTTTTCTTGATTGCTATCCATTAAAAATGGAACTAATTTTTTAGTGAATAAATCTGCAGCAATATAGCAAACTTTTTTATTCTTATTAATTAATTCATTCCCAATAGCATTCATAAGATGTGTTTTCCCTAATCCTGAAGCTGAATAAATAAATAATGGAGAAAAAATAACCTTATCACTTTCAATAATTTTTTTAGCACCTTTAATAGCTTCATAATTAAAATCAGCATCAATATAATTGTCAAATGTTAAATCAATTTTTATCTTTGATTTTTTTAATAAATCATTTTTAGCACCTTTTGAATCTATTGATAAAAGGTTTTGATAACTATTTTTGTCAATATATACAATTTTTGCAGCATTAGTGAATATTTTCTCATTAATTGCTTTAATTATATGAGGATATTTAGATTTTATATAGTTTAGTCCTTCTTTTGTTGCAAAAACAACATGGAACAAATTTGGATTTGTAGCATGGATTTTAATCCCGGCAGCGAAATTTGAAAAAGTTACATGATCATCTAAAGCTTTCTCAAATTCTAGGAGGAAATTCTTTGTATATAACTGATTAGTATTAGTGTTCATATCCATATTTATAAATATTAAACTAAATTTATAATCACTTATTAAAATAAGTGCTAAAAATAGGGAAAATTTATATATTAATTGATAAATTATTTATTTTTGTTATACTTTATTTATAAATTGTTATATTTTAGTATTAAAAATAATTTTATTAAGCAATAATTAAATTACAGAATTAGGGGAATATCATGAAAAGAACTTATCAACCAAATAAAAGAAAACATGCAAAAACACATGGTTTCAAAGCGAGAATGTCAACTCCAGGCGGAAGAAAAATCTTATCAGCCAGAAGAGCTAAAGGGAGATCTAAGTTAACTGTTTCTGATAAATAATGAAAAAACAAGAAATTGTTAAAAAGACACTAGAATTTCAAAATATTATCAGAAACAAAAAACAATTTGTCTCAAGTGAATTGATTTTATATTATATTGAAAGTAATTCATTCCAGATTGGAATATCAATTCCCAAAAAATTTGTCAATGCTGTTGGAAGAAATTACTTAAGAAGACAAATAAGAGCTATAGTATCGAATATTGATTATCAAAACATCAAATATAAAATAATTTTAATAATAAGAAAAGATTATATGAAATTAACTTATATTGAAAAAGAAAAAGCAATAAAAAATTTTATAGAAAGGTTAGCAAAAAGGTAAATTAATGAGCAAACAAATTAAAAGATCAGATAAATACGATTTTTTCAAAGGTGCCTTGGGCGACAAAAATATCAAAAAAACACCTAAAGAAAAATTTAAACTTGGTTTTAAATGAGTAAAAATTGCTTTTTACATGTTTCTTTTAAGTCTTTCATTAACTGGTTGCATCCAATCAATTGCAATCCAGTCATCATCAATAACAGGTAGTGGTATTGAATTTTATCGTAACCGTAATGATATTTCACCTTTTGTTAAAACTTACAAAATTGTTGATGATCTTGATAGGCCATTATTAGACAAATATGGTAATAATATTCGTGATGAAAATGGTAATTTACTTTATCAACAAATGTTAGTCGAAGATATCAAGCAAAATTACTTAGTGACTAATGAAAATGAAACAATTACAAGTTTAAGAAATCAAATAAGTACACAAATAGGTAAAGATAACTTATATGGTAACTATGATAATCATTCTTCTTCAATGAGGATTATCAAAAAAGATGCTAATGATGAGTTTAAACTTATTGGAAGCACCTTAGACATTAATTCCACTTCTGAAAATGGCCAATTAATTCGCGGTACTGGAACTGAAAACAATATTGTGTTCCTAAATTCAGATATTTTAGAAACATTAAATGAATCTCCAACACTAACTTATAATTATGCTAATAATCTATTAGAAATACCGATTTTCATTCAAAAATTACCTGATGAAAAACCTGTCGATAAGAAAGAATTAGAAACATGAGAATTCGCTAGATCGGGCGGAAGATTCCAAGCATTCAGAGTTGGTGCAACCGAACCAGTTAAAATTAATGATAAAGGTCAATATTTAAAGATTGATGGTAAAACGCCTCTTGATCCCAATAAAGAGAGTGATAGATTAGAAATTAATAGTTTTGTATATTCATTTGAATTTGAAAAGATCATGTTAGAGGTTGATTTACGAACAGCCTTTGCATCAGAAAAGTTTTCAAGAGATCACTTACAATCATTAGTTAATGTTGTAATGCAATTTAATCAATTAAATTCAATTGATAACTTACCTTTTAATAAAAATTTAGATGAAGAATATAATTTACTTTCAGTACCTGAAAGAAGGTTGAGAAGTTTAAATGAATTGGAATCTGGTAAATTTATTCCTAACCCTCCAGTAACTGAATCAACCTTATTAAGTTCAAATTCTTCATTTATTAATAACCTTGAAGTAAGTAATGAAAAGTATACAAATGAAATTAGAATGGCAATATTGGCTTACCAACAAAATGTACTTGCTTTATTAGGACAATCAGGTTATTCAATTCCAAGATTAAATTTTACTGGAGATAATCCTGATCCATGACCAGCCCCCGGGATAGTTCCATTTAAGTTAGCATTTGGTGTAGATAATAAAGAAGCATTCAAATTCATAGCTGGTGGTTCTATAATTAGTCAAAAACCGATTGTATCTTGATCTGATGCTTGAGGGCTTGGACCCTTTTATGGATTCATTGTATTTCCAATATCATTTTTAGTAAATTCATTGGTTGTATCACTTCCAGCACAATTAGATGGAGGAGTTGCCTTACTATCTATTATAATATCTGTTATATTAGCTAGAATGTTAACCTTGCTTTTAACTTACAAATCAGTATTTGCTCAAACTAAGCAGCAAGAACTTGCTCCTAAAAAAGCAAAGATTGATGCTAAATATGCCGCCTATAAAGGTAACAAGCAAATGGAACAAAAGAAAAGACAGGAAACAGCTGAACTTTATAAAAAGAATAATATAAATATGCTTACTCCAATTTTATCTACACTTGTATCTATGCCTATATTCCTTGCTATGTGGAGAATAATTCAAGGTATTCCATTCATTAAGTCAACATCACTTTGAGGAATTAACTTCTCTCAAACATCCTGACGGGAGTTATTAGAAGGAGAATGGCAATACTTAATTCTAATAGTGCTTGCTGTTATTGTACAAGCTGGATCACAATTCTTACCTAGATACTTAAATAAGAAAAGAATGAATGAGCGTTCCAACATTGCTGAAAAAGAAGCAATGAAGAAAGCGAACAAGACTCAAAATATAATCATGGGTATCTTTGTATTTATGGCAGTTATCTTTGAGGCTGGGGTTCAGATTTATTGAATAGTTGGAGGTATTTGAACAATGCTTCAAACTCTATCAATACATCACATCCAAAAATCTAAAATATTCCGTGAAAAACTAATAAAATATGTTTAAATTAAATCAACATTTATGAAAATTAAATGTTGATTTTTTATACTCTAATATTTATATTAATTAGAAAAATTTATAATATAATTCTAACTAAATGAAAATTAATAAGAACTTTATAAAAACCAATAAGGAAATTAAAACTAATTATAAAGAATCTTGATTACTATTTTGAGAGTATTACAAAAAGAATAAAAAATGAACAATCTCATTAGCAATTCTATCAATTCTTACATCGCTTACAACAATTAGCTTACCTTTCTTAAGTGAATTAATTAATTTAAATGCTGTTGATAGTGATTGGAATCATTTACTTACTATTATTTCATTTCTATCCCTTATAACTGTAATTAGAATAATTATTTTTTTTATTTCCAATTATATGGCTGGTATTTTTAGTATCAAAATTGAAACACAAATAAGGGAAGAAATGATGGATAAAATTCATCACTTATCTATGGAGACATTTGACAATGCACCCATTGGAATTTTCTTTTCAAGATTCTTTAGTGATCTTCAAGATGTAAGAATATATGCAAGCAGATTAATCCAAGAATTAATAACAATTATTTGCTTAATAATTGGTGGTTTTGCATTTGTATTTTATGTTAACTGAATTGTTGGGTTAATTATTTTTACTGTTTATTTAATAACATTAATTATCTATGTAATTTTCAAACAGAATTTAGTTTATCATCAACAATACAATAAAGCATTGACAACATTTATGAGTATTGGAATGGGTGAACATGTGCAAATGGTTTCTGAAATAAAATCATTTAGTAATTCATTAACAACTATTGAAAAGTTCAACATCTTACAAAAGAATTATTATGATTCAACTAAAAAATTTATTAAGAAATCAACATTATTTAATTGAACAGGCGTGACATCATCAATTTTAATTTCGGCAGTAATTTTAATATTAGGAGCTATCCTTTTACATGAAAATAAAATTAATTCTTCTGAATTACTAGGATTAGTTGTAGCATCGAATATTTTAATTATTCCTATTGAAAAAACTGCATCCTTAGCAACTGATGCAATCCTATTAAATGCTAATGTTGTGAGAATTAAAGAATTTCATGAATGAAAATTTGAAAATAAAGAAGGCATCATCCAAAAACCTTTTAAAGGTGGTATTGAATTTCAGAATGTTACTTTTTCTTATAAAACTAAAGAAAATAGTGTTCCAGTTTTTAACAACTTTAATTTATCAATTCCTAAAAATGTAAGAACACTTTTACATAGTGATGTTGTTAGTGGAATAACTACTATTTTTAAGCTAATAATGAGATATTATGAAGTTGATTCTGGTGAAATATTATTAGATGGAATTAACATTAAGGAATATGATATTGATTACTTAAGAAAACATATTACTTATCAAGCATTTTCTCCAAAACTATTTTCATCCTCTTTGGAATTGGAGAGTTTATATCCAGATCCAAAAAGATATAATAGTATTATTCAATCTCTTGGTATTGAAGAATTAATCAAAAAAAAAGAAATGCTTGATAAAAATATCAATTCTCAAGGATTGCAAATCTCTGATAGCGAAAAACAAATGTTATCTATCGCAAGAGGACTTTACTTTGATACATCAGTTATTCTTTTTGACTTTCCAGAGTATTGTTTAAATAAAAATCAATTAGCAGCCATTGATAGGACATTAAAAATATATGCTAAGGATAAAACAATCATTTTTAGTTCTCATAATCATAGTATTTATTTTCATATTGATAACTACATAAAAATATAGTGTCAACAATGTATAATTTAAATTATGAATATTAAGAATAGTAATAAAAAAAAAGATATTTATTTAAAGATGATTGTTGAATCTTTTATTAAATATGGATTACCAATTGGTAGTGAAAATTTGATTAAACAAAATAATTTAACTGTTTCATCAGCTACTGTTAGAAATGCAATGGCAAACTTGGAAAAAGAAGGTTATATTGAAAAACACCATTCATCAAGTGGAAGAATCCCTTCGGTTAAAGGAATAAAATATTATGCTAATAATCTTACATCTTCTCCTGATAAAATGCTTGAGTTAAAATTGAAAGATATTTTTTCAAGAAGATGAGTTTCTATAGATGAAACAATTGAACAAGCAGCGAGAGAAATTTCAGATCTTGTCGGATTAACATTTGTTACATCAAATATTACTGATAAAGAATTATTAAAATCTATTACTTTAACTGAAATTAATAATAACCAATCAATAATTGTTTTAATCACTTCAACAGGTAGAGTGGAAAACAAAATATTTTCTTTAAATGAAAAAATTAAAGCTAATGATTTAAGAATTACTGTTAGACTTCTTCAAGAAAGACTTGTTGATGTCCCAATAAGTGAATTGAGCGAAAGAGTTGAATTGCTTTCGCAAATATTAAAAGAAAAAATTAAAAATGCTGAAGAATTAATAGTTGCTTTTGTTAGTGAAATATTTTATTTTGCTGCAAGTCATAATCGTAAAATTTATGGTAAATCTTTTATTATAGAATCCAATGATATTAAAAGACATGATCTTTCTAAATTAATTAATTTGATTGAAAATGAATCAATTTGAGATTCAATCGAAGGTAGAAGTAGTGAAGGTGAAAATTTAAAAATTGATATTGGTCCATATAATACATCAATGATTTCTAAAAAGATAACCGTTGGTAATTCTTCAAAAGAAATGTCTATAATTGGGAGCCATAGAATGGATTACTCGAAAGCCAAAAATATTCTAAATATGATCGAAAAGTTTTTAAAATAAGGAATTTTATTATTAGTATTTTTTGTAAATTTTATAATAATCAATTTAAATATTTTTAATGTAAAATAGATTATATGAATAATAAAAATAATCAAATTAAGAAAAATGGAATATTAACATTTAAATATAACATGTATGATAAAGATGGAAATTGAATGATGGGGAATGGTCCTATTTCAATTTCAGTAGGAAATAATGATGCACTTCTCGGTCTTTCGGATGCATTGATTGGTTTAGATTACACAATTAAGAATCAGACAATTAATTTCAAATACTATCCTAATAAAAATGACCATTCATATCAAAATGTTGATTTAGATTTAGAAATTTATAGCTATAACAATCATCAAAATGCCGAAACAACAGAAAGGAAATATAATCAAAATTTTGATGATGAACAACCTAATCAAAAACAAAATCAGCATCATGAATCTGATTTTGATAGTTTAGATTCTAAAAAAATGAAAAATGTTAAAAAAGAAATCAAGGAATTACAAAAAGAAATTGAAAATTTATCAAAAAAAATAATTGATCTTAATGATAATGAAGTACTCCTTAATAAAAAAATTATAGATATATCAAAAGAAGCACAACATAAAATAGATGAGTTTAAAATTTCATATAAGCAAACATATGAAGAGAAATTAAAGGAAGCAAAGGATTTCCAACTACAAAGTTTTTTTGAAAAATTCTTAAGACCATTAAACAATCTCTATATGGCTGTGGAATATGGAGTGAATGGCAGCGATAATCAAGAAGTTGTTGGATATGTAAAAGGTTTTGAATTATTAGTTAATCAGATGTTTTCAGTTATTGATGGGTTTGGAATTACAATAATTGAACCACAAAAAGGTGATGATTTTAACCCTGAATACCACAATATAGTTGAACTTATTGAATCAAATGAATTAGAAAAAGATAAAATCCTTGAAATAAAAAATAGAGGTTATAAACTAAATGGAAGAGTTCTTATCCCAGCAAATGTTTCTGTTTCAAGTAATAAGTCTCACCCAAAAAGCTAAAAATGATAATATTTTCCTAAAATTTAAAGAAAATCAACATTGTTACATTTTTTTTGATTAATTATCATATATATAAATATTAAAAAACCCAGTAAATATAAGGTTTTTAAACAAAATATAAAAATTAGCAATATTTTTATTAGAGTGCTAATTTTATGTTAAAATGTATATGAATAAATTAAATAAAAATAGTGAAAAGGAAGTAAATTTATGGCAAAAGAAAAAATTATAGGAATAGATTTAGGAACAACCAATTCAGTAGTAGCAATTGTTGAAGATGGAGTGCCTAAAGTTTTAGAAAACCCTAATGGTAAAAGAACAACACCTTCAGTAGTTGCTTTCAAAAATAATGAAACAATTATTGGGGAGATAGCAAAAAGACAATTAGAAACCAATCCAGATGCAATTGCTTCCATTAAAAGATTAATGGGAACTAAAAAAACTGTTAAAGCTAATGGAAAAGATTACAAACCAGAAGAAATTTCGGCAATGATTCTTAGTTATTTAAAAGAATATGCAGAGAAAAAAATAGGTTCTAAAGTATCGAAGGCTGTTATTACAGTTCCTGCATACTTTGATAATGCTCAACGTGAAGCTACAAAAACGGCTGGTAAAATTGCTGGTTTAGATGTATTAAGAATTATTAATGAACCTACAGCCGCAGCTCTTTCGTTTGGTCTTGACAAAACTGATAAAGATAAAAAAGTTCTTGTTTATGACTTAGGGGGTGGAACATTCGATGTTTCTGTTCTTGAATTATCAGGTGGAACATTCGAAGTCCTTTCCACAAGTGGAGATAACCATTTAGGTGGAGATGATTGAGATCATGTTATTGTTGATTGATTATCTGAAAAAATTAAAAAAGAACATGATTTTGATGTAAATACAGATAAAATGGTTATTTCAAGACTAAAGGAAGAAGCTGAAAGAGCTAAAATTCAATTATCAGGTTCTGATATTGCAAAAATAATGTTACCATTCTTAGCAATTACACCTAAAGGTCCATTGAATGTTGAACTTGAATTAACAAGAAGTGAATTTGAAAAAATGACATCTCACTTAGTTGATAAAACTAGAAAACCTATTGCAGATGCATTAAAAGAAGCTAAATTATCATCATCAGATTTAGATGATGTTCTATTAGTAGGGGGTTCTACAAGAATACCTGCTATTCAAAAAATGGTTGAATTAACAACTGGTAAAAAACCAAATAATTCAATTAACCCTGATGAAGTAGTTGCTATTGGTGCTGCAATTCAAGGAGGAGTTTTAGCTGGTGATATTAATGATATTTTATTATTAGATGTCACTCCACTTTCATTGAGTATTGAAACAGAAGGTGGAATTGCAACTCCTTTAATTAAAAGAAATACAACAATACCTGTAACGAAATCTCAAGTATTTTCAACAGCACAAGATAATCAGGAAGAAGTAACAATTTCAGTAGTTCAAGGTGAAAGACAATTTGCAAGAGATAATAAAAATTTAGGTCAATTTAATCTCTCAGGAATTGAACGTGCTCCAAGAGGAGTTCCTAAAATTGAAGTTTCATTCTCAATTGATGCAAATGGAATTACAAAAGTAACTGCTAAAGATCAAAAAACTAATAAAGAACAAACAATTACAATTACAAACTCTTCAAGTTTATCTGAAGAAGAAATTCAAAGAATGATTGATGATGCTGAAGCTAATAAAGAAAGTGATATGAAAAGAAAAGATGAACAATCTACAATCATTAAAGCCGAAACATTAGTTAATCAATTAGAAAAATCAATTGAAGAACAAAAAAATACAATGGAAGAATCTGCAAAAAAACAAATGCAAACAGAAATTGAATCAATTCAAAAATTAATTAATGATAGAAATATTGAAGAATTAAAAATTAAAATTGAACAAATTGAAAAAATAGTTGAAACATTTGCAAATCAATCAGCACAAGTTACTCAAGAATCTGCTTCTAAAAATGAAGAAATTGACATTAACCCAAGTGCCAATACAGACCCTGAGTTAAATGATTCAAATGAAAAATCAACCAAAAAATCTAAATAATTGTTTTGAAACAATATACTTTAAAATCATAACTAATATTATGGTTTTTTGTTTTTATTAATAAAAATATAATAAAAATGCTAAAATTAACAAATAAATTATGGAAAAAAAAGATATAGATTTAGAAAAGAAATCTAAGTTTGTTACAATAACCTTAGAAGATGATTCAACTGTAGAAGCAGAAATAGTTTTTACTTTTGAAGAAAATGGTGATACATATATTTTATATGCAATAGGTGATACTGTTCATCCAGCTAAAATCACTGAAGATGATTCATTGATAATGATTGAAGATGATGAATGAGATATCATTGAAAAAATATTTAATGAATTTATGAATGATGAAGAAAATGATATCTTTGAAGATGAAGAAGAATAATGGAAGTTTCACAATTAACAAGAGACATTTTAATATATTCAGCAATTGGAGTTGTTGTAATAGCTTTAATAATAGTATCAATACTTTTCTATAAGGTTGTTAAAATAAAACAATCATTAAAGAAAAAAACATTAGACATTTTAACTTCTGACTCAGTTGTTGAAGGTCATTTAAAAGTAATTCAAAGACCTGATTTTGGAGAACCTCTTTTTGAATTAAGAGATGCCATAACCAATCCATTGGATGATGAGATAGTTGAATTTGTAATCAATACAATTATTAAAAACAATTTTAAAAATGTTTTAATGTTGAATAATAAAACACCATATGAAGTAATATCTATCTCAAATAAAACAGGTGCAGAGATTAATGTGCTTGGAAATGAATTTGATATAAATCAATACAATGACACAATTGCAAAATTTAATTTCGATCATAAGTTAAATATTTGAAACAAGATAAATAATGAAGAAAAATATGACATTATTTTACTTTTATCATCAACATCAAATTATTTACCTATATATGATAAATATATTGATAATCTAAAAGAAAAGGGAATGTTCTTGATTGCAAATACTAAAAAGAACAAATTATGACAGAAAGAATTAATAAATAAAATAAGCAAAACCAATTTAAATTATGATATTCTTAATTGATATAAAGGTTTTATTTTAATTGTAAAATAATAAAATTAAGGAACGAAATATGAAATCTCAAAAAACATTACTTACAAAAGAAAAAATAAATGAATTAAAACAAGAACTTAAAAGATTAATTGAAGTTGATAGAGTTGAAGTTATTCAAGAAATAAAAGATGCTAGAGCTCAAGGTGATTTATCAGAAAATGCAGAGTTCGATTCTGCCCGTGAAAAACAAGGAATCATTGAGGATAGAGTTAGAGAACTAGAAGACCTATTAGAAAATTCAGATGTTCTAAAAAAACAATCATCAAATTCTACAGTTTCAATTGGAACTACAGTTGAATTAAAAATTGGTAAATCTTCAAAAAATGAAAATTATACAATTGTTACTACATATGAAACAAACCCATTTGAAAACAAAATTAGTAATCAATCTCCATTAGCAGTTGCTGTAATGGGTGCAAAAAAAGGAGATGTTGTTACTGTTGAAGGACCTAAAAAGTATGAAGTAACAGTTGTTAACATTATTGTTTAATTTAAATTATTATGGAAATTAAAGACAAGAGATTCACTAAAATTCTTTTTACACAGGAACAAATTGAAAATAGAATAGTTGAACTTTCATCATGAATTGATGAAATTTATAAAGACTCTAAAGATCTTATTTTAATTGGTCTATTAAAAGGATCCATCCCCTTTCTTGCTCAATTAATTAAAACTATAAAAACAGAACATACATTAGATTTTATGACTATTTCCTCATATGGTGGAAATGTTAAAAATTCTGGTAATATCAAAATTATCATGGATTTAATTACTGATATTAGAGACAAGGATGTCTTAATTGTTGAAGATATTATTGATAGTGGTAAGTCATTGGAAAAAATTAAAGAAAATTTAGAATCTAGACATCCAAAATCTTTAAGAATAATAACTTTACTTGATAAACCAACAAATCGTAAAGTAAAAATTGAAGCAGATATTTCAGGATTTATTGCTCCAGATGAATTTCTTGTTGGTTTCGGTTTGGATGTTAAAGAAAAAATGAGGAACATTCCTTTTATTGGTATTTTCAATAAAAAATATTTGAAAGAATTATAATAAAATACTATATAATAAGTTGTTATGAAATTAGTTATAGTAGTAGACTCATCAACAGGATTGACAAAACAAGAAGCAGAGGCAAGAGGGTGACATTATTTACCACTTATTGTTAATGTTGATGGTAGTGAATATGAAGATGGGATTGGAATAAATTCAAGAAACTTTTTTGATATTTGTAAAGTTGAATCAAAAGTTTCAACATCTTGTTCATCAATTGGTCAAGTTCAACAATTATTAGAGGAAATTGCTAAACCAGATACATTTGTGGTTATTTATCCTATTTCTAAGCATCTTTCAGCTCAATATCAAAATTGTGTAAAAGGTGTAGAAGGTTTTGAAAATGTTCATGTTATTGCATCAGAAAACATTTTTATACCTATTATTCAAGAATTAGTTGAATTAGAAAAAGGTGTAGAAAATAAAGATTTTACTATTAAAGAAGGTATTGATATTATCGAAAAGAAAATATCTAGAGATTTAAATAATTTAGTTGTTATCCCTAAATACTTTGATAGTTTAGTTAGAGGAGGAAGATTATCTCCTTCGGCAGCTAAATTAGCCAAACTTTTAAAAATTGTTCCAATAATTACTTTAAAAGATGGTAAATTAGAAAAATTAGGAAAAGGAAGAATTTTTGATAAAACAGCAGTTAAAACAGTTGTTGATACTTACAAAAAATTAAATAAAAAGAATGAAAATTATGTAATGATTTTTGCACATTCAATGAATCCTGATAGAAAACAAATAATGAGTGAAATCACTGCTCAAGTAAATAATAAAATGCCATTTATTGAAGTGTTAATTCCACCTTCAATTGCTATCCATACTGGACTCGAGGCTCTTGCTGTTATATTTATAAAACCTAAATATTTAATAAGTGAATATAATTTAAAAGGAAAACAATAATAAATAAAATGAATTTAGAGAAAATCTTTCCTAAAATATTTCAAAGATCAATAGAAAAAACCTCTACTAAAAATCTTTTAATTTCTTATGCATTAATGTGGATGGGTGTAGGTGTTGCACTTATTTTTTTAATGACATATTTAGTTATGGCTGTTGAACCTGTTCGTGATCTTGTTAGTAAGCTTGCACTTTCAGCATTTGGTTGAACTATTCTTTTTGTGACAAATATAAGTTTAATACTTACAATAGTATTTTTGATGAATAAATTAAGTACCCCTCTACTGGCAATACTATATTTAACTTTTGTTTTTATACAAGGGTTGTTTGTTTCTACAACTTTATATTATTCCGGCTTTGGAACACAAGCTGAAGGGTTGAAAAATGTCTTTCTATTATTTCTAGTGCCATCAGGAATTTTTGTGATAATGGGATTACTTGGTTATTTCCAAATATTTGATTTTTCTAAGATAGGACCATTCTTATTTTTTGCCACAATTGGTTTAATATTTTTTTCTATTTTTATACACTTCTTTGGTGGTGATACTTCTGAAAAATGATACTCAATTGCCGGGATTATAATCTTTTCATTATGAATTGGTTTTGATATTTGATGAATTCAAAGAACTTCACAACAAATAGAATTTAATTCTGGAATTGAAAAAGCAGAACTTGTTAGAATTGGATTAATATTTGGTATTCGATTATTTATTGATTTCATTAATATTTTAATATTTGTAGCTAGACTAGTTAGATAGTGAAATACTTTAATCATTATTTAAATAATGATATAATTTTAATATTTTCTAAAGGAGCAATTATGATTACTAAATTATCTAAAAAAATCATTTTAATTGGCATGTCATTAATTTCAATTGTCCCAATTCCATTTACCATATCTTGCTCTAATCAGGATAACTCAATTGAGAATGAATTATTAGATTTAGAATTAGCTAAAGATGTTCAATTAAAAATAGAATATAATGAAGCTCAACTAAATGAAATTAATTTAATTGATCTAGGTTCAAATACTGAACAATTAGATCAAAATGCAAATTTAATAAGTAACTCTTTTAATAATGAACAATTAGCAAATATTTTTATTTTACCAGAATCTAAGACAGCTGAAACAGATGAAAAATATGGTATTTTTTATTCTTGAGATTTTACTAAAAAAAACATAGTTTCATTTGACAGAAATGGAAACATCTTATTTGAAGTTTATGTAAATGTAGGATTAAAAACTTCAACCTCTTTTGTAACCAAACCAAGAATTTTTACAATTAATATTGAAGATACAACTATTGAAGAAGAAAGTCAAAATGTCAATCCAGAAGGAGAACCGATTTTAGTTACAAAACCTGCATCAAGATACATCTATAATGGTGTTGATGAAGATGGCCTGCAAGTAACTTATAAATTCCAACCCGTTCGTAAAGATGTCTTTGAAAAAGCTAAAAAATTCAATATCGATTTTTATTCTCAGGACTCATTAATCAATAATAGACCAGTGATTGTAGAATCAGGTGCTGCTGATCATTCTGCTATTGATGCATTAGGTAAAAGATTGGTAAAATCTCCTACTTCTACATCTAGTAATGAGACAAAATATAGATTTAGTATTTCTCAAGCTGACTTTGATGAATTAAAACCTAGAAAAGGTATTTATAAAATTAGAGTAACTCCTGAAAGTGACCAAGTATTCAATAACGAATTTATTACTTATGCCAGAGAAACATACCAAATTTCTTTTGATAAACACTACTATTTTTATGAAGAAAACTTTACTTTTAAAATGCCTACCGATAGTAATAAAACAACTCATAATAGTGCAAACACAATAGAAGCTACTAGAGTTACAGACAGTATAGTAAATAGTGATTTAGCATTTATTCCCACTTTAAAAAATCCTGGTGTAATTATTGGGAAAAATGCTGAAGAAATTGTTAAATTGAATAATTCAATGGCTGGTGGTATATTTCTTCCTCCAAGATTTTCTAGACAATATTCCATTGAACCAACTAAACCAATATCAATTGATATAACTTTAGTAACTTCATCAGCAGATGATGAAATAAGTTTTTCTTTAACGGTCAATGTAGGTAGTGGGAAATATCAAATTAATAGAACAGTTGTTAAGAAAGTAAAAGTTAAACATTTATTGTAATTTTTTTTTTAAAATAATATTTTTTATTTCTCTTTTTTTAATTTATAATTTAATATAGATTTACTAATTTAATTCTGTTCTGCAACTTGAATGTTTGTAAATATTGCATTTTATTTTAAAAGAATGTTTTGTTGAATGAGATTAAATCTATGATATAATATAAAAAATTTATTTATGAATTTAAAAGAATTTTGAAAATTGGAAAAGGAAATTATATGCAAGATAAAAATACAAACTTAGAGGACAATAAGCAAAATAATAGTTTGGGAAATAAAGTATCTTTTGAACCTAAGTCAGCACAAGAAGGAAAAAAATTCTCTGGAACTTTATCATATGAAGATATTATTTCACAAACTAAAGAAATGTCTTTCTCAGTTGTTAAAACAGAAAAGGAATTAATTGAAGAAGATTCTAAAAAAAGAATTGAAAAGATTAATGCTCTAGAAGAACATTTTAATGATTTAAATGCAAAACCATTATCTTCAATTGATTCATATGAAAGTTACAACTTGGTTTTAAATAAATCAGTTTGAAATTACAATGAGATTTCTCAAAGAAATACAAAATTTACAATTAAGGATATGGTTTTACAAACACACATCTACATTTATGATGGAGTAATTATTCCTGTTGAAGAAGTTGAAAAAACATTAAATAGTTTTTTAGATACAATTATGAAAAAAATAGTTTTAGGTTATCCAGTTGTTCTAAATCCAATTCTAATTATTGATGTTATTCGTTTTGATAAATCTAAAATTATTCCAGTAGCAATTGCTAACCCTAAACTATTGCCTCCAATTGGCATTGTTGAATGAACTTCTTTAGTTAAGGATGAAGGAAATAATTATTTAATTATTGATTCATTTATTAAATTATTAGATAATGCTCTTAATAATGGACATGAAGCTGAATTCTTTCCTGGGACAATCTTAGTTAGAGGTATTAGTGGAATTACTTCATTATTTGTTGATGAAAAAGCAGCTGATGATTTCAATAAACTTGTTCAAACATTAGCAAGCAATAAAAACAAAAAATAATTCAATAGTTATATTTAGAAAGGGGAGTGTTGTATGAAATTAAAAGAAGTTAAAGATAAAACAGATAAACTAACATTTTTTCTTAGTTACGTTGAAACATCTAAAACACGTGTTTTGCAACTAATTAGACAAGAAATAAATAAGTTAGACAACATTCAAAACTTAAAAGAATCAAATTTAAGTTTACTTCATGCCATAGAAGAGCGTTGATTTGTTAAAAAAGGAATAACTTTTTTTGAAAAGAGTTCCAACAATTTTAAAGCTATTGCAAGAAATAAAGTTAATGCAACTATTTATTTTTTAGTTGATCCGAAAAAGATGGATATTTATACTAAGAATATGCTTAAGAAAATGGAAGAAGTTCTTGTTGAAACAGTTACACCAGATGACTACATAGTTACATTTGGATCTAATGTTAATTTAATGTGTCAAAAACTTGAATTGAATGTAATTGAACATTTTGATTATTCTGCTTATGAAGATTTTGAAGAATTTTCACAAAGAGTAAGTGCATTAATTGAAATAGGTATAAAGAACAACTTATTTAACAAAGCAATGTTGATGATAGCTCAGGTTTCAAAAGAAAGTCATAATAAAATTATTTCTAGACAAATTCTTCCTTTTGAAAACTTTGCAATAAAATCTAATTCTAACTTAGAAAAAAGTAAAAGCATTGATGAAGAAGATAAAAATAATATTTTTGATATAAATGAAAATCTTAAAGGTCACAAAAAGATTGTTTTTGATATAAATATTGGTAAAGCAGAATGGAATCCTGATATTTATGTTTTACATGAACAACTAACTAAAACAATTATCAAACAAGGTATTTATGAAACTAAAGTCATAAGTGATATTGAGCAATATAATTTAGAACTCCATTTACTTGAAGAAAAGAAACATAAATTAACTGATCAAAAAGCTGCCTTAATTTTACTTTATAATAAAGCTAGAAAAGAAGAATCTACATTACAATCATTACTATTGTATGCAGCCTTCAAGGTCAGAAAAGAAGAAGAAGATGTTCCCTTGTTCAATATTAAGGAGGCAACAAAATAATGGAAAATTCAAATAAAAGACAATTATTATTAACTACTTCTATAAATCCAGATTTACTAAATTTAATTTATTCAAGAGATAGTGAAATCATAATTGATATAACAATCTTAACAATTGACTATAAACCGATTCAATTAAAATTAGGAAATAACTTTATTTCAAAAGGCAGTACATCAGATGTTATAACAATTTATGATGTTGCAGCATTAGTGATAAAGTATAGAGACAAAAATGTTGATGGTGCAGAAGTAAAAACACATTTTGTTATGGCGGAAGATGTAATGCGAGTTTCTAATAAATCTGGGGATTTGGTTATGTTGAATGGTAAATTTGATATAATTCCAGATAAGATGTTAGCAGAAGTTTATAAGAATTTTTCAAATTCAAAAACAATTAACTTAGAACAACTTGAAGACATATTAGAATTGTCTAGAAACCAACCAATATTGAAAGCATACAATCAATTATCAAATTACTTCTCAGTAGAGAATTATGCAAATAACAACAATGTCTTCAAACTATTAAAACATCAGGATGAAGCAATAAAAGTATCTAAAAAAGTATTATTAAAATCAATAGTAGCATGAGAGATAAGGAAATAAAAAAGGAGTATTTATGACAAAACAAAACGAATTAAAAATAATAGCTATCAAAGATAATATTATTACAGTTGAGGGAGAACATGATTACCAATTTCTTGAAGAAATTAGGTTTGGTAACAATGTTAATGGTATTGTACTTAAAGCCACAGGTGTAAAAGCTTATGTTGCTCTACTAAAAGTAGAATCTCAAAATGCATTAAAAATTGGTTCAAAAGCATATGCTACAGGAGAACAATATACAGCTGACATTTTCAATAACTATTGAGGGTCAGTTATTGATATCGATGGAATACCAATGATTTCAAAAAGTAAAGTAACTGAAGTTAAAAAAATTGAATCAAGAGATGTTTTTGCAGAAGCTAAACCTATTTATGCTAGAGAACTTCTAAATGAACCATTAGTTACAGGTACATCTGCTATCGATGGAATCTTACCAATTGGTAAAGGACAAAAAGAACTTATTATTGGTGATAGAGGAACTGGTAAAACATCAATTGCAGTTACTGCTATGATTGCCCAGAGCAACTATAATGTAAAAAATATTTATGTTGCTATTGGTAAAAAGCGTGAGGAAGTTGTTGAGATTTTTAACACACTTCAAGAAAAAGGAGTTATGGATAAATCAATTATCTTAACTGCTGCTTCTGATGATACTGCTACTACAAAATATCTTATTCCTTATATGGCCACTTCGATTGCCGAACACTATCAAGAACAAGGCGATGACATTTTATTAATTTTTGATGATCTTTCTAACCATGCTGATGCTTCCCGTGAACTATCACTCCTAATTGGTGGAGCACCTGGTCGTGAAGCTTTTCCAGGAGATATCTTTTTTACTCACTCAAGATTACTTGAAAGATGTGGTAAATTTACTGATAAATTTGGTGGTGGCTCAATTACAATCCTTCCAATTGCTCAAACATTAGCTGGAGATATTTCAGGATATATTCCTACAAACTTAATTTCTATAACTGATGGTCAAATTTATACTTCTACAACAGTTTTCAATGAAGGTAGAAGACCAGCTTTAGAAATTACAGTTTCTGTTTCTCGTCTAGGTTCAGCCGTGCAAACACCTTCAATGATAAAGGCTACTTCAGGACTAAAGCGTTTAATTTCAGAATATGAAGACCAGAAAAAATTAGCTTCATTTAATTCAAATTTATCTATTGCAGATAGAGAAAGAAATAAAAAAGGTAAGGCATTTGAAATGATGATTGACCAAAAAGAATATGAAGTTATTGATTACAACACTTCAGTAATATTGTTTTTTCTACTAAAAAATGGATTCCTATCTTTCTATAATAATGAAACTACTAGTGAATCAGAAAATGAAATGTATGTTATTAAAAACATCCTTAAAGTATTTTTATCAAAAGATGTTCTTGGTATAAAAATGGCAGGTCTTTTAAATAGAAAATCAATCACAAATGATGTTGTTCAACTATACCTAAAACACATTATTTTACCATTGTTAAAATACCACATTTTATCTGAAAACAAGTGACTACGTAATAATCCTGAATTTATTAAAACTTTCAAAGATATAAGAAATGATGGAAGAGTATTATTGTCTTATGAAAGAAGAGGATATGAAAAGGGGATAGCATATGAAATTTAATTCTAAAAAAGAAAAAGAGGATTTTCTAAAAAAACTTACTCTTGATAATTTAAAGAAAGTTGCAAAATTTGGTAAGATTGCAACACCTGGTAAAATAACTAAGAAAACAATTATTGACAAAATTATTGATTTTGATTCTAAAAATGATGACATGATTATAAATTTTGTTGTTAAAAATAGGGAAAAGTATGCAACTTTTAAAACTCAGGTTATTAAAGTTGGAAAAACTCAAACATTAAAAATGGGCAAAACTCAAGCTCTAAAATTAGGTAAAACAAAAACTCAAACATTGAAAGTGGAAAATAAGTCATCATCTACAAAATCTATTTCAGTTTCTCCTACATTAGAGAAAATGAATAGTGAAGTTGAAAGATCATTTAGTAATCTTACTGAAAGTACAAAGTACAAAATTTACTTACCTGAACAATTGGCATTAATGAATGAACAACAACTTGATGTTCTATGTGATATCCATGGTATATTACAAATTAATCGTGCAGATAAAGTTAAAACAATTAAAGCAATTCTTTTGGCTCAAACAGATATTAAATTTATTAGAAAATCTCTTTCTTCAGAGAAAAAATTTGAAAAATTTGTGCCCACAAATGCAATTTCTTCATTAGAAGATAGACCAGTTGTTATTAAAGGTTTAATTGTTGAAGTTAAATCACAAGTTTATAAAATTCAAATAACTAAAGCAGTTGAAAAACCGATTATTGGTTCAATTTTTGAAGTTAAATTACAAAATGGTGAAAAACGTATTCTTGAGGTGTCTGATATTATTAATGAAAAACTTGTCTCAACATTTGTATTAGGTAAGGAGCAAGGTTTAACTATTGGAACTCAATTAGAATCAAAAAACCAACCATATTCTTTACCAATAAGTGAAGCTATTCTAGGTCGTGTTGTTGATCCTGTTGGACGTATTCTTGATAATCCAAGTTATAAACTAACAGGAAAACAATATACTCCAATGCAAGTTAGTGATAAGTATGAAAAACAAAGATATAATATTATTCCTAAGACTGAAATTTTAGAAACAGGAATCAAAGTTATTGACATTTTATTACCAATTCCTAAAGGTGGTAAAACAGGTCTTCTTGGAGGGGCTGGGGTTGGTAAAACAATCATTGTTCAAGAACTTATTAATACATTCATTAAACACCATGATGGATTATCAATCTTTACAGGGATTGGTGAACGTATTCGTGAGGGACATGAATTGTGAAAAGAAGCAGCAGAATTAGGTTTCTTAAGTAAAACAACCTTTATCTTTGGGCAAATGAATGAATCTCCAGGATTAAGATTCCGTTCAGGTTTCACAGGAGTTAAAGTTGCTGAATACTTTAGAAATAACTTAGGAAAATCAGTTCTATTATTTATGGATAATATTTTCCGTTATGTACAAGCTGGTTCAGAGATTTCAACACTATTAGAAAAAACGCCATCAGCTGTTGGATATCAACCAACTCTAGTTTCAGAGATGGGTAAACTACAAGAAAGAATCAATTCAACAATTGATGGAGATATTACTTCTATTCAGGCAATGTATATTCCTGCTGATGACTTTACAGATCCAGCTGCTGTTGCTGCCTTTGCTCACTTTGATTCAACAATAATTTTAAGTAGACAATTAGCGGCAGAAGGAATTTATCCTGCTGTTGATCCATTGGCTTCATCTTCAAAACTATTATCAAGAAAGTATACTTCTCAAAAACACATTAATATTGCTAAATCAACTATTAAGTTCTTAGAAAAACTAAAATCACTTGAAGATATTATTAACATTCTAGGATTTGACTCATTAACTGAAGTTGATAAGAAAAATGTTAGAATTGGAAGAAGAGCTAAAAGATTCTTGACTCAACCATTCATAATTTCTGAAAAATTCTCAGGAATGAAAGGTAAATTTGTAACTCTTGAAGAATCGTTATCAAGTATGGAAAGAATTCTATCTGGAGAATTAAATCATATACCTGATTCATTCTTCTCATATGTTGGAGTTGTTGAAGAGGCTATCACTAATTATGAAGCCAGTTTAGAAGAAACAAAAACACTATAATTTGAATAAAAAGAACACTTAAAATGGTGTTTTTTATTTAAATTTTAGCCTTATTTTATTAAGATAAATATACTTTAATAATCTAATCAATTACTTTAATTTCATGGTATAATTTACAATTAGATAATTAGAGAAGGTTATTTTATGTTAGATAGAAATGAAAAGAAGAAAAAACTTTATATAATTATTAGTGCATTTGCATTTATGGTTATTTCTGTATTTGCAGTTGTAGTAATTATCTCAGTAGCATTATAATTGAGAAATAAAAGATAATAATCAGATAGGATTTAAGTATGGGAAACATTGGAAAACATAAAACTAAATTGGCACTTATAACTTTAGGATCAATAATGGCAGTTGGTGCACCTATGATTATTATGGGCTCTATTTATGCATTTAATGAAATTTCTATATCTCCAAAACAAGAAAATTTAAATAAATTCTATGAACAAGAAGAAGGGTCATTGTTTTCTCCAATTAACTTCACCATTTCTCAACCATCACCTTCACCTGAAGGTAAATTCCTAGTTAAAAATGTTACTATTGATAATATTGAATTTTCTAAAATTGAGAATCTTAAAAATTCTTTATATAACCTTGAAATCATAAAAATTACACCTAATGTTGATGAAGCGACATTAAAATTTAGTTATAAGGTATCTTTAATTTTAGATCCGGCTGTTAATATTACAAAAGAAAGTGAAACATACAATGGTTTTTTTGATAATTTTCAAAAATTTCAAATTTTTTCTAAATAATATATTTAGATGTCATTAACTATGAAAATAAAAAAAATTTTATTCAACAATATTGCTTTAATTTCAATAATTTCAATAGTTTTTTCTCCATTAATTGTTCTAGCATCATGCAATGAAGGTTCTAATGTAAATAAGAAAACCATTGAAGAATTTATAGCAAATAACACTAATAACCTCATAATACCTAATAATAATAATGTTAGAGATTTTCCTACCAAATTATATATTGATAATGCTAACACATCACTTGAAAATTTTAGAATAAATGATGAATTATTTGAAATTTTAGATAAAACAATAGAAATTAATTTTAGATATTCTGATACTCAACCTAGTGGAAATATAATAAGGTTTCATTTAATTTTTTCTCAAAATAAAAAAACAATTATTGAAGCACAATCAGAAATGTCAGGTTTTGTAAATAGAACTGAATATATTTCAAAATCAAGAAATTATTTACAATCATTAAATTTAAAAGAAGCAATAAAAAATCAATATGATTTGAAGGAATTTCTTGAATTATTACTCCCTAAACGAGGGCAACAAAATGAATGATATGATCTATTGGATTTTAAAATACCTTGAGGTTTTGATATTGAACTTAATAATGATATTAAATCTTCTAGATATGATTCAAATAATCAAAAATTTGTTATCGGAACCTTCACTTCAGTGCTAGGGTCAAGTGGAGTGTTCAAAGATGATATAGTTATTTCAATAGCAAACAACTTTTTACACTCTAATAGACCCTTATTTGTTTTTGTAGTTGATGATAATGGGATTGATAAAATTGATATTAGTGCTGAAACATTATTTATAAATAGAACAACAAACAATGTCATTAAATTCAACCAAATACTTAATAACACGGCCATATATGGTGAATTGGATTTTTCAGATTTCAATAACTGAGAATTACCACTTGATGGTAGTGATGGTGTTTTTCAAGGTAATTTTATTACCTCTGTTAAATTGCCAATAAATACGAGTGAACTTATTCCTAAATTATTCCTAAATAATAAGATAATAAATTTTGACACTAACAATATGATTACTTACATTAGTGATGATTCTTTTGATTTAAATGTTAAATATGGAAATACACTTATAACTCAACTAGGCTTAAGATTATATTATGATGAAGCTAACAAAACAATGGATTTTACAAATAACAATGTTGATACCTTGAATAAATTATTGGAATTACTAAAATTGGTATTACGTAATGATCAAAACTTTTTAATCGAAAATATCATTATACCTTCAGAATTATTTGATTCTGAAGTTTCAATTCTAGACACTTGTATTCCTGAAATAAATAACTTAGAAATAAAAATAAATACACTAACATTTGCAAGTAATAATAAATTAACCATTAACAACCTTTTGTCATTTAATAGATGAATAATAGAAAATATTGTTATTCCAGAGGAAATAATTTCCATCAATATTAAAGCATTGAAAACATCTAATAGTAGAATTATTGATAGAGAACTACATCCAGATATAAAAGCATTAGCTGTTAATGGTGTTTTGGATTTAAGAAACAGTAAGACAATTAAACAATTATTGAATTATGATAAGACAAAAAGTTTGAACAATTATTTTGGTATTGGTAATCCTAATAACAATATAATTCATTCTTTATATTTAGAAAATTCAGAAATTACAACAACATCCAATTTTGATATGATTTTTGTAAAGGAAACTATTCCTAAAACAAACAAAATTTTTATATCAAGTAATACCCTAAGAGTTACAGAAAACTTAATAAGCAATATTGCTGCATTAGAATTACAAATTGAAAGAGAGATACCTAGCAATTTAAATATCGAGAATAATCATTTAATTTTGAGTGATACAACCATTTTTAAAAAAGATTTCAATTTAAATATTATGTACTTAAATACAATAACTGCAATCACACTCCCTACTGGAATTTCAGTAATCCCTGAAAGCGCATTTAAAGACATTGATTTATCAAACATAACACTTAACTATAATAGAGATTTAATAAATGAAATTGGCAATAATGCATTTAATAATACAAAATTAGAAGGTCATTTGGAATTTCAAAATTTACAAATAATAGGTAATTATGCTTTTTCACGTAATAAAATTGAATCTCTTAATTTACCTTCATTAAGAATTATTAGTTCCTCATCTTTTAGTGATAATTTAATAAATGACATTAACTTACCTAAGGTTGAGATTGTTTCCCATTCAGCTTTTAGAAATAACTCTTTAACCAACATCAGTCTTACAAGTGTAATAAGTATTGGGAATCAAGCCTTTGCAGGAAATAATTTAACAAGTATTGTTATTCCTAAAATTGGAAATATAGGTCATTCAACCTTTAGTCAAAATCCTGATTTATCATTAGTAAGATTAAGTTCAAAAGTTGTTATAAGCAATAATTCATTTGATTCACATACAATAATTGAAATTTATGATCCAGAATTTCTAATACCTGACTTAGTAGTAAAAAATAGTGAGGGTGAAATAACGATAAATTTTGATGTAATTATTCAAGGTGAATACGAATTTATAAAAGCAATAAATCAAATTAACCTTCAAGTAAGAGACACTAATAAAAAAATCAATAATTTAATATGGAATCCTGATATTGTAATAACTACAACAGGATTTACATTTTTTAATTTTACTAACATTAGATGAATAGAAAAATTAACCATTTTAGAAACACCAAATGTCACTAAAAAAATATCTGATTATTTTTTTAATGGAATCCGTATTAATGAAGTTATTGGTCTTGAACATATTGATGAAATTGGTAATGGAGCATTTCAAAATTCTAATATATCAAAATTTAATGACATGGAAGGTACTTTGACATTTGATCACACTCTAGAAAAATTAGGAATTAATGCCTTCAACAACAACAACATTAAAACATTAAATATCAAGATAGGTGCAAGATTCAAGATTCCAAGAGGAGCATTTGTAGGTAATAATAATTTAACTATAGTTAACATCCCTCGTACTATAAAATTAGTTGACAGTTTTGCATTCAATTCAAATGTTTGAAATAAAGTTCAAAGAGCAGGTTATACTCCAACTCCTGGAGAGAACTTACCTTGAGAATACAATGTTGATACAAAAGAAATCTTTTTTAAAGAATGAATTAATGGTGATGAAGCAATTAGGGAAAATAAAGAAACACTTAATGGTTTAGAAATTAGAAATATTAGCTTTGCAAATAATATTTATCTAATTCCTCAATTTTTTCTAAATGATTTGGTTAATTATTGAGGAATTACTAAAGTTGATTTATCATCCATTTTAGTTATAGAGTCAAATGCATTCAAAAAATTTAGTTATGAAATAAAGCCAGGAAGTGCCTCAAACATAGTGTATAATGATATAAATTCAGGAATAACATATAATTTTTAGATAAATTTGTATGGAAAGTATTATAATTTATAAATTAATATTGTTAAAAAAGAGGTTTAATCACTATGAAGAAATTATTATTAGTAGGGCTTACAACTACACTTGTTTCTATCAGTGCAGGTGTGAGTGGTTGAGCTGTTGTTAACTATTACAAAGAGAATGTAAAAACTTTAACTGAACAATTAAATGAAGCAATAGATTTAAAAATCATTCCTTCTATTGATAAAAAATTAACACTTTTTTCATCAGAGTGAATGTCATCATTTGCAACTGATAATGATTTTGATTTTAAAGATGTTGAAGGCTATAATAAAAACTTAAAATACAATATTGTTGCTAAAGAGGCTATTGGTCAAAAATTAATGATAACAATTAAGGTGTTAGCCAATGATTTTGAAACAGGAAATTATAATGTTATGCTTCCAGATGAATTTTCAACACCAGATGTTTCTTCGCAATCAGTAATAAATCAAACAATTGAAGTTTTTCCAAAATATATCGATAATCTAATTGTTTCAGAACTTCCTAAACCAGATACAACTATTGATCCAAGTACTATTGTAATTAAATCACCTGATTTTCATAAGGATGCATTAGGAAAATTTATTTTTAAAAAAAATGGTGGTAGTTTATTAGCTTTAAAAACTCTTGACCTATATTCTTCTGAAACAGATATTACAGAATTCATTATTGACTTTATTAATCTAAGTGGATCAACATTGCCAGAAGAAGAAATTAGAAAAAATATTGAAAAAAACATTTCACTTCAAAATACCATTATTCTTTTTGAAGTTAATGATAATTCATCTTCTTCATATAAAAATGCAACAATTATAGTAAAAGATTTTTCAGATGTTGATTATTCAAATTTCATCGAAAATGCTAAAGAATTACGAATAAGATTGAGTAGTGATATTTATATTCCAACTGCTAGAGAAATAATGGCTTCAATTGATAACAACAACCCTCTACAATATTTAGAGTTTGTTGACCAACTATCAACTTCAAACTTCTTATATAACATTAAAGAGGCAACTTTAATGGAAGATGATGCGAAAGAAGAAACTTTAAGATTCACTATTACAATTACACAAACCTTAAATTTAAATTCTAAAACATATTTAACAACATTAGGTGGATTATTATCAGTTCAACAAAAAGAATTAAATGATATTGTCAATAATGATGCATATAACAATTGAGCAATAAAACCATTTATTTCTGCCGCTTATATAAATAGAACAATTGAAGAAATTATTGATTCACCAGATTATGAAGCATTCGAATTCTCTGCAAGTCAATTACAAAGATATCCAAATTACAAATATGTTGTAAACTATCCAGGCAAGATAGTATTAAATGGTAAAGAAGCAATATCTATTTATGTTGAAATGGTTCATAAATTATATGATGACGTTAGCACAGGTTATTGAGTTAACATTACAACAGGTTTTAAACCCTAATAAAATTAATTTTTTTTGAAAAAGATATTAATCAAATATCAAAAAAAAGCAAATTTATGAATTAAATGTTATAATTACATAAAATTATTAGGAGAAACTATGGCATATGAAACAACACAATCTTTAGATCTAGAAAGAGATAAAGAATATATAACTCAAAACAAAGATATACTAACTAAAAAGATTAGATGAGATAATTACTTAAAAGGATTTTCATACTTCTTATATTCATTATTTGTTGCATTATTATCACTAACTTTCTTATTTACTGGTGCTCGTGAAATAGGTAATAACAATTTCCAATATTTAGACTTAGTTAATGTTTTTGTTGGATTATTTGCACTTTTAATTTCATCATGAGTTATTTCTTGAGTTTATAAGGGATCTTTAAAGAAATTATTCACGATTAATTATTATGTAACTCACTTATTTAATGCAGTTATTTTATCTATAATATCAATAGCTTTATCACTTCCAATATTTACTTACCCAGTAAATGGGACAATTCAAGAAATAAATAATGCTACTCAAATGCAAACTCTAATATTTGGTCTTGGAATGTGTGCTTGATTCATTGTTGGTGGTTTAGCATTAACGGTTAATCTTAGAAAAATAAAAGGGACATTTCCTACTTCATGACTAAAATGAAAATTATCATTAGTTAATCTATTTATTTTTCCGGTTTTAGCAATGATTTCATGAGCGGCAAGTTTAATGCCTGAAATGAAAACAATTCTTCTAATAGTTCAATTAGGTGTATTTGTTATCGGATTATTATATTCAATGTTTGCATATACATATATTAATTCATTTAAAGAATTAATTCTTTCGGACAAAACTGAAAAAGAAATTCAAAAAATTGAATACTTTAGAAACATATCATTCTTAATGATTTTAGTCCCTTCTTTAACACTTGTTATTTTAGGAATTGTTAAGGCATTACCACTTTTAAATGTATGATCAAGTTCTACTATAGAAATAATGTTTGTTATTTCTATAGTAGTTGATGCTCTTATTTTGATTGCTTACCTATTCTTAATTATTTCATTTAAAAGAAAAGGAAACAAAACAAAATTATTATCAAGTATTGATAATTCAGTATTAATGGATTTTATTACATGATTATTACTAGTTAAAACAGTTGTTATTGTCGGACTTTCAAAAGGTGTTGAAATTTCTGTATTCATGTCTCTTTCTTCTTGTTTTTTAGCAATCTTTATTATTAACATAACAAATATTTTAATGGGCGTTAATTTCCCAAATATCAAAAATACTACTTCAACAATTATTAACCTTGTTGCTTCAATGGCAATTTTAGGAATGGCATTATTCCAATCAACATTTCTTCCAGAGTCTTCATCTAATATTTTTGAAGGTGCTGAAATAGTTATTCTAACTATCTTGCCAGCACTAATTGCTTCTTCGATTAATCTAGGAATTAAAATTTTAGGTTTTGCAAAAATAAATAGTTTCAAATTCAAAAAAGCAATGGATAATAAAAAAAATGAAAATGACTTTAATAAAGTTTCAGAACAAAAAAACACAGCAGCTGTAAATAAACCTATGGAAGCAAAAGAAAAAAGTAGCAAGGTTGGAGCATAATTATGAATATATTAAAAAACAAAAAAGCATCTTTAATTTTAAAAACATTAGGTAGTGTAGTTGGTCTTACTGTTTCAACAGCACTATTAGTATCTCCGAGTGTTGCACAGCAAACTAATACTATAAAAACTAATAATTTAAATAAAAGTTTTAATGAAACATCAAAAGATAATTTATTTAACCCTGAGTTTTATTTTGATAGTTTTGCCTTTAGAAACCCTGATCAAGGTGCACAAACTCCTGCAGAAATTCCTATTGCCAAAGCTGAATGAAATAGAATTAAAACTAATTTAGAACAATATCGTCAATTTTCTTCTAATCCTTCTTATAAATATATAATGGAAAAAATTTCAGCTCTTGAATTATGAGCAAATTCTGAAAACTTTGATATTAGAGAAGCATTACGTGTAGCAGGAAAAATGGATGTTTGAGAAAATATTAAGGAAACACTTGGATTTGAAGAGTTTATTGAAGTTGCTGGCGAACAAGAAGAACTAAATAAAAATATTATGACATTATCAGGACTTGTTTCAGGACAAAGTGGCACTTATAAAATAAGAGCTATTGAAAACAGGCAAGCTAAAATTGTTAACTTATTAACTGGTACAACAACAGATGTTAATATCCCTGGCGATTATAAAACTGTTGTAACTATTGCGGAAATAGATTATCCATCTTTCAATGAAGATATTAAAATTGATTTTAGTTACTCATCAACAGCCTTTACTGGTATTGCCGCTAGAGGTAGTTTAATTATTAGGAATAAAAATGATCAAATAGCTAGCGATACTTTAGTTAATAACAAAGAAAACCTTGAAATTTTTGGAAGATGAACAAACCTAGGAAATAATTCTGTTGGAATAAATAACTTTAAATCTACTTTAGATAATTTTGTATTATCAAAAACAGATGAAAACAAACTTTTAGTTGTTGCAAGATTGAGAGATGGTGATCAATTAACTAATATTAGATCTGAAGGTATTTCGAACTTCGGTATTATTAATTCACAAATTAATGATCTTCCTATTTATCCAACTACAGATATGTTAGATTCTATAAATTTCTTCTCAACTAATTTACTAATGACAGCTGCAAATAGTTCTGCTGTTCCAGGAACAACAAACCCTAAAATTAATAAGAAATATGAATTTTATGTAGGAGATGAAACGGAAGTAAACCTAAGTTTATTCTATAAAAACATTGATGAAGGTATTTATAAGGAATTGTTTGCCTTTGAAGGTGATAAAGTTTCTTCAACTATAAAACAGAACATAAGTATTGGAATCAAAGGTGGGATCCCAATAAACCTTTCTACTAAAAATGTTGAATTTTCAGATGAAGTTCTTAATGAATTGAATTTACTAGAAACAAGATTAGGAGAATTAGGTATTTCACTAAAAACAGAAAAATCAGTGTCAAATAAATTATATAAACAAGGTATTTATTTAAATGATTTAATGGCTCTAGCAATTTCTGGCTCTCCAATACCTTCTATTGGTGGAGTGACGATTTCACTTGGAAATAGAATAACAGATAAAATCTTCTTTGAAGATCCTGGTTATATCCCAGCAATCCCTGTTTTACCTGAAGTTTCAACAACCAGTTCAATAAAATGAATTAATTCTGAAAACCAAGTAATTACAGAATTGTCAAGAATTTATGAAGCATGATCAAGAGATACAGATCCAATTGGTCATGACAAATTAGGTCAAAAATTCTATAACAAAGTTGCTTATGAATTATCAGCTGGTAAATATAAAAATATTACTTGAAAAAATAAATCTAATAATTACACTGGTAAAGAAATGTATAGTAATATTGTTGAAGAATATTCAATATATCAACTAATATTGTCGCAATTAATTCCTTCTACTTCTAGTGAAAACATAAGAAATATTTATGAAATTGGTTCTGGTGGAACGGCTCAAAATATTGTTAGAGGAACTTTATTATCGATTGAAAATAAAGCACAAAGAACTTTAATTATCGATAATGTTAAAGCAATAATTGATAGTACAAGTTTAAATAAAGATTTATTGATTGAGCAACAACTCGGTGAATTAATAAGAATTAAATTCTCAGAAATGAGAACCACTCTTACAAATCCAATTAACACTTTCTATTATTATGAAATTAAGAAATATTTAGATTCTGAATTAGTAGATAAAATTAGAATTTCTGAAGTTGATTCATTCTTAGTATTTGATGAAGAAAATGGACTATTTAACTTAAAAAGTCAAAATCCCAAGGTTTTAGAAATTGTGTCACAATTGACTGGTTCTCAAAAAATGGCATCATTATTCTCTCTATTATATTTCGGTCTTAAAGAATATGGTTCAGAAACAACATTTTTTGGAAATGCAATTTTTGGAGCAGCTTCAACTAATGGTGGAATTGAATCAATTTTAGATTTATTCATTGGATTCAACAATAACCAAGAAATACTATCAAACTTTACATCTTCTGTATTGCAAACACAAATTAATTCAGTAGATATTTATGATAGACTTTTATCAATCTTTGGATATGGAATTAATGAAATTACTGAAAACTCATTAAAAACTGGTGATGTAATTAAATTAGAATGAAGTGGTGACAATTTAGAAAAAGCTATTACAACAATATTTAATAAATTCAATCCATCTACATTACAACAAGTTTCAATTCTTGAAAGAAATTATGAATATAATGTTTTTAATTCATTAGTTACTTCGGCAAATATTTACAACTCATTAACATTTAGAAAATATAACCCGCCTCAAGGTGTTACATCTCCAAGTGATGATGCTAGAAAAATAGTAAATATTTTAGAATCAGGAATAGTTTCTCATATTAATATCTTTACATGATCACGTATTCAAGAAGTTGGTAATGATATTCAACGTTATACAAATCTTTTCTCAGGAAACTTACCTGAAACAATAAGATTATCAAATCAAATTAAAACTGAAGTTGATATTCTAGATAGATTTATTGAAGAAACAAATGCTTTATTCCAAATAAATCCTTTCTTAAACATTCAAGTTGTTTGACCGATTTTAGTTGGTTTAATTGCTGTTGGAATGATTGTTGTTTCATCGATGTCATTAGTTGGAACTAGAAAAAATTCTAAATTAGCAAGTAAAAAAGTTGTTAAAATGATTTTGATTGTTGCAATTTTAGTAAGTATTGCAGCCTTAGGATTGATTGGAGCAGTAGTTGTTCCAGGGCTTCTATAATAACTATTCAAAATAAAATAAATAAGACAATATTTCATAATGTTGTTTTTTTTTGTAAAATTATTAAATGAAAATAGCTATTTATCCAGGTTCTTTCAATCCTTTTCATGAAGGACACATTTCAATAATTAATAAAGCTCTTAAATTATTCGACATCATATATGTTGTTGTAACAGTAAATCCTGACAAAGAAATTATTAACAATCTAGAATTAAATTCACAAACCATTAAGAATCATTTTCAAAATAATGACAAGGTGATTGTTCTTACGAATGATAGACAATTAACAGCAACACTTGCCTTGGAATTAGGTGTAAAATTTATAATAAGAAGTTCTCGATATAATTTAGACTTCGAATATGAATTAGAGCTTGCGAATGTGAATAATGCAATTAATAATAATTTAGAAACAATTATGTTTTTCCCTGAATACAATCACAAAGATATTTCCTCAACTATTCTTAGACATAAAAAGAAGATGAAAATAGATTAATAAAGTATTATTAAAATATATGTGAAATTTTATTAAATCATCTTCATCAAAGGAAAACTGATTAGATCATGACTTTAGAGAAGTTTGTTTTATTGGACGTAGTAATGTTGGAAAATCGTCATTAATAAATGCTTTGTCAAAGAATAATAAATTAGCTAAAACTTCAAAGACTCCAGGAAGAACCCAACTTATCAATTATTTTAATACTGAAAAAGGAATTATGGTTGTTGATTTACCAGGTTATGGTTTTGCTAAAATGTCAAAAGTGCATAAAGGTAATATGCAAATAATGTTGGATGAATATTTTAATGAATCCCAAAAACTATCTCATATCTTTTTATTATTTGATGCTAGACATGGGTTATTGGAAGAGGATGTTCTTTTTTATAATTATCTTTTGGATAAAAATCACAAGATAATTCTTGTTGGAACAAAGATAGATCGTACAACTCAATCACAAAGGCATAAAGTTAAGCAAAATCCAATTATTGCTTCATTTGAAGATAATGAAATCTTTTTTTGTTCTTCTCAAAAAAATAAGAATATTGATAAATTGAGAGAATTCATTTATTCAATAAAAAATCAATCAATCAATTCCTAATTTTATCTATTCATTTTTTTGATTATATATTATAATGTTTAATGAGTAATTTAAACTCCTTGACTAATATATTAGTCCAGATAAATAGACCATAAGGAGGTCAACATGTCAAAATATGAGATCATGTTGATTTTAGACCCAAGTTCAAGTACTCAATTACCACAAGAAATTTGTGATTCAACTTTTAAATCGGCAAAAGATCTAAAAGTTACAAAATTAGAAAATACTGAACTAGCATATAAAATCAATAAATCAAAATCTGCACTTTATGTCTTAATAAATGTTTCAGCAACTGGTGAAGAAATTATTGAATTCACTAGAAAATGTAATATAGCCAAAACTATTTGGAGACAATTAGCTATTAATTTAGATTCCGAAAAAGGGCTAAATAGAAAAGCCAATCCTAAAAAGATTAAAAAACCATTTGTCAAAAAACCATATGTTAAAAGAGAAGAAGGGTTTGAATCAAAATCTTCAGATTCATCAACTGATTCTCTGACAAAAAAACCATATGTAAGAAAACCAAAAACAATTGTTTCGGAAGAAGAATAGAATGAATAAGGTATTACTAGTAGGAAGAATTTCTGCCAAACCAACAATGTTTGAGTCTAAGAATGCAAAAACTTATGCAAGAGCAACAATTGCTATTAGTAGAGATTTTTCTAAAGATGTTTCTGATTTTATTCCATTAACTGTTTTTGGATCAACAGCTGAATATTTTATTAAATATGTAAACAAAGGTGATTTACTATCAATTGAAGGAACAATTCAAGCATCAGGTTATAGAAATGATAAAAATGAAATAGTTAATTCTTTTTCAGTAGTACCAAGTTCGGTAAAACATTTAGAACCAAGAAGTGTTGTTCAAGCAAGATTATCTTCAAGTGATAATTACGGAACTGCTATTTTTGAAGCAAAACCTACTACACCTAACTTTCAAGAACCTTCATTTTCTGAAGAAGAAAATGATGAAGTTCCTTGAGAATTAGATTTATAATAAAAAAAGGAGTAAATTATGAATAATTTCAATAAAAAACCAACTAAAAAAATCTTTAAAAAGAAGCCATGTTTTTTTTGTTTAGAAAAAATTGAGTATATTGATTTTAAAGATACAATTTTAATTGGTAGATTTATAAATTCACATGGCAAGATTTTACCATCTAGAGTTACTGGCACATGTTCTAGACATCAAAGATTATTATCAACAAGTATCAAAAGAGCAAGAATCATGGCTTTGATTCCTTTTATTTCTGAAAGAGTTAGAAAATAATTTTAGAGAATAGTCTTAAAAGATATTTTTTATTTGTTTTGCTAATAGTTAATACTTAAAATTGCAAATAAAATTGTTATAATGTAATATAAACTATGAAAAAGAACACTAAACTTATTTGGATGACTGTATTTGTTTTATTGTTAGCATTAATGCTAGGAGCAATCATTTCTCTTATTACAATAAAAATGGATATACTAGAAAAAATTGTTATTATAACAATTTTGACTTTGACTTTAGTTACTATAATAGGATTTTTAATATGAAACTATAAGTGATCAAAGGAATGAAGTTTAAATATCAAAAACTCAATTAATTTTTACTTTGAAAATATTGTTGCAAAATCAGGAATGGGAATTGTAGTATTATCATCTACAGGTAAAATAATTTGAATCTCAGATTTTATTTATTCAAGATTTAGTAAAAAAGTAATTAATAAACCAATAACTGAATTGGTACCTTCACTTAATATTTCTTCAGTAATGGAAGAATATGAAACAATCATTTCAAAAAATAATTTGTTTTATAAAGTTAAATATTTTCCTAAACAATTAATGATTACTTTTAAGGATATTACTTCAGAACAGACAGCAATTAATTACCATGAATTAGAAAAAACAGTTATTGGAGAATTGGATATTGACAACTTTCAGCAATTTCAATCAATCTTATCAGAGGAAGAAATCTTCATCATTCAATCAATGGTTATTAACCTACTAGATTTGATTTCTAGAAAATATAATTTAACATTCCGTCAATATGTTAATGGTAAATTTATTCTAATAACTAATAAAGCCAACTTAGATAAAATGATTGAAACAAATTTCTATGAATTTGATTCTTTGAAAAATAATGATGCTTTAAAAAATGTTAGAGTTTCTGTATCAGTAGGGTTTGGTATTAGATCTAATAAATTCGAGAAATTAAATGAAATGGCCAAAATTGGAATTAGGCAATCACAATCTCGTGGTGGAGATCAGGTAACAATTATTTCTGATAAAGACAAACCTAAATACTATGGTTCAAAATCTGAAATTGCAATAAATGAAAGTAGAACAAAAATAAAACATATTTCTCAAAATCTAAAAGAAAGATTGCTAGATCCTGCAATTCAAAAAGTAATTATCTATGGACATAAGTTTGTCGACCTTGATGCACTAGGTGCTTCAATGGCACTTTATGAAATGGCAAAACATTTTGATAAAGAAGCATATATTCAAAACCAAACATTTGATGATACTGCTAGAAAATCAATTAATAAATATATTCCTGACCATACTAAAATATTTATCTCACCATTTAAGGCTAATTCAATTACAGATAAAAAAACATTAGTTATTGTTCTAGATTGTGCTGATTCTACAAGAGTTGAAAATCCAAAAGTATTTGTTAAACCACTTCCAAATAATATCTTTATTTTTGATCACCATAGAATTTCAAAACTTGATGAGGTTCTTGTCGATTTAAATGTTTATATTGAATCAACTGCTTCGTCAACTTGTGAAATTATTACAGAATTAATTGCCTTCAATCAGTTGAAATCAATTCTTTCAACAAATACTATTCAAATGTTAATGAATGGTTTATATATGGATTCTAATCAATTCCAAAAATCTACAAGTTCTAAAACATTTTTTGCAGCTTCATTACTTGATGAATGAGGAGCTAAATCGGATGAATCAGTTGCAATTTTAAAAATATCAAATGAAACTCATGAATTAATTAACAAGATCTTAACAAACCTAAGAGAAATTAAACAAGGCTATTGAATAACTTCATATAATGAAGTTGTTCCAAGTGATGTTGTTTCAATGGCTGCTGATGAAATCTTAAAGATTGATGGAAGAAGAGCAGCTTTTGTTATTGCTAAGCAAGAAAAACGCCATGCTTCAGATAATGATGTCTTTAAACTATCGGCACGTGGAATTAAAACTAATGTTCAAATAATAGCAGAAGAAGTAGGCGGTGGTGGTCACTTCTCAGCTGCAGCAGCCTTCTCTGATTCTAAATCAAAAGAAACAATTGATGTTTTTACTGATAATGTTATTCAAGCTATTATTAGCAACAAAGACTAGGAGAAAAAAGTGAAAGTTATTATAATTAAAAATTGTAAAGATGGAAAAGTCAATGATGTTATAGAGGTTTCTCCGGGCTATGGAACAAATTTCTTGATCAAAAATGGATTTGCAGAACCAGTTAATAAATTATCAAATTCTAAATTGGAAAAAAGATTGGAAGAAAAAAATCAACTTCATGAAGAGAGAATTAAAGAAGCTAATATTTTAAAGGAGCGGCTAGAAAAAATAACATTAGAATTTAGTCTTAAAGTTACCAATTTAATTGTTCACGGGTCAATAACAACTAAACAAGTAAATCTTAAATTAAAAGAATTAGGTTTTCATTTAGAAAAATATGCATTTTCACATATTCATATAACTTCTATAGGGGCAACAATTATTCCTATAAAGTTATACGAAAAGATTGAAGCAAAATTAACAATATTGGTGAATAAAAGTGAGTAAAACTAAACTGAACAATATTCATACAGCAGATGAAATTGAAGAAGCTATTTTAGGATTAGCTATTCAAAATAACTCAGTTGCTTTGAAAGTAACTGCCTATTTAAATGATGAGGATTTCTACCACTATAAAAATAGAATTGTTTTTCAAGCAATTCAATATTTAGTTAATCAAAATCAAGTAATTGAAAGTGCCAATTTAATAAATTACTTAAAAGAAAAAAAACTTTTTGAGAAAATAGATAATGGCGAATATCTCCAACATTTAATTGAAGTTTCTGGATATGAAACTAATTTAGAAACCTATTTTGAAAAATTAGCCTCAAAATCTAATTTAAGAAAAATTGGGGAGATTACAAAGGGAATTCTAAAAAAATTAGATTCTTTAAGTGCTAACTATGAAGAATTAATTGAAGAGTTTCAATCAGCTATATACAATCTTGAAAGAACAAAAAAGAGTCAAGACGTTATTGAAGCTAAACACTTAGTAAAAAAAGTTGTTGAAGATATTTTGAATAGACAAAATGATCACAAATTAACCGGATTAGAAACAGGTTTTCATTTGATAGATTCAATAACTTCAGGTTTACAAAAAGGTGATTTAATTATTATTGCAGCTCGTCCCTCGATGGGGAAAACGGCATTTGCTCTTAATATTGCAAGTAATATATCAAAACGTCATAATGTTGCATTTTTTTCATTAGAGATGCCTGCCGAGCAACTATTAACCAGAATTATGTCTATTGAAGGGAATATCGATGGAAACAAATTAAAAAATCCTTCAAAGATGGATGATACTGATAGAACTAGATTATTTTTAGTCCAAGACAAAATTGAAAAAACAAATTTATTTATTGATGATTCATCTACTATTAAATTAAGTGAAATTGTTTGAAAGGCTAGAAGACTAAGAAATAAGGGTAAATTAGATTTAATAGTAATTGATTACTTACAACTAATTCCCTTAACTCATGATTCCAATTCAAACAACAGACAGCAAGAAGTTTCCATTATTTCAAGAACATTAAAACAATTAGCAAGAGAGTTAGAAATTCCGATAATTGCTCTTTCTCAATTAAGTCGTAAAGTTGAGCAGCGTGAAGACAAAACGCCAATGATGTCTGATCTAAGAGAATCAGGAGCCATTGAACAAGATGCTGACATTGTAAGCTTTCTTTATCGTGAAGATTATTATCATAAAGATAAAGATGAAGTGAGTCAACCAATGATTCTTCATCCGACAGATTTTATAATTTCAAAACATAGAAATGGTTCAACTGGAACCATAACACTTGGATTCAATCTTTCAAAAGGTAAGTTTATAGATAGGGGCAAATAGTTATATGGAAATGACAGTTTTAATTTTATTATTTTTAGGATTATTTTTATTATTTTTAGTATCTGCACTTTTTTCAGCAGCAGAAACAGCATACACTTCTTTATCTCCGGCAACTATGGAATTAAATAGTAAGAAGCATCCTAAAACTGGAAAATTAATTAAAAAACATGTTAAAAACTATAGTTGAACAATAGCAACAATTCTTATGGGAAATAATATTGCTAATGTTGCCATTTCAAGTATTATTACTTTTCTATTTTCTGGGGCATTAGGTGAAGAAAGTTACTTATCTGTTATCCTACCTATTTTTGTAGCTACTCCCTTACTTGTTATTTTTGGAGAAGTTATTCCTAAAATTTTTGCCAAAAGGTATGCATGAGGTTACTTGCAAAAAGTTGTTTTTATTTTAGAAGGCTTTAGATGATTGCTTTTTCCTTTAACATTTTTTCTTTCTAGATTTGCTTTCCAAGCAGAAGTGACAAATACAGAAGATGAAATGAAAACCATTTTAAAAATGGGTTATAAAGAAGGTGTCCTTGAACATCGTGAATTATCCTTAGCAACAAGAGCTCTTGATCTTGATTCAGAGAAAATTAAAAAGCATTATGTTAAAGTTGACAAGATAACTTATCTTTCTAAAAATGCAACAATCCAAGAAGCTAAGGATTTGTTCCAAAAAACTGGTTTTTCAAGATTACCTATCAAGAATAAAAACAACTTTATTGGTGTTTTATTATTAAAAGATATTTTTAATCTTTCATCTAATTCACTAATACTTAACTATATTATTGATGTTCCTTCAGTTACAATAAATAATAATTTACATTATGCACTAGATGTTTTCAGATCAAGTGCAGTTGGAATGGCTTTTGTTAAGAAATCTAACAATGACAATAATATTATTGGCTTAATAACTTTAGAGGATATTATTGAAGAGCTTGTTGGTGAAATTTATGATGAGCATGATAAGGAAGAAAAAATTACTGAAATAGAAAAACATAAGTTTATTATTTTAGGTAATACACCAATGTCTGAGATTGGCAAAAGAATTGGGATTGAGTTTGCTTCAAAAGAAAATCTAACTAATTGAATTGTGGGAGAAACTAGTAAAAATATTAAAACAGGTTTGACTTATAATTGAGAAAGTAAAGTTGTGTTTAAGGTTATTAAAAATAAGAAACAACAAGTCTCGAAATTTGAAGTAATTATTAAATAACTTGATTGATAAATAAAAACACCTCTTATTAATAAGAGGTGTTTTTATTGTTTTTGGTAAATTTCTTTATATGGTGGGAACGAATGGGCTCGAACCATCGACCTCACGATTATCAGTCGTGTGCTCTAACCAGCTGAGCTACGCTCCCATTATAAGTAATTCCTTTTATAATTTATAATTACTTTGTTTAGTTAAGATTAACGTTTTGAGAATTGACGAGCTTTTCTAGCTTTACGTAAACCTGGTTTTTTACGTTCTTTAATTCTTGCATCACGTGTTAACATACCTTCTTTTTTGAGTTTAGGTCTATAGTCAGTGCTTGATAATATCAATGCTCTTGCAATTCCTAAACGAATGGCTCCAGCTTGGCCTGCAAGTCCTCCGCCCTTAACATTAACATTAACATCTCATTTATTCATTGCTTCTAAAATTTCAATTGGTTGCAATGCATCTTTAATTAGAATGTCTGATCTTAAGTACTCTTTAGATTCTCTTTTATTAATTGTAAACTTCCCTGTTCCTTCTTTAATAATAACTCTTGCTGTTGAAGACTTTCTTCTTCCTAGTCCTCTATAAACTATTTCATCTTTTACCTTTACCATTATTTAACCTCTAACTTCATAGGTTTTTGTGCCACTTGCTCATGCTCAGGTCCTGCATAAACATAAAGGTTTCTATATTGTTTACTTCCCAATTTAGTGTGTGGAATCATCCCCTTAATAGCTCTTTCAACTATTGATATAGGCTTCTTACCTCTTAGCTCTGCTGGATTAGTTGTTTTAAGCCCACCTGGATATCCAGAGTGAGAATAGTAAACTTTATTCTTTTCTTTATTTGCTGTTAGAACAATTTTATCTGCATTAATAACAATAATGTTATCTCCCATATCAACATTTGGTGTAAATGTTGGTTTATTTTTACCTCTTAGATATGTTGCAACTAAAGCAGCAAGTCTTCCTAAAACTTGACCTTCAGCATCAATAACATATCAATTTTTATCAACTTCTTTATGTTTAACAATTGTTGTTTGTCTCATTGAGAACCTTCTTTTTTCTTTTATTTCAATAATATTTATGGCATCTATTTAATGTACAAAGTAAATCTTGCTTATTTATTATAACATTATTTTATTCTGGAAAGCAAAAAAATTGATGAAGTTTCAGACCTCAATATTCTACCCCCTAATGAAACAACATTAAAACCAAAATTTACTGCTATTTCAACCTCATTTTCTGTAAAGCCACCTTCAGGTCCTACAAGAATTATTACATCATCATTTAGCAAAGAAATTTTTTCATTTTTTAACTTTTCATGAGCAATAATTTTATGTTTTGCCTCAATCTTTAACGCTTTTTCAAAAGCAATTGGTTCTGAGATTTCCATTATCTTATTTCTAAAAGCTTGCTCACATGCATTCTTTGAAATTTCTCTTCATCTTTTGATCTTTATTTGTGAAACATCATAATATTTCTTGTTAGTATTTTTAGTAATTATTGGAATTAATTTAGTGGCTCCAAGTTCTGCAGCTTTTTGAATCAGTCATTCAAATCTTTTAATATTAATTAAAGATGCACATAAAATGATTTGATTTTCAAATTCATGATTTTCTTCTATTTCTTCAATAATAATTGCTAAATTATTTTCTAGTTTACAAATATAAAATTTTCCTTCAAAAATACAAATAATATTTCCACTTCTGATTCTAATTACCTTTAAATGATTCATCAATTCTTTTGGTAAAACAAAATGATTATTCTCTTTACTTTCAACAAAAAATCTATACATCAAAATATATATTACTAAATTTATCAATTATTTTTTGCTATAATAATATAAAACTTGTTGGGATATGATTTAAGGACTTATTAATATGATAAAAAAACAGAAGCAAAAAAATGAATTACCTGAATATAGTGTTGTAATCATCGGGGCTGGTTATACAGGAGTTTCACTTGCTAAACTATTAATGAAATATAAAGGTAATATTTTATTGATTGATGAACATTATGCAGGACCTAAATCAAGTTTAGAAGTCAAATTATTTTCTTATATTGCTAATAAATGAAAAGGAATTAGCACATATGATTTTATAACTAATTTACCAACTGAAATGACAAAAGCGAGAATGGAAGCGATTCAAGAATTTAATAATGATATCTTCAAAGATTCATCAGTTACTTTTATGGTTGGTATTCCAAAAATTATTTCAGAAAGAGTTATTGAAATTAATAATGCTAAATTTAGATTCAAGAGATTAGTTTTTGCAACTGGTTCAATTTATAAACCATTACATCTTAATGGATTAACTGAAAACATGTATCTTAATCCAAATCAAATTTCAACTTTAGATCATTCAATTGATACTGTTGCTATTTATGGAACTAATTGAATAGCACTTGAACTAGGTCAAGCTTTAACTAAAATAGGAATCAAAGTTTATTTTGTTGATAAGAATGTCAACCCATTTAATGATCTTGATGATGAAATTGAAGCAACATTAAAAAAAGAGTATAAGAATGAATTAATATCATGATGCTTAGAATCAACTGCTGTTAATCATCAACAAATTTCTGATTCATTAATTAGAATTAATTTGTTAACAGGTTCAATTGAAAGTCATATAGATGTTAATAAAATTATTAATACTGAAAAAGTTCCATGCACTTCAAATATTATAAGTCAGATTGAGTTGTATAGAAATATTAGTGGCGCCTTTATTATTGATTCTTCATTTAAGATGAAAGATCAAGCTAATTTTTATGCAATAGGTTCAGCAAATGGCTTACATTTTTATCCTAATCAAGGCTATTACCAAGCACATTTATTAGCTGAAAATTTTACTGGCGGTTCTGGTAAGCTTGATATTAATAATTTTTCATTTTCATTAAGCATTGAACCTTCTATTTCTTTCTATGGAATGAGTAAAAATCAAATAGAACACTCCCAAATACCTTATAATGAATTTATATATGAATTTAAAAATGATTATAAAACAATGCAGGAATCAAAGTCAGGGAGAATAAAAGTATTCACTAACAAAAAACATGAAGTATTGGGGATAATATTAATTGGAGATGAAGTTTCTGAATTGATAAATCTATTTACATTAATAGGTCAAAACAATATCAAATTCCACAAACTCGCTTGACTAAATACTCCATTTTTCACAAAGTCTGATTTTATTAAAGAAGCAGCACTTCAATACTATTATGAATTTATTTTAAGTGAAAGCAAATTCAAATTGAAAAAGATTAGCTAAAATCTAAAAGGAAAAAAACATGAAACAATATAACGGAATTAACAAAATGAATTTAGGGATGCTAAATGATCAAAAAGAACAAGTGGCCGGGTTTTCAAATTCATCTGCTTCAAAAACTGCATCAAAAATATCTGGTAGAAATATTTATTATGTTTCAGCAAGGAAAGATAAAACTGGAAAAAAAATTGGGTGAGAAATCAAAAAAGAAAATGCTTCTAAAGTAACGAGAATAGTTGATACAAAGGAAGAAGCTCTTGCAATTGTAAAAGAATTAGCTGGAAACAATGAATCAACAGTAATTATTAGAAAAGTTGATGGTTCTATTCAAGAAACAATTAAATTTAAAAATAAATAATTTTTTGTTATAAATAATTTTTAAATGTTATAATGTTCTTTACTTATACTTATGAATAAAAACACAATTAAAAAAAACAAATACAACAATTCATCACTATTATCTTTATCAATTTTTGGTGTAATATTATCATTGCTAGCTTTTGGTACATTTGTTTCAGTTTTAATTGGATTAATCTTTATTATTATGGATTCTTTTCAAACATTTTGAGTACCAATTTTAATAGTTTGTTCAATAGTGTTTATTCTTTCATGCACAATTAACATTCTTATCTATGGGAAAGTAATTTTAAATAAAAATACTTATATAAAAAATGATGAAAATGAATTCCCTTTTTGAACATCGGCATTTATTTTTTGATTATTACCTATTTTCTCATGATCAGTACTTATTGCTCTTTACAATAAAGAAACAAAAGGCTTAAAGTAATAAAAAAATGAAAAAAGAAAATTCACTTAGTAAAGACTATTTTTCTAGAATAATAAATTGTGGTTTCTATATTTCTTTATTGAATTTGGTTTTATTGTGTCTTATTATATTTTCTTTAACACAATTCTTTATGGATCCATTAAATGACAGTGTGTGAGTTCTTACTACAATAATTGTAGCTGTATTTTGATTACTTTTTCTTATTATTACTCTTTTCATATTAATAAAAATAATTGTAAATAATGAATGATTTTTTCAAAATGCAATGAAACATAAAAGAAGATACTTTATTTTAGCAATTATTTTATTTGCATTTAATAGCGCAATAAGCTTTTCAATGTTTAAGAAATGTTTAGTGATTTAGAGAGTAACAAAAGAAAGGGGATTTAAATTATGGCAAATAGTAAAAAAATAATGGCATCATTAGCAGTTTTGGTATCAACTCTTTCTGCCATTACTTTTATTGGTTATTCTTTTTCACAAGTTTTAATGGACAAGGCAACTACATCAATTACAAAATACAAACAAATTGATTGAACAAGGGAAGATGAAGGGAAAAGTCAAGACAGATATATAAAAAATGCTTTAGAGAAAGATGCACAAGAAAAAGCGAAATCTGACTCAGTATTATTCTATAAAATATCAACAAATGGTGTTATAACAAGATTTTCAGTTGTTGCTCATATTATGAGAATATTAGAATTAAATCCTAAAAAAGAAATTCGTGTTTATGCAGTAGATTCACTTAACTTAGATACTGAGTTTTTTGACAACAAGGATAAATTTCCTAATTTCAAATTTAGATATTTTGATAAATCATATTTAGAATCATCAATCAATAACTTTGTTAAATACAACTATAATATTCAATTTTTGGAAGAAATTTATGAAGAATTTGGAAAAGACAAAATTATAGATGGATATTTTGATGATTATTCATTTTTTACTAAAATTCTTTTGTATGTTAATGGCTTAAATTCACCAAGAGATAGATTAGAAATATGAAATCAATTTTCACTATTATCAAAATTAGAGTCAATAAGTTTTATTTCTGATGGAACTCTATCGGTTGAATTCTTTTTTGAAAATGTAAAGAAAGCCTTTTTACTTTCAAATAATTTATATGATAATGAAACATTGAATTATAGTAATGCTAAGTCAATGAGAGAAAAAATGAAAAATGATGAGGTAACTAAAGAAGAATTTCTAAAAGGGAACAATGCACTTCTTTACTTAACATCATTGATTACATGAGATAGAGAAGTTTCTAAAACATCTAAATATTTTTTGCCTACAACTGATTTTATAGGTGAAGTAAATAGATTGGGCGGAGGACTTTATAAAAATGGTGTCAATGATGTGTTCTCACCTTTCAATGCTCAAAATTTAGATGTTGTTGGTATGATTAAAAATTTAGATCAAGATGCCATTAAAAGTGTTCTTAAAATTGATGCAGAATATAATCCAGAAATTTATATTAAAGCAATGGAAAATCATGATAATTATGTTTACGCCGGCACATTGTTATCTACTCCTGAAATAGCAAAAAGTGCCATTAATACATTAATAGCAATAAGAGAATTTGCAATTAAAACAACTCCCGATACTGCTCAACATGATAAAATTATTGTTTGATTTAAAGGTCATCCTAGGGATAAAGATATTTTGGAAAAACTTAGAACATCAATATTACTTGTTACAAATGGTCAAGATGATGGATCATGAATAAATGTTTTAAACCATAAAGTACCGTTTGAATTTTATTCAATTTCTAATGTATTCGCTTCTAATCCTACAACTAACAAAAAAGTATTTATTTTTACAACTTATTCAACATTAGTTATGACTAATTATGCTGAAGAACCGAGAGCTGAAATTGCAAAAATAATTATTGATAATACTTCAATATTTCCAATTGAGAGAATAATTAGTATATATGGAAGAAATTCAAAAATATTTCCTGAAGACAAAATGACAACTCTAAAAGATTTTGAGGAATTATACTCATAAAAAAAAGTGTTTCTCAAAACACCTCAATTATTATTCAAATAACCTAAATGGTTATTTTTTTATCAATAAACTTTCCTCATTCATTGAAGTGGGTTTTTCAATCTCTAGATAATCTAAGATAGTTGGACTAATATTTGCAAGTTTACCATCTTTAAGTTTTAGTGATTTATCTGTAGTAATTAGCATTACAGGAAATGAAGTATGTTTGGTAGCAGGATTTCCATTTTTATCTTCAGTTAATTCAGCATTTCCATGATCTGCAGTAATAAATTGAATTCCACCTGTCATTTCAATTTTTCTTTTAATTCTACCCAATTGTTCATCCAATACTTCAACCGCTTTAATAGTAGCATTTAGATCTCCTGTATGACCTACCATATCTGGATTTGCATAATTCATAATTATTACATCATATTCATCCATTACTTCTAATAACTTATCAGTAATCTTTTTGGCTGACATTTGAGGTGCCTCTGCATAAGAATCAATTTTCAATGAATCAATCATTATCCTTTCTGAATTTGGATATACAATATCTAAACCACCATCCATAAAGAAAGTAACATGAGCATATTTTTGTGTTTCAGCTAATCTCAACTGTTTCAATCCATTTTCAGATAAAACTTTACCAATTGTATTTTTAACTTCCATTTCAGTATAAGCAATAATTGAATTAATTCCTTCATATTTCATCATTGAAACAAATTTATTTATTTTAACTGGTTTAGTTGGAAGAGCATCATATAATTTTGACCCAATAAAAAGATGAGATAATTGTCTAGCTCTATCTGGTCTAAAGTTGAAGAAGATAATAGAATCACCATCCTTAACAAAATCACTTTTTTCATTAATTGCAGGAATTAAAAATTCATCATTAATATTTTCTTTATATTGCTCTTCTACATATTGAGTACCAGATTTAAATGTCTTTGTAGCTTTACCAATAATAGCATCGTATGCTTTATCATTTCTATCAAACATTTTATCTCTATCCATTGCATAGAATCTTCCTGAAATGGAAGCAAGTTTATAATTATATTTTTCCAATTGTTTTTCCAATTTTTTTAGCGAAGCAAGAATAGATCTTGGGGCCACATCACGACCATCACCAAAAGCATGAACACTTAATTTTTTTATTCCATATTCATGAGCAGCATCAATTAAAATAAATAAATGTTCTTCTAATGAGTGTACCCCTCCATCTGAAAGAAGCCCCATTAAATGTAATGTAGAATTGTTTTTGATAACATCATCAAATGCTTGAACAAAACCTTTATTTTTTTTGTATGTTCCATCCTTAATTTCTTTACCAATTAATGATAGTCCTGTATAAACAATTTCGCCAGCACCAATGTTAAGGTGGCCTACTTCACTATTGCCCATTTGTTCACTTGGTAATCCAACAAATTCTCCAGAAGCTTGGATTACTGAATGTGGATAGTTTTTAAAGTATTCATCAAATGTTGGTGTCTTTGCTAAAGCAAAAGCATTACCTTGTTTTTCCGGTCTTAATCCTAATCCATCTATTATAGTTAATACTACTGGTTTTTTCATATATATTTTATCTCCTAAATTCTATTTAGATTATTATATCAATAATTATTTCAAATAAAAGTTATTTAAATATTGTTAGTAATCAACAATTAAATTAAATTCTATAATATATATTTCTTGTATAATTATTAATTTTTTATAAAATATAAAGTAACATTTTAATTATGAATATATTTGAAAAGAATAGAATAGAAGCAAGTTATTTTAAAATTAATGGTTTAAAATATGAGGTTCCATATACAGTGATTAATCCCATCAATATAGATGATAATTCAAAAGTAATAGTTTTCATGAATGGTTTAAATGGCGATAGAGCTTGATTAAAATATTTTAATCATAGTATTTTTAATAATAATTATTTAATATCATTTGATCAAAAGGGTCAAGGATATAATCAAGAAAAACCAACACAATTTTACAGAAAATTAATTAATTATAATTTGAAGGTCTTAGAACATATTACTAAGTTACCTGAATATGAAGGTCGTGATGTAATTTTAATTGGTGAATCATGAGGGGCCAATGCCACATTATTAATGTCAAAGAAAAGACCTGATTTAATGAAAGGTTTTTTAATTTGAAATATGCCAGGTAAATTACCATCAACAAATTTTGAAGTACCTGCCAAAAATAGAATAGTCTTTACATTAAAAACTTTATTTACATTTTTTACAGGAATCAATACAAAAGATGTTATTCCTTTTGATACTAGACTGACAACAAACAAGTTGTTAATTAGGGCTTCAAAATATCAGAATAATTTATATTCAAATAATAAAACCTCAATTGCAATTTTTTTCTCTTTTGGTCCATCTTGAAGAATAATTAGAAATAATAATCTAAAAGTTCCTTTTGTTTATGTTCAATCAATGAATGATATTATGTATTCTAAAAAGAAATTTTCTCAGATTAAAAATCATGAAAATGTAGTTATTTTTGAAAAAGGTCACCATTTGCTGTATTTAGATAATGTTTCAAATTTATTAGGAGATGAAATAGAAAAATTCATTTTGTCATTATAAAACAATTTTTTTATATAATTTTAAAACAATATAACTATTTTTATCTCATCACAATTAATAAAAAAGGGAAAGGAACGTTTAAATGAATAAACCTCTTATTTCTATTATTATTCCTTGTTATAATGGAGAAAATTTTATAGACACATGTTTAGAAAGTGTTATGAATCAAACTTATAAGAATCTTGAAATATTAATTATGAATGATGGATCAAAAGATAATTCTCTTGTTAAACTTCATGAATGAGTTAAAAAAGACAATCGAATTAAATTATTTACTCAGGAAAACAAAGGACTTGCTAATTCTAGAAATAAACTAATTGCTAATGCAACTGGTTCATATTTTACCTTATTGGATATTGATGATACTTTATTAAAAAATAGCATTGAATTATTATATGAAAATTCACTAGGTGGGAAAGTAGATATCATTGTTGGAAGAACAAATGGAGTTTATTATAATGGTAATCTTAAAATTCCATACTTTCCTGTTTGGAGAAGAAAAAAGCAAATGACAAATTTAGAATATGTTAAGTCAAATATTTGTACTCCATGATCTTCATTAATAAGAAAAGATTTTTATGATGAATTAGATGTTAAATTTTTACCAAATAGAGTTTTTGAAGATATTGGCTTAATGCCATATATTTATTTAAAATCTAATACTTTTGTAGCTATTAATGATATTACTTACAATTACCATAAACATAAAACAGATACAATTAGTAACTTTGCAAGTAAGTCCTTTTTAAAAAGAAATGATTTAATAGCAAATACGAATATTCTTTTCAAAAGAATAAACTTAGAAGGTTGAGAAAGAGAAAAGGAATATAGTCATTCAATCAATGGAATTCTTTTTGTGATCCTACTTCTTAATGATATTCTGGTAAATAATTTTACAAATGATTTAAAAATTAGAAAATTACTAAGACATAATTTTTATAATCTTCTTGATTCATTTAGGTGACGAATTAAAATTATTAGAACTCCTTGAAAGTTTTTGGGGTTTATATATTTAAAAATGACATATATAAAGATAAATAGAAAAGGGAGTATCTTCTTTAGAACTTTTAGAATTAACTTTATTGATTCAAATAGTAGAAAAACTTTTTTAGGTAATGTTCAAACTAATATATTGGAATTCAATAATAAAATGTTATCTAATGAATATGAAGGAAGTAAAAATACAATAATTGAAATTAGCGAATCAGATTTTATTGAACATCATAAAAGAATTAATTCAAAGAAAAATAAATACATATTAGTAAATGTTAAGGATAATCTATTCTCAAAATTTACACAATATCTTAGTTATGAGAACATTAATGGAATAATTATCAATAGCAAAATATTTGAAGCAAAATATTTAAGAGATAATGAAAACTTTTTAATTGTTTGTATTAAATATAAACATGTTGATGAATTCTCTTTAAGAAAGCTAACTAGGCAACTGAATGAATTAAATTACATGATAAGAAGACCATTGATTCTTCTTAAATGTTCAAAAGATAAACACATAATAAATGCTACTAAAAAAATGATTGATAGTTTCATCTTTATGGATGAAATTAAATTAAATACACAGGAGGAAAAATTAGATGCCAAATAAATCTTTTACAATAATCATTCCTTCATATAATTCTTCAAAAACAATCCTATCTACATTAGATTCAATTGTTTCATTAAATTATGATAAAAGTTTAATTCAAGTATTAGTTATTGATGATGGTTCGACTGAAGATATTCAACCATTAATTAAAGAAAGATTCAAGGATATTTTAAATATTGAATATCATATGAAATCTAATGGTCAATGAGGATCAGTTATTAATTATGTTATAAAAAATAAACTAGCTAAAAATGATATTATCTCAATTTTAGATTCAGATGATTTCTACACTAAAAATTGTTTCAAATTAATTAATAACAAAATTAAAGATAATGATTTATTTGTTGGTAGTTTTAGAAAATGAGATGGTACTAAAAGAAGATTAAAACAATATCCATATTATTTATTATTTAAAAGAAAATTAGCAAACAAATACCAAATGAATACTCCTTACTGCCTACCATTAATCTATTTCGTTAAGAAAGAGATTTTTTATCAAACAAAATTCATTACTGAGGGAATAGCCTGTCAAGATGCTGACTATGCTTCACAGTTAGTTAAAAATTCTAAGACACTAATATTTTCACCAAAAACAACCGGTTTATATTATTACAATAGAGAAGGTAATTCAATCTCGCAATCATGAGATCAAAAGAGAATGATGAATGATTATACTGCCTGTAAAAAAGCAATTGAAAATGATGCCCAGGAAATTGTTTCCTACCGTTTAAATCAAAAACAATTTAGGAGAGAACTTGATAAATCACAATTAAAATTTGAAATTAATAGAAAATTTAAATTCAAGGCCATACCATTTGCTGTGCGTTGAATTTATTTAATAATACATTTCATTGTTTGCAAAAAATACTTTATACATGTGAAAAAATAAATAATTATGGGGAATTTGATATAAATACTTTAGAATTTATAATGGTCAAAAGAATTTAATAAATTTAATAAAATTAATAAAATAAATAAATAAACCTTTATAATATTTAAGTAAATGTGAGAATATTTTAAAAAACACCACAATGGAGAACTGACATGAAAAAAACAATAAAAGATCTAGACTTAAGAGGTAAAAAGGTTTTAATTAGGGTAGATTTTAATGTTCCAATTAAAAATGGAGTTATTACATCTAACAAAAGAATTTTGGCAGCATTACCTACTATAACTTATGCACTTGAACAAGGTGCAAAAGTAATCTTATTATCACACTTAGGAAGAGTTAAAACTAATGAAGATAAAAAAGGAAAATCTTTAAAAATTGTTGCTGAGGAATTAAGTAAACAATTAAGACAACGTGTTATCTTTGTCCCTGAAACAAGAGGTAAAGTTTTAGAACAAAAAATTAAAGAAATGCAACCTAAAGATGTTTTAATGATTGAAAACACAAGATTTGAAGATTTACATAATTCTGCTGAATCAAAAAATTCACCTGAACTTGGAAAATATTGAGCAAGCTTAGGAGATATATTTATTAATGATGCTTTTGGAACAACACATAGAGAACATGCTTCAAATGTCGGGATTGCTAAAAATATTAAAGAATCAGCAATTGGTTTTTTAGTACAAGAAGAACTTTCAATGTTAGCAAAAGCACTTTATGGTAACAAAAGACCATTTGTTGCAATAATTGGTGGTGCAAAAATTACAGATAAAATCAAAGTTATTGATAATTTAATTGATAAAGTTGATTATTTGATTATCGGTGGTGGAATGGCATATACATTTTGTGCCTCTCAAGGTTTATCAATTGGTAACTCATTAGTTGAACCAGACAAAATTGAATTAGCTAGAAATTACATGAAAAAATATTCACATAAAATTATTCTTCCAGTTGATTCTGCAGTTTCAATCAATTATTCAAATAATTATCCACTTTATAATAAAGATAACTCACTTGAAATACCTGAAGGATATATGGGTCTTGATATTGGTCCTAGATCAATTAAAGTATTTAGAAATATTTTAGCAGGTGCAAAAACTGTCCTTTGAAATGGACCAATGGGTGTTGCTGAATTCGATAACTATAAATTTGGAACAGAATCTATTGCAAACATAATTGCTTCACAACCTGGAGTATTTTCAATTATTGGTGGTGGTGATTCGGCTGCCGCTGTAATTAATCTAGGTCTTGAGAGAAAATTTTCTTATATTTCTACAGGTGGTGGTGCTTCATTGCAATTTATGGAAGGAAGAGTTTTACAAGGTGTTGAAGCTATTCAAGAAGCTATTAAAAGAAATCTTGAAGAAACTAAACCTTCTGCTATACCTGTTATTCCAGGTCAACCAACACCAATTGCAAATAAACCTACAACACCTCAACTAGTACCTGTTAAATCGGCTACTCCAGGTCAACCAACACCCATTAATAAAACTCAACCAGTTGTAGTTAAACCGGGCCAACCTAATCCCCTTAATAAACCTACAACACCTCAACCAGTACCTGTTAAACCAGCTACTCCAGGTCAACCAACACCCATTAATAAAACTCAACCAGTTGTAGTTAAACCAGGTCAACCTAATCCCATTAATAAACCTACAACACCTCAACCAGTACCTGTTAAAGATGCTCCTATTCAAGCTGTACCTACAAAACCAAAAGGATTCTTTAGTTGATTTAGAAGATCACCTAAACCTGTTGCACCAGTTGTAAATAAACCAGTAACAACACCTCAACCAATCAAACCTGTTCAACCAGTTAAAGTTAATCTAAGTAAACCTAATCCCATTAATAAACCTACAACACCTCAACCAGTACCTGTTAAACCAGCTACTCCAGGTCAACCAACACCCATTAATAAAACTCAACCAGTTGTAGTTAAACCAGGCCAACCTAATCCCCTTAATAAACCTACAACACCTCAACCAGCAAATCTTGTTCAACCAATTGTAGTTAAGCCAAGTCAACCTGCTCCTATTAATAAACCTGCAACACCTCAACCAGTACCTGTTAAACCAGCTACTCCAGGTCAACCAACACCCATTAATAAAACTCAACCAGTTGTAGTTAAACCAGGTCAACCAACACCAGTTGAAAATAAACCTGCCCCTACACAAGAGGGGACACAATCAATAAGAACTCCCAAACCAACTCCGATAAATGATACTAAACCTATAGATAAAAAATAGTTATACTTAGTTATTAGTCATAAAAATATATTATGAATGTTTTCATGTATATTTTTTTATTTCCAAAAAAACCATAATTTGACTTTGTAGCTTTATTTTGGATTTGCAAATAGTATTAAAAGTATGATGTAGATTACATTAATGTTAATGATATTAAAGCTGTTAGTGATTCCAAAGATAAAGAATTTGGAAAAATCTAATTTTTAGTTGTTGAATTTTTCTTAACTAAATAGAGAAATTATTATTCTTTATTAAAATATAATAAAGTATTTTAATCAAGAAAGAAAAAAGAGTGATGTTCTAGACAAAATTGATTTTTTTAAAAATGATACTTTCTTAAATACAATTGATTAAATTAATGAAAAATGATATAATTCAATAAAAGTGGTTAGTAAATATTGATAGTTTTGCAAATAATTTAATATTTAAACTAAATACACACAATATGAAAAAAAAGGATATTAAATATATTATGAAAAAATTATTATTTAGACTAGGGGTATTATCATTAGTTATTATACCTATAGGAGTTTTGACTTCATGTTCTTCATCAATAGATACAAAACCAACAATTAATACAGAGGCAGGAAAATTTATTGATACCACAACAAATTTAACTACTCCAACATCAACTGAAGCTGCTAAAACAATTACAAATGCAACAACTCCTGAAGCCAAAAAAATAGCACTAAAAACATTTATTGTTTTTCCTAATTTAGATAAAGAGTTTGACTTTGATGTTAAGAAAGCATGACCCAATCCTATCCCAACAAAAGATGGGGTAATTGTTGTTACTGTTTCGGTATATGCAAAATCTGATACTACTACTAAATTAGATACTGATTTTGAAATTAGTGGTTTTGCTAATTCAACTGATCTTGAAAAAGCATCATTAAAATTTGCTATTCCAATTGATGCTGTTATAAGCATTACTTCAAAAGAAGCAACAAAAAGAATTACAGATGCAACAACTCCTGAAGCCAAAAAAATAGCATTAGAAGAAATAGTATCATCTACTAAAATACCTACAACACTAGGTTATACATTTGAAGTTAATGAAGCAAGTTTTAAAGTTGAAACTGCAACACAAATCGAAGTTCAAATTACTGTGACTGAAACATCTTCAAGTAAAATGCAAGATGTAACTTTTGTAGTTAAATCTTTGTATTCTGAGTCATCAGCAATAGATGATTTAGAAAGAGAGATTAATAAATTAATAAATAAAAATTCTATTGAAGGAGAGATATTGACTGCTCAAGAAGCAATGACTATAATAAAAGATAATGATACTTTAGATTTATTCTATGCTCGTGTTGACCTAAAGAAAGGTTATAGTTATGATTGAGAAAGTAATGAATTGCAAGAAAGCAATCTTCTTTATGTTGAAGTATTAGTAAAAAGTCCTATTATTGGAATTGCATCTAAGAGTCACACGATAACAATTACATTTAGTCAAGATAATTAATTAAGAGTAAATAAATTCTTCCATCAGAAAGAAAAAAATAAAAATATAGAATATTTAGTGAACTTAATTGCTGACAATACACTTTCAATAATCTTGGGTTTGTTTGTGTTTTGTATCTATCAAATTATCAAAAATATGTTCAAAATAATAATACAAAAAACAAGATAAAAAAACAAAAACTCCTAAAAAGCTAATTGTTTTATAAAAATTAAATAAATGAGGTTTTTTCTAAGAATTAATAAAAATAATGAATATTAATAAAAATGTAGTATAATTTAGTAGAAATTTTTGCAATAAAATTTTGTTATAAAAAAATAACTTAAATAACTAAATGAAGAAAGAGGATTATTATGAAGAAAATATTATTAGGAACAGGAGCATTGGTATTAGCGGTTATTCCAGTAGCGGCAGTGGTATCATGTTCATCATCAGGAACAACACTTAAAAAAGAGGCTGAGAAATTCAATACATCAGTACCAACTAAAGCAACAGGTATGAACTCATCAGATGCAGCTGGAAGTATTTTCTTTGCAAAAACACCTGCAGAGAAAAAGGCAGCATTAGTAGAACTTGCTAAAACAATTCCAACATTAGATAGTGAATATGAATTTGCAGTTCTTTCAGCAGAAGTTGATTCACAAACAACAACAACAATAAATGTTGAAATTGATGTTTATTCAGGAGCAAATCATAAATCAGATGAACATGAAACAGTTACTTTTAAAGTTACAGGTTTTTCTGCCCCAGCAACCCTACAAGATGAGGCAACAAAGTTTGGAACAACTCTTCCAACTAAAGAAGCTTCTAAAACCCCAGCACAAGCAGCTCTTCAAATTAATGAGGCTACACCAGAAGATGAGAAATGAGAAGTTTTAAAAACTTTAATCACTCTTCCAGTTCGTGGATCAGGATTTAAATATGAAATTACAACTGCAGAAGCTGATATAGTTATTCCAACACAAATGATTGTTAAAATTAAAATAACTAAATTATTAACAAGTAATGAAACTGTTGATGTTGAGCTACTTGTTACAGGATTTACAGATCCTACTACAAAATAATTTATCTAAATTAAAATTAAATAAATATTAATAAAAAAAATCAATATTATACAATAAAAAAACTTTACCAACAACTATTATTTGTTGGTTTTGTTTTCTTTAATTAAGTTAATTTTTTCATATTTAATATATATCTTTTTTAAGAAAAGAATTCAATCTAATTGAACAAATTAAGCAACAGTTTTAAAAGTAAATAAGAAATTGTTAAAATTTTGTATAAAAGATTATTTCTTTTATGATAATATAAAAGTGTTATAAGTAATATTTGACTTATATAAGTATAAAACTAAAATTATAGTTTGCTAATAGTAACAATTCTTTATTGTAAAACAATTTCAAATTCTACAAAACCTTGTAAGATTTGTGGATAACCTAGATATAAATTAAATATATCTAAATAACTAAAAGATACAATTTTGTTTCTTAATTAGAAAATAAAGAATTAAGTCAAGTGGCAATCAATTTTTTTAAAAAAAGTAAATGTTTTATAAATATAAAAATAGATAAAAATAGTTTTATAATTTAAATGGTAAATATTAAGTTACAAAATTATAAAAAAGGAAGGTAAATTATGAATAAAAAAATATTGTTAGGATTAAATGCAACATTGCTTACCATTACACCATTGGTGGCTGTTGTTTCATGTTCAGAATCAAATACAAATAAAAAAATAGATACAGAGGCGAAAAAATTTAGTGTTATAGTAGAAACTAATAAAAAAGATCTAGTTTCAACTAATGCAGCAGAAACAATTAACAATGCACCTGACTTCTCTTCTAAACTTTCGGCTTTAAAAAACCTTGTTTCTAGTTCTAGTATCCCTACTCTTGATAATGATTTTGATTTTAAAATTAACTCTGCTATAGTAAGCGAAACAGAGAGCACAACAATCAATGTTTCAATAACTGTTTTTGAAAAATCAGATATATCAAATGAACAAAATGCCATTTATTCAATTAAAGATTTTACAGCTCCTTCAATAGTGACAATTGATGATCAAGTAAAATTATTCGAAGAAGCAATAACTACTTCTAATTCTTTAGCAGACCCTGTTGCAATAGTTAGTGCTATTAATGGAACTTCTTCTGAAATAAGCAAATGAGATATTATCAAAGATTATGTAGTTATACCACAACCAGCTCAAGGATTTGGACTTACAATAGTTAAAAATGCAGTAGTTAGAGAGAGTACTACTATAGATGTTTTTATTAAAATTTTTGAAATAATTAATCAAAATAATTTTAGAGAAGTAACTTTAAAAATTAAAGGATTTACTGTTATTCAAGAAGGAATTAATTTAGAGATTGCAAAATTTGTTCCCGCTACCACAAAATCACCTAATACTCCTGCTTTTAAATTTGTTGAGAACTTAAATAGTATTGATGCAAATGATAAACTTCATGCTCTATCTCTTGCTGTTAAGGTTCCATCATTATCGAATGCATATGATTTAATTGTTAAATCAGCAACTATGAAGTCTGATTCAAAAACTGAAGTTGATGTGTTTCTTTCAATCTTTCACACAAACAAACCAGATTCTCTAGTAGATATAGTTTATGAAATTAAAGAATTTAGAGTAAGTGATATTGATACCGAATTAGCAAGATTCACTAATACAACAACTACATCACCTGATACTAGCTCAATAGAAATTGTTGAACAAATTCAATCAGCTACATCACCAGAGTTAAAACTTGAAATTCTAAGTAGTGTTGTAACTCTACCAATATTGGAAGAAGGATATAGTTTTCAAATTGATTGAGCTCTAGTTGATAAAGCTACAAATTCTTCATCAATTCTAGTTTTGGTTTCAGTTTTTGAAGATGATTTAGTCGGAATTTCAAAAACAATTGTTTATTCAATTGACGGATTCAGAAATAGTACTCTTGAAATTAATAAAGCAAAATTTAGTTCTTCAATAACTACAAATCCTAATCTAAGTTCAATTGATATGGCTAGAAATATTAATTTAGCACAAACCCCTGAAGAAAAATTAAATGCTTTAAGAACATTTGCTAAAATTCCAACATTAGAACAAGGTTTTGGTTTTGAAGTTAAATTAGCAAATGTTAATACAACTATTGATACAACAGTAGAAATTCTAATTTCAATTTATGAAATAGATGGATCGACAGAATCATTAGATGTTATATATTTAATTACAGGATTAAAAAGAAGTACAGTTGATATTGAAGGGACTAAATTTAGTCAAGTAATAACAAAAGAACGTGATGTCACTACACAGAAAAGAGTTGATGCCATTAATTTAGCTACAAGCAATATTGACAAACTAAATGCCTTAAAAAATATTGCAGAAATTCCAACATTAGCTCAAGGTTTTGATTTTAGAGTAATGTCTGCTAGAATAAGTGTTGCAGAAAGAGCAATAATTGTTAGAATTTCTGTTTTTGAAATAGCAAAACCAGAAATAAATAAAGAAATTGACTTCTCAATTATAGATTTTAGAGTAGTCACCCCATTAGAGCATGAAGCAGAAAAATTCAATATAATTCTTAATGCAGTTAATTCAATAACAATTGAGGAAGCAAGTCAAATACTTTCTATTAATAGTGGAAACAATCTCGTTGAGGAATTAAAATTAATTGTGTCTGAGGAAATGCTCCCATTATTATCTGAAGGATATACATTTGAAGTACTAGGAAGAGAACAAGTAATAGCTGATAAACTTCCGATAGTCATTACCATTACTTATGAAGATGAAAATGGTCAAAAAAGTGCAATGAATGCCCTACTTATAATTACTAGTTTTCAAATAAAGTAAAAACCTTTTATGATTACCTTACCTAATTTGGAAGAAAATTTTTATTGTATAATTGATTGAAATAAATTTAACGTCCTATTAAAATCAATATAATTAAATAATATTTAAAAATCAAGTCTTAAATTTGAAATGCTTGTTTTTTTGTTAGCTCAATATGAAAATAAAGTATAATTACCAATATACCAATATAGTTATATATTAAAATTTTTAATGCAGTAAAAGAGGAATGGAATATGAATAAAAAATTATTAGGCTTAGGAGCGACATTTTTACCGATGGTTCCACTTGTTGTTGCAGTAGTATCATGTTCTTCAACAGCGAAAGTAACTATTGATACAGAAGCAAAAAAATTTGAAATCTCAGTCGAAACTATAGAGAAAGACATAATGGCATCAGAAGCTGTTAATAGTATTAATAATGCAATTGATGATGAAGGAAAACTTAATGCTCTAAAAGAACTTGTCGGAACATTACCTACATTAGATAAAGAATTTGGCTTCAGAGTAAAAAGTGCTGAAGTTAATTCTATATATACAGTAATGGATGTTACTATTAGAGTTTTTGAAATCAAAAATGAAAAAAATGCTAAAGATGCAAATTATAGAATTAGAGATTTTCAAACTTATTTAGATAGAGAAGCAAAAAAATTTGAAACCTCAGTTGAAACCAAAAATAAAAATATCAGTCCTAATGATGCAGTTGATTCAATAAATCTAGCAACAAATTTTAGTGCTAAACGTGCAGCTTTAGAGAATTTAGCAGTTATTCCAACACTAAGAGAAGGTTTTGATTTTATTGTTGGATCTGCAGTTGTTAATGTTTTAAAAACAACTATTAATGTATCGATTCAAGTTTTTGAAGTTAATACAACTAATGTAAAAACAGTTTTTTATTTAATTACAGATTTTCAAATTCCTTCAGCCCTTGATATAGAAGCTAAAAGGTTTGAAATCAAACTTACCACATTGCAAGCAGAAACAAGTAGAAATGATGCCATTAATATGTTAAATACAGCTAGTAATCAAAAAGATAAATTGGATATTTTGAAATTATTAGTTGGTGAAAACAATATCCCAATATCATCTAAAGGATTTAGTTTTGAAATACATGAAGCTTTAATTATTCCAACATCTGATTCATCTATTTATGTTACAATAAAAGTTATTGAACTTGTAAATACTACAAATAGTAAAGATGTATTTTTAACAATTAGAGGTTTAACTCCTTCACCTTCAATTTAATTAAGAATTAATATTATATTGAGGATAAAATGTCAAAATCAAAAGGACATTTTTCTCTCATTTGTAAATAAAAGTATAATAATTATTCAAAATATTGTAAAATTTAATTTGTATAAAAAGATATTTAAAATAACAAGGGAATTCAAAATATTATGAATAAAAAATTATTACTTTCACTAGAAGTGCCAATATTAACCATTTTACCATTTTCTGCAATGGTATCATGCTCAACTGCTATTGATATTGATACTGAAGTTAAAAAATTTAATACTACAGTACAAACTAAAAACAAAGAACTTCTTGCTTGAGATTCAGCTCAAACAATTATAGATGCTACTACTCCGGAAAATAAACTTAAAGCATTGGAAGTTTTTGCTAATGTGCCAAAAATTGCTAAGGGATATGAACTTGTGATTGAATCAGCCGAAGTGAATTCAAATATCAAAACTACTATTGATGTTACAGTGTTTATTCATGAAATAGATAAACCGAGCATTAAAAAAGAAGCAACTTTTAAGGTAGAAGGATTCAAAGTCGATACACTTGAAGAAGAGGCGGCAAAATTTAATTCTCCTCAACAAACTACAGATCCATCCATTACTGTTGGTGAAGCAATGGCAAGAGTGAATGAAGTGGTGAGTGAAAATAAACTTGAAGCACTAAAAACTTTTGTTGATGTACCAAATGTATCCCAAGGATTTGGATTAAATATTATAGAAATCGAATTAGATCCAGAATCTTCAACATCTGTTAATGTAAAAATTTCAGTTTATAGAAATACAACACCAGTTAGAGCTATAGAAGTTACTTTTAGAATTTTAGGATTAATGGCTTAGGCTTAATTTAAAATTATGAAAAAAATAATAATTCTTTCCTCTTTTGCAATGCTTGTTCCGCTTGTTACATTATCTTCTTGTTCATCTTCCTCAATAATTGATTTAAGAATATGAGTTACAAAAAACGAAGTAACACAAGAAGATATTAATCAATCTATAGATGATTATAAGCAAGCTACAAATGCTAGTGCAAAAGTTGAAATATTAAATAGACTATTTAGTGGTGTAACTATTGAAAACTTTCCTTACTTTACAACCAATGTGACAACAAATTCAATAACATTAACCGCTTTGTCTGGTTATGCTTTTGGAACAAAACCAAGTATCAAAGCAAGAGTTGTTCCTATTATCTTTTATTAATCAAGATAAATAATAAAATACTTCTTAATTATTTAAATTTAAATACATAATTTATTTATAAATCACATGATATATTTATAATATAATTTAAAAATATAAATTTTTATAATTAACAGGAAAGTAGAATTAAAATTAATAATTTAAGTTTGAGTATGTCACAAGATAAAATGACATTTAATAGAAGAGTATTAATATCATTTTTGAAAGTATTCTTTTTATTTTTTTTCTCAATGCTTCCGATAGCGATCCATAGTATCCTACCATTATTTGTTACTGAATTTTTTAATGGAGTTAAAGGTTCGCTAGTTGCTCAAGCAATTAATTATAGCCAACCAATGCTTTTCTTTTCAATCAATATTATTATTTTAATTATTGTGCAGGTATCTTTTATTATTAAATCCTCAGAAAAAAAGGAGAATTTTGAAGAGAATAAAAAAAAGATTATTAATACTGGCATGTATGTTTCTTGGTGATTATCCTTTTTTATTGCCTTTCTATTTGTTTTTGTAATGTTTCTATATTCTGAATTTTCAATTAGAAATCTTGATGAACACAATAATTTTGTTAAATCATATTCTCATTTATATATTGGGATAATGGCTATTTATATTTTGTTCTCTGGTATTTCATCATATTTTATTTTTATAACATTAGAATCGGGTGTGAAATTAAATTATATCTTTACTATTGAATTATTCTTTTCGATTTTAGATATTTGACTAGCAGTATCATTTCTTTTTACTTTTTCAAATGATATTTCTCCTGTTGTAGGAATCTCATTAGGAACTTTAATTTCGACAATCATAAAATTTGTTGTCATCGGAATAATTTATAAATTAAAAGTAGTTACATGAAAAATAAATGAAATTAGATTTGATACTCATTTTGCTAAGGAAATTGGTAGAATGTCATGAATGCTTTCTACATTCATGTTGGTTTATTCTTTTAATGTAATTATACAGATGATTTTAATTAATATTATTTCTAGAGAAGTCCATGGTTATATTTATCATGAAGATGGCGGATCATTAATTATCCTTTCTAGAATTATAATTTTTAGTCTTCTGAATTTATTGGCTATAATACCGAAATCATTAGGTAGAGCAGTCAACCTTGCTTCTATTAAACCAATAAGTGATAAATTAAGTTCTTCACTTAATCAATTCAAAAAGAGTATTAAATATAATTTTTATGGAATAATAGTATTTTGTGCTTTGAGTTTCCTTCTTTATATTTTTATCCACAATATTATTGATTTATTCTTCTCTGAACAAGATTGAACTAAAGAAATAATTCCATTAGATATTCAATCTTCTATTCCATTTCCTCATAGTTTTAATATTACATACTTTGATATTATTAAAAAATTTATTTCCAATGCCTTTGTTATTTCATTGTTTGCTTTTGCAGCAATTAATTTTAGCATTAATTTAAGGATATTTATTATTTTCAATTTTGGTAGAAATCTTAGTTTATTTATTTCAATAATTATTGTTTTTATTTTATCTTATGGAATAGCAAGTTATTTCTTAGGAGTTTATTTCCAATCCATTTTCACAGGTTTTGTTGGATTTTCGCTTGCTCAATTAATTTATGGAATCTTATCACTTATTATTACTACATCATTCTATTTCAAGATAGTTGCAAAATTGCTAAAAAAAAATTTAGAGGAACTATCAATAAAGCCGCTAGAATCATTTTGAAGTCATAAAAATATTTATAAATATTTATATGAACGTAAGCTAAAATTAAATATCTGCTTGAATTCGAAAAAAGGGAGTGAATTCTAATTATTAGTCTAATCCATCTAATTAAAATATAATTAATAAAACATAAAAATATTGTATAATTATTATATAAATTTAAGTATGTTTAAATTTAATTGATAAAAGACTATATAAGGACAATAAATCATATGAAAAAATTATTATTAGGATTAGGAACAACATCACTAGCTATTTTGCCAATTGTAGGTATGGTATCATGTTCAACGACAGAAAAAACTCATGAATTAGACATTACATTAGTTTCAGACTGAACAACAGTTACTGAAGAAACAATAAATAATGCAATTATACAAATTAAGGCAGCAACAAATAATGGGGGCGGTTCTCAATCAGATAATGAAGCTTTAATAAAAGCATTAAATTTAATTTTTAAAGGGGTAGATTCGTCAAATGTTGATATGTTTCAAATAGAATATAGTGAAACAACACCTTCAGTTACTTTAAAGGGTAAATTAGATGATGGAATACAAAATACTTTCAAAGGATCTAAATTAGAAGACAAAAAAGAAATCACAACAATTATTTCTGATAATCCTACAAAAACAATTCCTATATCACTAAAAGATACAATCACACAAAATACAATTGATGATACAATAATTGCTTATACAGCAAGTTTAGAGGATATTAATGGTTTACCAGAAATTTTAAATAAAGTGTTTGTTGGATTTACAATTGATATTCTAAAAGTTGATCCAGCTAAACCTCAACTATACATCCAAATAATTGCTGAAGTAGGTATGCCTAAGAAAATAGCAATACTAGCTGGGGTTGATTACAAATTTACTGATGACTCAACCCTTTTAATAGCAACTCCAAGGCCTTAATCTTTATTTAAAACAAAAATTGATATTTAAAAAATATTATAAAGATGCTAGATGCTATAAATAAGAGGATAGTGCAAAATTTAAAGTGAGAGAGTTTTAGTAACTCTAATTCATTACCTATAATAGCTTTTTTTGTAATGCTCATCAGTTGATAGCACTAAAGGTGAGGTCGAGACTTTCTTTGATTTAATGGCAGGATAGTTTTGCTCCTGTTGGTTTTCCCTCTAAAATTGTCGCTGAAGAGATACTATGAACAAATAATACAACCATTATTCTAGTTGTACAAGAATAGTTATAATGCATTTTAATGATAGTCACTCCAGTAAACATTTAAAGTATCTAATTATAGAAATTTATATTAATTTATTCCCATTTTATCTTCATATTCTTCTAAAGAGCCTCTAAAGATGTATGATGCATCACTTTTGATTTCTAATATTACATTCGCCTCTTTAATAAGAGCTTTATTATATGTTGTAAAAATCATTGATGATTCATATTTATTAAAGGATTCTATAACAGCATCAATTGATTCAGTATCCAAGTGATTTAAAGGTTGATCAAAAATCAAGAAATTAGATTCAGTCAGCATTAATTTAGAAAACATTAGTCTAGCTTTTTCTCCTCCTGATGCACTTTTCACTTGCTTGAATACACTATCACCACTAAATAACATTTTTCCTAAGAATGAACGCATTCTCTGATCACTAATATCTTTGTTTTCTTCTTCGGTATTTGCTAAAGGTCATTCTCTCAATCAATCAATCATAATACTATCATTTTCAAAATAATCATTATTATCACTAGGAAAATAGTCATACTTAATTGTGGCACCTCATTTAAATGTTCCTGTATAGTTTTTTTCTTTACCAGCAAGAATTTCTAAAAATTTTGTTTTAGCAATATCATCATCACCAATAACTACAATTTTATCTTTTGGTTTTATATTAAAAGTTAAATGATCAAATAATACTTGACCACTTGAATCTTTATATCCTAAGTTTTCAATTTCAAGAATTTGCTTGCCAGGGGCTTTGTGAACACCAAATCTAATGAATGGATATTTTCTTGTTGAAGGAATTATTTCTTCAAGAGTAATTTTCTCTAATGATTTTTTACGCGATGTTGCTTGCTTAGATTTAGAAGCATTAGCTGAAAACTTATCGATGAATGATTTTAATTTTGCAATTTGCTCTTCCTTCTTAACATTAGAATTCTTTTGCATTTCTGCAATTAATTCAGATGATTGTTTTCAAAATGAATAATTTCCAGTAAACATTTTTGCTTTACCAAAATCAATATCAACAATATTTGTACAAACATTATCTAAAAACTCACTATCATGAGAAACAACAATAACAATCTTATTGTATTCAATAATAAAATTTTCAAGTCACTTGATAGCTCTCATATCTAAGTGGTTAGTAGGCTCATCCATAATTAAAATATCAGGATTACCAAAAAGTGCTTTTGCTAAAATGGCTTTAACTTTCTCTCCAGATTTTAAATCCTTCATTTTCATTGAGAATTTTTCACGCGGAATTCCTAAAGCATCAAGAAGAATTTGAGCATCATTTTCAGCACTTCACCCCCCTTTAGCACCAAACTCTTCTTCTAACTCGCTTGCTCTTGTATAGTCAGCTTCAGTTGCATCAGGATTAGTATAAATTGCATTCTTTTCTTCTTGGATATTAAATAAATCTTTATTCCCCCTTATTACTAGATCAGTTACATTAATATCATTATATTTATTGTGATCCTGTTCAAGAGTTGATATTCTTTGACCTTTATCAACAATAACTTCCCCTGTTGAAGCTTCCATTTCCTTTGCAATAATTTTTAAAAATGTTGATTTACCTGCACCATTTGCACCAATAATCCCATATGTGTTTCCTTCTGTAAATTTCAAATTAACATCTTGAAATAGTTTTTTGTCAATAAAAATTTTAGATAAATTTCTAACTTCTAACATAATTTTCCCCTTAACTAACCAAGTATTTTATTTATTATTATAATATATAAAATTTTATATTATGATAATTATATAGAGCAATAATTGAAATATGGAGTTAATATGTTAGAAAGAAACAATAAGGGTTTAATAAAAGTAATAACTGGACCAATGTTTTCAGGTAAAACTGAGGAATTAATTAAGAGAATTAGGATTCTAGAGTATGCCGATATGAAAACATTAGTTATTAAGCCTGAAAAAGATAATCGTTTTGCTAATGACAAAATAAAATCACGATCAGGTTTAGAAAAAGCAACTATAACAGCTAAAAGTAGTCATGATATTCTTAAATATTGAGATGATTCATATGATGCTATTATTATTGATGAAGTTCAATTTTTTGATCAGGATATTATCCCTATTATTGAAAATATAGCTTCAAATGGAAAATTAGTAGTAATTTCAGGAATTGATACTGACTTTATGATGAGACCTTTTGGGATCATGCCCCATTTATTAGCAATTGCTGATAAAGTAGTTAAATTGGTGGCAGTTTGCTTAGTATGTAAAGGTTCTGCATCAAAATCATATCGAAAATCAAATGAAACTGAATTAACTAAAATTGGTGATAAAGAGGAATATGAAGCAAGATGCCGCTCATGTCATGTCAAAGGAATGAAAGAAAGAAATTTAGTTCTTGAAAGCAATTAGTGAATTTAAATTTTGCTCAATTAGTAAAGCTTCCTTGCCAACAATAATTTGTAAATAGTTTGAAGTTACAAAAACTCCTGATATTCCATTAATAGCTCTGATATTTTTAATTTCAACATTTTCTCTATCTTTAAAAAATATTTTTACTTTTGTATGAGTGGATTCAACAGAAGAGATATTTTCAGAACCTCCTAAAAATGAAATCAATTTATTCATGTCAATAGTTATCTTCTCTTTTCTTGATAACTCATCTTTAATGTCAACTCTTTTTGTTCTTCAATGAAGATGAATTAAACCAAATGTGATTATGGTTAAAAATCAATATATAAACTTTTCTTTCCTTGTCATAAAACCACTTCTTTCCTTACTATATATAAATAATAATATATAATTTTATTTATAATATATGAAAAAAAGAATGGTAAGTGGAATTACTGCAACTGGTTCCTTGACAATTGGAAACTATATTGGAGCAATTAAAAACTTTATTAAATATCAAGATGACTATGAGATGTTTATTTTTGTTGCTGATCTTCATGCCCTAGCTTCTAATATTTCTCCTAATGATTTAGATAAGAATAGAAAAGAAATTTTTGCCATTTATTTAGCATGTGGTCTTGATCCAAATAAAGTTACAATTTTTTTTCAATCTGATGTAATTGCTCATACAATGCTTAATTGATTAACTACCACCAATACCTATATGGGAGAATTATCCAGAATGACTCAATTCAAGGATAAATCATTAAAGACTAAACAGGAAAATGGAACAGAAAATATTCCAACCGGTTTATTCATTTATCCATCCTTAATGGCTGCAGATATATTATTATATAATCCAGAATATGTCCCTGTTGGAATTGATCAAAAGCAACATTTAGAATTAACTAGAACTTTGGCAAACAGAATGAATAAAAAATATAATATAAATCTCAATGAACCAAAACCAATATTTTCAATTGTTGGTTCTAAAATAATGTCTCTAAAAGATCCGAGCAAAAAAATGTCCAAATCAGATTTTGATAAAAATGCAGCAATATTTTTATTAGATGATCCACAAGTTGCTTTTGACAAAATACAAAAAGCAGTAACGGATAGTGAAAATAAAGTTTATTATTCAGATGATAAACCAGGGGTAAAAAATCTGCTAACGATATATGCATCACTTAAAAATGTAACTATAAAAGAAGCTGAAGAAATTTTTAACACCTCTAATTACAAAGAATTTAAAGAAGTGGTTGGGAATACAGTTAAAGAATTTTTGGAAACAATTCAAACTAATTTTAATAAGTCATTAAAAAATTTGTCTGCAATTGCAAAAAATGGTTCTGAGAAAGCAGGTATTATTGCTAATAAAAATTTATCAAACATCATGAAAAATGTTGGATATAAACCATTTAATTAATCTATCTATATAATAATTAATATAACTAAGGAAACAAATATGAAATTTAATAAAGAGTTAAACCACACTGCATCGCATGTTTTAGCAATGGCAGTTTTAAAAATATTTCCAAATACTATTCTGGGTTTTGGTCCTGCAACAGATGAAGGTTTTTATTATGATTTTAAATTTGCACAACCATTACTTGAAGCTGATTTAGTTAAAATAGAAAAGCAGATGAATAAGATTGTTGCAAATGCTTTTATCATGTCTAGAAAAGACAAAGATTATAAATATGATTTTAAATCACAAAAACTTAAAAAAGAATTAAATGATGAATTTTCTAAAGATGGAAAAGAAATAACTTTTTATTCAATTATTGATCCTAATTTAAATAAAGATCTATTTGTTGATTTGTGTTCAGGTGGACACATTGATAAAATTAAAGATGTAAAGCATTTTAAATTATTATCACTTGCTGGTGCTTATTGAAGGGGTGATTCAGATAATGAGCAATTAACAAGAATTTATGGAACAGCTTGAGAATCAAAAAATGATCTTGATGAATTCCTTCAAATACTTGCAGAAAGAAAAGAGAGAGACCATAGAAAGATTGGTAAGGAATTAAAACTTTTTACATTTGATAAACTTTCAGGACAAGGTTTTCCTATTTGACTTGAAGATGGAATGAGAATTAAAAGAAGAATTGAAAAAACAATTTTAGAATTAGATGATAAATATGGTTTTAGTGAAGTACTCACTCCAATTGTTGGCGAAAAAGAATTGTATGTAAAATCAGGTCACTGAGAACATTATAAAGATGATATGTTTTCTCCCATAGTTGCTGATGCAGAAAATTTGGTTTTACGTCCGATGACATGCCCTCATCATATTTTAATTTATCGCTCAATAAGAAGATCATATCGTGAATTACCAATTAGATATTCTGAACAATCTAACTTATTTAGACATGAAAAATCAGGAGCTCTTACTGGTATGGAAAGAGTTAGAAGCATGCAACTTACAGAGGGACATATTTTTGCAAGAAGAGACCAAATAATATCAGAATTTAAAAGAAACTTTGAGCTAATTTCTGAAGCACTAAAAATCTTTAGTATTGAAATTGATTATGTTTCTTTATCAATTCGTGATTTGGAAAATAAAGAAAAATATTTTGATGATGACACTATGTGAGAAAATGCAGAAAATGATCTAGTAAAAGTTCTTGAAGAGTTAAAGATTAATTATGTTGAAATGAAGGGTGAAGCTGCTTTTTATGGACCGAAAATTGATATTCAAATCAAAACAGCTTTGGGTCATGAAATTACAATGTCAACTCTTCAATTAGATTTTTTACTTCCTCGTAAATTTGATTTACATTATATTAATGATGCTGGTGAATTTGAGACACCCGTTTTAATTCATAGAGGTCTAATTGGAACTTATGAAAGATTCTTAGCAATACTGCTTGAACAAACAAAAGGTAATTTACCTTTTTGATTATCACCTAGACAAGTAGTTATTATTCCTATTGATGTAAATCATAAAAAATTAGCAGAAGAAATTTCTAATGAATTAAAAAATGAAAAAATATATGTATCAATTGATGATCGAAATGAGAGAATGTCTAAGAAAATTCGAGAAGCTCAAATTATGAAAACTAAAATCCAAATTGTTATTGGTGATGAAGAAGTTAAAAGTAATAAATTGTCACTCAGATTTTATGGTTCTGAAAAAATTAAATTAGTCAATAGAAAAGAAATTATTAATTATTTAAGAAAGTTATCCCTTGAAAAATAAAAATAACAACATAATTTTAAATACAAAATCAAAAAGTTGGATTAGGCCTTTATATACATTATTTGTTGTTGCAATCCCATCATTCTTTATATGATTTTTTCTAGGAAAAGATTTTAGAACTAATCCACCATTTCCAATTATTTACAATGTATTAATAGCAATATCTTTTATCATTATAATTACATCTATTACAATTCTTTTAGTTTTTTTGAAAATATTAAAAATGTCAATAATAATATTTACATTCCCAATTACTATTTGTTTTATGGCAATTTTTTTGAGTTCATGACTACAAGGCGAATATCAATGATATAGAATCTTAATTATTATTCCTTTAGTGTTTATTGTCATACCAATAAATATGTTTGTTAATTATTATGAAAAAAAACAAATTATAAAAATTAAAATAAAAAAAGAATTATATAAAAATTCTTAACTTATTTTGGGTGTAACTCCAATGTAAATTGAACCTCAACCTGTATGTACAAATGTAGATAATGAGGACTTCATTTCAAAGGCAAGTTCCAATACATTCTCTCTAATTTTATCTTTTGCTAATTTTAAGAGAGTGTCTTCATAACCGAAGATTATTTTATAAACATAACCTTCTTTAACTTTGTTTTCATTACAAAATTTTTCAAGTTTAGCAATTACTTTTGCAACCGCCCCCTTTTTAGTTCTTGAAATTCCTGTTACTGATAATTTGTCAAACACCTTAATTATTATTGATAAATTACCAGTAGTAATAATATGTTTTTTAATTCCTGCTAGTCTTCCTGATTTTATTAATGCTTTCAGCTCATTAGGTATTATGTATCCGATTGATCTATCACTTATTCTTTTAATGTATGAAACAATTTCTTCGAATTTAGTCCCTTTATTAGACATTTCAATTGCTTTTTTAGCAACTTCTAAATAAGTAGCTCCTACAAAATTATTATTAATAATAGTTATATTATTATGATTCTTCGCAAATGCTGCAAGTGTATCTGAAGTTCCAGAAATATATCTTAGAATTGGTAAAAATATAACTTGCTCATATTCAGTTGATAATCTTTCTATTAATTCTTGCATATAAGCTAGTGAAGGAAGTGAAGTCGCAGATGGTGCACCATCTCTAATTTTATCTATTAAGGAAGCGTCAGGAGCCCCAAGCCCTTCTTCAATTACTTCTCCATCAATTTCGACTTGTAAGGAAAGAAAATAGATATTTTCATCCTCCATCTCAATTTCTTTTTTATATAGACCTGAGAATGAATCTATTACAACAGCTAATTTTTTCATATATGATAATAATACAACTTTATTAGCATTTTTCTTTATATTTATTTAACTTTTAGCATAAAATTAACATAATTTATTAATAATATTGAACATTTTTCAGTATTCTCTTATTTTTTTATTTAAAATTATTCAAAAAAATCAATAACTACCCTATAATTACTAATATATTAAAGAGGGAAAGACATGAAAAGATGAAATTCAAAGAAGATTGCTTTCATAGCAATCCTGATCGCAACATCTATAGCATTCGTTGTAATAGGCGCCCAAGCCGCAGCGATATCTTCACTTCCCAATTTAAAACTTTCTTTAGCTGGATTACCAGTTAAAATTACAGGTTTTTTATTTGGCCCATTAATTGGTTTTGCAATTGGCTTTATAACGGATATCATGACATTTTTGTTTGTCCCTGTCTTTTATAACCCAATATACTCACTTGTGCTTGCAATCTCTGGAATGATTCCTGGGATTTTTGCTTGATTTTATTTTATTAAGTGTAACCCTATGTTTACAAATAATAATCAAATTAAAAAACTTAACATAAAGAAAATTGAGTTAAATCACAAATTGATTTTAGAATATAATAAGGATTTAAAATCACAAAGAGCCAAGCGAATTCTTGAAAAGATTACCAAGTTAGATAATAAGATTGCAGTTCTCAATAATGAAAACACAAAGGAAACAAGGGCATTAAATTTCAATCTTATTTCTTCGGTAGTATTTACATTAATAATAGCTGGGGTATTTACAGTATTTCTAAGTAAATTCTTAACTGTTGAACTATTGACTTCAGCATTTGGTGATATTGAATTTCTTCACAAACCAATAGTCTTTATGGTTTTTGTATGAGTAGGGTTCTCATTTATTATAGGATTCCTAATAGTTTGTAGATTTGCTATGAAATCTTCAAACTATATTAAGATGGTGCCATTATTAATGTTTATTGTATTAACGGAATTCATTAATATGCCATTAATTTCAATGGCAGATGAATCAACTGTTGGAATTAATTTTTGAGTTTCATTTCTTGCAAGTTTTGCTTCATCACCAATTAAGATTTGAATGAATTTATTAATAATTTCATTTGCCACAAAAATTGTAACACCTTTAATAATGGGTAAGCAAACAAATTCTTACATTTAATTAATTTAATGTTAAATATAATGTTAAATAGAGAAAAAAACAAAATATAAAAATATAAAAGAGTAAAATTATGACAAAAACAAGTAGAAAAAATTTAATATTATGATTAGGAGTTTCAACAGGATTTGCAACTGTTTTTGGAACAAGTGCAGCACTTTATTTCTCGGCTGGCAATCTTGAAAATATTGCAGCAAAAAAAGAGTATCTAATTAGAACACCATCACCATTAACATTAGATGGATATTTCTTTGATATGAGTGCAACATATGGACCGGCAACAACTAAGACCCCACAAACTTTATTATCTTCAGGATTAATAAGAGTTGAAACGACCGGGGAAACAAAGTTCATAAAAGATACTAAAGGAAATTTAGTTGTTTCTCAATCTTCAAAAGAAAGATTAGTTTTAGATTTAGGAAAAGAAGTTATTTTAACTTTCAAAAATGCTGCTGGAGATGTTCGATATGCAGTTTTTGATAGTGATGAAGCGGAAATCAATCCTTCAACATCAACAGCAATTGAAAAGCCTGAAACTATAAAATTAAGATCAAATAATAAAAGATCATTAAATAGTGATTATTTTGATGATCTAATGCTTGGAGAAGCAAACTTTGAAGATGGAAAGTTAGTTCCTAGTTCAACTGGTTCATATCAAATGAGATCATTGAGTTTTAGTGTTAAAGATGATATTTATTGAGTCGATGCAAATGGTAATAAGACTATATATAAAATTCAACCGAAAGATTTTTACTATTCATACATGAGAACTTGATTATATGATACTAAGTATAGACGTGAAAATGGTGGGTCAAGTGAATTAGATAAATATTTTATTAATGAATCTGGTACTTCAAGTAGACTTACTGATGATAAAAAATATCCTAACAACTACTTACTTGGATTATTTGGAGTAAGCTCACAATTATTGCAAGAAGAAGATTCGACAGTAAAAACAATGATAATTGATGGGATTGAAAGAGAAGTCTTTAATATTGAATCAATTCCAACAGAAGCAAAACCCGCCTTTTCTCCATTTTTATATAAAACATTTTTAAATGCTTATTTACTTTCTCCTGCCCCTGCAGAATTCATTGATGAATTAGCCGAAGAAACAAAGGACATTGAATATCAGGTTAGTGAAACAAGTAAAGAAAAAGTAACAGGCAAAGCTCTAAAATTTGGAATATATACATATGCACAAAAAAGAACAAATAATCTATTTTCATCCTCATACATTCCAACAAGTGCAGAAAAGAATAGAATAGTTTTTACAAAGAATTTTCATTTTGCTAATAAAGAATTTTTAATTGAAGAAAATACGTTAGAAAGAATCATTTTTGAATTTTCAACATCTCCAGCTTTCAATGAACAATTATTTAACAATTATTTTGAAGGAACTGTTTCTGAAATGCCATATAGTTCTTTAACTCAGCAACAAAAGATTAAGATTTTTGGATCATCATATGATGAAGAGTTTGCAGTAAAAAAGGGATTACTACAAGTTAAGCAACAAAATAAATCTCAATTGATTCAAAGAACGCTTCTTTCGACAGATCCTAGAAAATTAAGTGATAGTGATGGATCATATTATTTTAATGATCAATATGCAAGATTAATTTATGGTTCTTCAATTGATGATTTAAAAGCCGGTATTGGAAAAACTGCAAATTCATTTTTCAATGGCCCAGGATACCAATTAAGAACACTATTTAATGCATCAGTCAATTGATATACCTTTGTTAATAACTCATCAAAAGGATTAAAGCAATTATGATTAAACCACACTGCTCCTGATGCTAAATATTCTTTTTCAAGTGATAAAACACCCTTCGATTATGTTGATAAAATAAATAATATTGGTTATTTCGATAAAGAAGGCAAAAAAGTAGTGATATCAGAAGCTCAAATGAAACAATCATATGAGACAAATTCAGACAATATTTATAATCAATATAAAAATCCTCAATTTAATGAAATGAAAGAGTTGGTTGAAAAACTACTAGATGATAATAATGTTATTGAACCTTTAGAGTGACAAATTATTTATCCTTATACAGATGCTATTGGTAATAGGGTGATAATTGATCAGCTAGAACTTGTTGTAAGAACTTTAAAAGAATTAGATAGTAAAGGAAGATTAAAACCATCTCTATTTATTCCAAACAGTCGTGATGAAATGCTTGATTCTATTAACTCAAATAAAGCTATTTCAGATTTTGGTGGTTGAGGATATGATTATGAAGGTATTGGAAGTTTCTTGGATGGAATTTCTCACCAAAGTGGAGTAACACTTTTATCAGCCTTTTCATTATATTCTAATACTTCTAATACAACTATTAGAAACCAGAATCCTGAGTTCACAAAACTTTCAGATAGAATTAAAGAATATTTAAATCCCGGATTACCAATAGGACTTAAAGTAGAAGATTGAGTTGAATTTACAAATGATGATAATAATAATCTTGATACTAAATTTGGTAGTTATCAATTCGGAACAGAAATAGCTAAATTCTTCTTAATGTATCAAGAAGAAATGAATGATGATGAAATTACAGATTTAATTGTTGAATTAAATATTATTGCTGGTTTTGCAATGGAGGCAGACATTTCTATTAATGATGCTCGTTCCACTTCATTATCATTAGTTTTACCAGAATATCTATTCCCAACAACCAAAGCTGGAATATTATATTTATCAGATGTAAGAGTAGGTGATAAAGATGAGTAAATATATTTTAAAAAGAATATTGTTAGCAATATTAACATTAATTATTTTAATAATGCTTGCTTATATTTTGACTGCTTCTTTTTCTAGAAATCCATTTGCTGGAGGAGATCCTGAAAATGCCGAACAACTAGCACAACAAGCAGGATTAAATGATCCTATTTTGGTCAGATTTGGAAGATATATTCAAAATATTTTTAATGGGACGTTTGGAAGAATATATGTCCCACAAGGTGGAGAATCAACTACTATTCCAGCATTCTTCTTTTCACCTTTAAGGTATACATTATTAGTAACAACACCTGCTCTAATATTCTCATCCTTAATTGGTATTAGTTTAGGGATATTTGCAGGATATAAAAGGGGTACATGAGTAGAAGTTGTAATTAATATTTTTGTTGTTACATTTATTGGACTACCTTCATTCGTTATAGCACCAATTATGATTCTAATTGCTGTTAATTCAAATGGTGAAATTTTATTTGACTTTAAATTACCGGAAGATGTTGGTTGATTATTATCATTAAAATCTTTACTTTTACCAATTCTAACAGTTACATTAGGTTCACTTGCAGCATACACAATTTTAGTTAGAAATCAAATGGTTTCAATTCTAACATCAAATCAAGTTCTAATTGCTAAAGGTAAAGGACTTTCAACAATTGATATTTTTTTTAAACATATTTTTAGAAATATCTCAATACCAATTATTTCATTCTTATTACCTTCATTTGTTATTTTGTTAGCAGGTAATGTTGTTATTGAACAATTCTTTAACATTCCTGGATCTTCATCTGTTATTATCCAAGCATTTCCTAATGGTGAGATTAATATTATTATGTTTTCAATATTATTTTATTCATCACTATCACTATTAATCCAAATAATTTTGGACATTTTATATTTACTTATTGATCCAAGAATTATGTTTGTTGAAAAAGGGAAAATGGATTATATAAATAATTTCATGAATAAATTAAAAGTTAAAGAAAACTATAGACAAGCTATGTCATTAAGAGAAGCATCTAAAAATACTTTGATAAATAAACTTGAAGAAGGTAAATTCGCAATTAGTGATCAGGAAGAAGTGGAGGTGAATAATGGTTAATAATAATGAAAAGTACAAGGAATACTTAAACTTAAAAACTGATAAAAATCAAAATAATACAACAGCAATCCATACTAACATTGATTATTCAAAAGAAAAATTAGATTCTTCATTAAATGATGATTTATTTCGTTATGTTGAATTAGAAAGATCTTCAGGAATTGGTTCATTAAGTGGAAAACAAAAAAGAATTAGTGCCGACATTGCTAGAAGATTTTTCAAAAATTATTTTGCCTTAGTTTCTTCAATTATATTTTTATCAATTTTATTTATTGCAATCATAGTTCCTCTTGTTTCACAATTTGAATCAAATAAAGTTGTTTTGGGAATCGATTCGCAATTTATAACTAATCTTCCGCCTTCATATGCTCCAATAGTAACAGAAGTTCTTACATTTTCTCAATTAGAATTAATTGAACAAGCATTAGGCACAATTACTGATAAAAAAGAACTAACTCCAAATGGTGACTGGTTAGTTACATATAATAAATATGATTTAATTAATAAAACTATTGGTGGTAATTCTAACTTTAGCACCATCCTTGGAACAACACAGGAAGGTTTTGATGTTTGGACAAGAACATGAACTGCTACTAGAGATTCTTTAATGCTTTCATTATTAGTTGCCTTTTCAGAAACTTTTATCGGAATTATTATTGGTGCTTATTTAGGTTTTCATGCCGGAACATGAATAGATACAATTTTAACAAGAGTTATTGATATTGTTAAGAATATACCAAGTATAATTTGATTCTTACTTTTAGTTTCTTTATTTAAAGATGTAACATTCGGGACACTATTTTTATCATTAGTTATTATTGGTTGAACTAATCCAGTGTATCAAACAAGATTATGAATTATTACAGTTAAAGATCAAGAATATATTATGGCATCAAAATCAATAGGTGCTTCAATAAATAGGCAAATATTTGTTCATGCTCTACCAGCTATAATTGGTAAACTAGCAACAACACTTGTTCAAAGAATTGTTGTCGTAATACTTTTTGTTTCATCACTAGCATTTCTAGGTTTTATTCCATTTGGTGGTGATCCAAATTTAGGGACAATTCTTAATGAGGCAAGAAGTCAAGTTGAAAACAATATTTGAATTTTATTATTACCATCTATTATTTTATTAAGTGTTTCATTATCAATTCAATTTATTGCAAATGGACTACATGATGCATTAGATCCAAAATTGGTAGGTGCTAAATAATGAAAAATAATTTAAAAACTAATTCAAAAAACAAAAAATCAATCAAAACTCCAATAAAAACTAAAATTGCACAAACTCCTAGAAAGGTAGTAGCAACAAAATTACCTATAAATCAAAATATTAACCCATCATTAGAAAATAATGAGTTAATACAAGTTACTGAAAATATTGGGGTATCTAAATCACCTGAAAACTTTAATGTAGAACCAATTGTTCATGAAGAATTATGAAAATATGAATTACCTACTCCGACAAGTAATGAGGTTCTATTAAATGTTAAAAATCTTAATGTTTCTTTTAAACTTAATAGAAAAAAAATAATTAGAATTGTTAGAGGAATTGATTTAAAAATTCTAAAAGGACAAATTATTGGACTTGTAGGTGAATCAGGTTCAGGGAAATCTGTAACTTCAAAAGCACTTATGAATATTAATGATTTTTCTATTACTGAATGTGATGAGATGAGAATTGGTGACATTTCATTAAAAGATTTAAAAAACAATGAATGATCTAAAATTAGAGGTAAGAAAATAGGATACATACCTCAAGACCCATTAACATCCTTAAATCCTACAAGAACAATTGGCAAACAATTGTTAGATGTTTTACAAGATAGCACTGAATTTCCTTCTAAACAAGCAAAAATTGATTACCTGATTGATTTACTTGAATCTTTTGGCATAAGAGATGCAAAAGAAAAATTCAATTCTTATCCACATACATTTAGTGGTGGAATGAAACAAAGAGTTGTTATTGCGATGATTGTAGCAGCTAAGCCTGATTTAATTATTGCAGATGAGCCTACTACTGCTCTTGACCCGACAGTTCAGGCTTCAGTTTTATCTCTATTTGAGGATATTAGAAAGAAATATCACATTTCAATAATTTTTATTTCTCACAACATTTCAGTTATTGCTAAATTCTGTGATTATATTTATGTAATGTATGCTGGAAAAATTGTTGAAGCAGGGACAAAAAAAGATATCTTCATTCGTCCAGCTCATCCATATACCTGGGCACTTATTTCTTCCATTCCTGAAGACAAAGGAGAGAAGTTATTTAATATTCCTGGTACTCCTCCGGATATGGCCAATTTACCATCAGGTGATCCTTTTGCCCCAAGAAATCAATTTGCATTAGAAGTTGATTTCAAAAAGGAACCACCATTATTTCAAATTACTAAGACTCATTTTGCAGCTACATGATTGCTAGATGAAAGATCTCCTAATGTTGTTTTAACCCCACAACTTGAGACAAGACTAAACTATTTTAAGAAGGTGTTTGATGAAAAATAATAGTAACAAAGATAGTAAATACTTACTAGTTGTTAAAGATCTTAAAAAGTCCTTTCACACAAAAAGTGGTACAGTTAAGGCAATTGATAATGTTAGTTTCAATGTTAAATATGGAGAAATAATGGGCCTAATTGGGGAATCTGGTTCTGGAAAAACTACAGTTGGAAGATTACTGATTAGACTATATAATGATTTTTCAGGTTTTGTTTCTTTAGACAACCAAATTATTTCTGGAAAAAAAATTTCTAAAAAGAGAAATTTATTTCTTCACAAAAATATGCAAATGATTTTCCAAGATCCACATGCTTCTTTAGATGGGCAACAAAATGTTTATTCAATTTTAAAAGAACCATTAGTTGTTAACAAGATTATGAAAAATGAATATCAAGATATCTTTTCAGACTGACAAGATGTAATTAAAAATTTCAAATATTTTTTTCAAAAAGAAGTTAAAAATATTGAACTTTCAAATATTATTTCATTAAATCAGGAATCAAGAAGTTTTATGGATGAATGACAAGATCAACTACTTAATTTAAAGTTCGATTTCAAAAATAATAAGATTGATAATATTTTTAATTCTTATTTTAGTTTTTTGGATTCTAGACAATTAAAAGAATCATTTTATGTTAAAAAACTATTTGACAATAATGATGCCTTATTAAAAACTTATTTTGAATCTCAAGAGAAATATAGAAATAATGATTTAAATAGTTATGAAAGTAAATTGAAAAATTATAAAGAAAAACTTGATTTAACAATGGAACTTTCGACTCAATCTTTAAATAAATATTTAACTATTAAAGAGCAAGAACGTCTAAAAGAGGAAATGGCTGATGATCAAAAAAGAACAATTGAATATATTACAAATGTTACTAATATGTTATTATCACAATCATTAGAATATAAAAATGCATATTTATCTGCAAATGAAAAATCAAATAAAACATCAGATTATGTAAAGTATAATGATGCTAAAACTGATTACTTTTTATACAAACATGTTTATAAAGAATTTACAAAAAATATTTATAGACTAACACACTTAGAATTGGGTGATATTAATGAATTAATTAATACAGTAAATGAAAGGATTATTAACATTCAAAAAACATTTCTTCAAGTTAATATGAGTGATTCTAAATATCTTAAAAATATTAAATATATTATTGCTTCAGAATTTGATTTAGGTATCTTATCATTCATAAATCTTTCACATAATAACAAGAAAACAAAAATCTTTGAAAGACATGAAAAAAAACTTTTACTTGATGACAAAAAGAAAACTATTTCAATTAAAACTGACCCTCATAAATCGAAAATTGATATTTTATCAGCAAAAAAAGATTATCAAAATACAATTGATGAACTTAATTGAAATCTTAAAATTTACTTAGAAGAATTTGATGTTGAAATGAAGAAATTACAAGTTGAGATTGATGAAGAAATTAATTTAAACAGAACCCTTCATATTACTTTAGATAATCTAAATGCTGAATTCAATTTAACTCATAAAAGATTTCTAAAAGAATTAGAGTTATTTCTTTTTCAAATAGGAGAACCTAAAGACAAAATTTCTCAACAAATAAATTTCTATGATGATAAGGTGAAGCAGAAACATGAATCTCTAAAATCATTCCATATAGAAGTAAATAATTTACAAGATGACTTAACAAAAATAAAACATTTAGTTGGAGTTATTCAGAATAAATTTTCAAAGCAATTTGTTAAGAAAATATTATTAAAAGAAAGAATTTATAAAGCACTAGAAGATGTTGGGCTTCTAAGACAATTTGCATGAAGATACCCTCATGAATTTTCAGGTGGACAAAGACAAAGAATTGTTATAGCTAGAGCTATCATTTCTGAACCTAAATTAATTATTGCTGATGAGCCGATTGCATCACTAGATATCTCAATTCAGGCACAAGTTGTAAATTTACTAAAAGACTTATGTAAAACTAAAAAAATGGCTTTAATCTTTATAGCCCATGATTTATCAATGGTTGAATATATTGCAGATAGAATAAATATTATGCACTTAGGAAAAATTGTTGAATATGGTGAAACATCTAAAGTTTATGAAAGGCCAATTCATCCATATACAATTAATTTATTCAATTCTATACCTAAAATTTCAAATGCTAATAAACCCTTTGAAGCTTTTGGTTTTGAACTTGAATATTTAGATGAGCAAAAAAATTCTGGGGACATAGTTACTGATTGAAAATGCAGTAAAGATCATTATATTTATTCAACTGAAAAGCAATTCAAAAAATGAATGGGTATGGAGGTTGAAGAAGATTTTGAAAGCACTGATGAATTAGTTGCTGATGAATTTAATGATGCTTGAAATGACAGTTTAAAGATACAAGAGAGTCTTATTATTGATGTCAAAAAATAACAAGGGAAAAATATTATATAAACTAAGACTAAAATTTACTAAAAACAATGTATTTGTTATTAGTTTTTTTGTTTTTTTATCAATAGCCATTATTCTTGCATTTATATTAATTACAGATAGAATTTGATTTGATGTTATATCAGTAGTTTCAATATTTTATATTAGTATACCAATTTTAGCATTGATTTTTTTCAAAAAGGAAAAAGGTTTAGTTAGAAAAATCATTGACCTTTTTAAATTCAAGGAAATGAAAGAAATTAAGAAAAGCAAATTAACTCCAAATGAGAAGAAGAAATTTGAAGTTTTTTCATTAGAAGAGGAAGAAAAAAAACCAATAATTTCTCATGATGATTTGATTTTTGTATCATTAGTATTAATGTTTTATGGAATATTATTATTGATAATTACAATTCCTTCATTAATCCTATTTTCAATAAATTAAAAATCTTTGTTTATAATTAGATAATAGAAATTGGAAATGAGAGAAATGGATAAAATTTATAATCATAAAATTGTTGAACAAGATAAAAATAAAAAATGAATTAATAATAAATATTTTTCAACACATGATAAATCAAAGCCAACTTTTTCTATAATCTTGCCCCCCCCTAATGTTACAGGTAAATTACATTTAGGTCATGCATGAGATGGCTATATTCAAGACACAATAATTCGTTATAAGAAACTTAGTGGTTTTGATGTTTTGTTTTTGCCTTCAATGGATCATGCCGGAATTGCTACTCAAGCAAAGGTTGAAGAAAAATTGAAATTAAATTCTGAAACTAAGGAAATGTTAGGTCGTGAAAAGTTTCTTGAAAGAGCAAAATCTTGAAAGGAAGAATATGCAAAAATAATAAAAGAACAATGAGTTAAATTAGGTTTAGCCTTAGATTATTCTAATGAACGTTTTACATTGGATAAGAAGTCCAATAATGCTGTCAATAAAGTTTTTATTGATTTATATAATAAAGGTTTAATTTATAGAGGTATTAGAGCAATTATTTGAGATCCAAAACTGCAAACAGCCCTTTCAAATATTGAAGTTATTTCTAAACCAACAAAATCAAAAATGTTCTATGTTAAATATTTCTTAGAAGATAAATCAAATTATATAGCAATTGCAACTACAAGAATTGAAACAATTTTTAGTGATGTTGCTATTACCTTTAATCCTAATGATAAGAAGAATAAAATATTTGAAGGAAAAAGAGTTTTCAATCCCTTAACCAATGAATTAATTCCTATAATAACTGATGAATATGTTGATCCAAATTTTGGTTCAGGATTTATGAAAGTTTCAGCACATGCCACTGTTGACATAGATATAATTATTAAAAACAATCTTGAAATAAAAGAATGTATTAATAAGAATGGTTTAATGAATGAACTTGCAATGGAATTTTCTGGACTATCCCGTTTTGAAGCCAGAAATAAAATTGAAAATAAACTCCTAGACAATGAGTTAATGATTAAAATTGATGAAATAGAAAACAACGTCGGATTTTCTGAAAGATCAAATGAAGTTGTCGAAATTTTGGTTATGCCTCAATGATTTGTTAAAATGAATTTATTGAGCAAAAAATTATTAAATAATATTAATTCAAAAGATAAAGTAAAAATCTTTCCAATAAGATTTGAAAATATTTTAAAAACTTGAATGAAAGACGTTTATGATTGAACAATAAGTAGACAATTGTGATGAGGTCATCAAATTCCTGCTTGATATAAGGATGAAGAAATTAAAGTTCAAGCGGAATCACCTGGTGATGGTTGGGTTAGAGATGAAGATGTTCTTGATACATGATTTTCATCAGCTTTATGTCCTTTCTCATTTTTAGGTTGACCAAATGATAAAGAAATGGTAGAAAGATATTTCCCTACTTCTTTATTAGTGACAGGTTATGATATTATTTTCTTCTGAGTTGCCAGAATGTATTTTCAATCTTTAGAATTTATGAATAATATACCTTTTAAAGATTTATTAATTCATGGTTTAATAAGAGATGAATTTGGAAAGAAAATGTCAAAGTCTTTAGGTAATGGGATAAATCCGATGGATGTAATTGAAGAATATGGTTCTGATTCATTACGATGATTCTTATTAACTAATTCAACACCAGGACATGACATAAATTTTAGTAAGAGTAAAATTGAATCAGCTTGAGCATTAAATAATAAGCTATGAAATATTACAAGATATATTATTTCTATGGATGATGATCAAAATGAGTCAATGAATGATACTGATAAATGAATCTTAACAAAATTTAATATTTTAGAAAAACATATTGAGAAACATATAGCTAAATATGAATTCTCAATAATAGGGAAAAAACTTAATGATTTTATTTATAATGATTTTTCAGGTTGATATGTTGAATTCCTAAAAATAATGCCTAATAAAAATAATGCAATTTATGTGCTTTCAAAATTATTAATTTTACTTCATCCTTTTATTCCATTTTTAACAGATCATTTATTTAAAATTTTAACCAATAAAGAATTATTAGAATCCTCAATACAAAAAACAAAAAGTTATAAAGTTAATTACATTAATAGTGCTATTTTAATGATTGGTTTAATTAGAGAATTTAGAGCAAAATTTAATATTAGCCTTAAAGAAACTATTTCTTACTACTTTGATTCAAGTGAAGATAATTTGGAAATTATTAAATTAGTAAATAAAATTGCGAACTCAAAAATTGAAAAAAATAACAGTTCACCTTATTCTAAAGATGGAACAACTATTTATATCAAACTAACTCCTAAGTTAATTGAAATTGAGAAGGAAAGAATCAAGAAAGAGATTCAAAGACTTAATTTAGAAATTGATAGATCTAAAAAAATATTATTTAATGATAAATTCATTCTTTCAGTATCAAAAGAAAAAGTTGAATTAGAAAAACAAAAATATAAAACCTATATTGAAGAATTAAAATTATTTATTAAGAAAAATGAGGAATTGTAATGTTGATACTGAATGGTAAAAAAGTTTCAGAAAAAAGATTAGAAATCCTTAAAAGCAAAATATCTAATTTTAAGGTTAAACCAAAAATGACTATCATCCAAGTAGGTGATATTTTTGAAAGTAATAAGTATATTGGAATTAAAATGCAAATAGCTATGGAAATAGGAATTATCTCAAAACATATAAAGTTGGATGAAGGAATTGAGCAGGAAGAATTAATTCAATTAATTAAAAATGAATGCAAGGAAACAGATGGATTAATAGTTCAACTGCCACTTCCAAAAAATTTAAACAAACAAGCTATTCTTGACACTGTTGATTTTCATAAAGATATTGATGGGTTGTCTCAAAGAAATCAAGATCTTCTTTATCAGAATCAAGAATGTATTATTCCGGCAACAGCTAAAGCAATTGTTAGTTTATTGATTGCCTATGATATAGATGTAAGAGGAAAACAAGTTGGTGTTATTGGTGAATCAAATTTAGTTGGAAAACCAACGAAAAAATTATTAAATAAAATGGGAGCAATTGTTACTAGTTTTAATATTGATACTGGAATTAAAAATTCTGAAAAAGCAGACATCTTAATTGTTGCTGCCGGTTCTCCTAATTTAATAAAAGCTGAGAATATAAAAGTAAATGCCATAATTGTTGATGTTGGTGTAAGCAGAGTAAATGGATTTGATAAAATATATGGTGATGTTGATTTTGAATCAGTAAAAAATAAGGCATCAGCTATTTCTCCAAACATTGGGGGAGTTGGGCCACTAACTGTTGTTTCACTTCTAGAAAACCTTGTTGAAATATATACTAAGAATTTATTAAAAAAATAATATAATATATGTTATTATTAAAAGGCAATAGTATTTGTTGCAGAAAGTAGATTAATTTCTCACCTCATGATTTATATCTTAGGTTTAGCTATAACAATATTAAAATGAATAGTTATTAATGAAAAAATAAATTATTTTCAATACTTAATTTTAAGGAGTCAATCATTATTGATACAATAGCATCCACCAATTCTAAAAAAAGGAAACCTGGACCTGAACATATTATCAATGAAAACATTTTATTTCCAAAACTTTTTATAATTGGAGTGAATGGTGAAAAAATAGGTGTTATGACAAGGCAAGAGGCTTTAGATAGTGCTCAAGAACAAAAATTAGATTTAGTTCTTATCTCCACAACACCTAAACCAATTGCAAGATTTATGGATTATGGTCGCTTTAAATATGATCGTAAGAAAAAGAAAAAGGAAGAAAAACAAAAACAGTCTAGAATAGAAAATAGACAAATTCGTCTCACCCCCTTGATTGGTATTAATGATTTAAAAACTAAGGCTAAAAAAGCTAGAGAATTCTTACTTGATGGAGACATTGTAAAAATTTCACTAAAATTTAGAGGAAGAGAATCTCAAAGGCCTGAACTTGGATATGCTGCATTGGATTCTTTCTATAAGGAGGTTGAAGACATCGCAATCATTACTAAAGAACCATTTTTAACTTCAGGAAGATTTTTAGATATGTTTCTACAACAAGATAAGAAAAAAGTTATTCAAATGAATAAAGAAAATAAGAACAAAAATAAGGAGATAGATAATAATGCCAAAAATGAAAACTAAAAGTGCTTTAACAAAAAGAGTGAAGGTTACTGGAACTGGTAAAGTTAAAAGAGGTCAAGCATATAGGTCTCACTTAGCACAAAATAAAACAACTAAACAAAAAAGACAATCTCGTAAATCTGAAATGATGCATCCTTCTGATTTAAAAAGATTTAAAGGTTTATTTTAAAAATCTAAAAAATATATTAAAGAAAAAATAGGAGAAATTTATGAGAGTAAAAGGTGGAATAGTTACTAGAAGAAGACGTAAAAAGTGACTAAAGCTAGCAAAAGGATATTGGGGACACAAATCAATTGGATACAAAGTCGCCAAGCAACAAGTTGTTAAAGGTTGAGTTTATGCCTTTAGAGACAGAAAACAAGTTAAAAGAAATTTTAGAAAATTATGAATTGCACGTATTAATGCTGCAACTCGTCCAATGGGATTATCATATTCAAGATTTATTGATGGGTTAAAGGCAGCTAATATTGAAATTAATAGAAAAATGTTATCAGAGTTAGCGATAAATCATCCTGACATTTTTAAAAAGATTTTTGAAAAAGCGAAAACAGCTTTAAGCAAAAAATAATTAATTAATTAAACTATCTATATTATCAACAATGCATTTTGTTGATTTTTTTTATTAATTTCCAATTAAGAACAAAAAAGTATTAGAATTAATAATAACAATCTTATTAATGAAAGGGATATTATCAATGGCTAAAATTGTAGTTGGTTTAAGTGGTGGAGTTGATTCAGCAGTAACTGCTTATTTATTGAAAGAACGAGGTCATGAAGTGATTGGTATTTTTATGCGAAATTGGGATTCTTTTGCTAATAATGATACCTTAGGAAATATAGATATTGATAGCCCTATTTGCCCACAAGAATTAGATTTTCTAGATGCACAAGAGGCAGCTAGAATAATTGGTATTCCAATTCATAGAATTGATTTTGTTAAAGAGTATTGAAATTTAGTATTTGAAAATTTTATTAGTGAATATAAAAAGGGGAGAACTCCTAACCCTGATATCTTATGTAATAAATTTATTAAGTTTGACAAATTATTAAATTATGCAATTAATGAACATGGTGCAGATTTTCTTGCGACTGGTCATTATGCTATGACTAAGGCTGGCAATTTATATAGAGGAATTGATAAAATTAAAGATCAAAGTTACTTCTTATCACAACTTTCAAGAGAGCAATTATCAAAAACAATCTTTCCCTTAAGTGAATTAACAAAAAAGGAAGTTCGTGAAATAGCATTAAAAGCAAAACTAAATGTTGCATCTAAAAAAGACTCAACAGGTATCTGTTTTATTGGTGAGAGGGATTTTGCAAATTTTTTAGAAAATTATATTCCTGCCATGAAGGGAGATATAGTTGACATCAATACAAATAAGATTATTGGAAAACATAAAGGTGTTATTTACTACACAATTGGTCAAAGAAAAGGTCTAAATCTTGGAGGAATGAATGAACCTTATTTTGTTGTTTCAAAAAATATTGAAAAAAGAATTTTATATGTTGCCCCATCATCAAGTGAGGATTATCTTCTTTCCGATAAATTAATTGCCACTGATTTAAATATAATTAGTGATGAATTCGATTCTAAAGATCTAACAGCAAAGTTTAGATATCGTCAAGAAGATTCAAAAGTATCAGTTAAAATTAATAGATTATCTAATGAAATTACAGTATTTTATCCTGAAAAGCAACCTGCAATTACCCCTGGTCAGCAAATAGTTTTTTATGTTGGAAGAAAGTGTTTGGGTGGAGCAATTATTGATAAAGTGTTTCTTAAAAATAATGAATTAAAAATTATTTCATAATTTTGTTATTTTTTTTTTATTTATTCTATAATAAGGGAGTAAATTTGAAAGTAAGAATTTATCAATACAATGAATAGGGATTTAAAAATACTAAGAATATAAGGGAAATATGAAAAAAATAAATTTCAAAATAGGAGCAATTTGAGTTTCTTTTCTTGGTGTCTCAACAACAATTATTTTAACTTCTGGAATTTTATCAAATACACCACTTATCAATGCCGCGGGTTCATCAGCTGTTCAACCTCTGATGGCAGCATTTTCAAACAAATATACACCTGCAGACTTAGTGACACAAGCGGGTGGTTCTGGTGCTGGGATTAGAGCTATTATTGATGGAACAAAACAAATTGGGATGGCTTCAAAAAATCCTGGCATTATTAAAAAATTAAATGAAGCAGAATGAAGTGAAGACCAAAGAAAATGAATCGAAAGAGATATTAAAACCATAACTATTGCTTGAGATGGGATGGGTCTTGTTTATAAACCGGCTTCTAATGATGTAAATGTTGATGTAAATGAAAATACAATCAAAAATATTTATACAGCTTTTTCAGGTCATCAAGAATTAACTTATGAAGATATTGGTGTTGAAGGAGATAAAACAGTTATTTCTCCTTATGCAAGAAGTGGTGGAGCTGTTGTTTCAGGAACTGCTGATGCTTTTTATAAAGATTCAAACATAGAATATAAGGTGTCTGAAGATGAGAAAAAAGTTTTAGATGATTCTCTACTAAAAGGGAATTATGGTAAATTTACTAGAACAACTTCTGAATCAAATTCACAAGCTTGATCATTTTTTAAAAATGAAAATAAAGTTGGTTCAATGGTTTATCTTTCGGCAGGATTTATCAATAATAATATAAAAGAAATTGAAAGAGAAGGTTTTAAAGTTGCTACCTATAAAGAAATAAAAGCAGATGTTGATAAAATTACTGTTGGTTACAACTGATACAGACCTTTAAATCTAATGATTTCAATAAAAGAATCAAAAGAACTAGATAATCTTAAAGAATTAATAGATTGAATTCTTGCTCCTGAAGAAGATGAACCAATTCCAGCTCAAATAATTTCAAAGGGTGGATATATTAAATTAAAAAAAGATCAAATTGAAGATTTAATGTGCATAGATAAAAAAATAGAAACATTTTGAATTGCTACTGATTGAGATATATTTAGATCCAAAAATACCCAAACAAAGGTGAACAATGAATAATAATTTTCAACTTGTCCAGAGAAAAAATAATACAAATCTATTTGTAAAATATTTATCAATGGGTTCTTCATTATTATTAGGTGCAATTTTTGCAACACTTCTCGGATTTATATCATATATGGCAGTCAAAGGATTCAATGAATATGGATTTGACATTCTATTTAGTGCAAAGGCTGAAGATAACTCTTTTTGAATTCCATTTTCAGTTACAGTCTTAACATCATTAATTGCTATTATAGTAAGTGTACCAATTGGAATAAAGGTGGCTATTTTTACTAAATATAGATTGCATAAGAGGTGAAGAAATAAAATAATTATTTTATTCCAAACTCTATCCGGAATACCATCAGTTATCTTTGGTTTATTTGCAGTAAATTCATTAGGACTATTGTTTAATTCATTATTCGGTTTCTCAAGTAATTCAATCTTTAATGCTTCAATAATGTTGGCTTTCATGATTATTCCGACAATCATTGCCATGACTCTTGATTCATTAAATGCTATTGATGTCAATATTTTAAGTAATTCATTAGCTCTTGGAAATTCTAAAACAAGATCTATTTATAAGGTTTGTAAAAAGGCGGCAAGATCAGGAATTATAGTTGCAATAGTTGTTGCCATTTCTAGAGCAATAGGTGAATCAATGGCTGTTTCAATGATTTTACAATCACAACCTAACAATGAATTATTCCAAAATGGTTTTTTTGAAGTGTTGAACTCTTCATCACAGTCCTTGGGTGCCTATATATCAGCAACAATGTTTGCAGATTCTGATCCTGAAAAAATAAGGCCATTACTATATGCATTTGGGTTAATCATGTTATTCTTCTCAATGTTTCTTAATACAATTATCTTTATTATATCTAATTCTAAAAAAACATCAACTAATGCTATAATAATTAAAATTAGAAATGGTATTTTAAATATTGTAACTTTTATACCTCGAAATATTAAAATCTTTTTTGAAGGCCTTTCCTTCAAGAGTGAACACAAAATAAGTCATGAAGATTTGTCGGTAACAATGAATTATATTAAAGACAGAAATGAAAATTATAAATATGGTAATTTATACCATTATTATAAAATTATTTTTGAATCAATATGTATTGTAATTTGTTTTACATTCCTTGTCTGAATTGTAGGAGATATTCTTATCAATGGATTGATTGCTACTTCAAAAAGTTCTTCATCTATTTGAGAATATTCAAAAAACACAGTTGGTCAGTCATTTTTAAATACTTTATTATTAATATTAGTTTGCTTAGTAGTTAGTTTCCCGATTGCATTATTTATAGCTATCTATTTAAATGAATATGCTAGAAAAGGTCCCTTTAAAAAGATGATAGTATTTTTACTGGATTCACTTTCTTCAACACCTTCCATTTTATTTGGTATGTTTGGATTACTATTCTTCATTCAGACATTTGGTTTAACAAATACTGGAACAACAGGTAACTCATTGATAGCAGGAGTTCTAACTGTTGTTATAGTTGTTATTCCAACCTTTATAAGATTACTAGAACAATCATTAATAAATATTCCTGATGAAATTAGAATGAATTCTTATTCATTAGGCAATACAAAAAGTGAAACAATTAAAAAGTTAATTATTCCTATGGCATTAATAGCCATTACAGGTAACATTGTTTCAATCATTGGAAGAATTCTTTCAGAAACTGCCCCTCTTTATTTAACAGCAGGATTATCTTCTTCATCAGATATTGCATTGAATAGACCGGGTACCACTTTAACAACTCATATCTATGCACAATTATTCTCAAACTCTGATGATTCAAAATGAATTCAATATGAAGCAGCACTTATTGCAATTCTACTAGTATTTTCATTAGTATTTATTGTTTATGTAATACTTCCAAATAGACATAAAATTAAACATTTTTTCCAAAGGTTAAAAAACCACCTAAAAAATGATTTAAGTGTAGACAGCAGTGCTGAAGAAAAAAATAAGAAAGAGGTCGTTCAATAAATGAAATCAATTAATAAATTAAGTTTTTTTGATAAACTGAAAAAAAAGCAGCAAGGAGATACAGCAATTATTGAAGTTAAAGAAAATTTTTCAAAAGAAAATATTTTTGAAGTTAATGATTTTTCACTTTGATATAAAAATGGTGAAAAACAAGCATTATTTAATATAAGTGCAAATATAAAATTAAATAAAATAACTTCTTTAATTGGTCCTTCAGGTTGTGGTAAATCAACATTTCTAAGAAGTTTAAATAGAATGAACGACCTCATTGAAGGTGTTTTGCATGAAGGTGAAATATTTTTTGATGGAACTAATATTAAATCCAAGAAAATTCCAATTACTACTTTGAGAACAAGAGTTGGAATGGTATTTCAAAAACCAACACCCTTCCCTATTTCTATTTATGAAAATGTTGCTTATGGTCCAAAATCAAATGGCATTCATGATAAAAAAGTTTTAGATAAAATCGTTAGAGAATCATTAGAAGGTGCAGCCCTTTGAAAAGATGTTGAACATAATTTAAATGATTTAGGAACAGGTCTTTCAGGCGGTCAACAACAAAGACTTTGTATTGCTAGAGCTATTGCTATGGAACCCGAAGTTTTATTGATGGATGAGCCCACTTCATCACTAGATCCTATTTCAACAATTAAAATTGAAGAGTTAATTCTTCAATTGAAGGAAAAATATACTATCATTATTGTTACACACTCAATGGCACAAGCTCAAAGAATTAGTGATGAAACTTTCTTCTTTTATCAAGGAAAGATTATTGAAACTGGTGAAACCAAAAAGATATTCCTTAATCCTGAAAATCAAGAAACGAAAGATTACATAAATGGAAGGATTGGATAATGGCAACAAATTACAACACGCTAATTAAATCTGAAAAAACTCTAAAGAAAATGATAGTTGAATTTCTAGAATATTCATTGGCCACGCATAAGAAATTCTGAAAATATATTTATTTAAAAGAAAATGGACACAAGATTATTGATTCTATTTCTGTTAATGTTAAAGAATCTGAACAAAAGGCTAGAGATTTAGTTGATGAATGTATTTGAACTATTTCAAAAGATGATCCTCGTGCTAATCACTTAAGATTCATCATTTCAATTATTTATTGTTCAAGAGATATTGAAAAGTCAATCAGTTATACATTATCAATGGCTAAAATATATGTTCGTAAGCAAATTAGTCATGAACAAATTACAATGATTAAAAAAATTGTAGATAATTACTTACATTTATTGGCAAAATTTATTGAAATATATAAAGAAAAGAAAATTAAAGAAGTTTTCGATGCAACTGAAAAAATGTACTTTGACTTTATAGAAGACACACATCATATTACTAAAAATATTCGTAAGGAATTAACAAAAGATGATCATGAACTTGACTACTTTCCAATTTCTCAAATTATTAAAGCAATTGAGAGTACATTAGATAGAGTAAGAACTATTTTTGTAAATAATATTGTGAAAGAAGCTAACTAATTCAACTAAAAATTAGTTTTTTTTTATATTAATTATATGTCAAGTGAAAATACTTGACACTTTATTTATTTTTTTGTGTTAAAATTAACTATATTTTAAAAATTATGTAAGGAGGATAAATGGTTAAATTAAGATTAAAACGTATGGGTAACAAGTTCAATGCTTTTTATAGAGTTGTAGCGGCTGATGCTAGAGCACCTAGAGATGGACGTTTTATTGAAGAATTGGGTTACTTCAATCCATTATCAGAAGAATTAAAATTAGATAAAGAATTAGTTTTTAAGTGATTGAATGATGGTGCTCAGCCTACACAAACAGTTAAAAATTTATTAAAGCAAGATAAAATCTGAGTTGAGTATGTTTCATCAAAAGATAAACAAACTAAAGGTAAAGCTCCTAAAAAAAGAACAACTAGTAGTGCTAAAAAAACTGAAACTAAAGCTAAGAAGTCGACTGCAAAAAAACCGACTGCAAAAAAACCTGCAGCTAAAAAATAATGAAAATAAATTTTTTGACTATCTTCCCCAAATATTATGAAGCATTTAAATCTGAATCAATCATTTCAAAAGCAATTGATAGAAAATTGATTGATATTGAAATAATTGATTTTAGAGATTTTACAAATGATAAACATCGAAAAGTAGATGATGAAATTTATGGTGGTGGACCTGGAATGTTGTTAATGGTTGAACCGATTGATAATGCATTAAATTCACTAAAGGAAAAAGGTAAGGTTATCTTACTTTCTCCTCAAGGTCAAAAATTTAATCAAAAGATTTCTTATGATTTATCAAAAGAAAAAACTTTAACATTTATTTCTGGTAGATATGAAGGTTTTGATGAACGTATAAAATCTTTAATTGATTGTGAATTATCAATTGGTGATTATGTATTGACAGGTGGTGAATTACCATCAATGGTCATAGCTGATTCAATAATTAGATTAATTCCTGGTGTTATTAAAGAATCTTCACATCAAAATGATTCATTCCAAAATAATCTCTTAGATTTTCCGCAATACACAAGACCTAGTGAATATAAAAATATGAAAGTGCCTGAAGTATTATTGAGTGGTAATCATAAAAATATTGAAAGATGAAGAAAAGAAAAACAAATAGAGAACACTAAGAATAAAAGACCTGATCTCTTAGAAAGGATAGAAAATGATAAATAACAAAATTAAAGCAATAGAAGATTCACAACATCGTTATGACTTCCCGGCCTTTAAATCTGGTGATAACATCAAGGTTCACGTAAGAATTAAAGAAGGGGAAAAATCAAGAATTCAAATTTTTGAAGGACTTGTTATTGCTATGAAAAATAGTGGTTCAAAAGAAACTTTCACCATTAGAAAAATTTCATATGGTATTGGAGTGGAGAGAACATTCCCAATAAACAACCCTAACATTGCTTCTATTGAAGTAGTTCGTTTAAATAAGGTTAGACGTGCTAAACTTTATTACATGAGAGATCTAAAAGGTAAATCAGCTCGTTTAAAAGAAATTAGAACTAAAAAATAAATTAATATTTACAAATATAAACTAAGCAATCAGTTTATATTTTATTTATTTTGTATATTATTAAATTAAGAAAAGGATTTATATGAATAATAATTATGCAGCAATAGATATTGGTGGAACAAATTCAAGATTTGCCATCATAAAAGAAGGAAGAATAATACTTAAAGAATCATTTCCAACAATTTTATCCAATCCAATTGATTCATTTAAACCACTAATTAAATTACTTAATGAACATAAAATTAAATACTTAGGAATTTGTTTACCAGGTGTTGCAGACTATGAAGAAGGAGTAATAATTTCTGGAGCAAATATTCCTAATTGAGTAAATTTTAATATCAGGGAATATATTAAGAATAATACTCTAGTTCAGGATGTTGTATTTGATAATGATGCAAATGCTATGGCATATGCAGTGCACAAATTTTATAAAAGAACAGAAAATGATGTTACTCAATTTTTTACAATTTCAACTGGATTAGGGGCTGGATTAATTTACAAAAATCAAATATATTCAGGATTTTCTTATCAAGGATTAGAAATTGCATATATGCCTGCTTCTTTTAATAAAGAAGAAAATCATCTTGCAGTTGGAGCTTGTGAATATTTTTGTTCAGGTTCTGGAATTGAAAAAAGAGCTTTGAAACTTATTGGGAAAAAACTTTCAACAAAAGAAGTTTTTGACTTATATAAAAAAGATAAGAATGCTACATTAATTATTGATGAAGCCATTGAAACATTAGGTAGTACTTTAGCAATTGTTTTATCAGTTGTTAATCCTAACTTGATTGTAATTGGCGGTTCAGTAGCAAGACATAATAAATGATATATTGATGAAGCTGTTAAATGAGCTAAAAAAAACTCTCTTCCATCGCAGTTTAATCAAATAGAATTTCTAGATGATCCTTATGGAGATGATTGTGCTCTATTTGGAATAGATGCATTATCTAAATCTAAAAACCCTTGCTCTTAATAAAAGAATTATTAAATAGACATAAAAAAGCATCTATAATAAGGTTGCTTTTTGTATATAATAAAAATCTTTATTTACTTGATGATTTTTATTTTTCTATTTGATTTTTTATAAACAACATTTGCAAATTTTCAGTATATGAAGAAAAAAAGCACAAATGCTGATGTTAAGGCAAAGAAAGCTAATATCATCAAATAACTTCCACTTACTATGATACCTTCACCAGTTTCTTTATCAAGCTGACCAATTACAGTATTTACATTAGGATTCATATTTGTAAATCAACCATAAACGCTTCATCTTGTATAGAATGGAAATGAATAAACATATAAACCATAAAATAATGGAAGTGGTATAGCAACTGCAGTCATTCTTTTAAAGTTTGTAGGTTTTGATTTACTCAATAAAACTGATGTAATGGTAAATAATGAAAATAGCAATGGAACGATAGCATGCGTTCAAATTGTTCCAACTCACTGTAGTGGAACAACATATCCATCTGGAAATAGGGCAACTCAATATACTAACATAACTAGTGATATATAAGCTGCAACTGTTAACATTATTGTGTTATTTCTAAATGGAATCTTTTTGCTAAAGAAGATAAAGTGAGTCATAAATATAAAGCAACTAAAGTTCGAAATACATGTAAATGTTGATCATATTACAAATATTGGTGTATGCTTAAGGCTTGCATAATAATCCTCTTCTGTAAAACCAGGTTTTAATTCAACAGAATCAATTGGGTGAATCATTTTAGGTGGATAAACATCCTCAACTATTATTAGACATAAAATAGTAGTAACTATTGTAACTAGGAAAAGGAAGTAACCAAAGACTGTATTTCAAAATAATTTGTCTCTTCTATCTCTACCTATTATTCCATTTTTAAAACTGATAAATGACATTTGTAAAGCTTCATTACGCTCTTGTGAAAGATAATCAATAAATTGACAATATAATTTCTCTTTTATTCCAAGATAAATTGTGTATGGAAGTAATAATCAAGTAAAGATCCCGATTGACAAAGCATATAATTTTTTATAATGAACTTCTTCTATTTGTTTAATTTGTAAGATAATAGCAATTGACATTGCAAAACACATTACTAATGATAAGACTTGCCACATTCTAGAGGCTTCGACTGAAACAGGTAATAACCGATTAGAATTTCCTGTTCAATCCGCAGGATCTTGCAAGTAACTGGAGTCATATGTAATTCAATCTTGAAAATTCATTGCAAGTAATGAAATTCCAATAATAGCAAATATTGCCATAATAATTGAGTACATTGTTATCTTTGACATTTGTTTATAATTCATAACAAGAAATTTTATACTATTTTTTTGTTAAAATATTAATTTTATTCATTTCTTTTTTATTAACAAGATATGCAAATGATCAGAAGCAGAAAAATATGAATACAAATAGAGCTGCTAAACCTAAGAAAGCAATAATCATTAAGTAATTACCAGTTTTAGTAATACCTTCAATACCGATCGATGTATCCATATTAGGGTTCATGTTAGTTAATCCACCATAAACACTTCATCTTGTATAGAAAGGAATTGAATAAATATAAAGTCCATAGAATAATGGAAATGGTATTCCTTTTAATACTAATGATTTAAAGTTTGTTGGTTTAGATTTGCTTATTAAGATAGAGGTGATTGTAAAACCAATTACAAGAATAGGGACAACTGCATGTGTTCAACTAGTTCTAACTCATTGGAAAAGGATTACATAATCATTGTTTTGTAGTGATTGAGGAAATAAATAACCTCAATATATTGCTAAAACTACAAAAATATAAGAAGCAACTGAAATCATGATAGTATTATTTCTAAAAGCAATTTTTCTACTAAATAATGAAAAACTTAACATAAATAGGAAACAAGTATAGTTACCTAAAGATGTAAATGTCGATAGTGGGCCAAAAATTGTTTGAGTTCTAATTGTTTTATAATAATCTTGAATAGTGAATCCTGGTTTTAGAATATCAGAATCAATTTGATTCATTTTCTCGATTCCAAATAAAGAATTAAAATCAAGGAAACAAAAAATTGTACTTGTTAATGTAACTAAGACAACAAAATATCCAAAAATAGTATTTCAAAATAACTTATCTCTTTCACCAGTTCCTGAAATTCCATTCTTAAAACTTTGAAATGACATTTGTAATTCCTCATCACGATTTTGTGAATTGTAATCTAGAAATTTAATATAAGCTTTTTCTTTAATTCCTATATAAATAGTATAAGGCAGTATTAATCAAGTAAAAAATCCCAATGAAGCAATGTAATATTTTTTATATTTTGCTTGCTCCATCTTCTTTATTTCTCAACAAGTCAACATGATCATGACAATACATATGATTAAGGAAAATACTTGTCATAATCTTGCCGCTTGTACTGAAATAGGCAATAATTGTTCAGAAACATTAGTTCATTGAGCGGGATCTACTAGGAAACTTGAATCATATTTGCTTCAATTTGGATAATCAAAAGCAAATATTATAATTCCAATTATGACAAAAAGTTTTGTAATAATTGAATAAATTGTTATTTTAGATAATTCTTTATAATTCATAATAATAAAATTTTATACTATTTTTTAAAATTTTACTTTTTTATCATAATTAATTTTATAGTTTTTTTAAGAAAATAATCAATTAGAAATATAAATATTTATGATAATTTTCACACTAATAATTTTTTAATTTTTTAATTTAAATAATTTATTTGAAATTCATATTTTTATATATAATTAAAAAGCATTATATTAAGTTAGATGTACTATATTTAAATGGAGAAGTAGCTCAGCTTGGTAGAGCACTACGTTTGGGACGTAGTGGTCGCAGGTTCGAATCCTGTCTTCTTCACCATTATTATGGGGGGGTAGCTCACCTGGCTAGAGCGCCTGCCTTGCACGCAGGAGGTAGAGGGTTCGACTCCCTTCCTCTCCACCATTTGGCGCTGTAGCTCAGCTGGTTAGAGCATCCGGTTCATACCCGGAAGGTCAAGGGTTCGACTCCCTTTGGCGCCACCAATTTGGAATTCCATGTTCATTATTTTAGAGGAATGGACCTATAGCTCAGTTGGTTAGAGCACCCGGCTCATAACCGGTAGGTCGCCGGTTCGAGCCCGGCTGGGTCCACCAAAAGGGCAATTACCCAAGTCTGGCTGAAGGGACTAGTCTTGAAAACTAGCAGGGGCTTTACCGCCCGCGGGGGTTCGAATCCCTCATTGCCCGCCATTTAAAAGGATTAGATAACCATATAATTCTTTTACCTTCAAAATAGAAAGTTTTTTCTATTTACATATCGCGGAGTGGAGCAGTTGGTAGCTCGTTGGGCTCATAATCCAAAGGTCACAGGTTCGAGTCCTGTCTCCGCAACCATGGTCCAGTGGTAAAGTGGTTAATACGCCTCCCTGTCACGGAGGAGATCGCGGGTTCGATCCCCGTCTGGACCGCCATTTAAGGCCCTGTAGCTCAGTCGGTAGAGCAACAGATTGAAGCTCTGTGTGTCGTTGGTTCGATTCCTACCGGGGCCACCATATCAAATTATGTCCAATAATATTTGTTGCAGTATCACTATTCATTTTGAATAGCTTTTTTTTATGTCTTTTAATATGAAAATCTCCTAAATAAACTATTAATCCTATAATAATTGATAAAAATTAAGAAAAGATTGCCATATTTTTACTAATTATATAAAAATTTTCTTTATTTTTCATTCATTAATGAATGAATAAAAATAAAATAATTTTTTTTTTATTAAAATACTAAATTTTCGGAATATATATATGGAGGAAAGAAATGAAATTAGAAGAAATAGAGTTAATACCATTATCCAAGAAAAAAATTATTGTAAAGGAAATGTGTCTCTTATACAAGAAGTTAAAACTTTTAGAAGTTAATCATAAAAATGGTGAATTACTAATGAATGAAAACAGAATAAATAAAAACAAAATGGAAATACAAAAAACTAAATCAGTATTTGAAAGTATCTTAGAATTACTGGACCAAAACCAACAACTAATAATAGAGAGAATTCATGAATAAGAAGGATGACTGAAGTGATGATTATTGATCAAGATCAACTTTCTATAAAAGGAAAAATGATGCAATAAATACTTTTATATTTTATCTATATGCTTAATATCCCGATTATACAAAGACAAATGGTTACTACTGAACAGCCAAAATTATCATTGCTTGAGGAAATAGAATATAGACATAATATTAATACAAATTATTGGATGAATAACTATTCAATAGAAACTACTATAAAGAAAAATACTCAAGATGAAGGTTTTTCAATATGAATTCATAATTTTCCGCATCAAAATAAAAAATTTACAATTGCTATAAATAATGAAGTTACATATATTTCACCAACAATCATTACTTGACCAGGTACTCGTGTAGTTTTTTCATCTAGGGAACTTAAAAATATTCCTTTTAAGAATGTTACATCAATATCAATTTTTTCATCTTTTGAAAAAACCTTAAAAGATTATGATCAAAATTCATCTCCTCGAGCATGATATGGTCTTAGTGAGATACTGCTTAAATTCACAAGAATTCCTCAATATAATAAAAGCTTTCTAATTGATGAAAAAGGTTTGGAAATTGAAACATATACTTCAATTATCTTTACTCAAACTAAGACATCAATCAAATCAAGTGTTTTAAAATCTATCATAAAGATATATCCAATAGAACTTCTTCCCGGAAAACATAATCATGATATGTTTTATGTTCAAAATGTATCTAAAACAATTTTACCTAGAGTCATCCCAATCACAATAGAAGGTTTACAAATTTCTGATGGAATGAAAAAAACTAGAGCTGCTCTTAATAATATAATTAATCCAGATCCAATTGATTTACTAAATGGTATTGTGGCAAATATTTCATTTGATGAAAATACTTATTATGATTTCTCCCAAGATAAAACTCATATTGGAATAGGAATTAATTCCGAAAAAGGATACTTAATACCATATAGGTATCAAGGTGATATCATACCAATATTGAATTTAAGTGTTGATTATGTTACTGATATTTTGATCGGTTTTTCTAATCCCATTAAAAATCCTTATTTTGATAAGGATTCTGGAATTATAAAACTAAAAATATCAGAATTTAAAGATTTATTTGATAATAATTTTTTAGAACAAAATACTATTTTAAATAGTGATTTTTCTAACTTAATATCAGGAAATTTATCCTTGGAAGATATTATTAATTTAGGAAAAAATGACAAATAAAAATAAAAGTATTTTTTCAAAATTAAAGATTATCAATTCTAAGAAATTAATTTTAATACCATTACCTATTTTGATAGTAGGTTTTTCAATTGGTTCATATTTCATTTTTGCAAACATGAATAAAAATAAGGAAAATGATAATATTCTTATTCCAGATATTGAGGAACCCCAAATTGATGAAAATGATATTTTTCCAGAGATAGACTCAAAAAATTTTTACAACTTAATTGAATTTGAAAATGGTTATCCTTTTATTGGGGACAAGATGATGGCTTCGATAATAAAAGATATTATCACTAGGTTGGGGAGTGTTGATGGTGATTTAGCTTTTTATATTATTGAAAATAGTAGAATTAAAAAAACTATTTATTTCAAGTGAATTCATGAAGGAAAAGAATTGAAAAAAACTTATATTATTTCAATAAATAGTCTATAATTTTATATTATGATTAATCAAGATGTAATTTTAAATATTCTTAAAGAAAGAACAAACAAAAAGATTAGTGCTTCTACTAATATTAAAGAACTTGGATTAGACTCTTTAGACCTAGTTGAAGTGGTTATGGAACTTGAACAAGAATTGGATATAAAAATTCCTGATGATGAATTGAATAATATTAAAACTATTGATGATATAATTAGAATTATTGAAAATAAGTAATTTTTTGTTAAGGGTGTAGTTCAATTGGTAGAACAGCGGGCTTCAACCCCGCATGTTGTGGGTTCGAGTCCTGTCACCCTTGCCATTTTTTTTTTGCTTTTTTGAAAATGTCATTTTTTTCATAAAAATACTCTATAATTTTTTACATGAGAAAGATATTTTAAATCAGATTGGAAAGACTACACAAATATATGAAAACACAAACAACTGTAAAAAGTGCAAGAACTATCACTTCAAAACCAACAAGACAATATACTTGTTCACGTAGGAGAAATAAAGAAAACAAGAAAATATGAGTTGTTCTTGAAAATGGAAGAAAATTCTATCGTATTTTTAAAAATCGTACATTAGCTATTTCTTATTTTAAAAAACTAAAAACAATCTATGCAGAAATGTTAGTTCAAGATTTATATGATAATGTTTTTTCAAGTATTGTTTTTACTAAACTTGAAACAAAAAAAAGAGGTCTAGTAGAAGCATTACAAAATTATGATGGTGGTATTGTAGAAAATAGTGATGAATTATTTGATGAAGATGCTTACCTTGCAGATTTTAATCCTAATAAGGAGGATGTTGAATCACACAATAATAGAAATCGTTTTATTGAAAAAGAACTTGACTTATCATTTGTGGATAACCTTTTTCCGAAACAAAAACCATTGCTTTCACCATACAAAGTAAAAATACATCCAAACAACAATAAGCCCAATAAGGGAAAATTAATCAGTGATAGATACCAGATAAAAATTTATCAAAATGATTTAGACTTAGTGAAATTTGTTTTAGACAAGTTTGCTTATGAGGAGCATAAAAAATTAGGTGTTATAGATCAAAATTTAGATTTAAAAAAATAATTATATTAGAAATGCTAGGTTGGCATTTTTTTAATTCAAAATTTATATTTTTTATTTGTTCTTTAAATCTTTAATTTATATTTTAAAAGTTAATAAGAAAATTTAAATAAAAATACTTTATAATTTTATATATTTAGTTTAGGAGTATGTAACATGAAAGCAACAAGACAGTATACTTGTACAAGAAGGATAAATAAAATGGGAGATAAGATTTGAGTTGTTCTTGAGAATGACAAACTTTTCTATCGTATTTTTAAAACCCAAACTGCTGCCGTTGCTTATTTTAAACAACTTAAAACTCCAGCACAAATGCTTGTTCAACAATCAACAGGTGACAAATTTTCAAAGATGGTGTTTACAATTGAGGAAATGGCAAGAAGAGATTTAAAAACCGCTTCAAAAACTATTGAACTTAAATTAGTTAAAGACAGTGATAAATTCTTTAATGAAAAAGAGTTGAAAGATAAATATGAAAAAAGTCTGAAAAAAGATGAAAAACCAAAACCTACTAAAAAGAATGAAAAACCTTTGGAGAAAAAAGTAGTTAAACAAGTTGAGAAGAAACCTGAAAAACCTTCTAAAAAGAAAGTTACTAAACCTGTGGAGAAAAAAATTACTAAACTAATTCAGAAAGAAGTTGTTAAAAAACCCACTAAGAAGAAACCTGCTAAAAAGAAGGTGACAAAAACAGTTGTGGACCCTACTCCAAAACCTATAGAAGAAATAAAAGAAGAGACCCCCCTTATTATTCATAATCCTATTAGCAATGAACTCATGAATACTAAGGATATTTTACAATATGATACAAGTACTAGAGACTTATTTCCTACTAATAAAGACAATGATAATAATTTACTAACAAAAAATGAAGAATCTAAAAAACCTTTAAATTTAATATCTGAATTAGCAAAATTAGATGAAATAAAAGTTGTTGTAAATCAAGAAGATACTCTTAACCTTTCTATTATTGATGAAATTTTAAAAAGAAAATCCATGGTTGAAAACCTTTGAGATGAAAATCAAGATAATTCTGGAAAACTCGATTTAAAAAACAATATTGAAAATACAATTTATGTAAAAGAAGAAGTTGAAAAACCGATAATAGTAAATGCTAAAAAAATTGATTTCAAGGAAGAATCACAAAAAACAACATCTACTATTGAGACAATAATTGACCAAAGAAATAATGAAAATAATGTAAAAAGTGTTGATTATGGAAGAATTAAAGAATATTATCCAATGCCAAACACTGAATTTAAAGATTCTAGTGATGAAGTAATTGGAAACCAGGGAGAACCAACATTAAGTTCTAAAAATAAAAAAAGTGATGATCATAATGATAAGAAGTCTAGTGGAAATTTTAGATTTTGAACAATCACAATTTTATTATCACTTTTAATAATGGTTGGAGTATCTTTGATTGTTTTATTCTTCTTCCCATCAGTTTGAAAATAATATAAACTACAATATTTTGTGTATTTAGAGAAAATTTAGAAAGAGGAAAAGAGAAATATAATGCGGTCAGAATCAAATACTTTGTTAGTAATAATATTAATTATTTCTATTATTATTGCTTTGGTGGTTATCTCGCCACTACTCTTTTCTTTATTTAAGAGATTCATATTTGATAAAAAGAAAAATAGAATTGGCACAAGTAGTAAGATTAGATTAATTAATCAAGTAAGAGAAGCAGTGGAATATTTATCCAAAACTAAAACTGGTGCAATTATAACCATTGAAAACCATGATGTAATTGATAACTTTAGAACTGATGGAATCATTTTAGATGCCAACATTTCTTCGTCACTAATAATTTCATTATTTAATAAAAATTCCCCATTACATGATGGAGCGATTATAATTAGAGAAAACAAAATTTTATATGCAGCAACATATTACAAAATCACTAAGAAATCTATTGATAATAAATATGGAGCTAGACATAGGGCTGCTATGGGTATTAGTGAAATTTCGGATGCTACAACAATTATAGTTTCTGAAGAAAATGGTGGTGTAACAATTGCTAAAAATGCAGTTTTAACAAAAGTTGACATAAATGAATTTCAAGAAAAATTAATTTTCTTTCTTCGTGATTAATTTGTATAAATAAAATTTCTTTAGATAGAGAAAGGGGGGGGGTTAACTTTATTATGCTAAAAGATATTGATTACATAGATATTAAAGAATTAATTGCTTCGAAAAATATTGATGCAATTAGAGAATTCTCAGAATTAGCCACAATGTCTGAAATCGTTGAAATCCTTAATGAACTTTCAGAAATTGAAGGTATTTTATTTTTCAGATTTCTAAAAACAGAAAAGGCATCTGAAGTATTTTCTCACTTAGATGAAGGAATGCAAGAAAATATAATTAAGAATTTAACACAAAAAGAAACATATTCAATTATTAATGAGCTTTATACTGATGAAATTGCTGATTTAATAGAGGAATTACCTCCACACTTATCTAAAGCCATTCTTAAAAATGTTGATAAAGAAACAAGGTCAAAAGTTAATGAAATTCTTAAGTATAGTGAAACACAGGTTGGTTCAATTATGTCTGTTGATATTATTTTACTTAAAAATAGTTACACTAACAAAGAAGCTCTACAAATGATTAAAAATAAGCGTGAGGAATCAGAGATATCACATATTTTTTTCTTAGTTGATCAAGAAAATAAATTATTAGGTTGTATAACACTAGAAGATATTGTTTTTGGTTCAAGAGATAAAAAGATTATCAATAATGTTAGAAAGATAGGAAGTGTTTATACTTTTCAGGATAAAAAAGAAGCATCACAAATATTTATTTCTGAATTCTCACCAATTCTACCTGTTGTTGATGAAAATAATGTTGTGTTAGGTATGCTAACTCATGATGATGTTATTGACATTATTAATGAAGAAGTTACTGAAGATATTTATAAAGGTTCTGGTATTAGTTCGAAAGAATTAATACCTTATCCAAAGGCTAAAATATCTACTATTGTTAGGAGTAGAGTTTTTTGACTTTTGATGCTAATGATTGGAGCCACTCTTTCGCAAATAATAATTGACACCTTTTATATAATTACTGAGAACTTTATTAAAGAGGCCATTCAAGCAACAGTTTCAAGTTCAATTTTGGTCGGTAGTGTCTTAGCCATCATTCCAGTTATATCTTCATCAGCAGGAAATGCTGGATCACAAGCAAGTTCCACCATTACAAGATCTATGGCTTTAAATGAATTAAGAAATACTAACCCAACAAAGGTAATTTTCAAGGAATTAAAAATTGGAATAATATTAGGTTCAGTTTTAATGTTTGCAAATTTTCTAAGATTAATGATTTATTATTTAGTAACTGGTGAAATGTTAAATAATGATTATGCATTTTATCTAATTATTGCAGTTGCCTCCTCATTCGCATTATTTCTTGTTATTGTAATATCGAAAGTTTCTGGTGCAATTGTTCCAATATTGGGTGTAAAACTAAAAAAAGATCCAGCTGTTATGGCGGCTCCAGTTTTAACAACTTTGATTGATGCCTTATCAACATTAATATTCTTTGGTGTTACATTACTAATGCTATTACTATTAATGTAAATTAATTATCAATGTTTTGGTATAATTAAATAAAAAAATGGGGAAGTACTCAAGTGGTCGAAGAGGCGCCCCTGCTAAGGGTGTAGGGGAAGGAATTCCCGCGGAGGTTCAAATCCTCTCTTCCCCGCCATTTTTTTTATCTTTTTTTAGTTAAATAAAATATAATTGTTAATAATGAAAAAATCCTTACGTTGAATAATAGAAATTCTATTATTGCTAAGTATTCTGTCAATGACTTCGCTATTCTTTTTTATAGGTCAAGTTGGGATTGTTGGATTCATCTTAGCAATAATAATTTTTTATGCAGTTAATATCATAATGTCAGTTTGAATATTTAGTAAAGAAAGAAATTATGAAACTAAACTTTCATGACTTATTTTTATAATTATAGCCCCAGTACTCGGGCACATTATATTCTTGTTTCTTGGTCGAAAAAATGTATTTCAGGAATCAAAGTTAGAGTATGAAAAATGCTATAAATCCTTTGCAAATGAGAAAATAAAAATTGATTACCATAAAGATAAATTATCTAACTTGGAAAAAAAGATGTCTTCCTTAATAATGAGGAATTGAAAAAACTCATCATTTGAAATTTATAAACATGGATTTGAAGCATATGAATCTTTATTTAAAGATATAAAGAATGCCAAACATCATATTCACATTGAAATGTATATTATGAAACAATCAGAAACATATGATCAATTTAAATCCATTTTAATTAAAAAAGCTAACGAAGGAATAAAGATAAAAATATTGATTGATGATTTTGGTAAATGAGCATTTAATGATAATGAACTAGATGAAATGAAAGAGGCAGGAATTTCAATAGTTATTTTCAATAAGATTAGATTTCCCTTCCTAAATATAAAGCAAACATTTAGGTTGCATAGAAAAGCAGTAATTATTGATGGAAATATAGTTCATACTGGTGGAATAAATATTAGTGATGAATACTTTTCATATAATAAAAAATTTGGTTATTGAGTAGATATAAATGCTAGAGTAACGGGTGATCTTTGTAATGATTTTTCGCAGCTATTTTTGTATAGTTGATTTCAAATTACAAATAAAAGATTGAATAGTGAAACATATATTACAAAACAAAAAAACAAAAATATAAATTCTAAAGCATTATTTCTTGAAGAAGGTCCGAATGTTAAGGAATATTTTCTAGAAAAATCATTGATGCATAGTATTTCTTTTTCTTCTAAAAGAATTAGATTTGCAACTCCTTATTTTATTCCTTCTAAAAAAATATTAGAGCAATTACAATTTGCTTTATTAGAAGGTGTTGAAGTTGAAATATTTATTCCAGGAAAAGCAGATAAAAAAATGATTTTAGAAGCAACTCATCATTATTTAAATGATTTAATTTTAAATGGCGCAAAAGTATATGAAATTAATGATATGTTCTTGCATTCCAAGATAGGAACTTTTGATAATACATTAGGATATTTAGGAACAATCAATTTGGACATGAGATCTTTATATTCTAATTATGAATCGCTAAGCTATATAACTGGTGAAGCAGTTTCAAATTTAGATGCAATTTTTGATGACTACAAGAAATATGCAAATTTAGTTATTCCTAAGAATAAAAAGAAGGGAAGATCAATCTTATATTTAATAAATATCTTTTTAGTTAGACTTTTATCTCCACTTATGTAATACAAAGATATTTAAATGTTCTCTAATTATAATATAATTATAATTAGAAAAAGAAAGAATAGGAAGATCAATATGAAAATAATAACTTTAATATTAGATGGATATCAAGATATTGAATTGACTGGAGTAATTGGAGTATTGTATAAATCTGGAGAAATAGATGTCACATATTACAACCCTGATGGCAATACAAATGTTTTTGGAACCTTTAATATTGGTTCAATCGAAACTATATCAACTTATAATGTAAATGATTATGATGCAATTTTTATTCCAGGCGGTAGAGCAGCTCTTGAACTTAGAAAAAATGAAAAAGCTTTATCTATTGTAAAAGATTTTGTAAATAATGATAAATATATTATTGCAATTTGTGATGCACCCAATGCATTATATGAAACAAAAATAATTACTAATAAAAAATATGCTTCATATCCAATTGATGAAATTGACTCCAAATCATCTCCATTAAGACAAAAAAATGATCATGTGATGGTTGATGGTAAATATATAACTGGCAGAGGCCCCGGGGCTTCAATTGAACTTGGTTTAAAAGCACTTGAAATTATGCTCTCAAAAGAAAAAAGTAGAAAAGTTAGAGAAATGTTGTTTGCTTAAAATGTTATTTTTTTATTTTAATTAAATTTTTTAAATGTTAAGAGTAAAATTATAAATAGGTAATTTATTTACCTAGGATATTTATGAACGACATTAATCTTGAAAAAAACATCTTAAAAGTATGATTTTTACTAGTATTATTGGTTTCCATTGCTTTTGCAATTGCCACTATTTTTAGTTACACATACTTAACAGGTTTTTTGATAGGTTCAGCAGTTTCAATATCAATTTTTTTTACTACAAACTTTTTTTTAGAAAAACTTTTAAGTGATAAGAGAACATTTAAGATAGGATTCTTATTATCACTTCTTAAGTTTCTCCTAACATCATGTTTATTAGTTGGCACACTTATATCAATTATTTTTATTAACAAAGCATTCAATAAAAGTGATAATTCATTAACTAATATAGATGGAATTTTTAATTTCTTTACTGTTTTAGTTGGGTTATTTACAATTCAAATTAGCATTACTCTTTATAATATTTGAGTATGAATATACAAAAACATTAAGGAAAGGAAGGGGAAACATGGGACAATTGACTAGTAATTTATGAGATTGAGCGCAACCACAACTTATAACTTTAATTTATGTTGTAATTGTTATTTCTGTTCTTTCCACTATTGTATATTTTAAGGTTAGAAAGGTTAATCAAGATGAAGCGCCAAAAGGAATTGCATTAATTGCAGAACAATATGTTGGAATTTTCCAATCAGAATTTAATTCAACAACAGATGGAAAACTTGATCGTGTTACTCCTTACATTTTTACCTTGATTACTTTCTTGCTTGTTGGTAATACATCTGCATTTCTTGCAATGGAACCAGTAGTTACATCATATTCTGTGCCACTTATTCTATCAATAATAGCTTGATTAGGAATATATGTATTTGGGATTATTCATCAGCGATTGTCATTTTTTAAGAAATTCCTAAATCCCATAGAATTGATAGGTCAATTTTCTCCATTGATATCAATTTCATTCAGGATATATGGAAATATATTGGGCGGATCAATAATGATGTTTCTAATTTATTATGTATGTAGTGTTCTATGAGGACTTATCCCAGTAGTTGGAGAAATCAATTTACTAGGAATGGTAGTTGCACCTTGGTTCCATATGTATTTTGATATATTTGGTGCTCTGATTCAATCTTATATATTTGCTTTATTAACATGTATATATTGATCAACCGAAATTGAAGCTGGAGATGAAATACAAGAAGCAAAAAAAATTGCTAGAGAAAATAAAAAACAAAAGAAAGAAAATAAAACAAGAAACCTTGTTTTAAATTAAAAGGGGAAAATATGAATAATATGCAATATGGACTTGTTGCAATTGGTGCTGGAATGGCTGTAATTGGTGTAGTTGGCACTGGTATTGGACAAGGTTACGCTACAGGAAAGGCTGTTGAAGCAGTTGGACGTAATCCGGAGGCTGAAGCTAAAATTAGAAAAATGTTAATAATGGGATTAGCTATTACTGAATCCGCAGCTATTTATGCTTTCGTTGTTGCAATTCTATTGATTTTTGTTTACAACACAACAGCATCATCATAATGATTATGTAGGAAATTTTTATGAGTGAAGAAATAATATTAGAAATAATAAACACAACTATTTTGAAGGAAGATTCAAAACCTAAACCAGGCGACATTAGTGATATTGTTAGTGCCTTATTCCCTTCATTATATATAATACTTGCCACAATTGGTGCTTTTATTGTTACGATGATTATTTTATCTAAATTATTTTATAATCCTGTTGTAAAAATGATGAAGAAAAGACATGATTTTATTCAAAAAAATATTGATGATTCTATTGAATCAAAACATAAATCAATTGAAATGAAATCAAATGCAAAAAGTGAATTAATAAAATCAAGAATTATTGCTCAGGACATTATTTCAAAATCTAAAAAAGATTCAGAAGTAATCAAACAACACTATATTAATGAAGGCAAAAAAGAAGCTGAAAGATTAATTTGTGAAGCCAACAATGACATCAATTTTAGAATGCAAAAAATGGCTGAAACAAGAAATGATGACATTATTGAGGTAGCTATGATTATTTCTAAAAAAATTATTTCTAAAAATATTGATAAAGAAACAACTAAAGAATATTTAGATTCTTATATTAAGGGTGAATAAATAATGCAAAAGGTGAGTAATGAATAAGAATGAAAATTTAATTGGTTATTCCTTAGCCTTATTTTCTATAGCAAATGAAGAAAATAAGGTTAAAGAATATTTTGATGATGCGAAAATATTGCTAAACTTATTTTCCACTCCTGATTACCTTGAATTTGCAAAAATTCTTTCTTTAAGAAATATACCACAAGTTAAAAAAGAAGAAATAATAAACACAACGTTCAAAAACCTAGATAAATATTTCTTAAATTTCTTAAAATTAATTTCAAGTAAAAATAAGTTCCATCACATAAGAAAAATTATTAATTTATTTGTTAATTATTGTGGTGATTATTTAAAAATAAAAGAAGGAATTGTTTATTCATCCTCACCCCTCACACCTATTAATCTAAAGAAAATTGAAAGCAAACTTTCAGAAGAATATGATTGTAAGATAAATCTAAAAAATTTACTAGATAAAGAACTAGTATCAGGAATAAAAATATTCCTTGATAACACAATAATTGAAAATTCTGTAATTTCAGATTTAGAGCAAATAAGAAACTTATTGAAAGGGGAGAGAAAATGGGATTAAAAGCAATCGACATATCTGCAGTCATAAAAAAACAAATTAAAGAATACGCTTCATTAACCACAAAAACCTCAGAAGTTGGGGAAGTTTTATCTATAGGTGATGGAATTGCCTTAGTATCAGGATTAGATAATGTTAAATTAGGAGAATTATTAGATTTTGGTTCCGGAACATTTGGTCTAGCTCTAAACTTAGAGGAAGAATCTGTCGGAGTTGTTTTGATGGGTGAAAATGACAATATTGTTGAAGGTAACCAGGTAAAGAGAACAACAAAAGTTGTTTCTGTTCCAGTTGGACAAACTTTAATTGGTCGTGTTCTAAATGCCTTAGGTCATCCAATAGATGGCAAAGGTGAAATAAATATTGAAAAAACAAGAACAATTTTTAGGGTTGCTCCTGGAGTTATGACAAGAGAAACTGTTGATCAACCACTTGCAACAGGTTTAATTTCAATTGATTCATTAATTCCTATTGGTAAAGGTCAAAGGGAATTAATCATTGGAGATCGTCAAACTGGTAAAACAGCAATTGCAATTGATACTATTCTTAATCAAAAAGGTAAGAATGTCATTTGTATTTATGTAGCAATTGGGCAAAAAAATTCAACTGTTGCTCAAATCGTTAAGAATTTAGAAATAAGAGATGCAATGAACTACACAATAGTTATTTCTGCTGGTGCTTCTGAATTTGCTCCCTTACAGTACATTGCACCTTATAGTGCTATAACCATTGCAGAAGAATTTATGGAACAAGGCAAAGATGTTTTGATTGTTTATGATGACCTTTCAAAACATGCTGTTGCATATAGAACACTTTCTCTTTTATTAAGAAGACCACCTGGTCGTGAAGCTTATCCAGGAGATGTTTTCTATCTACACTCTCAATTATTAGAAAGAGCAGCTAGAGTGAATGCTAAAAATGGTGGTGGTTCAATTACTGCTTTACCAATAATTGAAACTCAATCAGGAGATATTTCTGCCTATATCCCAACAAATGTTATTTCAATTACTGATGGACAAATCTTTACAAGAGAAAACCTATTTAACTCTGGACAACGTCCGGCAGTTGATGTTGGTTTTTCAGTTTCAAGAGTAGGATCATCTGCACAAATTAAAGCTATGAAACAAGTTACATCTTCATTGAAGCTTGAGTTATCACAATATAATGAAATGCAATCTTTTGCTCAATTTTCATCAGACCTTGATGATTCAACCAAAAAGATATTGACACATGGAAAGAAAGTTTATGAAATATTAGTGCAAAAACAATTTGAACCAATTTCTCAAGTTTCACAAACAATAGTTCTATTTGCTGTTAAAAATAGATTAATTGAATTAATACCTTTAGAAGAGATTAAAAGATGAAAAACAGAATTAATTGACTTTTTTAAATTAGATAATGTAGCTAATTCGTTTAAAAGAACTATTGAAGCAGAGAAATTAATTTCAAATGAAGTTAATCAAGGGTTGCTTGAATCTATCCAAAGATTTAATGAATCATTTTTAGCAGGAATAATAGTTGTTGATGAATCTACTCCTACTGTAGAAACACAAGCTAAATCTAATAATACAGTGACACAATCAATTGCAGAAAGTGTAAAACAATAATATGGCTTCATTGCAGGAAGTGCAAAATCGTATTACTTCAGTAAGCACGACAAGAAAAATTACTAAGGCAATGGAACTTGTTTCAACATCTAAATTAAGAAAAGCTAAGCAAAATTATGAAGACGTTATTTCTTACTCTAGAAGAATAGAGGATATTTTTCACAATTTAAACACTAAGATAAAAGATTGAAATGAAATCATTAAATTAGATTCTTCTCTTCCAAGAGTATTTATCATTATCACTTCTGATCTAGGTTTATGTGGTGGATATAATAATAATATTTTCAAGTTATTTAAGAAAAATGTAAATATAAATGATTATGTAATTATTTTAGGAAGTAAGGGAGTGAGATCACTTTCAAAATTAGTTAAAACCGAAAACCTTTTATTAAAATTTTCAGCAGTTGGTGATGAACCTAACTATGACATTGTTATGAAAATCACAAATAAAGTTTCTTCACTATTATTTACAAATAAGATTCACTCTGTTCATCTAATTGACACTAAATATATAAATAGTTTAACTTATGAAGCTGAGAATCGTAAGATATATCCTTTTTCCAAAAATAACAAAGAATTGTTGTCAAAACAAAATCAAATTAATAACTTAATCGAATTTGAACCAAACCCGAAAACAGTTATTAAAAAAGCTTTACCACTTTATTTAGGAGCAATAATATATTCATCAATTGCTTCCTCAAAAGTATCTGAAGTTTCATCTAGAAGAATAGCTATGGAAAATGCATCTAATAATGCAACAGATATAATAGATTATTTAGAAAAAGAATATAATAAAGAAAGACAAGCACGAATAACACAAGAAATTACAGAAATAGTAGCGGGGGCTGGCAATGAATAATAATGAAAAAAATTCAGGAAAAATAATTCAAATATTGGGACCTGTTGTTGATGTTAGATTTAAAGATTCAAAATTACCATCAATACTTAATGCCCTTGAATTAAATTATGAAGGGAAAAAATATGTTTTTGAGGTGGCTCAACATATTGGAGATAATACGGTCAGAACTATTTCAATGGGAATTACAGAGGGTTTAATTCGTGGACTTGAAGTATTTGATACAGGTAATTCAATAACTGTACCAGTTGGCAAGCAAGTTCTATCAAGAATGTTCAATGTTCTTGGAGAACCAATTGATGAAATACCTGCACCTATTTGAGAAAAAAGAATGCCAATTCATAGACCTGCACCTTCTTATGAAGAACAAAAAACATCTTCAGAAATTTTAGAGACAGGAATTAAAGTTATCGATTTATTAATTCCTTATGTTAAGGGCGGAAAAATTGGTTTATTTGGTGGAGCTGGAGTCGGTAAAACAGTTCTAGTTCAAGAACTAATTAACAATATTGCCAAAGAACATGGTGGTCTTTCTGTTTTTGCTGGAGTTGGTGAAAGAACTCGTGAAGGAAATGATCTTTACTTCGAAATGAAAGCTTCAGGAGTTCTTGATAAAACATCATTAGTATTTGGACAAATGAATGAACCTCCAGGTGCTAGAATGCGTGTTGCTCTTTCAGGACTTACAATGGCCGAATATTTTAGAGATGTCTTAAATCAAGATGTTCTACTTTTTATTGATAATATTTTTAGATTTACTCAAGCTGGTTCAGAAGTATCTGCTTTATTAGGGAGAATGCCTTCAGCTGTTGGTTACCAACCAACACTAGCGACAGAAATGGGGCAATTACAAGAAAGAATTACCTCAACAAAAAGTGGTTCTATAACTTCAGTTCAAGCCGTTTATGTTCCTGCTGATGATTTAACAGATCCGGCACCTGCAACAACGTTTAACCACCTAGATGCTAAAACAGTTTTAGATCGTAATATTGCTGCACTTGGAATATATCCGGCAGTTGATCCATTATCTTCAACTTCAAGACTACTTGACCCTTTAGTAATTGGTAATGAACATTATGATGTTGCAAGATCTGTTCAACAAATTCTACAAAGATTTAAAGAACTACAAGATATTATTGCAATTTTAGGAATGGATGAATTATCAGAAGAAGATAAGTTAATTGTTCATAGAGCAAGAAGAATTAGAAACTTCCTTTCACAACCATTTGATGTTGCTGAGAAGTTTTCAGGAATTCCAGGAAAATTCGTTAAACTTCCAGATAACATTAGAAGTTTTAGAGAAATTTTAGATGGTAAACATGATGATTTACCGGAAGAAGCATTTTTATATGTCGGAACAATTGAAGAAGCAATTGAAAAAGCTAAAAACAATAACAAATAATCTAGAAAGTATTTTATGGCAAGAACAACTCACTTAAAAATATCAACACCAAAAGGAGTTTTTTTTGATGGAGACATTGATATTTTAACTGTGAAAACTGCCAAAGGATATATTGGTATTCAAAGAGATAGATTACCATTTATAAGTAATATTGAAATATCAATAATGTATATCAATTCTAAAGGTTCTAAAGATGAAAGGATTTGTGCAATTAGTGGTGGATTAATTTATGTTGAAAGAGAATATGTTGATATTTTTACTGATGACATTGCTTTTAAAGAAGATTTAAATGAGGACAAAATCAGAAAAATGATTGATCAAACAGAGAAAAGACTCAAAGATGCAGCAATTACAGAAGCTGAAACTTTAAGAAATGAATTGTTACTTAAAAAAACACTTAACAAAATGACAACGTTAAATTTAAAGTAAAAAGTACAATTACTTATACTGCTATGTTATATAAACTAAGGAATGATTGTTTAACTTTTCTTTTATCCACTTTATTTAAGTAGTATTTTGGTTTATCTAAAAATTCTTTTAAACTTATTACTTCAATATAATCTTTACTATCAACATCAGCAGACCTAAATCTGTTTAAATTATTCAAATTGTCATTAAGAATAGGAAATGAAAATAATTTAGGATTTTTAATATAGTTATAAAAGAATTCATCAGTATAAACTGCTATTACAGAATTGTGCATTTTTTCATTGTTTCAAGTTAGAGATGCCTTAAGCTCTTCATAGTTTCAACCAATTGAACCCTTTTCATTATTTCTTAAAAGGTGACCATTATTTCATAAGAAATCACTTGATAAAATTAAAATAGTTACTCCACAACTTTCAAGTCTTTTTCAAATAATTTTTTCATCTTTGTAATTCACAAAAGTTGTCTTATCTGCTTCTTTGAAAAAATCAAAACTCCTTTTGATATGTGATAATTCACTTGTCAATTGAGAAATAGACCTTCTACCTTCATCACTTTTTGAAGATGAAATGAATATTCTATCTGTAATCATATTTATTCCTTTTTATTATCCTTATTATTAAATTAATTTATATTAAACATTATACTATAAAAAAATGCTAAAAACAATTACTTTTATTATATAATTATTTAAAATTATGGATGGAGATTATGTGAAAAAATTATTTTTTGCTCTCAGATTTACCCCTGTTTTCTTAATGCCGGCAATTGTCTTGTCATCATGCTCAGCATCAAGTGAGAAAACTGATTTTAAAGTGCAATATGATTTATTTACTGCAAATCTTGTCAATGACATAAATGTTAGCAAGAATTTAGCTCACTCAATTAATGATAATTTAATTGGTAATATTTATACTATTCCAAAAAATTTAAATCCTGGAATTACATACTCTTTTTCTTATTCACCAAGTGAAGATGGTAAAGAATTAAAATTATCAGTTCAACTTTATGATTACCAAGGTGTACCTGTTAAGTACTCAAGTACTTCTAGTGAAAAAGATATTGTATTAATTACAGGCTTTAGAGAATTAACTGCTGTAGAACAAAATGATATTAACTATCAATACACAAAATTTCAAACACTGCAACTTAATGGAAATGACAACGTTTTACCTTCGGCAATTAGAAACTTTTTAAAAATTGATGGATCATCTAGTTACAAACAAGACCCTAATTATAAATATAATTTTGTATTGGTAGCAAATGAAATAAGTGGTGAATTAGAGGTTCAGTTAAATCTTACTTCTCTCAATGATTATCCCCTTAATCCAAGTGTTAAGATTTTAAAACATCCAAAGATAGTTCAATATATGGTCTTCTCTAAATATCAAGAGGAGATTGATAGTCTTTATAGAGGTTCAAATGAAATAGTGAATGTCAATCTTAGTGAGGAAAAATTTTCAAGCATTAATAATAAGTTTGCTTCAAGTATTACAAATCTTGAAGAATTTGTTTATTTTTATACATCACTAAAAATATATGATGACAAAATAAATATTCCCACTTTTTTAACAAATCCAAGCACTTTTAAATATCGTCCCGATATTAAAGTTTCTTCTAATGATTCAAATAGAAGTGTTTATGTAACAATTGATTTTTATGATAAAATTACAAGTAATTTATTGAGTCCTTCATCAAGTATTAATAGAGTAAAACAAATTTCTAATTTTAGGGAGACAAGTAAAGAATTATTGAAAGCAACTATTGAAGCATATGGTAAATATTCTAACTTTAGAGCAATTGATGATTTCATATTCAAGCTTCCTTCTGAAACGATGATAAATCCTCCGATCATTTCCCAAATGTTTGATATTCCTCAAAGATATTTAGAAGAATTTTTAATTAAAGTTGATAACTTTCCAGAAACATATAAAGGACTATCTAGGAATGCGACATCTACATCTACATTTAAATTTAAACCAAAATGAAATTTTTTATCACTTGATGACAATAGTGGATTAATAATCTACTCTATTTCTCTTGAGGTTGAGGTTAAAACATATGGAATTTATTCTTGATTATCAATAAAACCGCCTTCAAAAATGAATATTAATAATGGGAAACCATCATTTATGGATGCAAAAGATGAGAATCAATTTAGTGCAAATGGCTTTTTAAATAATGATTTGAGAATAACTAATGATTTGTACATTGAAATTAATAAAAAAATTATAGCTTTAGAAAATTTAATTATTACAGATGACAAATTCTTGATTATTAATAATCCAGATAATTTTTATAATTTAGATTTTGAAGTTCTTTGATCAAGTTTATATACTACTAATCCGACTCATGATCCATTAGGGATTGCAATAAATAATGATTTTAGAATTAAATATTCATTTTTAAATAATAGTAATAATAATGATAAATATGATATAACTATTTCTACAATTGGAAGCAAGATTTATAGATGAGTAAAAATCAAAGCAACTGTTGTATCTGCCTTTTCTGATTTTGAATATAAATTTTTAACTGAAAATCCTAATCCACCAACATTTGAATTTAACTTTGCTGTTTCAATTGATAAATAATTTTTTTTAATCATTCTTTTCAAGAAATTTTGTAACTACCTTATTATCAGTTTTTATTTGTTTAAGACCAATCCCTAAAATAGTTCCTGCAGCAAAACCAAGAAACATAAATGTTAAGAAAATTGTTATTTTAGGAGTTTTCTTTTTATCTTTTTTCTCTTTACTCATTTTATAGCCCCTTAATAAATCTAATTATAAAAACTTGATATAGTTCTAATAATAACCATATGTTGACTTTCAATGCCAGAATTAATTTTAACACTAAATATAATATTATCATCTTCAACCCTAGTTTTTATAAAATCAATTTTAAATGTTGGCTTACTACTTCATCTAAAATCATCCATTATTTCATTAAACCCTACAAAGATATCTTGATGGAAATAAAAATCACCATTATGAAGTCGTATTGACTCCTTGACTGCATTAGTGTTATCAATTGTTATAGGCGATTTAGTTTTAATTATTACTGAATCAACATTTTTATCAATTTCACTTATAAATCTTGTGATTAAATCAAGATTATATTGATTTTCACTTTTAAATCCTGGATAACTAATATTCATTGAAAATGAACCCTTATTCTCAAATTCAATTCCAAGAGAAATTTCCACATTAATTCTCAATTGATTTTGAATACTTTCAACTTTTTTTGCAGTTACTTCAAGACTTAAACCATGAGGAATTATAATGGTAGGTGGTAAATTAAGGTTGCCTAATGATATTTCAATATTATCTAATGGATCATTAACACTAGCAATAATCTTTGCTGTTATATTGCTTCGATCATTAAAGTTAGCAAATTCATTAATTAATTTTAGGATAATTGATTCATTAGTGAAAGGATTATCTGGTGAATTACTTAGTTCTTTTAATTTATCAATTACATCATTAATTTCAGTTTTATCAAATGGTATATTCGTAACCTGACCTTGTCCTCTAATTGTAAAAAATTCCTCATATTCAAATGGAGTACCTGATCCTGATCTAATAAATACTTTAAATTTTGGTACTTCAGAATTATCTTCATCTGGGAATGCTGAGTATTCATCACTTCCCTCTTCTCAGAGTTTAAAAATATATTCAACACCAGCATTGGAAGCTATATTCTTAAGTGAAAATGGTAGGTCAAAAGAAAAAGCGCCATTTCGATAATTGTCAAGAACTGTTCCAATTATTCCTTCAGGTTGATTTTCAGGTTTTTTATACTTAAATGCCTCACCTAAATTTCTTTTATTTTTTTCATCCTTAATAAAATTCATTACTTTTGATTCATAATCATCAACACCCATTTCAATTGGGAATCCATCAATATCAAAATTTATAAATGTTTGACTAAAGAAATTTTTATTTTGTATTCCTTTATGAAAATCGATATTAATATTTAATTTTGATGGTATTTTTGAATCTTGTTCAACACTAGTTACATTTCAATGAACACCTTTTAAGTCTTCAATTATTAAATCTGAAACAATATCTGATGGTTCAATATTTTTTGCAAACACACCATCTTTAATATTTTTATCACTTGGAAAATTCTTATAAAATTCTTTTCTTAATAAAATTGAATCCTGAAAAAGATTTACAACACTTCTAACATCAATTTCTTCTTGTGTTTTTCTAAAACCATTTAATCCAGCACCAGAAATAATTATATAATCCTCAACTCTATCATTACCTTCACCCTTACCAAATCATATTTTAAATTCAATAGAGGATGAATTGTAATTGCTTGGATAAATATCAAAATTTTGGTCATTTGTATTTTCATTATATTTTTTTATATATACATCAATTCCATCTTTATCAGTATAAAACTTAATTTTACTTGGAACTTCAAATTTAAAATAACCATTTATATATGCTTCATTCACTGTCAATTTTGAATAATCAGTAATTTCAGTTTCGCCATTCATCACCTTTATTGATTTAACAAAATCAGCAGTTGTAATAAAATCTTTATTTCCAATATTACTTATAAAATTAGAAATAATAATTGAATTCTTGAATTTTGAACTTATGTTTGTTTCTAGAGATTTAACATAGTTAATACCAAGCCCCAAACCAACACCAACAAATATTGAACCTGTTAAGATTGAGGCGGCAATTATTTTCATTTTTTTATTAATCATAATAATAATTATATACCTAATTTCAAAATATATTTTCATCAAATAATGCTAAATAATTGTGATAATCAAATATTTATTTTCTTGTGATATAATTGTTTTATAAATTAAAACAATATATTTTAAAAAAAGGAACAATATATGACATCATTTACAGCCAAAATTATAGATCCAGTTGGTTTACATGCAAGACCTGCATCAATAACTGTTACTGTCGCTTCAAAGTTTGAATCTGATATAAAAATACATGCAAATGGAAAATCGGGAAACTTAAAATCTATTATGAATATAATGGCACTAGGCGTTAAGGCTGGAGAAGAAATTACTGTTGAAGCTACTGGTTCAGATGAAAAAGATGCAATTAAAGTAATACAAGAAGAAATGAAAAAAAATAACCTAATCTAAAAAGGTTATTTTTATTTATAATTTATACAAATAATATTCAATCATAAAGTTTAATATATTAAGTTAAGGGGAATTAATGAATAATAAGGTCAAAATACTAAAAGGAATTAGTGCATCTCAAGGAATAGCGATTGGTAAGGTTTTTGAATTAAAACATATTGAGCTTAATATTACAAAAGAAAATGCTGATCCCGAAAAAGAAATTCAAAAGATTGGAGCTTCAATAAGTTCATCAATTAAAGAAATTGAAAAAATTAAAGCAATTGCCATTAAAAACCTAGGTGAACATGAAGCAGCTGTTTTTGATGCACATATTCAAGTTGCGACAGATCCAGCTATGAAAGATGAAATAATTTCCCTAATTAAGTCAGAAAAATGTAATGCTTCATATGCATTAGATTTGGTTTCTAAAAAATACATTGAAATGTTCGAGAACATGGATGATACTTATATGAAAGAAAGGGCAGCTGATATTAAGGATGTTTATAGAAGAATTATTCATAATGTTTTAGGGATTAAAACTCCTGATTTAACTTCTATTAATGAGGAAGTAATTATTGTCGCTTTTGATTTGACTCCTTCTGAAACTTCACAACTTAATAAAAAATACGCAAAAGGATTTGCAACTGATATTGGTGGAAGAACATCACACTCAGCAATTATGGCAAGAAGTTTAGAAATTCCTGCAGTTCTTGGGTTAAAAACAATTACAAATGATGTTAACGATGGTGACATGATAGCAATTGATGGTGATTCAGGGGAAGTATTTATTAATCCAAATCTGGAATTATTGAATGAACTAAAAGAAAGGCAAAAAAAATCAGAAGTTGAAAAAATAAGATTAAAAGCCTTCAAAAATAAAAAATCAATTACTAAAGAAGGAAGACTTGTTGAAATAGCAGGTAATATTGGTTCTCCTGAAGATGCAGAGAGTGTTCTTGAAAATGGAGGAGATGGTATTGGACTATTTAGAAGTGAATTTTTATATATGGATAGTTCTAATTGGCCAACAGAAGAAGAGCAATATAAGTCTTATTCAACTGTTCTAAAGAAAATGAAAGATAAAAAAGTAATCATTAGAACTCTTGATATTGGCGGAGATAAAACTCTTAAATATTTTACATTCCCAGAGGAAATGAACCCCTTCCTAGGTTATAGAGCAATTAGATTATGTTTAGATAAGAAAGATATTTTTGTTACTCAACTAAGAGCTCTTATTCGTGCTTCAGAATTTGGTAAATTGGGAATAATGTTTCCAATGATTGCCACAATAGATGAATTTAGACAAGCAAGAGCAATCTATGACGAAGTATATAAAGATGTTTTGAGAGAGCATCCTAATATTTCAAAAGAAATTGAAGTTGGTATGATGGTTGAAGTTCCTTCGGCAGCAGTTCATACAGAAGTATTCTGTAAATATGCAGACTTTGTTTCAATTGGTACAAATGATTTAATGCAATATTCAATGGCATCAGATAGAATGAATGAAAATGTTGCTTATTTATATCAACCTCTCAATCCATCAATCATAAAATTAATCAGAATGACTATTGAAGGTGCTCATAAATCTGGTAAATGAGCTGGAATGTGTGGAGAGATGGCAGGAGATATGGATGCTATTCCATTATTAATTGGAATGGGTCTTGATGAATTCTCAATGTCAGCATCTTCTGTTTTACAAGCACGTGAATTAATTAGTCGAATTGATACAAATGAAGCAAGAAAGATGGTTGATGAAGTGATGCTCGCTGATAATGAAGAACAAGTTAAAGTAATTTTGAAAAAATACAAATTTTAATATATAATTAATATATTAATTTGCGAGTGTAGTTTAATGGCAGAACTTCAGCCTTCCAAGCTGACTATGAGGGTTCGATTCCCTTCACTCGCTCCAAATCATTTAAAAAATGACTACAAGAAAGAAGAAACTAACAAATTATATGTTAGTTTTTTTATTGCTTAAAATTTCTTAAATATTATCAAATTATCTTTTTTATTTTATTTTTAATTTTTTAAGACATATATTTATATGGAAATGAAATTACAAAAGGATTCTTTAGATTGTGGTTTAGTTGTTATTCAGACACTACATAATTATTATTATGATAATTGGGTATCAATTAATAGTCTAAAAGAAAAGGTAAATTATGGATTTGAAGGACTAAATATTTTGGAGATGTCTAATCTCGGTAATAAATATGGACTATTATTAGAAAGTTTTGAAGGAGATTTTGAATCTCTTAAGAATCTAGAAATATCTGAACCTGTTGTCACAATAATAAATCAAGATGGTGTAAATCACTATGTAATAATAACTAAAATTAAGAATAACAAAATTTATTATTATGATCCAGTGTTTGGTAAGAACATTTTAGACTTCTTGACGTTTAGCAAAATCTTCCAGAACATTTTAATTGTAGTTACTAAGACATCTTATCAATTAAAAAATAAAATAGAGAATGAAAGATTATTTTATACTGATTTAAAAATGATAATTTTTATAATATTTTTAAATCTAATAACATTAGCATTATCTTTTGTATCAACTTTTTATTTCAAAATAATTTTAGATAATGTTATTCCAGGGGCAATGATAGAAGGTTTAAATTATATAACTCTTGCTTTTATTTTTATTAGTTTTGTTAAGATAACAACTGTATGCTTTAAATCTCTAATTGTTAGAAAAATAGAAAACAAAATTAATCATTCATATGTGAATTTATATTTTAATAAATTATATTTTTGTAATATTTCCAAATTGGAAAAAATTTCTAAAAGTGATCACTTAAGAAGAGTGGGTACAATACAAAACATTTCTTCCTTTAAGGCTAATTATCTTTTCACAATATCAAGCGAAATTATAACTTTTATATTTGCTGCAACAGTACTAATCTTAATATCGACAAAAGTTTTTATTGTTGTTGCAATATTATCAGTTTTAATGATTATGATTTCCTTTGTTTTTCAAAAAAATATTAGTTTAAAAAATATTAAAATTATTAATTCTAATTTAGATTTTTCCACAAGAACAATTGACCTAATTTATTCTCAGTTAGAAATGAAACAATCTACATATAAGAATATTATTCAGAAAAACATTGATGAATCATTAAGGGAAAGTTTTAGAAATAATTTTAAAATGTTTAATTTTAATGTATTTCATAAAACAGTAATGGAAATGATAAAACTATTAATTCCTTTTGTGATAGTTTACATTTCTACACAAGAAATTTTTAATGCAAGAATAAGTATTAGTGATATGATTCTTTTTATTTCTATCTTTACATTCTTTATCAATCCTTTAGATAGTTTCTTAACATTAATATTAAATATTCCTATCGTAAAACAAGACATTGAATTACTAAATTTTGTTCTTAATTTTGAGGAGGAAAAAAATATAGGAGGACTTCAAAACAAAACAATAAAGAAACTTACATTTGAGAACATATCATTCTCTTATGAATTAGGAAATAAATTATTTAACATAGATAAATTAGAAATAAAAAATAGCACTCAAATAATAGGGAAAAATGGGTGTGGTAAATCAACATTTTTAAAAATAATAGCAACATATTTATTTGATAAAGGCACTTATAAAATAGATGACATTAATCACACCTCTTTTAATGTTTATAGCATTAGAGATAATATTTATTATGGTAGCAACAAAGCCTTCTTGCCTAATGTCTCTATTTTACAATATATAACGAATAATGAGAAAAGTAGAATTGAAAAATTACATGAAAATATTAGCAAGTATAAACTTCAAACCATTTTTGATGCTTTTGAAATATGTATTGAGGATCGAATAATTAATAATGGAGATAATTTTTCATCAGGTCAGAAACAATTGATTATTCTTTTACCATTATTGGTAAATGAGTATGAATTAATTTTGATGGATGAAAGTTTTGAGAATATTGATGAAAAGAATTTTAAGATTCTTAAAAATTTATTAACTTCTATTCATAAGAATAAAATATTCATTGAAATCTCACATAACAATAAATATTTATATAGTGATAGGAGAATTAATTTTGAAGAATTTAACAACAATAAATAAAGATTTAATAAATTATATAATCTTATTTCTTTTCATTAGTTTTACAATATTGTTTTTTATTTTACAAATCAATGTTGAAAGAAATTTTGAAGCTCTTATGAATATTGATGAAGATAAAACAATTACATTAATAATTAATTCTACAGATGCATATTTCATAAAAGAACAAGAGACAATAAATTTTATTATTAATAACAAATTATATATAGTTGATGATGTTGTATTGGTTTCACTTCCAAATAATCTATTTTCCATCAAGATAAATGATAAAAATTTAGAACAAATTTTACAACCTAGTACAATACTAAGAATAAATATAAATATTGATTCACAAAAATTATATGAGTTATTATTTAAACTAAAATAAATATTGTTTATAATTTATCAAATGGAATGCACATTAAATATTGAGACAATCAAGGACTACAAATTCAAATATAAAAAAGAATATAATAATATTCTGAAATACTTTAGCGAAGAATTTAATATTAAAGAAAACATAATTGTTGATTTACTAGTTACTAATAATGTAGGTATACAAGCTATTAATAAAGAATACAGAATGATTGATAAACCAACTGATATTCTATCCTTTCCGACTGATAATTTCATTGATTATACTTTCATTAAAGATAGACATATGGGAGAAATAGTTATTTCATATGAGAAACTTATCTCACAAGCAAAAGAATTTGGTCATTCAGAATTAAGAGAATTTTGTTATATGTTTGCTCATGGATTAGTTCATTTGAATGGTATGGATCACAAAAAAAATAAAAATAAAGAAATTGAATTTAATCTTCATGTTGATAATATAATTAATAAATTAAAAGTAAATAGGTGATAATATGTTTGAAATTTTAAAAGTAGTAGCAGAGAAATCCTATTCCCCTTATTCCAAATTTAAAGTTGCAGTAGTTTTAGAAATGGAAAATGGAAAATACATTAGTGGAACAAATATTGAAAATAGTTCTTTCCCTTCTTCAATGTGTGCTGAAAGAGTCGCAATTAGTGTTGCACATATGCAAGGTGTAGATTTTGATAGCATCATTAGTGTTCATGTTTATAGTCCGAGTGCAAACTTTATCTTGGTTCCATGTGGTGATTGTCGTCAATTAATGACTGAACATCTAAATTTAAAAACAAATATTGTTATGTATTCAAATGATGGAAAATCAATAACTAAAACTCTAGATGAAATAATCCCTTTTTCATTTATTGCAAAAGATTTCTTAGGTAAAAATTAATGAAGATTTGTTTTGTTGCAATAATTGGAAGACCTAATGTTGGTAAAAGTAGTTTAATGAATACAATATTAAATTATGATTTATCAATAATATCTCCAAAACCACAAACAACTAGAGATCAAATCTTAGGAATATATAATGAGCAAGATTATCAATTTGTTTTTATTGATACTCCAGGAATACATAAAGCTGAATCTCAATTTGGTGAAATTTTAAATGATAAATCTTATAAAAGTATGAAAGACATTGATTTAGTTTTATTTCTTCAACCAGCTGATGAAGAAATTTCTGTTGGTGACAATTTTGTTATTGATAAAATAGTTAATCAAATAAACAAATTGGCAGTTGTTACTAAAATTGATAAAATATTAGATCCAAAAATAATAGAAGCAAAAGTAGAATTTTTCAAGGAAAAAAAATTTAATGCGGTTTTAGGAACATCAATTAATACAAACCAATCTATCAATAGTTTAATTAATGAGATAAAGAAATATTCTTATGAATCAAATCCATTTTATAACATAGATGATATCACTGATAAATCATCTTCTTTTATTGCAAAGGAAACTATAAGAGGAGCTGCTATCAATTTATTAAGAGATGAATTGCCTCATGCCATAGTTGTTGAAATAACTCAATATAAAGAATCTGATGAAGAAGATGAAATATTGGCTACCATATATGTTCAAAAAGAATCTCAAAAAGGTATAATTATTGGGGTAGGTGGATCTATGATTAAAGCCATTGGAACTGCGGCAAGGTTTAGTCTATCTAAAAAGTTTGACAAAAACATTAAACTTTGAACAAAAGTTAAAGTTCAAAAGAATTGAACAAATAATGTTGAACAAATTAAAAAATTTGGTTATTAAGTAATAAGTAATAAGGAGTGAATATAAATGGAATTGATTAATATCTTATGAGTTTTTTTGATAAGTTTTGCTATTAATTATTTTTTCTTTATATTTGCTTGAATTTTCAAAAGTGATGTTTTTACAGATATTACTTATGCTTTATCTTTTTCAGTATTAACAATAATATTTTTAATTTGATATCAAAATTTTCATCTTACTCAAATTCTCATTTTTATTTTAATGAATTTATGAGCTTTTCGTTTAGGTGTATATTTATTCTCACGAATAATAAAAATAAAGGTTGATCATAGATTTGATAAAATGCGAAATTCATTTTGAAAATTTGGTACTTTTTGAACATTACAAGCATTCTTGGTTTTTATGACTTCATTACCTGGAATAATGTTTCTAACAATTGATGCCAATTCATTGAGTGGGAACTTGTGAATCGATTTAACTTCATTAATATTGTTATTAAGCTTATTCGGTTTAATATTTGAAACAATTGGTGATTATCAAAAAAATGTTTTTTACAATGATAAGATTGCTAAAAAGGAAAATATTGAAAATATCTTCATTAAAAAAGGATTATGAAAAATAACACGTCATCCAAATTATTTTGGTGAAGTAAATTTTTGATATGGTATTTGTTTAACAGTGATTTTGGCAATTTTTCTTTCTGATAATTCATGACATAAATATCTTTTTGTTCTTTTAATAATTTCGCCTTTAATTTTAAATTTTTCATTAATTTATGTTTCTGGATTAAAGTTACTAGAAGCAAGAGAATGAAACAAATTAAAAGATAATCCAGACTATCTAGACTATATTAAAAGCACAAGTATGATTATTCCTTTCATTGGGAAAAAAGGAAGATTAAGTCTTCATAAAAAAGAAAAAATAACTTCTAAATAACTTCAACTTCTTTATAAGCCTTTTCTTTTAATAATTTTTTAGCAAAATGATAAACCATTATCATTGCTTTAACATCATTCTCACAATATTTTTTTAACTGTTCTTCAACTTCAATTCATTCATTATCACCAATAGCTCCAAGATTTCTATCTATTGCCTTACTCATTGCCATTAAACCATTTTTAACATCTAGTTTTGAATAAGGTTCAATCATTACTTCTAGTTCATAACCCTTTTTAGTTATATATTTTTCAATTGTTTTAATGCTTGAAAAACCATATAATTCTCATAAAAATATTGATGGTAATTTACCCTTTATAGAAGTTATTTTAAATAGATCATGTAAGTCAATTGTTCTTTTGATAATTCTCCCTATTTTAAAATCATATTCATTTACTAGTATTGAAAAGTTATAATCTTGTTTTGATAATTGGTGTTTATATAAGATTTTAATCATATCTTTTAACTTTGAATTTTCATATGCTTTATTATAAACAACGTATGCATTGGCATTTTCATCATATATTGCATCGATGATTTTAAAGAAGTGAGTATAATCAATTTCTTTAGGATCAATTACAAGATTATTAATATCATTTATTTTATCCATTTCAGTTTTGATTACTGAAACCTGAAAGATTAGTTGTTGATATGGTAATGTATATTCCATTATTGGAAATGGGAGCGAGAAACCTTCAAAATCATATCAAACAACTTTCTCATTATCTATAGGTTTTATAAATTCAGCAAGAGCATAGTAATTTATTGAGTTAATATGATTTTTAATTTTCTTTGTTGGCTCATGATCATCATAATATTTATTAAGTAATTTTTCATTGTAAGCTAATTCAATAGTTTTTTTATTTTTTATTAAAGTTCCACTTACAGGAAGTAAATATGGAAAATCTTCCTGAAGAATTTGTCTGATAAATTTATTATTCCCCCATGGTGTTGTATCAAGATCTTTAATATGTTCTCTTGTGGCATTTCTTGCATCATTAATTCTACTTATGTAATAATCAATTCCATTAAATTCTAATTGCTTTTTTTTAGAACCTGATTTTAAATTCAATAATACTCTAGTTGATATTTTTTCAAATATACTAGCACCAAGTTTTTCAGGATTGCCAAAGGCTACCTCCTTTAAGGCAAAAAGTGAATCATTTTTCTTAGGTGGTTTACTAACTGATGTATTTGCATAAAAGGTTTCCTCAAATGTTATTACATCATCTCTCATAAAATTCTTAATTTCGATTGTATAAATAGAAAAATCTTCTACTTGATGTCCATTTTTAGAAACAATTTCATAATCAAAAAAGGCTCTAATATAATTATTTCTTTTAGTTCCAGTATTTAGATTCATATTAGAAATTTTTTTATATTTCTTGTCAAATAAAATAGGTTTACTTATTGCTCCATTATATTCAAAAACTGGATATAAAATGACATCAACATTAGGGTCATTAATTGCCTCTTTCGTTTTAGCAATTCCAATCTCTAAGTTTTTCTCTTTGACTATTAAAAGATTTAATTCTAGTGCTCCATATTTATCTTGTATTCATTCAATAAAACGATTATTAATAATATTAAAACCATTTTTATGAACTTCAACATAATTAGATTCATCATCATCTTCATTAAATTCTAAGGATCAATAATTATTTTCATCTTCACTTTTTTCATCTTCAATTAATTCTTTACATTTGAAATTGTTTCAAACAAAATATGGCTGACAAGTTAAATATTTTTCTAAATGTTTTCAAGTTATTTTCTTATCATTATTCATATTCTAATTTTAATTTACCTTCATCTTTTCATTTTGATAATAAAACTTTATATTCTTCTTCATTATGACATTTTAAATATTCAACTAAGTCAGCGTCTTTTACTGGATGATATTGTGGAGAGATTCCTGAAGTAGTATATTTTTTATATCAATCTTTAATGATTTTTATATCATCTAATATTTGAGATTTATTAATCTTGTATTTGTAGTTTTTTATTTTTCTATTTTCAATTGGAAAATTTTTAGGATCTTCATAATCCTCTTCTTTTAGAAAAGTTGCAACTACTCAAAAATCTTCAACACCCATTAAATAAGAATAAAGTTGAGATTGCTTTAAATATGAAACAGGTATGCCATACTTGTTTCAATTGTCATAATTTTTTTCTCCAGTTGTTTTAATCTCAATAATAATTTTCTTATCCCTAATATAACCATCTGGTAAGCCTCCAATAACATCATCCTTGTTTGAAAAATAATCAAAATTATATTTAATCGGATCATATGTTTCGACTTTTAAATTTAATTTCTTTTCAATCGCATCTATAACCTTAGGTTCAATATCGATTCCAGCATCAACATATTTTCGATCTAAAATAGGTAATCCAATTCATGCCATTCTTGCAAATGCTGCAAATTGTGACTTAAAATCATCAGTTTCTAGAACATCACCTACTGATGATCCACCAATTTTTTTAAATCCAAATTTATTTCATAGTTTTTTATCTAATAGTTTTTGATGGAATTCTCCACTAAGAATGACACTTTTATTTATTTCATCTAAAGTATAATCTAACCCATTATAAAAATGTCTTTTACTTAATTTCATATGTTAATTATATACTAATTAAGTGCTTATGTAATGTCGACATTATACTTAAGCTATGTAATTTTTTATTCATATATTTTTAATAAAAAAAATATTAATAAATCTTGTATTAAGAAATTGGTTTAGTATATAATTAATTTGCATAATTAACAATTTGCCGATTTAGCTCAGTGGTAGAGCAGCTGGCTGTTAACCAGTTGGTCACAGGTTCAAATCCTGTAATCGGCGCCAGTTTTGGCCTATTGGTGAAGCGGTTAACACACATGGTTTTCATCCATGGATTCACGGGTTCGATCCCCGTATAGGTCACCAAAATGGAAGATTAGCTCAGTTGGGAGAGCACCGCCCTTACAAGGCGGGGGTCATGGGTTCGAGCCCCCTATCTTCTACCATTATGCCGTCTTAGCTCAGCTGGTAGAGCAACTGACTTGTAATCAGTAGGTCGTAGGTTCGAATCCTATAGACGGCACCATTTTTGCGCCCTTAGCTCAGCTGGTAGAGCAAATGGCTTTTAACCATTGGGTCAGAGGTTCAAATCCTCTAGGGCGTACCAATATGTCAATTAGATGACTCCAAATATACTATTTTGAAAAGAAAATATTATTTTGCGCGAGTGGTGGAATTGGCAGACACGCTAGATTTAGGCTCTAGTGCCTCACGGTGTGAGGGTTCGAGTCCCTCTTCGCGCACCAATTCATTTTTTATTATGACCAAACAAATATAAAAAAAGCCAATTAGGCTTTTTATTAATTATTTAATTGCTACTTCAGCTTTTTTAATAACTTCTGCAAGTAGATTGCATGATTTATCAAATTGCTCTTGTTCAAAAGAAGAAAGTGAAACTTCAATCACAGATTCCACCCCATTAATTCCCACTATTGCTGGAACACCCGTATAAACACCTTTATTTTTGTATTCTCCATTTAAGTAAGCACCAACCATTAAAACTTTTTTAGAATCAGTTAAGATATTAAAGCAAATATTCGCTAGAGCAGATCCAATACCATAGAATGTTGCTCCTTTTCTATCAATAATTTCATAAGCTTTTTTATAAACCATTTCATGAATTTCTGGATATTTTTTAGGATTAATTTTACCACTTTTTTCAAAGTCTGAAAGTGGTTTACCACTAATGGTTGCTGATGAAAAAACTGATACTGATGAATCTCCATGTTCTCCTAAAACATATGCTTGAATTGAACCGGTTGCAATTTCAAGTTCTTCAGATAGAATTCTTACTAGTCTTGCTGTATCTAATGATGTTCCTGAACCAACAACTTTATTTTTGTCAAAACCTGTTACTTGTTGATATACATAAGTTAAAACATCAACTGGGTTAGAAGCAATAACTGTAATTCCCTTAAATCCAGATTTTTTAATTTCAGTTGCAATGGTTTTCATGATTTTTGCATTACCTTCAACCATATTGATACGTGTTTCGCCTGGTAACTGAGGTCTTCCTGCTGTAATGACTACAATATCTGCATCCTTACAATCACTGTATTTAGCATGAAAAACATTGAATGGGAATGTTGATGTAGCAATTGCATCTTCCATATCTAAAACATTCCCTTTTGCTACCTTATCATTGACATCAATGATTCCATATTCTTGAGCTATCCCTCTATTCATTGCAGCATAAAGAAATGAATTTCCAACTGCTCCTGAACCTACTAAAATAATCTTTTTAACTTTCATAATATATTCCTTATTTCTTATTTTTAAATTTATATAACTTAAATTATATAACTAAAAAGTTAAAAAGTAAATATAAATGAAAACAATTAATAAAAAGTAACAAAACCTATTATTTTAGGTTGATAATTCCAAAAGCATTTAATCATAAGAATACTGCCGGAATGACAGGAAAGAAGATTGCTAATATACAAACAATTAATTCCATTCCCTTTGGTTTAACTATAAATAAATATAGTAATGAACCTATAAATCATGTAAAAAGTGCAAGAAATAAAAGAATTAATCTTGTTCCATCCACATTAGAATTTTTTTTGCTTTCCCCCATTTTATCCCCCTTCAAAATTAATAAAATAATCAATAATAATTATACTATTTTTTTTTTAATTCATAAAAAAATATATTAATATATACTTTTAATTTATTAAAGTGATATACTTTTAATTTATTAAGGAGGAGAGCTATGAATTTTAAAAAACTTTATCTAACAATGACAATTGCTTCTTTGTCAGTTTCTCCTCTGGTTATTCTCTCCTCATGTTCAAGTACATCTTATGTAACTTTAATTCCAAAAATAATAGAGACAAAAGTAGTCCAAATACAAGAAGAAATTGCTAACGAAACTGCTCAAAGTTGAATTGATGAAAGAAAGAATTGAACCAAGGATCAATGACTAGTAACTGATTATCCTTTGTCAGGATATATAAGTGGTGGAAATGTTATTGCTAAAAACATTTCAAATATAAAAGTGAATATTTTTGAGGATAAGATAAGTTTTGTTATTGAATTAGATAATAATTCATCAAATAGATTTCTCAATAATAAAACAGAATGAACTGCTTTAATCTCTCAAGTGGCATCACAAAATAATTAATATTTTAATACTCTAGCAATTGAATAAATAATTTTAATAAAATATTTTCAATAATTAGCAAAACAAAAATAATACAGAAAGCAGGCGAAAATAATTGTCTAAACCTATTATCGAATTAAAAAATGTAACTAAAGAATTTGATCAAAAAGTTATCCTTGATAACATTGATCTTTCAGTATATGAAGGAGAATTCATCACTCTTCTAGGACCATCAGGTTCAGGAAAAACAACTATCCTAAGGCTTATAGGTGGCTTTGATTGAGCAACTAGAGGTGAAATAAATTTTAATGGATTAGATATTAAAGATTTGCCTGCACATCTTAGAGAAACGTCTACAATTTTTCAGGATTATGCATTATTTCCTCATTTAAGTGTTGAAAATAATATTAAATATGGTTTAAGACTTAAAAGATTTGATAAACCAAAAGAAAATCTTAAAGAGAATATCAATAAGTTATTAAAAATAAAGGTTAAGCAGTGAAAAAAGAAGGCAACTGCAGAAATGAAAAAACTTGACAAAATTCAAACTGAATACATAAATAATCTTGAAACTAAAAAATTGCCAGAAAAAGAAAAAATAAAAATTCAAAATTGATTAGATGATTCAGATTTCAAATATTCATATTGAGAAACATATGTTGGTCAAGAAACTAATAAATTTAACAAAAGATATTTACAAAGAAAAATCACAAACAAGGAATTAGATGAAAGAATGCTTGAAGCACTTAACTTGGTTGAACTAGAAGGTCATGAGAAAAAATCAATTGATAAATTGTCTGGTGGACAAAGACAAAGAGTTGCACTTGCTAGAGCAATTGCTGTTGAGCCAAAAATTCTTTTATTAGATGAACCACTTTCTTCTCTTGATGCTAAGATAAGAGAAAAAATGCAAGTCCTTCTATCTGATTTACAAAGAAAACTAAATATTACTTTCATTTTTGTAACGCATGATCGCGAAGAAGCGCTTCAGTTATCTGATAGAATTGCTGTAATAAGGAATGGAAAAATTGAACAATTTGACACTCCAAAGGAAATTTATGATTATCCAATAAATAAATGAGTAGCACAATTTATTGGTGATTACAATATGTTTGATGGAAAAATTATTGATGATTCTATAGTTTTATTTATGGGAAAAGAATATAAATTTTGAAAACAAAAATATTCATTTGAACCTGGAGAGTTAGTTGATGTCCTAATAAGACCAGAAGATATCATGATTAAAAAAAGTAATGGTTTTATAAGCGGAAGTGTTTTATCTTCAACATATAAAGGAAGTTATTACATTACAGTTGTAAAAACCAAAAAAGGTAACATTATTGTTGAATCAACTAATGACTATGATGATGGAGAAAGAGTATATCTAGATTGAATGATAACCTCAATGCATTTGATGCTCAAGGAAAATAAAGAAGAAACAAAAATGGAGGCTGAAAATAATGATGCAATATCTTAAATCAATAAATAAACAGTCATTTTTATTTATTCCTTATACTTTATTTTTTGTTTTGTTTATATTTGTCCCATTACTCTTTATAATGATTACTTCTTTTTTGGTTCCAATCGGAGCTAGTCCTGATTATGATAATGCTGAACTTCTAAAGGATTTTACCTTTTGAGTTATATTTTTTAGATCATTAGGAATTGGAATAGGGAGCTCCTTAATTTGTTTAGCAATTGCATTACCATTTGTTTATATTATTTTATCGATAAAAAAGAAAAGTGTAAAGATGGGTGTATTATCTTTAATGCTTGCTCCATTATTTATTTTCACATTAGTAAAAGTTTTGGCTCTTAAAGGTTTCTTTACATATGTTTTTGATGAAAGGGCATTGGATGGAGCAGGAGCATTAATTATTGGTCTCGTGTATTTAAATTTGCCTTTTATGGTTATTCCACTTTATGTTGTTTTTTCAAACATGCCTAAAAATATTGTTGATGCATCTGAGGATTTAGGTTACACTAAAATTCATACATTTATTAAAATAGTTATTCCATATGGTTTAAAGGCAATTTGTTCAGGAGTAACGATAGTATTTTTGATGGGTGTTTTAAGTGTTGCTGTTAGTGATAAACTTATTATCAATTCAGAACAAAATAAATTACTAGGAAACATCATCAATGATTTAGCAAATCCATCAAATGGATTTGATATGCAACAAGCTTCAACAGTTGTTATGATTACAATATTTTCAGTCGGAATAATATATATATTAATTAATGCAATTCCGTGATTTTATCAAAGAGTAAGGGGTGGAATAAATGACTAGATTTAGAGAATTTTCTAAGTACTTTTATATAGTAATTATTTTAGTTGTTTTTTATATTCCTCTTTTCTTTGGAGCAATATTTAGTTTTAATGAAACAAGTGATAAAGGCTTTATTACCTTTACTCATTGAAATGGTTTTACATGAGAAGCTTATGAAAATTTATTTTCAAATAAGATGGTTGCAGCTTTCATGAGTTCATTATTATTAGGTACTTTATCAAGTTTAATAGTAATTATCTTTTCTCTTCTAACGGTTTTTAGTATTTGAAAACAAAAGAGTAGAACAATAAAGGTTATCAGAAATGTTTCAACTAATATTTCATTAATAAATCCAGATGTAATTATTGGAGTTTCATTAGCAATATTTTTCACATTATCTTTTGGAGTTTTATCATCGGAATCAGAAGGTTTTGATAGAGCTTTAATTGGACATGTTGTGATGATCTTACCTTATGGTATTTTGATAATGTATCCTAAAAGCGAAAAATTTAGTAAATCAATTTTTGAAGCAAGTTATGATTTAGGTTATTCAAAGGTTAAGACATGATTTAAAACATATTTTATTTATATGTTGCCATCAATAACTTTCACTTTATTGGTATCAATGGTTCTTAGTTTTGATGATTTTATTATTACAACTATTACATCAAATACCGAAACTGTTGGAACTGAATTATATCAAGGTAGATTTCAATCATGAGCCCTTGCCTTAGGTTCTATTTTATTAGTTTCAGTAATTACAGTAAATGCCACAGTATTTATTAAGAGTTCAAGAAAGGTGGTGAAAGAAAATGAAAGATAAAAAAATATGACTATGACTTTTCTTTCCGATAATTTTTTTCGGAGCAATGACGACTGGAGCAATTTACAAAACTATAAATCATTATAAACCAACAATATACAATTATCAATCATATGTTAATCCAGATTTAATTCCAGAAATTGAGAAAAATTATTCGTATCGTGAATACAAACTTAATTCAGAATTTAATAATGCAATCGATAATAATAAAGCGATAGCTGGAATATCATCCGATTACATGTTGATTGATTTGATAAATACTAATAAGATTTCAAAGATTAATTTTGTTGATGCTTTTGGTGTAAATGATCCTACAATATTTTACTCAGATGCCACAAATAAACAACTTCAATTTTTCGATAAATTTATTGCACCAAATGCTAAGGTTAAAGGTGATGCAAATGGAGATGGGATTGTTGATTATTTTTCAGAATACATTATTCCTATTTGAATAAATAACAAAGTGTTTATTTATAACTCAAACAAGATAAAAGGCAATGTTCCTGATTTCGCTGGAAATGATTTTTCACATCAAAGTATTTTAAAAGAATTGAAAAAGAGTGGTGTTAATGTTTGATCATGAGTTAATGCTCCAATTGAAAATAGTGTTATCGGCTCTGAACTTGATGTTTTTGATACAACACTAACAAATGACAACTACGTTAAAAGGATTGATGCATTTGCCCAAATAGTAAAAAATGGAACTGGTCATGAAATCAGTGATTTTTCAACAAATATTTTTGAGGGTGATTCAGATGTTGTTTTACAATCAACAATAGATCCTAAATCATTTATTCAAGGATCATATTTATTTAATGGAGATGCATTAGATGCTTATTGATCTGAAGATAATTTCTCTAATGTCCCTAATGGAACAATTAAATTAGTAAAACCAAAAAACTCTCTTTCATTTGTTGATGGATTTGTTGTCTCTTCATCAATTTCAGAAAAGAACCATATTGAATTATTGAAGAATTTAATTCCAGTATTTTTTGAAGGTAAATTTATGACTAAGGAAGAAATAGTTTTAGAAACTACATTAGATGACGGAACAATTGATTGAGAAATACTTGCTACATTAAACAATTTTGATTATGTCAATTACACTCCAACTTCAAAAGGAGAATATGAATTCATTTTAGAAAATTATTTTGTTGAGGAAGAGGAACAGGGAATTGCAGAAAGTTTTTATATAATTGAAGCATATCAAATTACTCCAATAGTTCCTGTTAATGAAGAATTACAATCAAGAATAGCTATTGAATTTAGAAGAAGGTTGAGAATGTAGATTCACTAATAATTTAATATATCTTAGTCCCTCCTTATAATTACATAATAGAAATATATGTTATTATAAATATATGTTATTAAATAAAGAAATTGTTTTGAAGTCAAATGAAAGAGTAAGAATAGATAAATTCATTGCTGATAATACTGATTTTTCAAGAAATGAAGTTAAAGAAATTATTGATATTTATGGTGTTTATGTTGATGGAATACTTGTGAGGAAACCTAAATTTATTATTAATGAAGGTCAAACTATAATAATTAAAGAAAAACTGCAAAATGAAATTATAATGATTGCCCAGGATATTCCAATTGAAGTGGTTTTTGAAGATGAGCATATTATTATAATTAACAAAAAAAGTGGAATGGTTGTTCATCCAGCTCCAGGAAATAAGGATGGAACATTAGTTAATGCAATTCTTTTTCATTTCAAAGATTTATCTAATTTAAATGGACCAGTTAGACCAGGAATTGTTCATCGTATTGATAAACACACAAGTGGTTTAATTTTAATTGCAAAAACAAATGCTGCCCATAAATATTTTTCTGAACTTATTAAAGAACACAAAATAAATAGACACTATAAGGCACTTGTTGTTGGAAAAGTTTTGAATGATGTTATTCATATAAATGTTCCAATTGGAAGAAATGTTAATGATAGACAAAAAATGATGGTCACAAAACAAAATTCAAAAGATGCTATCACACATGTATATCCTGAAAAAATTTATTCAAATTATACATTAGTACGTTGTGAATTAGAGACTGGAAGGACTCACCAAATTAGGGTTCATTTAAATCATATTAATTTTCCAGTGGTTGGAGATCCTGTTTATGGAAAACACCTTGATTCCTTCAATCAAAGATTACATGCATATAAATTGTCCTTCATTCATATAACAGGTGAATTCATTGAAGTTGAGGCTCCGCTTCCGGATGAATTTTTTGACAATATTGACTTAGAATAATAATTAATTTTTAAATTAAAAGTCAAATCATTAATAGGGTTTGGTAATTATTTTGATATAATTAATGAAATATGATATTGATTCAAACAAATTAATATTTTGAAGAAAGAAGGGGTTATTATGTTTCCAGGAGCTATGAACACTGCTAACATTAAAAAAGTTAGTGAACTCTGAGAAGAAGAAAAAAAATATAGATGATGAATAATTGGTTTTGCAGCTTCATTAGTTGTTTTGTTTTTGCTTAATGTATCTTTTGTAGTGTTTGCATATGTAAATGAAGATTCATTAATAACGGCTTTTAAATCTTTCTATCAAACAAATCAAGAAGCACAAGCCAAACAGTTATTTGAAACTATAACTATTACTTGTATAACTTGAACCATTGCTCTTTTTTTAGGATCTATTGCTTTTATATACTCAATTTATAACTGTTATAAAATAAAGTCATTCGAAAAATTAGATTCCTTTTCATCATTTTTCCTTGGATTTCAAACATTTTATTCACTCTTTTTTGTTTTTAATTATAGGAATGGTGAATTTTTTGACAATACATTTATGATTTTCTACTTTGTATTACCACTTTTATCAATACCAGTATGATTATTATTAGCAAGACAAGTTAAAAGAATTAAGAGATCATTCTTTATTGCCAAAAGACAAGAAGAGATTACTGCATTTTATCAATCAAATCAAGAGCAAATAGTCAATAATGGTTTCCAATCTCCATTCGGTTTTCCATTTCAACAACCTACACAACAAAGTCCTGTTGATGCCAATCAAGTTGTAGATGAACATTTTGAAGTAAAACAAGATCCTAAATATTTTAAATTAGAAAAAATGTCCCTAGAACAATTAAGAAAAATAGCTGATAGATTATCCATTTCTGGAATTGATGAAATGACTAAACCAGAATTAATCAAAATAATTTTATCTGTTACTCAAACATTGGATATAAATAATGATGATGAAAAAGAGGATACTAATCTTCATGATAGCATAGATATTGAACAGAAAAATAATTAGAAAAAGATTTTTTTCGATACACTAGGGTAAGTTGTTGTATAATTTATAAACTACGATTATATTTTGTAGATATATAAAGGAAATAAATGCCAACAATAAACCAACTTGTAAATGATGGAAGAAATCCCAAAATTCGTAAAACAAAGTCACCTGCACTTTCTTTAGGTTTTAATTCATTACACAAAAAATCAACAATTCAACCTTCTCCTTTTAAGAGAGGTGTTTGTACAAGGGTGGCAACCATGACACCTAAAAAACCCAATTCAGCTTTACGTAAGTATGCAAGGGTTAAGCTATCAAATGGAATGGAAGTTACTGCATATATTCCTGGTGAAGGTCATAACTTGCAAGAACACTCTGTTGTTTTAATTAGAGGTGGAAGAGTAAAAGATTTGCCCGGGGTACGTTACACTATTGTTAGAGGTACACAAGATGCTGCTGGAGTTAATAATAGAAACAAATCTAGATCTAAGTATGGAACTAAAAAACCAAAAGCACAAAATTAAAAAATAATTAATTATATATAATCTTGAAAGGATAAAAAAAATATGTCAAGAAAAAGAAAAGCGCCTGTTCGAGAAGTACTTAGTGATCCAATTTTCAACTCTAAAATAGTTACTAAATTGATTAACACTATTATGCTTGATGGGAAAAAATCAACTGCTGAATCCATTTTGTACTCAGCATTTGAAATTATTAAAGAAAAAACAAATGAAGAACCAATTGAAGTATTCAAAAAAGCTGTTGAAAATATTACACCTCAACTTGAAGTTAGAACAAGACGTATTGGTGGAACGAACTATCAAGTCCCTTCTGAAGTTTCTGCTCGTCGTAAGCAAACGCTTACACTTAGATGATTAATTAATTATTCAAGACTTAGAACAGAAAAAACCATGGATTTAAGATTAGCAAATGAAATAATTGATGCTTCTAAGGGGACTGGCGGTTCTGTTAAGAAAAAAGAAGATACACATAAAATGGCTGAAGCTAATAAAGCCTTTGCTCACTTTAGATGATAATTTGTGATGTATTGTAATTCTTGTGAAGAAATTAAAACTCCTAGATATAGTCAAGAACAACTTATAATCAGTTTAATGCTATTTATATTATTATGTGTAATTGGTTTGTTATATTTTCTTTTTATAGAAAAGAACACTTGTCCTACTTGTTATTCACAAATGGTTGTAATTAATAACCATTTTGAGAAGAATAATCATACTGAAAATAATGGTTTAAATAATATAATTAATTTAGAAAGAGAATTAATTGTATTAGATTACATCTAAATAAACTAAATAATAAACAAAGAAGAAAGAAAAAAAGGAAACAAAATGTCAAGAAAATTTGAAATTAAGGACTATCGAAATATTGGGATAATGGCTCACATTGATGCTGGTAAAACTACAACAACAGAAAGAATTTTATTACATACTAATAAAATTCATAAAATTGGTGAAACACATACTGGTGAATCACAAATGGACTGAATGGCTCAAGAGCAAGAACGTGGAATTACAATTACTTCTGCAGCAACAACAACACTGTGAAGAGATAAAAGAATAAATATTATTGATACTCCAGGTCACGTTGATTTTACAGTAGAGGTTGAACGCTCTTTAAGGGTATTAGATGGTGCAGTTGCAGTTCTTGATGCTCAATCAGGTGTTGAACCTCAAACTGAAACAGTTTGAAGGCAAGCAACAAATTATAAAGTTCCTCGTATTGTTTTTGTTAATAAAATGGATAAAGCTGGAGCTAATTTTGAATATGCAGTTAATTCAGTTAGAAAATTATTGGGTGGAAATGCTGTTCCGATTCAGTGAAATATTGGTGCTGAATCTGAGTTTATTGGACATATTGATTTAGTTGAAATGAGAGCATGAGAATTTGATGGTGCCGCTGAGGAAATAGCTAAAGAAATCCCGATTCCTACTAATTTAATGGATATTGCAACTTTAAAAAGACATGAACTTGTTGAAGCGGTAGCAGATTTTGATGAGGAATTGATGATGGATTTACTTGATGGTAAGGAAATTGATACTATTAGATTAAAGAGTTCAATTAGACATGCAACCTTAACATCTGAATTTTTCCCTGCAGTTTGTGGAACAGCCTTTAAAAATAAAGGTGTAAAAGCAATGATAGATGCTGTTGTTGATTACTTACCTTCTCCACTTGATGTTCCTGCCATTAAAGGACATCTAGGTGATAAAGAAGTAGAGATGCCTGCAAGTGATGATGCTGATTTTTCAGCTCTTGCCTTTAAGATAATGACAGATCCTTATGTTGGAACACTAACTTTCTTTAGGGTATATTCAGGTATTCTTTCTAAAGGTTCTTATGTTTATAATTCAACAAAAGAACAAAAAGAAAGAATTGGTCGTATTTTAGAAATGCATGCTAACAACCGTGAAGAAATTGATGAAGTTAGGACAGGTGATATTGCTGCAGCTGTTGGTTTAAAAAATACTACAACTGGTGATACACTTGTTTCTGAAGGTAAACCTAAAGTTATTCTTGAAAAAATGAACTTTCCTGATCCAGTTATTTCTCAAGCATTGGAACCAGCTACAAAAGCTGCTACTGAAAAACTTTCATTAGGACTACAAAAATTAGCTGCTGAAGATCCTACTTTTAAAACATTTACAGATGAAGAAACGGGTCAAACAATTATTGCTGGTATGGGTGAATTGCACTTAGAAATTATTGTTGATCGTCTTAAAAGAGAATTTGGTGTTGAAGGAACTGTTGGAGCTCCACAGGTTGCTTATAGAGAAACAATAACTAAAAAAGCAGATATTGAAGGTAAGCATATTAAACAATCTGGTGGTAAAGGTCAATACGGTCATGTTTGAATTACTTTTGAACCAAATGAAGATAAAGGTTTTGAATTCATTGATAAAATTGTTGGTGGTAAAATTCCTAAAGAATATATTAGATCCATTCAAAAAGGACTTGAAGAGAAAATGGCTTCAGGGATTTTAGCTGGATATCCAATGATTGATATTAAAGCCACATTATTTGATGGATCATACCATGATGTTGATTCATCTGAAATGGCTTATAAAATTGCCGCTTCAAAAGCTTTAACAAATGGTAAAGAACAATTATCAGCCATTATTCTTGAACCAATTATGGACGTTTCAATTATTGTTCCTGCAGAATACTTTGGTGATATTATGGGTGATGTTTCTCGTCGTAGAGGACAAATCAAAACTAATGAAACTCGTCCAGATGGAGCCTCAGTTATTAAAGCGGACATTCCTTTAAGTGAAATGTTTGGTTACTCAACAGATTTAAGAACAATGACATCTGGTCGTGGAAATTATCAAATGATTTTTGATCACTATGAAAAAGCTCCCAAATCTATTAGTGAAGCAATTATTAAAAAAAGAGCAGTTAAATAAAATAATTAATCAATTATATTTCTAATGTTATTAAAGTGGTGGTAATTATACTATCTTTTTTATATTTTATCTACTCTTATATCATCAATTGAAGTAATTAAATTTGCCCCCTCTTTTATCAAAATATTATTACCATCATTTTCATCTTGACTTCCAGGATAGCAATAAATTTCCTTTCCTTGATCTAAAAAATTGCTAACTAGATTTATGATTCCACTTTCTCTTTTTGAAGAAAAGATAATTAATGCATCACTAAGGGCGGCAGTTATTCGATTTCTTTCTTTCAATCTTTTTTTATTCACATTAACATTATCAGGATATTCAGAAATAATTAAAGAATTGTTATTTGTAGTAACTTCACTTGCAAAATACGGTTTTGCTAATCCATTTGCTGAAATAAATATTATTTGCTTTTCATTATTTGAATAATACTCAACAATTTTTTCTTCAAAACCTTTATAAAAATTTGTGACTAAAATATTATTTTTTGAAGTCTGCTTAACTGCTTGTTCCATATATTTTAGAGTAACTCCTGAAATTTCATCTCCAACTAAACACAAGGCATTTTCTTCTATTAGTGAAATGTTCCCTTTATAAAATAAAACAAAAGGAGGATTGGCAATTATCTTTAAGTGATCTGGATATTCATCATCCAAAATTGTTATAGCATTTATATCACCATCATTTATTTTTTTTTCTAACTCATCAATCTCAAATGGATCAACAATTTCCTTGTTCTTTAAAGCATTATAAATACTTATAAAATCTCCTTTGTATTTAAATGCAAAATATATCAATATTAAATTCATATTATTACCCCAAATATTAATGTCTTTTATTTCAAATTTCCAATGCAAAAAAATAAATATGATAAAACTATCTAATTTGAAATTTTTTAGTTTAGATAAAATACATATTTTTGATAAATTTCTAACTTTTAAAACATTTAAATAGAAATATATTTTGTTTTCATTTATAATTTAAATTAATTAAGTGTGGAGATTTAAATATGGAAAAGAAAGATTATAAAGATACTTTAAATATGCCAGAAACTGATTTTTCAATGAGGGCAAACTTGACTGAAAAAGAAGCTCTATTTCATGAAAAATGATTAAAGAATAAAATATATAAAAAGATTCTTGAAAGGAATAAAAATAATGAAAGATTTATTTTACATGATGGTCCCCCATATGCAAATGGATCTTTGCATATTGGTCATTCATTTAACAAAATCTTAAAGGACATAATTGTAAGATATAAATCAGCAAGTGGATTCTATTCTCCATTTGTTCCAGGTTGAGATACACATGGTTTACCAATTGAAAATAAAATGCTTCAAGAGATGGAAGTTTCACATAAAAGTTTGGATGTTTCAAATTTAAGAAAAAAAGCTGAAAAATATGCCCTAGGTCAAATTGAAATCCAGAAAAAACAATTCAAAGAATTACAATTACTTTCTGATTTTAATGATATTTATGTAACCTTGGATAAAAAATATGAAGTTGAACAATTAAAATTATTTAAAAAGTTTTGTTTAGATGGATTGATATACCGTGGATTGAAACCAGTATTTTGATCACCTTCTTCACAATCAGCTTTGGCAGAGGCTGAAGTTGAATATCATGATCATCGTTCACCATCTATTTTTGTTTCTTTAACAATTGAAGAAGGAAATAAGGTAGTTCATAAATTAGAGAAGTTGATTATTTGAACAACTACTCCTTGAACACTTATAGCTAATGCTGCAGTGGCAATTAATGCAAATATTGAATATGTTAAATTCTTTGCTAATAATAATCACTATGTTGTAGCTAAAGATTTGCTTAAATCAGTAGTAGAAACTATTGGTTGAAGTGACTACAAAGTTTTAGATAATTTTAAAGGTTCTGAATTGGTTGGTATCAAATATTTTGTACCTATTTTAGAAAATGTGCTTGCACCTGTAGTTGAGGGACACCATGTCACAACTGAAACAGGTAGTGGATTAGTTCATATTGCACCTCTATTTGGTGAGGATGATTTTATCATTGGTAAAGAGCACAATTTAGAAATGATTATGCATATTGAAGATGATGGAATTATTAATGAAAAAGGGGATCAATTTAATGGTTTTTTCTATGAAGAAGCTAATAAAAATATTGGTATATTTTTAGAAGAAAAAGAAGCTTTACTTTCCTTGAAATTTATTAAACATTCATATCCACATGATTGAAGAACGAACAAACCCATTATTTTTCGTGCAACACCACAATGATTTGTTTCAATCAGAGAAATAAAGCCAAAAATTATGGAAGAATTAAAAGATGTTAAGTTCTATTCAAATTGAGCAGAAAAAAGAATTTCAATGATGATTAGAAATAGAAGTGAATGAACTATTAGTAGGCAAAGATCATGAGGACTTCCAATTATAATTTTTTATGATGAAAATAAAGAACCAATCATGAATGAAGAAATATTCGATTTTGTAATCAATCTAGTTTCTAAACATGGAAGCAATATTTGATATGAAAAAGAAGTAGATGAACTTTTGCCCAAAAAATATAGAGGGAAAAATTGGACAAAAGAAAATGATATTATGGATGTTTGATTTGATTCTGGCTCTTCATTCATGGCAGCGAATGTTGCGGATGAGAAACCACCATTTGAATTATACCTTGAAGGTTCAGATCAATATCGTGGTTGATTTAATTCTTCTTTAATTAATGCTGTTGCTTATATGGGTAAAGCGCCATTTAAGAATTTAATTTCACATGGATTTGTTCTTGATGAAAAGGGAAACAAAATGTCAAAATCAAAAGGGAATGTTGTTGATCCTACAGAAATAATTAGAACATATGGTGCAGACATTTTAAGACTTTGAACAGCAAACAGTGAGTATTCTGGTGATGTTACAATTGGCAATGCAATCATTAAACAGAATGTTGAAATATATCGTAAAATTAGAAACACTTTAAGATTCTTATTAGCTAATTTAAATGAATATGAGTATGAAGATATTAAACCAACAGGTGTTCATGAATTAATTGAACAAAGATTAAAAAATATAAAAGTAAGAGTTATTAATCACTACAATAATTTTAATTTTATTAATGTTATAAAAGAAATTAATAATTTTATTACTGATTTATCATCATTCTATCTATCAATAATTAAAGATACTCTTTATGCTGATGCTACTATAAATAGTGAACGTTTAATGATTCAATACAATCTTTATAATATTCTTGATTTCCTTTTAATATCTCTTGCCCCCATTCTTCCGACAACGACTGAAGAAGCATATGATCATTTCAATAAACTTGATAAAAAAGAATCAATCCATTTGGAACCATTTTATACCCCAATTAGAAAAGAGTTTTTCAATATAGAAGAAAAATGACAAGACTTTTTTGTTCTTAAGGATTTAATTTATAAGGAAATAGAAGATAAGATAAAGTCTGGTAAATTAAAGAGATCAAATGAAGCTAGTGTTGTAGCTAATTTAAACTCATCATTTTTAAAAGAATTAGACATGAAAAAACTCCTTATGATTGGTGAATTTAAACAAGGTAAATCGTTAAAGGTTGACACTTTTGATTCACTTAAATGTCAAAGATGTTGGAATCATTTTACACCTTCAGTTTTAAAAGATGATTTATGTCCAAGATGTTTTCAAATTTTATTAACATTTTAAATATAAAATATTAAAAAAAGTTTATAATATTATCTAATAAAAATAATTATTTTTTTATATACTAACTACTAGAGAACTATTTTATAAATAATATATTTTAATAAATAATCATATTATAAAGGAGAGATTTTGCTTAAACTTGTTAAAAAAAGAACATTTCTTTATATGTTGGGAACTATCTTCTTTATTTTCTTACAATCATTTGAGTCAATTACTGAATCAATGTTTATTGGTGAAATAATGGAATTAATTCAACTTGGACATAGAGTTCCAACTCCGAATAACATTTTTGATTTAGATAAATTATCTGACACACAATTAATAATAACGTTTGCTTCCCTTGTAATTATGGGATTTATTTCAGGTGTTCTAGGTATTTATTTTACTTCAAAAGCAACATCAAGTTATATTGCTTATATGAGATTAAAAACTTATGAGAAGATTCAAAGTCTTTCATATCAAGATATTGATAAAATTTCTACTTCATCATTAATTACGAGAATAACAAATGATACAGAACTTGTTTCAGTTAGTTTATTATTTAGTCTTAGGTTTTTTATAAGTGGGATTTTTGTATTTATTTATGGGATGATTATTTCATTTATAAGTTATGCTAGTCTATCTTGAATTTTCGCAATTATTATTCCATTTGTTTTAATAGCAATGATTGTAGCAATTGCCCTATCAATTCCCCAATTTACAAAATCACAAAAAAACACTGATTCAATTAACAAAAGCATGAGAGAGTCAATTTTAGGAATTAGAGTTGTTAAAGCATTTAATTTAAAAGAGAATCAAAAAGAAAATTTCCATGAAAGTAATGAAGCCCTAGCTGTCACTTCAACAAAGGCCTTTAAGGTTTTAGGTGTTGTTATGCCCTTAATTCAATCAGGAATCAATATATCAATAATATTAGTATTAACTATTGCTTCATTTGGTACTCCTGATGAATACTTCAGTGTCGCACCATTTATAAGTATTTTGATGAATGTTCTTTTTGGCTTAATAACTATGATTATGGTTTTAATTCAAGTTTCAAGATCTATTCCGTCAATTGTGAGAATCAAAGAAGTTTTGAACTGACAAAATTCAATTACTTATAAAGATGATAATAATTATGTCATTACTAATGGTGAAATTAGATTTGATAATGTATCTTATAGATTTTATGAAGATTCTGCACCTGCTTTAGAAAACATAAATATTACTATTAATCCTGGAGAGCATATTGGAATAATTGGTAGAACTGGTTCAGGTAAATCAACATTTATAAATCTTATTGCAAGATTGTTTGATCCTACAGAAGGTAATGTATTAATTGATGGAATTAACATTAAAGATTTAAGTTTTAATGAATTAAATAAAAATATAGCAATTGCTATGCAAACAGTTACATTGTTTTCTGGAACAATTAGATCAAATATTTCTATGGGTATTGATTCAACTCTTTCAGAAGAAGAAAAAAATGAAAAAATTGAAGAAGCTGTAAAAATTGGTGAAGCATGAGAATTTATTTCTAAAAAAGAAGATCAATTAGATTCATTAGTAGAACAGCGTGGGAAAAACTTTTCAGGTGGACAAAAACAAAGAATTTCAATAGCTAGAACAATTGCTAAAAAATCTAAAATTATGATTTTTGATGATTCAACAAGTGCTTTAGATAATGTTACAGAAGCAAAGGTTCAAAAAAATATAAAGAAAGCAACTAATGCAACTACTATTATTGTTGCACAAAGAATTTCTTCTGTTGAAAATTTAGACAAAGTTATCATTATTGAAGGTGGAAGAATTAATGGCTTTGACACTCACCTTAATCTTCTGAAAAATAATGATATATATCGTGATATAGCAATATCTCAATTAGGACCTGAAAAGGTCAAAGAGGCTATGAAGGGGAATATAAATGTCTAAACTTGAAGCAATACAACATCCAAAACTTGATATTAAGAAAAACCTTTATTTTATTTGATATTATCTTAAGCATTATAAAACACAAACTATTGTAATTTTTTTAACAACTTTAATTACAACAATAATTTTATCTCTTGCTATTTTTGGCCAATTTTATTTCACTCAATATATAACTGAAAATATTTTTCCACAGACTATAGATGCAAGGGTGATATTACTTTATACATTATTAATTATTGGTGGATATGTGCTATTTTTCATAATTGCCATTGTTCAGGTTTTCATAATGACCAAATTAGGTCAAACAATTGGAAAGCAAATTAGAAAAGATTTATTTACTAAAATTTTAGAATTAAAACTTTCTTACTTTGATAGTCAACCTTCAGGTGATATTATGTCCAAGTTGACAAATGATGTTAATAACATAACAAATGCTTTGACTCAAAATGCTACCCAGTTTTTAACTAACTTTTTCCAAATAATTTTAATGTTGATATCAATGTTTATTTTCTCACCATTTTTAGCATTGATTGTTCTTAGTATAGCCCCATTCCAATTTTCATTCATTTTCTTTATTCTGAAAAAAGCTCAACCTAATTTCTTAAAAAAACAGGTTTATATTGGTGAGTTAAATGGTTTTGTTGAGGAAACTATTTCAGGACAAAAAGTTATTAATAATTTCAATAAGAAAAAAGAAACAATTGATAGTTTTAATGTCTTTAATGAAAAAATTAGAATCATTGATAGACAAACATCGTTTTTATCTGGCATAGTTACACCATGAAATACTTTAATTGCTGCAGGATCGAACTTATTAATGCTTTCGGCAGCTCTATTATTTTCCATTAATAATATTGAATTTGGACTAATAAATGAAACACTTGGACCAGAAGGGGAAACAAATAGATTTGTTGCCTTTTCGTTAGTGCTCGCTTTTTCAATGCTATTAAGAAGTTATACAACTCCAACATTCCAAATATTCCAATTATTAAATATTTTACAAACAGCTTTAGCAGGCACTGAAAGAGCCTTTTCTATTTTTGAACAAGAAGATGAAATTAAGGATTATGAAGTAGTAGAAGTGAATGAATTAAAAGGAGATGTTAAAATTGAGAATCTAAGTTTTTCATATGATGGTAAAAAGAATGTTCTTAATAATATTTCATTACATGCAAAACCGGGAGAAATCATTGGTATTGTAGGTCCGACAGGGTCTGGTAAAACAACTATTATTAATTTACTAACCAAATTTTATGACATCGAAGATGGTGACATTTTAATAGACGGTATTTCAATTAAAACAATCACAAAGAAAAGTTTACGTGATGAAGTTTCTATTGTTCTTCAAGATACTTTTATTTTTGGTGAAAGTATTTATGATAATATTAGACATGCTAATCCAAATGCAACAAATGAAGAAATTGAAGCGGCTGCTATAACTGCCAATTCACACCACTTTATTAGTGTTTTAAAAGATGGATATGAAACAGTTATTGAAAATAATGCTGAGGAATTATCACAAGGTGAAAAACAATTGCTTGCCATTACAAGGGCATTATTAAAAGAATCAAATATTTTAATTCTTGATGAAGCTACTTCTTCAATTGATACTAAAACTGAAAAAGATATTCAAGAGGCGATGATTAAATTAGCAAAAAATAAAACAACTTTTGTGATTGCACATAGATTGTCAACCATCCAAAAAGCTGATCAAATAATTGTTCTAAAAGATGGTGAAATAATTGAGAAGGGCAATCATAAATCATTACTTAACCAAAAAGGGTTCTATTACAATTTATACTCTTCAGGAGTTAATACACCAGAAGATTTATAAATTTTTAAATGTCAGTTTATAGTGATTAATATGATAAAATTTTAAATTATGAATAAAAACCAAAACCATGAAAATGACTTAAATGAAATGCATGAAAATGTAGTGATTGAAAGTCATAATAATTTTTCATCTACTTCTAGAGATGATAATATAAAACCAATTCTAGCTTATTTTGCCTTTACAACAAAATATATAATGAAGAAAAAATCGACAATGATTGCTCCTTTAATAAGTTTTTTAATGATTATGTTAATTTCATTATTTCCTAAATTTATTTTAAATCCAGGAGATCCAATAATTCAAAATGATGTCTTATCACAAGCACTTATATCAATGATTACAATTGGCATTATAGCTTCATCTGCTGTGTTCTCAACAATTAAAGCTTTAAATCTTTTTAAAGATATTTCTAATGAAGGTATGGAAATATTGATTGTTTCTAAACCAATTAAGAGAAGTCAGATAATTTTAGTAAGATTTCTTTTTTTCCTACTATTAGGAATAGTTTATTCCATAGTTAACTATTTTGCAATTCTAATTGGATTATTTATTTCTAAAGATGTTCGCCCAGATTCTCTTAATATATTTGATTTTGTATCAACTTCTTATCTAATTATGATTATGTCTTATATACTATTTGGTTCAATATCTATTATGCTTTCACTTAAATTTTCAACTAAATTGGTTTCAGGGGCTTCATCTGTAATTCTTGCTGTTGGAATAGTTTTAACTCAAGTGGCTCCAGTTATAGTGCCATTGGCTGAAAAAAATTTCTTTTTTAAAATGAATGAATACAATAATACTCATCAAAAAGAATATATAAATCTTAAATATTATGAAACAACTGATGGTGAAATTATTTTATACACAAAGGATATTACTGTTCCATTAACTGATAAGGAAAAAGAAGTGATAAATAATGCTTGACAACAAAGCGAAGATCTTTCTTGAATTTTAAATCTTAATAATTTTATAAATCCTGTTGCTGGAATTTCCAAAATTTCAAACCCAATAAAAGCCTTTTATAATAAACCAATTGAATCAGAAATTGTTTATGATGCTGGATTATACACTATTAATTTCTCTGATTATAATGTTGCTTTAAATAATGGCCCTATAAAAAATAATTCATTAAATAATAAGAATTATTTCATTGCTACTGAGGGGATAAGTGATTTTGGTCTAAATTTTAATTTAAAAGTTAAGGTTTCGCCTGATGAAAGTGAAGAGGTTGAAAAGTCTGTTGTTTTAAGTGGATTCAATCAAATTCAAGATATCCTTAGACAAAAAGCTAATTTTGTTGAGGTTGGGAGAGCATTTGAAAACCTTATTGACAAAGATTTATCAAAAAATCCATCTGAAACAAAGCAAATAATAATTAATGGTGCAGAAAATGTATTATCTCTTGCTCTTGAAGAAATAACAACACACGCTAAAGCATCTGGTTCAATTGCAATTAACTTATATGATAATATGGCTTCAAAAATAACCACATTTGATGAAAAAGATTTTAAAGAACAACTTTCATTATTCTTTTTCTATACATATGGACTTATGAAACTAAATGGTGATATTAATAAATTTAATAATAAAGATGTATTTATAAATTCAATAGTTCCTTCAACCCCAAATTCTAATACATTCTTAGACACTAATTATGCTAGAGTATTGGCTAATGAACATAAGCCAAGTCCTATTACTCCTTTTGTAAAAGCACCTCTTTTCTTTGAATTACCAAAATCAGATGCTTTCCAAACATTCATTAATAAAGGTGAGAAGGTTAGCAAAGTAACTGTTGGTTTATATTGATCATCAGTTATTTTAGTTATTCTTACTGGGACAGTATTAATTTACTACAGAAAGGACTTTACATAATGGATCAATTTAACAACAATGAAGAACTGAATTTAGTTAATAATGATGGACATGAACTGAGTGATTTAAATCCGACAGAAATCAAAATTAAAAAAGCATTAGATTTTCTTAAAGAAAAAAATTTCTTAACTGACTTTGAATATAATCAAAAAATTTCAACCTTAAGAATGGAACATGTAGGTTTGGCAAGAAGACAAAAATATAATCATGATGAACATGACATTATTCTTTCAGTTTCTAACTTGACTAAACAATATAAGAAACGTCCATCTCCTGCTGTTAATGATATATCTTTTAATATTAGAAAAGGTGAATTCCATGTTTTTGTTGGTGCAAATGGAGCGGGTAAAACAACCACTATTAAGGCAATGATTGGTGCTTATGCTCAATATAGTGGAGAAATATTGATAGATGGAGCTAAAAATACTACTGTTGCCGCAAAAAGGAAAATAGGTTATGTTCCTGAAGTTTCAATCTTTCCTCCAGAATTTACCACTAGGAATTATTTAGAGTCAATGTCACTTATGTCAGGTCTTACAAAAGAAGAAGCTAAACAATTTACTACTGATAAATTGACTGAATTAAACATGTTAGAATTACAAAATAAGAAACCAACATCTTTTTCATCTGGTCAAAAGAAAAAAATTCTTTTAGCTCAAGCAATGGTTCATAATCCAGATATTTTAATTATGGATGAACCCGCCGCTAACTTAGATCCAATTGCCAGATTAGAACTATTTAATACTTTAGAAAAATATAAAAGTGAAGGAAAATCAATTTTCATTTCTTCACATATTCTTGCAGAGGTTGGGAAATATGCTGATACTGCAACAATTCTTGATGGTGGTAAAATAGTATTTCATGGAAGACTTGATGGAACTCAAAACCTTGAAGAGCTCTATTCTAAATATGTTATTGTTGGTTCAATAGATACAGCTAATACCAACACTGAGAATTAATAAATTAAATAAAAATATTCATTTACAATATTTGGTTATTGTATTTTTGTTAGTTTTAATTTTTTTGAACTCATTTTTTTAAATCATTGAATAATTTATCTAAATTAGTGCCTGTTAATTTGTTGTACCTATGAAATGCAGCATAATAAATAATTCTACTCCCAGGTGCACTATCAAAGTAAACAATAATTATAGAAAATAAATCCCCGCTCTCATTATCATATTGAGCTCCTCATTCAAAAATGGAATTCAAAGATAGATAACTTTTAAACTCTATTTTTCATCTATATCTAAGTTAATTTCATAATTATGTATTTCAATAAATCTAGTTTCTTTTTGTGCTGTTGAACAACTAATTACATTCGCTACTGGCAATATCGATAAAGGTAATAATCACAATATACTAGTAACTTTTTTAATCATTTCTTCCTTTGTTTTATTATTTTTACAAGTATCAACATGTTTAGTTTTATATTCTTTTTGTTATTTCTTGAATTATTTTTTATTTGTATTTTTTTGTTTAAAGATTTAATTTAACAAAAGCATCTAGCCTTGAAGATTTTCTTGAACCATTGTTTTTGTGGAAAACACCTTTTGACACAGATGTATGAATTAATTTGTGTGCTTCAGAAACAATTTCTTTAACTTTTGGATTTTTTTCTACAGCAGCAATTTTGGCTTTTTTAATTGCTCCTCTAACACGAGATTTCATTGCAGCATTAGCCACTCTAGATTTCTCATTAGTTTTAATTCTTTTCATTTTTGATTTAATATTTGCCATTTTTTTCCTCTATTTAAGTTAGTAAATTAAATTATATCAAAATAATCTTTTTTTATAATAAAATAAATTGAGTGGTGATTAGATGACTTGAGAAGATATTAAATATTTAATAGGAATATCAATTTCTCTATTTTTACTATTAGTTTTAATTGTCATATCTTTAATTATTTTTCTTAAAAAGAAGAAAACTAAGGAGTCTTATACTGATAAATTAGGTAAAGAAGCTGAAATTAAGGTAAATAACATAATTCAAAGATGGGCTTACAAAAATAAGGCCCATTACATTCCTTCTTCAATGTTTAAATATGATAAAAACAAAATCTTTGAAGTTGATGGTATTTTAATTACTCCAAGAGCACTAATTATTATTGAAGTAAAAAATATAAGTGGAATAATCGAAGGTAAAGGTGTTGAAAAAACTTGATTTAAAGTCATGGGAACAAAAAGACATCCAATTAACAATCCAATTGTGCAAAATGATAAGCATATTGAACATGTTTTGGCAATTACAAAACTTAAAGTTCCAATGCTATCTTTAATTATTTTTGATTCTAGAACTGAAAAATTAAGAATGACCGATATACCATCACATGTTTTAGTTATTAAAGTTGAAGACATTGAGTCATCATTAGATCTAATAAATGATCAACTAATGCCAAAAATTAATATGGGAGAAATCCAAAAAATATATTATGCTCTTTTAGAGCACAAAACAACATCTCAGGAAGATTACAAAATGTTAGTGTCATTTAGTAAAGAAACAACAAATAATGATTTTACAATTTAATTATAATGATAAAATAATTGATGTTATTGTTACCAAAAAGAGAATTAGAAACATTTATATTAAATTAGATTCAAATAATAATATTATAGTTTCAAGTCCGAAATCTTCAACTAATAAATATATTATTAATTTTGTAAATCAACATTTAGAAAAATTTATTGAATTACAAAAAAAGAATAGTATGAAAAGCCATTTAGATTTAAGAACACAAACCTTTTATTTATTTGGTTGATTAGAATCATATGAGTTAATTAAAAAAGTAAATAAAGATAATGAAATAATAAATTATTTAGTCTTTAAAAACAAGAAATATAAAATCAACAAAAAATCAATCAGTGACATTATTTATAATATATATAAAAAAGAATTACTTCTATATTTAAAAGCTGCTCAATATTATAAAGAACAAATAATGAATGTGGAGCATCATGAGATCAGTGTTAAGATGAAAAAATCTGCTTGGGCCTCAAATTATATTGATAAGAAAAAAATCAGTTATAGTACTAAATTAGCGGCTTACTCTCATGACACAATCGATTATGTAATTGTTCATGAATTAGCACATGCAGAACACACAAACCATTCCAAAGAATTTTGAAAAAAGGTTGAGAAGTATGAACCTTATTTTAAAATAAAAAAAAATAAATTAAAATCTTTCATTTATTTTTAAAAATTAACTTTATAATTTTAATCAATATGGAATTAGAAAAAGAAATTAAAGCTATCAAATCAATTGAAGATTTAAAAGCATTCAAGAACAAAATATATGGAAGAGAAGGAATTATCTCTCTTCTTCAAAATAAATTAAAAGCTGCTAAACCTGAAGACAAATCAAAGATTGGAATTGAAATAACCACTATTAAGGAAACAGTTTCAAAATTATTAGAAATCAAATTAGTTGAATTAAATCAACATGAAATTGAAAGAAAAATTACAAATGATTCTAATGATATTTTTCAACCAACTAATGGAAATATTTTTATTCATCCTTTAACATTAGTTGCTAATAGATTCCGCCAATGATTTTTACAAAATTCTTATCTTGAATATCAAGGTTTAGAAATTGAAAGTGATGCTTATAATTTTGAAAAATTAAATATTCCAAAAAATCATCCTTCAAGAGATATGCAAGATACTCTTTATTTAGATAAAGAAAACTTATTAAGAACACACAATACTGGTTTAACGGCAAGAGCTTTAGAAGAAAATAGAAATAAAAGTTTTTCTTCATTTACAATTGGTAAAGTTTATCGTAATGATGAAGATGACCAAACACACTCACATCAATTTTCACAAGTAGATTTAGTTTCTGTTGGTAAATTAAATATTGAAAATTTAATTTGAACCTTAAAATCACTTTTATCTCATGTCTTTGAAGAAGATATTGAAATAAGGATGAGACCTTCATTTTTCCCTTTTACTGAGCCATCAATGGAAGTAGATGTATTTTATAAAAATAAATGAATTGAAATTTTGGGTGCTGGAATGTTGAATGAAAAAATTCTTAAAATTGCTGGATACACAAATGACTTAAATGGTTTTGCTGCCGGTATTGGTGTTGAAAGAGTTGCTATGATTAAATATGGAATCATAGACATTAGAGAATTTTATAAAAATGACCTCAGGTTCTTGAAACAGTTCAAATACTAGCTCCATGATAAAATTATTGAAAGATAAAAGGTTTAACAAATGTTATTTTCAGAAAATAAACTAAGAGAGCTTGCCTCACTTGGAAAAAATATAAAAACCGAAGAAATACTAAATGCTATTAATAGTATTGGTTTTGAGGTTGAATCTTGTCATTCATTAAGCGATATTCATGGAATTAAATTTGGTTACGTTTTAAAAATATATAAGAATTCTAATAGTGATAATTTAAATGTTTGTGAAATTGAATTTTCTGATAAAAATAGAGTTATTCAAACGACTGCTAAAAATGTTAAAGAAGGTGATTACTTAATTGCCTTTGTTCCAGGTTCAGGAGTAAAAGGGATAACTTTTGAAGCTAAAGAAATGAAGGGTATTGTTTCAGAAGGAATGCTTACTTCTTTTGATGAATTAGGATTCAATCATAAGTTATTAAGAAAAGAATGAAAAGATGAAATTTTTATATTAGATGAAAAAATTTCTTTAGATAAGGATCCAATAAAAGAATTAGGACTTCATGATAATATCATTGATATTTCTATTTTAACTAATAGATCAGATGCTATTTCTTATATTATTATGGCTCATGAATTATCGGCTTATTTTAAGACAAAACCATATGAATTTTTTAAAATAAAACCTAATATAAATTCAAAAATTAATATGAGATCTGTGGAAGGGAATTATATCTCTGGAATTGAAGCAAATGTTGAGAATTATAAGTTATGCTTAGATGATATTATTTTACTATTGAAATCAAATATTCAATTAGAAGATGACATCAAGGATCTTTCTTCTTTAGTTTTAATAATGACAGGTGTTTCATCTAGAATTTATAATTTAGAAAAAATAAATGGAGAAATTAAAACCAGTATTGAAAAAAACCTTACCTTTAATGAAGTGAAAATGAGTGAAGTATTAGTTATAAAAAATAATAAGAATATTTTATCTATTGCTGGCGTTTTAGAATTGCCTGAATTTAAGTATTCAAAAGATAACAAAAAAGTTTTATTTGAATTTGCCTCATTTGACCCTAAAGAAGTAAGAGATTCGGCGAGAATTTTAAAAATTGCTAATGATTCCTCAATCAATTCTTCGAAAATTGTTTCATATGGTTCAATAGAATTTGCTGTTGATTTTATTTCAACTAAATTACCATCTTTTTCTAATCATATTAATGGCATGAAAATATCTAACAAATCAATTAGATTTGAAAAAGATTATGTAGATAAATATGCAGGTTTTGAAATTACAAAATCTCCTAAGTGGTTAGAAGTTTTAAAATCACTGACAATTTTAGGCTTTGAATTTAAAGATGATAAAATTATTATTCCTTCATATCGTCATGATATTAGTGTTATGCAAGATATAGTTGAAGAAATATTTAGATTCTATGGTTTGAATAATTTTAAAGAAGCACAACCGCATACACAATTTAATAATGTATCTTGTTCAAGAGATTTTTCACTAATAACTTCATTAATGGGTTATTATCAATTCTGAAGTTATACATTAGTTAACTATGATAAAAATACTTTCAACCCATTTTCTTTTAAAGATAGGATTTCTTTATTAACTTACACTTCACAGGAACATAATTCAATTCGAAATTCAATTGCTCCATCTCTTGAAGAAATATATGAATATAATAACAAAAGAAAAATGAATGATATTAACTTTTTTGATATCGGAATGGTTAACAATCGTAAAGCACTCTGTATTTCTTCAGATATTAAAACATATGTAGAAATAAAAACTGATATATTTAAAATATATGGCAAGGAATTAGAAATTAAAAAAATAACTTTTGATTTCTTACATCCTAATTATAATGCTGGACTTTTTGATAATAATATTCAAGTAGGTTGAATAGGGAAAATGCATCCGAAAATTTCAAGCAATAATCTTATTTTTGCTGAGATATTAATTGATCAAAAAATTCATTCAATCAATAAATTTGAAGAATATAATAGTAACCCTTTAAAAGAAAGAGATATTACCATTCCCATTAAGGAAGGTGGATCGATTGAAAATTTTATGCAAGAAATTAAAAAGATTGAGGGAATATTTGAAATCAAGCAAATTGATTCCTTCATTAAAGAAAATGTAAGAAAATGCACATTCAAAATAAAGATGAATGATGTGGGAATTATGGAATTTGATAAGAAATTTAATATTTAAAATATAATTATATTTATTATGAAGAACATTACCTTTGCTTCAATTGAATCTTTTACTGGAGGTATGTTTGCTTCCAAAATAGTAAGTATCCCTGGAGCTAGTAAATTTTTTAAAGGATCTTTAGTTACATATTCAAATGAAATAAAAGAAAAACTAGGTATTGATATTTCTAGTGGAGTAGTTAACAAAACTATTGCTAAAGAAATGGCATTAAAGGGTAAGGACTATTTTAATGTTGATTATTGTTTTTCTTTTACAGGCAATGCTGGACCTTTACCTATGGAAAATAAAGAAGTTGGTTTAGTTTTTGTAGCTATTAATGACCAAGTTCATGAATTAAAATTATCTGGTAGTCGTGATGAGATAAGACAAAAAAGTGTTGATTTTGCTTTTAATATTTTTGAGAATTTAATAAAATAATATTTTTAATTACATATTTATATTATTTTCTTATTTTAATACTAACAAATGACATTATATAGTGGAGGAAAAATGAAAAAAGAACCAAACAAAGAAAAAAAAGATAAAATGTCATCTTCACAAGAATCTAAAAAAACTATTTCTCAAGTAGAGCAAAGCAAATTAGAGGCTGAAAGAACAATTCAAATCAATAGTGCAATTCAAGTAATTGAAAAGAAATTCGGCAAGGAATCAATAATGTTACTGGGCACAAAACCTAATGTAGATACAGAGGTATTTTCATCAGGTTCAATTGCAATTGATCATATTATTGGTGTTGGTGGTTATCCTAAGGGAAGAGTTATTGAAATATATGGACCAGAATCTTCAGGTAAAACAACAATAGCTTTGCATGCAATTGCTGAAATTCAAAAGTTAGGTGGAACAGCCGCCTTTATTGATGCCGAACATTCTATTGACCCAAAATATGCAATAAATTTAGGAATTAATATTGATAATTTAATATTGTCACAACCCGATTCAGGAGAACAAGCTCTTGAAATAGTTGATATTTTGTCTAAAAGTGGTCACATTGATTTAATTGTTGTAGATTCTGTTGCAGCACTTGTTCCTGAAGCAGAACTGCATGGTGAAATGAAAGACCAAACAATCGGAGCACAAGCTAGGTTAATGTCAAAAGCTTTAAGAAAAATTACTGGATCTTTAAGTAAAAATAAAACAACAATAATTTTTATTAATCAAATTAGAGAAAAAATTGGAATTATTTTTGGTTCACCTGAAATAACTCCTGGTGGAAGAGCGCTAAAATTTTATTCTACTTTAAGAATGGAAGTGAGGAGAGTTTCATCAATTGGTGCTGGAAATGATATTAGTGGCAACCTTGTTAAAGTCAAAGTTGTTAAGAATAAATTAGCTCCACCATTTAAGAGTGCTATGACAGAAATCATTTTTTCAAAAGGGATATCAAAGCATTCAGAAGTAGTTGATCTTGCTGAGACACATAATATTATTGAAAAAAAAGGTGCTTGATATAGTTATGAAGGTAGTAATCTTGCTCAAGGTAAGGTTAATATGAGATTACTTTTAGAAAATGATAACCTTTTATATGAAACTATTTTAGAAAAAGTAGAAGAAAAGTTAAAACAATAATATAATTTTAAAATATGAAAAAATTAAATATTCTTTTTATCGGTGATATTTTTGGAAAACCAGGAATTGATAAGGTTGAAAAAGAGCTTTGAAATTTAAAATCAAAATATAATGTTGATTTTGTTATTGCACAATCTGAAAATGTTTCAGGTCGAAAAGGTTTTGTAAAAAAAGATTATGATAGATTATCAATAATTGGTGTTGATGCTTTTACTTTAGGGAATCATGTATGATCTAAAAAAGATATTGATGTTATTATTAATAAAAAAAATATCATAAGACCTTTAAATATTGAAGAACACTATCCCGGAAATGGAAGTAGTGTTTTTAATATTAATGGAACAACTCTTAGAGTGACTTCATTAATGGGTATTACATTTAATAAATTAAATCAACCTTGACAAGAAGAGTATGCTAATTCATTTTTTGATGCTATTGACAACATTATTAAAAAAAATGAAGCTGACTTTCATATTGTTGATTTTCATGCTGAAACTACATCAGAAAAGAATGTTTTAGCTGTTTATTTAGATGGTAAAGTAGATGCATTGGTCGGCACTCATACTCATGTTCAGACAAATGATGCCAAAATATTTGAAAAAAATATGGCATATGTTACCGATGCAGGAATGACAGGTCCTTCAAATTGTGCAATTGGCGCAAATTTCCAAGAGGTATATGAAAAAATGAGATTTAATACCTTTTCTAGGTTTCAAGTATCAGAAAATCCAACTCAATTTAATGGTGTATTAATTAAATTAAATAAGAAAAAAAGCTCAATAAAACTACTGAATTTCATATAAATTAATTTTTCTAAAATAAATATACTTTTTTTAATAATTAAATTATTTTTTTTGTATACTAAGTATTGCACACATTTTATGGCTAAATTTAATAGATTAATTCATATAAGGTTGCAAATATTTGTATTTGGAATATTTTTTTATTATTTTGATTTCTAATTTTAGAAATATATGATATTATAAAAAAGCATTATTATTAAAAATAGTGTTTTATTGTTTCCAAACTTTAAATAATAGTTCTTTGAAAACTGGATATAAGAAACCATATTTGTCAATTTATATGAGAGTTTGATCCTGGCTCAGGATGAACGCTAGCTGTGTGCCTAATACATGCATGTTGAACGAAGTCTTTTGGACTTAGTAGCGAATGGGTGAGTAACACGTATCTAACCTACCTTTTAGATTGGGATAACTATTGGAAACAGTAGCTAATACCGAATACGTATTGATATCGCATGATAACTTTATAAAAGAAGCATTTGCTTCGCTAGAAGATGGGGATGCGCCATATTAGTTAGTTGGTAGGGTAATGGCCTACCAAGACGATGATATGTAGCCGGGCTGAGAAGCTGATCGGCCACACTGGGACTGAGATACGGCCCAGACTCCTACGGGAGGCAGCAGTAGGGAATTTTCCACAATGAGCGAAAGCTTGATGGAGCGACACAGCGTGCAGGATGAAGGTTTTCGGATTGTAAACTGCTGTTATAAGGGAAGAAAAACTTGAATAGGAAATGATTCAAACTTGACGGTACCTTATTAGAAAGTGACGGCTAACTATGTGCCAGCAGCCGCGGTAATACATAGGTCACAAGCGTTATCCGGAATTATTGGGCGTAAAGCGTTCGTAGGCGGTTTGTTAAGTCTAGAGTTAAAGACTGGGGCTCAACCCCAGCCCGCTCTGGATACTGGCTGACTAGAGTTACATAGAGGTAAGCGGAATTCTTAGTGGAGCGGTGGAATGCGTAGAGATTAGGAAGAACACCGATGGCGAAGGCAGCTTACTGGATGTATACTGACGCTCAGGGACGAAAGCGTGGGGAGCAAACAGGATTAGATACCCTGGTAGTCCACGCCGTAAACGATGATCATTAGCCGCTAGAATATTTAGTGGCACAGCTAACGCATTAAATGATCCGCCTGAGTAGTATGCTCGCAAGAGTGAAACTTAAAGGAATTGACGGGGACCCGCACAAGCGGTGGAGCATGTGGTTTAATTTGAAGATACGCGTAGAACCTTACCCACTCTTGACATCTTTCGCAAAGCTATGGAGACATAGTGGAGGTTAACGGAATGACAGATGGTGCATGGTTGTCGTCAGCTCGTGCCGTGAGGTGTTAGGTTAAGTCCTGCAACGAGCGCAACCCCTATCTTTAGTTACTAACAGATAATGCTGAGGACTCTAGAGAGACTGACTGGGTAACCAGTAGGAAGGTGGGGATGACGTCAAATCATCATGCCTCTTACGAGTGGGGCAACACACGTGCTACAATGGACGGTACAAAGAGAAGCAATATGGTGACATGGAGCAAACCTCAAAAAACCGTTCTCAGTTCGGATTGAAGTCTGAAACTCGACTTCATGAAGTTGGAATCGCTAGTAATCGTAGATCAGCTACGCTACGGTGAATACGTTCTCGGGTCTTGTACACACCGCCCGTCACACCACGGGAGTTGATAATGCCCGAAGATGGTTAGTTAACTTCGGAGACGACTATCTAAGGTAGGATCGATGACTGGGGTGAAGTCGTAACAAGGTATCCCTACGAGAACGTGGGGATGGATCACCTCCTTTCTACGGAGTACAAAAACTTTTTATTAATAATCAATAAAAAGAAAAACATCTTTTGGTTTAAAAAAATCCTATTAACATATATATTTTATAAGAATAGTTATTAGGTCAAATATGGGAATGCTGCCAAACATTCATCTTATATCCAGTTTTGAGAGTACTATACTCTCTTGGAGTCTTGTAAATATATATAATTAAGTATATAAATACAATTCCTATAGTTCTTTGAAAACTGAATAGTAATTCAACGCACAATATAGAGTCATTTTATAATATAAAATGGTGATAATTGATGCCGAGTCAATAAAGAAATTTCTTTAATAGAATTTCTTTATGAGAAAATAATCAAATTAGAATACAATAATCAACAATAGGCAAAATGTATATTTTAAATAAGTAAGAGTTTGTGGTGGATGCCTTGGGTCTGGAAGTCGAAGAAGGACGTGATAACCTGCGATAAGCCTCGTGGAGCTGGACATAAGCTATAATACGGGGATTTCCGAATGGGGAAACCTAGCTAGATTAATACCTAGTTACTCAGAACTGAATACAATAGGTTCTGTAGAGAGAAACGCTGTGAACTGAAACATCTTATTAGCAGCAGGAGTAGAAAATAAATAATGATTCTGTTAGTAGCGGCGAGCGAACGCGGAAGAGCCCAAACCAACATTTGTTGGGGTTGTAGGACATTCTACATAGAGTTACAAAATTAGTACATAGAAGAACAGGTTGGGAAACTTGACAATATAGGGTGATAGTCCCGTATTCGAAATGTATCTAATCTCTTGAATGTATCCTGAGTAGGGCGGGGCACGTGAAACCCTGTCTGAATCTGCCGGGACCACCCGGTAAGGCTAAATACTAACCAGACACCGATAGTGAACAAGTACCGTGAGGGAAAGGTGAAAAGAACCCCGGGAGGGGAGTGAAATAGATTCTGAAACCACTTACTTACAAGTAGTTAGAGCCCGTTAATGGGTGATAGCGCACATCTTGCAGTATGGACCGGCGAGTTACGTTAACATGCGAGGTTAAGTGGAGAAAAGCGGAGCCGAAGAGAAATCGAGTCTTAATAGGGCGAATTAGTATGTTGATGTAAACCCGAAACCAGGTGATCTATTCATGAGCAGGCTGAAGCTTAAGTAAAATTAAGTGGAGGGCCGAACCGTAGTACGCTAAAAAGTGCCCGGATGACTTGTGAATAGCGGTGAAATTCCAATCGAACCTGGAGATAGCTGGTTCTCCTCGAAATAGCTTTAGGGCTAGCGTGTGATTTTAAATTTTGGGGGTAGAGCACTGAATGTGGAATGGCGGCGCCTTGCTGTACTGACTACAATCAAACTCCGAATACCATTATGTATAATCATGCAGTCGGAATGCGGGAGATAAGTTCCGTATTCGCGAGGGAAACAACCCAGATCGTCAGCTAAGGTCCCAAAACCATGTTAAGTGAGAAAGGTTGTGAGATTTCATAAACAACTAGGATGTTGGCTTAGAAGCAGCCATCATTTAAAGAGTGCGTAATAGCTCACTAGTCAAGAGATCTTGCGCCAATAATGTAACGGGACTAAACATGGTACCGAAGCTACGGGTACGAAAGTACGTTAGAGGAGCGTTCTAAGGGGCAATGAAGCTAGACTGTGAGGACTGGTGGAGCGCTTAGAAGTGAGAATGCCGGTATGAGTAACGATTCAAAGTGAGAATCTTTGACGCCTATTGGGGAAGGTTTCCTGGGCAAGGTTCGTCCACCCAGGGTTAGTCGGGACCTAAGGTAAGGCCGAAAGGCGTAGCCGATGGAAAACAGGTTAATATTCCTGTACTAAACCTATAAAAAGTGATTGGAATGACGGAGAGTGATAGTATTGACCACTTAATGGATTGTGGTGCAAATATCAAAGTAGTTATGTTGGCAAATCCGCATAAATAATACAAGATTATGATACATAGGGAAAGTTTCGACAAGTACTGAACAATATGATTTATTCTTCCTAGAAAAGTTTCTAAACGTTTTAATTTTATGGGAACCCGTACCGAGAACGGACACACGTCCCCAAGATGAGTATTCTAAGGCGAGCGAGATAACCAATGTTAAGGAACTCTGCAAAATGACCCCGTAACTTAGGAAGAAGGGGTGCTCACTTCATGTGAGCCGCAGCGAAATGTGAGGGGCAACTGTTTATCAAAAACACAGCTATCTGCTAAGTCGCAAGACGATGTATAGGTGGTGACGCCTGCCCAGTGCCCGAAGGTTAAGTTGAGGTGTTAGCTTATGCAAAGCATTGATATGAAGCCCGGGTGAACGGCGGCCGTAACTATAACGGTCCTAAGGTAGCGAAATTCCTTGTCGGCTAATTACCGACCTGCACGAAAGGCGTAATGATCTCTCAACTGTCTCAACATTGGACTCGGTGAAATTATGGTCCCAGGGAAAGCGCTGGGTACCCGCACCAAGACGAAAAGACCCCGTGGAGCTTTACTATAGCTTTGTATTGAAAATTGATTTAACATGTGTAGGATAGGTGGGAGACTATGATACAGAGACGCCAGTTTTTGTGGAGTCATCCTTGAAATACCACCCTTGTTACGTTGATTTTCTAACTTGCGGCCTATACAGGTCGGAGGACAGTGCATGGCGGGTAGTTTGACTGGGGCGGTCGCCTCCCAAAGAGTAACGGAGGCGTTCAAAGTTACACTCAATATGGTCAGAAACCATATGTAGAGCGCAAAGGTATAAGTGTAATTGACTGTGAGACGCACATGTCGAGCAGGTACGAAAGTAGGACTTAGTGATCCGGCAGTTCATTGTGGAATGGCTGTCGCTCAACGGATAAAAGTTACCCCGGGGATAACAGAGTTATCTTCCCCAAGAGATCACATCGACGGGAAGGATTACTACCTCGATGTCGGCTCATCGCATCCTGGAGCTGAAGTCGGTTCCAAGGGTTTGGCTGTTCGCCAATTAAAGCGGTACGCGAGCTGGGTTCAGAACGTCGTGAGACAGTTCGGTCCCTATCTGGTGTGGGCGTTGGAATATTGATGAGAGCTGCTCTTAGTACGAGAGGACCGGAGTGGACGTACCACTGGTGCTCCAGTTGTTTCGCCAGAAGCATAGCTGGGTAGCTAAGTACGGAAAGGATAACCGCTGAAAGCATCTAAGCGGGAAGCCTCCTCAGAGATGAATATTCCCTTGAGATTCCTTGTAGACTACGAGGTTGATAGGTTGGAGGTGTACGTGTAGTGATACATTTAGCTGACCAATACTAATAAATTGATAGGTTTAAAATAATTTCTTAACTTAAATTAGTGTATTTTAGTAAGATTATTATTTCTTCAAATCAAATTACTATTCAGTTTTGAGAGAAACTAGAAACATATAAACAAATGATTTAATTATCATTTTTTTTATATTTTTTTATATAATCTTAACTAATAGATTATGTTAAAAAAAATAAGAAAAACAAAAAGAATTACCTATAAAGATTTAACAAAAGTTATTTTAAAATTTTTTAAAATTGTTTCATTTCAATATATTGTATTTTCAATATATTTAACTTCCTTTTTACTGCCATTATTTTTCCTTGATGAAAATGTTTTAAATCGTTTAAATCTTTACTTATTAGTATTTGTTGGGATTTTTCCATTAATTCAATCATTTTTTCACCTTCACTATACAGAAACAGGATCACAATTTTCAAGATTTGAAGTTTGAATTGGTTCAATTTTTTTCTTCATAATTATTCCAATCTTCATCTTATTAGTACCATAATCAAATGGCTTAACTATCACTTTAATACCAAATTACTAAGAAAATATGGTTTTCTTTGTAAATTTTATTTTTTTCTATATAATTTAAAAAGTAACTATGACTTAGAAATATAAGGTTCTTGATACTCGGAGATAAGTTGTCAACCGATATCATGTATTTATATGGAGTCTTGTTCAAAAGAACACAAAGGAGACAACGATGGATAAAATTAACATTAAACTTATTGCTTATGAAGCTAAAATATTAGATGAGTCAGCAATAAAAATAGTACATATTATCAAACAAGCAAATGCAGATTTTAGAGGACCAGTGCCCCTTCCGACGAAAAGAGAAATTTTTACAATTTTACGTTCTGTACACGTTAACAAAAAATCTCGTGAACAATTTGAAAGAAGAACACATAAAAGATTAATTGTAATCAACAAACCTTCAAAAGAGTTGATGGAAAAAATCAAACGTGTGGAATTATCTGCAGGAGTAAATATTGAAATTGTTTCAAAATAAAAAACAATTAAAAAACAAAAAACAAAAATTAGAAAAAAGAGGAATATTATGAAAGGAATCTTAGGTAAAAAGATTGGAATGACACAGATTTACTCAAATCATGGTCAATCAATACCAGTTACAGTTATTGAAATTAGTCAAAACATTGTAACAAGAGTATTAACTACTGAATCAGATGGTTATAACGCTATTCAACTTTCTTCATTTGAGAAAAAAGAAAAACGTACAAATAAACCATTGATTGGACATTTCGAAAAAGCAAACACAACACCTAAGCGCTTCGTTAAGGAAATTCGTGAAATGGACGGATTTGAATTAGGAGCTGAAGTTAAAGCTTCAATTTTTAAATCAGGAGAACTTGTAGATGTTACAGGAATCTCAAAAGGTAAAGGTTTTGCTGGATCAATTAAAAGACATAATCAAAAGATTGGTCCTAAATCTCATGGTGGAGGTGGTGGTTCTAAACCAGTACGTCAAACAGGATCACTTGGTGATATCTCAGGTAACAAAGTTGTTAAAGGTATGACAATGCCTGGACACATGGGAAATGCTAAAAGAACAGTTCAGAACTTAGTAATTGTTCATGTTAATGAAAGTGAAAATTATATTTTAGTTAAAGGTTCAGTTCCTGGCCCTAATAAAGGATTTGTAATTATTAAGCAAGCAGTAAAACAATTGCCTAATAAACAAAAAATTGAATTAGTTAACCTGAAAGAAGAAATAATCAAAAATGAACTAATTGAAAAAGCAAAACACTTAAGTGCACAAGTTAATTCAGATATGTCTATTGATGAAATGCAAGCAATAATTTTAGCTGCTGAATTAGAATTAAAATCCAAAGAAGATGAATCTAAGTTTAATAAAACTAAAGAAAAAGCTTCAGAAGATAATAAGGAAGAGGTGAAATAATGGAACAAGTTACTAAAAAAACAAAAGCCATTGTTAAACCGGCCGAAGCTAAAAATGTTAAAAAAACTTCTTCAACTGAAGCTATTAAAAAACCTTCCGCAAAACAAAGAAGTTTAAAAGCAAAAGCAGAACTAAAACCCTTAAACAATAAAGTTAATCTTCCAAAGGAACTATTTGCAATTGAAAACATTAACAAACAAGCAATCTTTGATACAATCCTTTCTGAAAGAGGTTCAAGACGTCAAGGAACACATGCTGTTAAAACGAGGGCGACAGTTTCTGGAACAGGTAAAAAACCTTGAAAACAAAAAGGTACTGGTAAGGCTAGAGCTGGAACTTTACGTTCACCTGTCTTTGTAGGTGGTGGTAGAGCATTTGGACCTCAAGTTGAAAGAAATTACAATACTAAAGTAAATAAAAAAGTGAGACGTTTAGCATTCTTATCAGCATTAACATTACTAAATCAAGAAAATTTAATTTTAGTGACAAATGATATTAAACTTTCTAAACCAAAAACAAATGATTTACTAAAACAATTAGAGAAATTGAATTTACTTGAAAGAAAACATATTCTATTAGTTACTAGTGATGAAAATATTTTTAAATCAGCTAACAATACAAAAGTTGAAACAATTAAAGTTAACTCATTGTCTGTTGAATCATTATTATGAACAGATGCACTTGTAATAAATGAAGCAGATCTTAAAACTCTAGAAGGGATGTTGAAATAATGAATATAAATGAAATAATTAGATATCCAATTCTGACAGAGAAAACATATAAGCAAATGGAAAATCATATTTATACATTTGCTGTTGATAAAAGAGCAAGTAAAATTGAAATTAAAAAAGCAATTCAATTCATTTTTGAAGTTAAAATTGATAAAATCAATGTATTTAATGTACCAAAGAAAGCTAAAAAAGTTGGCAAGTACAGTGGATTTACTAAATCTTACAAAAAAGCAATAATTACATTAGATAAAAATTCTGCATCTATTAATATCTTTCCAGAAGAAGGAATTGCAAAAGATGAAACACTTAAAAAACCTAAAAAAGATTTAGAGAAATTAAAAGCAATTTCTGAAGCTGAGAAAAAAATAGCTGCAAAAATTGCAGCATCTAAAAATAATAAAAAAGATAAGGATTCTTCTGAAGTTAAATTATCTAAAGAAAAAACTGAAAAGTCAACTCCTAAAAAAGTTGAGAAAAAAACTGAATCAAAAACAGTAAAGAAAGTTGTTAAATAACAACATTTATAAGAGCTTAAAAGAAAAACTATTTTTAAGCAAAGGAAAGAAAATTATGGCAATTAAGAAATTAAAACCAACTACTAATGGTCAACGTAATATGACAGTTCTTGATTATAGATCTAATCTTAGTGGTGATAAACCAGAAAAATCATTATTAGTAAATCTTCCTACACATTCAGGAAGAAATAATCAAGGTAAAATAACTACAAGACATAAAGGTGGGAGAGTTAAGAGAAAATATAGAATCATAGATTTTAGAAGAAATAAAGATGGAATCGAAGGTAAAGTGGTTTCAATTGAATATGATCCAAATCGTAGTGCAAATATTTGTTTAATTAATTATGTTGATGGTGAAAAAAGATACATTATTCAACCTAAAGGATTAAAAGTTGGAGATTCAGTCTTTTCAGGACCAGAAGCAGATATTAAATCAGGAAATTGTCTTCCATTAGAAAACATTCCTGAAGGAACAATTGTTCATAATATTGAAATTCAACCAGGTGGGGGAGCTAAATTAGCTCGTTCAGCTGGTACAAGTGCTCAAATTCTAGGGCGTGATGATAAAGGTAAATATTTAATATTACGTCTTAAATCTGGAGAAGTAAGAAAATTCTTGCCAAAAGCTAGAGCAACAATTGGTGTTGTCGGAAATGAAGAACACTCACTTATTAATGTTGGTAAAGCTGGACGTAATCGTCACAAAGGTATCAGGCCTACAGTTCGTGGATCTGTTATGAACCCAATTGATCACCCTCATGGTGGTGGTGAAGGTAAACAACCTATTGGACGTAAAGCGCCAATGACTCCTTGAGGTAAAAAAGCTCTTGGAATTAAAACTAGAGATAACAAAAAAGCTTCAACAAAATTAATTGTCAAGAGAAGGAGAGGGGATAAATAATGGCTAGATCACTTAAAAAAGGACCATTCATTGATGACCACTTACTTAAAAAAGTTGAAGCAATTATTTCAAAGAAAAGTCCAAAAAAACCTATTCAAACTTGATCAAGACGTTCAACAATATTTCCTAATTTTGTTGGATTAACATTTCAAGTTCATAATGGAAAGAAATTTATAGATGTCTATGTTACTGATGATATGGTTGGTCATAAGTTAGGTGAATTTTCACCAACTCGAACCTTTTCAGGTCATGGAAATGATAAAGGGAAGAAAAAATAATGAAACCACAAGCATCAGCACAATTGAAATTACAAAGAATTTCACCAAGAAAAGCACGTTTAGTTGCCGACCAAATAAGATATGAATCAACATCTGAAGCATTATCAATTTTGAACAACTCGAACAAAAAAGCTTCTAGATTATTCCTAAAATTATTGAATTCAGCAATTGCAAATGCAATTAACACAAAAGGAATGGATCCAGATAAATTATTTATCTCTGAGATGTTAGTAAATGAAGGACCAACATTAAAAAGATTCCAACCTAGAGCTCAAGGAAGAGCATTTCCAATATTAAAAAGAACTTCACACTTTGTAATTAAGTTAGAAGAAAAGTAGAAAGAGAGTAATTTATGGGACAAAAAGTAAATCCAAATGGTTTCCGTTATGGAATAACCAAACCACATAATGCGGTATGAATTGCTGACAAAGCTAAGTTTTCAACTTATTTATTAGAAGATATGAAGATTCGTGAATATTTAGAAAAATTTGTTAGAGAATATCAAATTGGTAATGTAGTTATTAAAAGAACACAAGATGAAAAAGTTTCTGTTCTTATTTATACTGCAAAACCAGGAGTAGTACTTGGCAATGAAGGAGCTAACATTAAAGTGCTAACTCAAAATATTCAAAAATATACAAGAAATCGTAACTTAAAATTAAATTTAGAAGTTATTACAATTGAAAATCCAGAATTAAATGCTCGTTTAGTCGCTGAAGAAATTGCTATTAAATTAGAAGCTCGTGCACCTTTTAGGGTAGCTCAAAAATTTGCTATTAGAGGTGCTTTAAGAGCAGGAGCTAAAGGAATTAAAACTAAAGTTTCAGGAAGGTTAAATGGAGTTGATATGGCTCGTAATGAAGGCTATACTGAAGGGGAAATGAAATTACATACTTTAAGACAAAATGTTGATTATGCAACAGCAACAGCTAGAACTACGTATGGAGCGATTGGAATTAAAGTATGAATTTCTCTAGGAGATTTCCTGGAAGGTGGTAAATAATGTTACAACCCAAGAGAACAAAACACCGTAAAACTTTTAGATTAAAACATGATAAAGGTGTGGCGTTTAAAGGAAATAAAGTTTCATTTGGTGAATTTGGATTACAAGCAAAAACTTCTAATTGACTTTCTGCAAGACAAATTGAATCTGCAAGGATTGCAATTACTCGTAGAATGGGTCGTGAAGGTCAAGTTATTATTAGAGTTTTCCCTCACTTATCTCTAACATCTAAACCAATTGGAGTTAGAATGGGTAAAGGGAAAGGTAATGTTGAAAAATGAGTAGCAGTTGTTAAAGTGAATACTATGTTATTTGAAGTTTCAGGAGTTAGTGAAGAAATAGCTAAAGATGCTTTAAGACTAGGCGGTCACAAATTACCTGTAAGAGTAAAAATAGTTTCTAAGGCAGATAGTGAGGCAAAACATGCAATATAGTATAATTCAAAAAAAATCTAAACAAGAACTTTTAGATTTAATTAATGAACTTAAAGCAGAATTATTCTTATTAAGATTCAAGAATAAAACTGGTCAACAAGATCAAACACACAAAATTAAACTAGTTCGTAGAGATATTGCTAAAGCACTTACTGCTTTAAAAAGCATTGAGGATCCCCAAGCAATTCATGTTGCTAAAGAAAAATCTGAAAGTGTTAAAGGGTTAAAGAAAATCATTACTAAGAATAAAACAGAAAAAATAACTAAAAAAGCAACAAGTAAAAAAGATAAGGAAGTGAAATAATGGAACAAGTCATTAGAGAAAATTCTAGAAAATCACTTAATGGAATTGTTGTTTCAACAAAAAACAATAAAACAATTATTGTTGCTGTTGATACTTATGTAAAACACCCTTTATATAATAAGCGTTTTAAACAAACTAAACATTTTCCTGCTCATGATGAAAAAGGAATTGCAAAAATGGGAGACATTGTTAAAATCACTAGTACAAGACCGATTTCAAAAACTAAAAGTTTTCGTTTAGAAAAAATTAGAGAACATGCGAAAGAAGGTAAATAATGGTTTTAGAAATGTCAAGACTAAATGTTGCTGATAATTCTGGCGCTAAAGAAGTTGGAGTTATTAGGAACATTGGTGGATCAGTTAAAAAATCATCAAATATAGGGGATATAATTGTTTGTTCAATCAAAAAAGCAACTCCGAATGGTGTTGTAAAAGAAGGTCAAGTGGTTAGAGCGGTTATTGTTCGAACTAAATATGGTGTAAAAAGAAAAGATGGATCACATATTAGATTTGATGATAATGCTGTCGTTATCTTAAAAGAAGATGGAACTCCAAGAGGTACTCGTGTTTTTGGACCAATAGCTCGTGAGTTAAGAGAAAAAGGATACTTAAAGATTGCTTCGCTAGCATCTGAAGTATTGTAAGGAGAAATTATTATGAAATTAAGAAAAAATGATGAAGTAGTAATTCTTGCCGGATCTGAAAAAGGTAAATCAGGTTTCATTGTTAAAATTGACAATAAAACTCAAAGAGTTTTAGTAAAAGATGTTAATATGGTAACAAAACATTTAAAACCAACACAAGAAAAAACTGAAGGTTCAATTGAACAAAAAGAAGCTTCAATTCATATTTCAAATGTTGCTCTTAAAACAAAGCACTCTAAAAAGGGTGTTAATGAACCTACTAAAATTGGTTATAAAATTCATGATGGAAAAAAAGTTCGTTTTGAAAGAAAAACAGGGAAGGAAGTTTAATTTATGGAAACAGTTTTACATACTAAATACGTTAAAGAAATTGTCCCTGCCTTAATGAAGGAATTTAAATATTCATCTGTTATGGAAGTTCCAAGAGTTGAAAAAATTATTTTAAATATGACTGCAGGTCGTGAAGTAACTAATTCAAAAGCTATTGAGGAAGTTCAAAATGAATTAGCTATTATTACTGGTCAAAGACCGGCTGAAACTAGAGCTAGAAAATCATTAGCTTCATGAAAATTACGTGAAGGAATGCCAATGGGTGGGAAAGTCACTTTAAGAAGAGAAAAAGCATGAGCATTTCTTTATGAATTAATTAATGTTTCAATCCCGAGGATAAGAGACTTTAGGGGTGTTAACCCTAAAGCATTCGATGGTTCAGGGAATTTTGCAATTGGAATTAAAGAACAGATAATTTTCCCCTCGATTTCATTTGACAAGATAAGAAAAATTAAAGGGTTGGATATAATTATTGTAACAACTGCAAAAACTGATAAAGAAGCATTTGCTTTATTAGAAAAATTAGGAATGCCTTTTGCAAAAGGTAATAAATAAGTAGGTAAGTTATGGCAAAAAAATCATTAAAAGTAAAAGCAGCTAGACATCCTAAATATAGTGCTAGAGAATATACACGTTGTCAATTATGTGGACGTCCTCACTCAGTTCTTAAGAAATTTGAAATATGTAGAATTTGTTTTAGAAAATTAGCACATGAGGGAAAAATACCAGGAATAAAGAAAGCGAGTTGATAATATGGCATTCATTACAGATCCAATAGCAGATATGATTGTTCGTATCAAAATGGCAAACTCAAGAAGACACAAAAAAGTTACAATTCCACATTCTAATACTAAAATTAAAATTTTAGAAATTATGCAAAGAGAAGGATATGTTGGTGAATTTGAAGTTAATTCTGAAGGTGTTAAAAAAGAAATCATTTTAACCTTGAAATATAAAGGTAATGAAAGAGTTATTACTGATATAAAAAGAATTTCGAAACCTGGACTTAGAATTTATTCAGAAGTTGATTCAATTCCTAAAGTTTTATCAGGTTTTGGAATTGCAATTATTTCAACTTCTAAGGGAATAATTACAGATAAAGAAGCAAGAAAGGCAAACATAGGTGGCGAAGTGCTAGCCTATGTTTGATAATAAATATGTCAAGAGTCGGAAATAGAATTTTAGAAATACCAAATGGTGTAACTATTGATATTAAAGAACCAATGATTTCAGTTACTGGTTCAAGAGGTACTTTATCTCGTATTTTTTCACCTTTAATATCTGTAAAAGTTGAAGACAATAAGTTGACAACTGTTAGAGCAAATGAAGAAAAACACACAAAACAATTACATGGAACAACAAACTCTTTATTATCGGGAATGATCATTGGTGTTTCATCAGGTTTTACCAAGAAACTTTTAATTAAGGGTGTTGGTTATAAGGCCGCAGTTGTAAATAATTTTCTTGAAGTACATGCTGGATATTCACATCCACATCTTTTAGAAATTCCAGAAAATATTAAATTAGAATTACCAAAACCAGTTGAAATAGTAGTATCTGGTAATGATAAACAAGCAGTTGGAGAATTTGCTGCTCAAATCAGAAAAATCAGAAGACCTAATGTTTATTCAGGTAAGGGTATAATGTATGACAATGAAGTAATTCGTCGTAAAGAAGGGAAAGCTTCTTCTAAGTAAGTAGGTAAATATGGCACATAAATCAAGAAATCAAGCAAGATTAAAAAAACATCTTAAGATCAGAACAAAAATCAGTGGAACACCAGCTATTCCAAGATTGTCTGTTTACAAATCATTACAAAACTTTTATGCTCAACTAATTGATGATACAAATGGAACAACCTTAGCTTCAGTCTCAACTCTTAAAGATAAAACTTATGGTGGAAATGTTCAAGCAGCACAAAAAGCTGGAAAAGAACTAGGTACAAAAATCAAAAAACTAAAAATCGAAAAAATAGTTTTTGATCGTTCAGGGTACATTTACCATGGTCGCGTAAAAGCTTTTGCAGATGCTGTCAGAGAAGAAGGGATTAAGTTTTAGTTATGGATAAAAATAAAGAAAAAAAAGACAATGTTGAATTAGAAAAAAATAAAGTTCAGTTAACACAAGAAGTCGAGATGCAAGAAGCATCTAAAATTGAAATAAGTGTTAATGGGACAAAAGAAGTTTCAACAGCACCTACAAAGAGAGAAAAATCTCACTTTGCTTCAAATTCAACAAACTTTGTTAGAAAACCAAAAGGCGAAGGAACAACCAAGTCTAAAAAACGTCAACCTATTAAAAAAAGAGTTAGTGAATTTGAAGAAAAAGTTATTGATATTGCTAGAGTAACGACAGTCGTTAAAGGTGGAAGAAGATTCTCATTTTCGGCAATTGTTATTATTGGAAACAAAAAAGGTAGAGTAGGAATTGGACATGGTAAAGCTAAAGAAGTACCTGATTCAATTAAAAAAGCAATTAAAAATGCTCAATCAAACATGATCAATGTTCCTATTATCAATAAATCAACAATCCCACATGAAATTCAAACTAAATACTTATCATCTAACGTATTATTAAAACCTGCCCCAAAAGGAAAAGGAATTATTGCTTCAGGAACAGTTCGTTCTGTAGTTGAATTAGTAGGTATTACTGATATCTATACAAAATCATATGGTTCAAGAACAAAAGCTAATACAGCGAAAGCGACATTGAAAGCACTTTCTAAATTAAGAACAATTGAAGAAATTGCAAGTTTAAGAGACATTAGTGTTAACCAAATTTTAAAATAAAAATTTATTTTCAAAATCATTAATCAAAATTCTATAAAATTTTAAAAGAAAAGGAGTAAATATGAAATTACATTCACTTAAGCCGAATGAGGGCTCACGTCATGAAAAAACACGCGTTGGACGTGGTCATGCTGCTGGAAAAGGTAAACAAGCAGGAAAAGGTCAATCAGGACAAAATAAAAGAACTGGAACTAGACCGGGTTTTGAAGGTGGACAAAATCCATGATTTAGACGTGTACCTAAAAGAGGTTTCAATAGTGTTAACCATATTGAATATCAAGTTATTTCTTTAGAAGATTTAGAATTAAACTTTAAAGCTAATGAAGAAATTACTGTTGAAAAATTAAACAATCTTAAAATTGCTCGTAATAAAAACATGCCTATTAAGTTACTTTCAAATGGAACTGTAACTAAAAAATTCAATGTTAAAATTAATGCTGCATCACAAAGTGCAATTAAGCACATTGAGAAAGTTGGCGGAAGCGTAGAGGTTATTTAATTTGAAATTCTTCAAATTACTTTGAGCTTATGTTACTCCCATTACTTCAAGAACAGTATTATTTTTCCAGAAGTATTTTATAGATAACTTCAAAGATAAAGTATTAACAAAAAAAATCATCTTCACATTAGTGATGATGTCTTTTTTTGTTATTATTGGTTCAATAACAGTTCCTGGAGTTAATATAGTTCAAGGACAAAATATCGATCCAAATGATTTTTTTGGAATTCTAAATACTATTGGAGGAGGAGGATTACGAAGATTCTCTCTTGTTGCCTTAGGAATAAGTCCTTTTATTTCGGCATCAATTATTATGACTTTTGCTCAAACAAAATTATTTCCTCCAATTTATCGTTTATCACAATCAGGACCGGCAGGTCGAATTAAGATTAACTATATAACTAGGTTACTGACATTTATAATTGCAGCAATTCAGGCTGTTGTTTTAACACAATCATTACAAACAGGAACAATCGGTTTCGTTGAGTTAGCTTCAGGGTTCAATCAAGCTTGATTTGTGTATTTAGTTTTACCACTAGTTATGGTTGCCGGTTCTTTCTTATCAGTTTTTATTTCTGAACAAATTACTAATAAAGGTGTTGGTAATGGTACTTCATTATTAATTTTAACAGGAACAATTATTTCTTTACCTCCAGTTTTTACAGCAGCATTTCAAAAAATGATTCCTGAAGGATCTACTAATTCAGAATTATTGACTGGAATAGTTTATTTTATTTTATATTTACTAGCTTTTGTTTTAATCATGTTTGCAATTAATTTTGTATACCAAGCTGAAAGAAAAATTCCTATTCAACACACAGGTTCAGGGAGAAGTCGTAGTGTTAAAGAACTTTCATATTTACCTTTAAAAATTAATGCAGCAGGGGTAATGCCTGTCATTTTCGGAATGTTAGTTACTTCCTTTCCATTAATGATCATTAATTTTGTGGCTGGATTTTTAGATAAAAATTATTTAACAGTTATTTGATTTCAAGAAAATTTTGTTTTAACAGCCCCAATTGGTTTGGTAATCTTTTCAGTTTCAATTTTCTTATTTACAATTGTAATGGGATTACAACAATCAAGAATTGATAAAATAGTAGAGGACTTTAATCGTAATTCGACATTTATTCCAGGAATTAGACCAGGAGAACAAACAGAAGATTATCTAACATCAATTGTTATGAGGTTATCAATATTTTCAGCATTCTATTTAACAATTCTAGCCTCCATTGAATATGTCATCCAAATGGCCGGTGCAGATCCATCAATTCTTTTTGGAGGAACATCATTAATGATTATTGTTTCTGTTTCTATTGAAACAATGGAGCAAGTTAGAGTGCGTTACAAAACATCTCACTTTGGTCAAAGAGCCAAAGTTGATGTTAAACCACATGAGATTTACAACTTTAATGAAATGACAAGAGATGTTGATTTAATAAATGAGGATTACAGTATGGATGAGGAAAGTGGGTCAATCTTATGATAAATAAAGTGAGAAAAAACATAATCTTTTTAGGGGCGCCTGGAACAGGTAAAGGAACAATTGCTTCTGAATTAAGTAAAGAAATTAATATTGAACATATTTCAACAGGAGATATTTTTCGTGCAGAAATAAAAGATAAAACAAATTTAGGAATCAAAATTGAACAAATTGTTTCATCAGGTTCATATGTACCAGATGATGTAACTAATGAAGTTGTTAAGAAAAAAGTGACAGATCTAAAAACTAATAATATTAATTATATTTTAGATGGATATCCAAGAACAATTGCTCAAGCAGATTTCTTAGCAAGTTTAAATCAAGATAAATTTATTGTTGTTCTTTTAGAATTATCAGAAGAAAAAATTGTTGAGAGATTATCACAAAGACTATTTTGTACAATATGTAAAAAAACATACAATACAACTTTAATGAAATCAAAAAAACATCCATATTGTGAAAATGATGGTAATTTATTAATTACTAGAGAAGATGATAAACCTGAAGCTATCATTAAACGCCTGCAAGTATACAATGATCAAACAAAAGTATTGATTGATTACTACACTGCAAAATTAATGTTATTTAGAATTAATTCAGATAAAGGTGTTAAAAACATTATTACTAAAATAAAAGAAAAGTATAATGAATAATGATTTACATTAAGAGTGAAAGAGAAATTGAATTAATTAAAAAATCTTGCTCAATTTTAAAGAAAGTTAAAAAAACTATTTATGATGCTATCAAACCAGGAGTTTCACTTTTAGAGTTGGATAAATTAGCATTAGATGAAATTACTAAATATGGAGCTAAACCTGCTTTTTTAAATTATCATGGTTTTAAAGGAACAATCTGTGCTTCAGTTAATGAAGAATTAATTCATGGTATTCCTTCAAATAGGGTTTTACTTGAAGGCGATTTATTATCAATTGATGTTGGAGCAATATATGAAGGTTACTTTTCTGATTCAGCATTCACTAAAGCAGTCGGAAATCCGAGTCAAGAAGATTTATTTTTAATTAGAGTTGCTGAAGAAGCATTTAATATTGGTCTTAATGCAATTGAACCAGGGGCAAGAACAGGCGATATTGCTTTTGCAATTGGCTCATATCTTAAATCTCAAAATGTTTATACACCAATTGAATTTAGTGGTCATGGAATTGGTAAATCACTTCATGAAGAACCTTATATTAATAATGATGGCAAAAAAGGAACTGGAGAAATACTGAAAGATAACATGGTTATTTGTATTGAACCGATGATTATGCAAAAGTCAAGAAAAATCAAAATTTTAAAAGATGGTTGAACAGTTATAGCAGTCAATAAAATGAAATCTAGTCACTATGAACAAACAGTTTTAATCAAGGATGGAAAAGGAATTGTTTTAACATAAAAAAAGATAAAAGTATTAATTATTTTAAATAAATTTGATATCATTTTTATATAAATATTATTTGAAATAATAAATTTTTGATAGTAATTGTCACTAAAACCTTAAAACCTGGCATATATTTGCTTTTTCTTATATCATAAGTCCAGGGATTTCTTTAAAAGATTAATCTCAATTGCTTTTAAAGAAATTATTAAAAATAATTGAATAACGTAATTTAGATACTTGTTAAACATCATCTAAAATTCATCAAAATAGAAAGGAATTAATTCATTAGTTTTAGTTAACTTAGGAATTAAATACAAAATATGGCAAATGAAGCGTTAAAAATGGTTGGAAAAGTAACAAAATGCTTTTCAACAACTGAATATGAAGTTGAATGTGAAAACAACTTAAAAATTAAAGCAAGAGTATCGGGAAAAATGAGAATTCACCAAATTAGAATTCTTCCCGGAGATACTGTTGATGTCGAGATCAGTCCTTATGATTGAACCCAAGGCAGAATTGTTTTTAGACATAAATAATCAAGGAGAAAGATGAAAGTAAGAGCATCAGTAAAAACAATGTGTAAAGATTGTAAAATAATAAAAAGAAAGGGCATTGTTCGTGCTATTTGTCTCCAACCAAAACACAAACAAAGACAAGGTTAATTAATGGCTAGAATATTAAATGTTGAAATTCCAAACAATAAACGTGTTGTTATATCATTAACATACATTTTTGGAATTGGGAAAAGTTTATCTAAAAAAATATTAGCAGAAACTAATATTGATAAAAACATCAAAGTTTCAGCACTTACTGAAGATCAGTTAAGTGCAATTAGAAAATCAGCAAGTAAGTATATGACTGAAGGGGATTTAAGAAGAGAAGTAGGAATTAACATTAAGCGTTTAATGGAAATTAAATCTTACCGTGGAATTCGTCATAGAAAAGGACTGCCAGTTAGAGGACAAGTAACTCAAAAGAATGCTCGTACTAGAAAAGGGCCAAGAAACAGTCCGACAGGTAAGAAGAAGTAGGGGGATGTAAATATGGCTAAAAAAACTAAAAAAAGAGTTATTGTTAGTGGTGTTGCTCACATTCACTCAACTCACCAAAATACGATTGTTACTTTTGCAGATGAACAAGGAAATGTTTTTGCTTGATCATCATCAGGTGCAATTGGTTACAAAGGTACAAAAAAGAAAACTCCTTATGCAGCCGGTTTAGCAGCAGCAGCAGCTGCTGATGAAGCAAAGAAATTTGGACTTAAAGAAGTAGATGTAAAACTAAAGGGGATTGGTCCTGGGAAAGATGCAGCTCGTAAACAAATAGAAGTTTCTGGGATTACTATTAAAGGTATTGAAGATGTTACTCCAATCCCTCACAATGGTACAAGACCACCTAAGAAAATTTTAAAAAGAAGGAGAGCATAATGTCTAAAATAACTAAAATTAATTACAATGAAATCAAATCAAAAAAGATTTCAGAAAATAACACAATGTTTGTTATTCAACCTCTTGAAAGAGGGATGGCAAACACTTTAGGAACATCAATTAGGAGAGTTTTACTTTCATCCATTTATGGTGTTTCCTCATTTGCAACAAAAATTAGTGGTATTTCACATGAATATGCTCCCATTCCTGGAGTTGATGTTGATGTTATAACATTATTATCAAACTTATCTCAAATCAAGTTTAAATATGATGCTGAAGTTTTTGGTGAGGATGCAATTATTAAAATTCATTATAAAAATGAAGTTGAAGGTCCAGTTAAAGTTAGTGATTTATCAATTCCTTCAGAATTAGAATTAGCAACTAGTGCTCTAAAAGATATGGTAATTGCTAATGTAGCTAAAAAAGGTGCATTAGAATTTGAAGTCTTTTTAAGAGCTGATAGAGGTTACTATGATTCAGATTACAATAAAATTCTTATTAAAGAAAATAGTTCAAAAATGGATTCAAAAATTAAAAGTGGATCATTTATTGCAATGGACTCAAACTTTTCTCCAATCATTAGAGTTTCGACAAGTGTTGAAGAATTAAATACACCTTCATATGCAGTTCAAGAAAAATTAGAACTTTCAATTGAAACAAATGGAGCCATAGATGCTAAAACAGCCCTTTCACAAGCGGGAGAAATAATGATTGCTCATATGCAAATTATTGGTGATGTTAAAAATCTGGACTTAAACAATATTTTTGAAGATGAATCTCCAAAGAAAGAAGATTCTAAATTTGAATTAATGACTATTGATGATTTAGATTTAACAGTTCGTTCAACAAATGGACTAAGAAGAGCTAAAATTTCTAAGGTATCAGAATTGATTTCATTATCAGAATCAGAATTAAAAAATATTAATTCAATTGGTGAAAAATCAGTAAATGAAATTGTTGCTAAACTAGAAGAATTAAAAATCATTCTAAATAAAGGAGATGAATAATGGCTAACCCGCATCAACTTTTTAGAAGAAATGCAACATGAAGAAAACAAGTAATGCGTTCACTGGCAACCGATGTTATTGTTTATGGTAGAATTACAACTACCGAAACAAGAGCTAAAGAAGTTAGAAGACATGTTGAAAAAATGATCACTAAAGGCAAAACAAATACTTTAAGTTCAAGAAGAGCAGCAGCAGCATTTTTAAGAGATATTGAAACTAAAGAAGGTGTATCAGCTTTAAAATTTTTATTTGAAACTATTGCTCCTAAGTATAAAGATCGTAAAGGTGGTTATACAAGAATTATTAAATTACCAGCTCGTCAAGGTGATGCAACTAAAATGGCAATCATTGAATTAGTTAAATAAGATAATGACAATTTCAATCTAAAATTAAAAAGCACCAACATGAGGTGCTTTTTAATACTATATCTTTATCATCATTTTAATAAGCAATGTATTTTTTAAGCATTTTGGAAACACTACCAAATTCATCAACAACTTCTTTAGTAGTTAAATCAATTTTAAGTTCATGTTCAGCAAGAACAACAATTCTTTCAACCATTTCTGTAATAGCATCAATATCATGAGAAATCAACACTAATGAAGTTTGGTTCTTATTGCAATATTCAATAATAAAGTTTTGAATATTAGTTTTAATAGCAATATCAAGACCTGTTGTAAATTCATCTAGAAATAAAACTTTAGGATTATTTATTAATGAGATAAAAACATTTAATCTTTGTTTTTGCCCACCTGAAAGTTTTGAAATACGACGATCTAAAATATCTTTAATTTGGAATGTTTCTAAAATGTAATTAAATTCTTCAATATCAATATTATTAATTTCATTTAGTTTAATAACAAAATCAATAATATCTTTAATTGTTAAACCAGTTGGAAATTCAAAATCTTGGAACTGAACTCCTAAGTGTTCATAAGGTTTATGTTTCTTATGATCAAAATGATAAATAATTTCTCCGCTAGTAGGCTTTCTTGTTCCAGATAATATTTCCACCATAACAGTTTTACCAGCACCATTAGGACCTAGGAAAGCGATCTTTTCACCTTTATATATATTGAAAGATACATTCTCAAAAATTGTTTTTAAACCTTTTGAAGATTTAATTTTACATGTTAAATTTTTTATCTCAACTAGTAACTCTTTTTGAGAGGAAACAGCACTATGATAAATCATCAAATCATCATAAGGATTATGACGTTTCTTCATTTCGATTTCTTCAACTTTATCTCAAACATTGTTGTTGTGTGTGTGTTTCATATTATTTTACCTTTCCCTTTCTACTTTATGTCTATCTACTTGATCAAGAGAATTTCTTGTAAGCTACAAAATTAAATCCAACAAAAATAACTAATGGCATAAATAGATTTAGTGGTTTTTGTCATCCAGCAATAATTAATAAAGGGTCTCCCCCTGGTTTTGTGACATCATTAATATAGAAATCTTTAAATTCAAAAATACTTCTTGAAACCCCATCTACTGGTTCAATTAAAACATTATTAAGTAGTGAAGTTGAATAGTTAATAGGTGATAATAAACTTACAAATTTAATTGCATCAATCCCACCAATAACAGAGATTGGAATAAAGTAACCTGCTAGTGTGATAGTAAGCATCATAAATGACAATCCAATTAACTGAACACTTGAAGATTTTTTAGAAACAGAAGCTAGTATAATTCCAGTTGCAATTGATGTTATATATAACATTAATAAAGCAATTAAAAATTCTCCTCAATTTATGTGACCTAATTCATCACCAATTTTCACATTTAAAAAACATAAGAAAAGAATGACAATAAAGATTGTTGAAAAGCAACACATTATGAAGAATCAAGCAGAAACAATCAAATTATATTTTACAGGTGTTATTGTTGATGTTGAAATTTTCCGTAAGATTATTGAATGCTTTATTTCAACAAGCATTTGTGGTAAGGAAATTAAAGTAACTGGCAAAACAGATAAGGCAATAAAAGAAGGAAAGGCTTGTACAAAAACATTCATACTATCATTACTACTTCCAATTACATAATAAATTAACATAAAACCAGTAGGTAATAAAAACATTGTTAATGGACCTACTTTTGATTTCCAAAAGAATTTATGGATTAAGATAATAATTGACATTTGGGCATTCATGTTTTTCATATGTTTAAGATTATATAATAAAAATAACTTTTAAACAATATTTAATTTAACTTAATTTAAAGAGTTTGTGCCTTAATTGTTTTGTTGTATTCTGAAACAAATGCATTGAATAAACTTATTATATGTTTATATGTAGGGTCTTCATTTTCTTCATCATATTCAATTTCAATATCTTCGTCACTTGGAGTTTTTGATGCTAAACTAACTAAAAATTTATTTATTCCTTCGTTTGTTCATTCATCTGAGTTATCTGATATTAGTAACATTTCTTTTGCAAAGCTTACTATTATTTCTTTTGTTTCTAAATTCTCTTTTTGACTAATTTTTAAAATCATTTTATTTTTCTCCTTTTACTTTCATATATCTTCTTTCAAGGAAACTAAGTCCACCTTCAAGATAATGTGTTGAATCAAGTTCACTATTTTTATTATTAACAGTAGTTGATTCATAATATTGTTCAGTTTTACTATTTAAATCAGCAACTATAACTTTACTCGGGTTTGTTAGTATTCCAATATTTGCATTATGGGTTACTATAAAAACTTGTTGTTCTTTTTTTGCAATCATTTCTAAAATATTTGTAGCAATAGTATGATTATCTAAATTATCTTCTGGTTGATCTAAGAATAAAATCTTATCCATTGAATTATTGAATTTATATTTAATTCCATAAATTGATTTTTGACCAAGTGACATTGTGTCATAATCTTTTCCCTCAGCATATACTTTTACATATTTTTTAAGGTTTCTAGAAATACAATTTGAAATTCTTTTTCTATCAAAATCTTTTGGGCCATTTTTGATAAGATTCAACAACCATTTTGAAATATCGCTTATTGATCCTCCTGGTGTTGGAAGTACTATTTTAAGAATATCAACTATTTCTTCTTGATCTAGTTTAACAACTGAATCAATCTTATAAGATAAGAGTGTATTATTAATTTTATTATTATCAAAGTTTAAATATATTTCTTTATTTATCAATTCTTCAAATAAAGTTTTTTGATAAACGATTTCATGAGCAAGTTTTTTAAAGTAATTTTGAGCTTGTCTTTCATATGCTTTTAATCCTTCTCCATTAAAGTCTTTTTTCTTGATGTCTTCTATTGTTTTAGTATAAGCTTTTTTAAAACAAATAGACATAATACTAATTCTCTTAATATATGCTTCTCTTTCTTTAACAATCTTTAAAAGATCATCATATTCTTTTTGAAGTTTATTAATTTTTTCAATTAATTCATTGTTAAATTTCTCATCAATATTAATTCCACTAAAGTTTAAAGCTTTGAACTTTTCTAATTCAACCTTTTGTTCCTTGCCATTATTAATAATTGCATTTAAATTTCTCATTTCAATATTTATTTTTTGGCTGATATCAATATCTTTGTAATCTAGTTTAATTATTAATTTAGTTTGACCATCTGAAAGTGTTTTAATTTGAAATGCATTAGTTCAGTTTATTTCATTTTGATTATTCATTTGAGAAATTTTCATCATTCCATTGTAGAAGTTTTCAATTTTCTTAACTAACTCCAAAATAACAGGAGATCCATCAATTAAATTTTGAACATAATCCTTTTTTTGTTTATCTATTTGGTCTAAGTTATTAATGTTTTTCTTAATTGGATCATCTTGAAAAATAACATCATATCTTTTTTCAAAATCAGTCTCCATTTCTTTTTTATTTTTTTTTGATAATTGATTAACATTTATTATTTCATTATTAAATTTTAGAGCTTTATCAAATGCTAGATTAAAATCACCTAAAGCATCAATTACACTTTTAGATATATATCCATTTTGTATTCCTGCCAGTAAATCAAATAATGTTGATTTACCTCCGCCCTTTGGACCAATTATTACATTTATATGTTCATCAAAATTAATTATTAATGGATCAGAAGTTAATGATTTTGTCGGTTTAAATATTATTTGTTTAATCATTTATTATTCCTTTTGCAAATATTTTATTTTCTCTCAACTTTTTTTTCAATGATTTAAAGTCTGCTGGATTTAAATCAATTTCAGTAATTAGTGTTGCTTGTTGAGGATAATTTTTTCAAATATGAGTATCTGAAAATGCAACTACTGAAGAAAATAATCCATCCTTAATTACTCTCTTATAATTTTGATGATTAAAATTTGTGATTTCAAAAGCATCATAATCAATGCCTTCCAAATCTTTTGTTGTGAAGTGGTCTGATTTTCCGACATGTGGAATTTTAATAGTTTCAAAGTCACTAAAAATTGTATTTGTTTTACCAATTGTAATTCCGTTTTTTGGAATTTGAAATTTAGAAATTTCTCTAATTTTTAGTAATTGATCGATTGTTAAATTTTCAGGAAATATATATATTAAATTGGCAATAACACCATTTGGTCTAACAATATTTACTTCAATACCAGGAAGGAAAACTATCCCTCCAGTTTCACCTAATTCTTTACACTCTAAATATAAATCAACATCAAAAACATTATGATCAGTAAAAGAGGCTAAACGCACACCTGCTTTATATAATCTTAAAACAGAATCATATACTGATTCTCATTTTACTGGATCTCCATTTTGCATTGAAGCATAAGAATGTAGATGTAAATCTACTCTCAAGAGACACCTTTCTTTTTTTGTTTGGATAATGCATCAATTTAATTAATAATTAATTTACCATTTTAATTAATAATATCAATACTATTTGCGATACCCTTGTTTAATTGTAACATTTTTTAAAACTTTATTTTTTTGTTCCTGTTAAGTTTTGTTAATTATTATTTTATTCTAGCTAATGTTTGGTTGATAGTATTTAATCTTACTGTTGAACCTATTGCAATTGTAACAATTGGTAAGGTGTGAGCAAAGTCAAATTCTGCTATTATTGGAATATTTAAATCATATATAAAATCTTTAATAAAATCAACATATTTTATCCCTTTTGAAATTTTTTCAAATCCCTCACATTTACCAATAATTAATCCACCTATTTTATGCAGTATTTCACTATTTCTTAATGAAGATAAATTCTTTTCAACTTGAGCTAAATTTAAATTATCGCTTTGACAAGTATCTTCAAAAAATAAAATGGTGTTATGATCAACATCTGGGAAGTATTTAGTTCCTAATAGTGGAATAAATGTATTTAAGTTACCTCCAATAATAACTCCTTCTATTACTCCCTTAGAAATAGTTATCATTTTATTTTTTGTCATCTCTTTATTGGGTACAGGATCTAAATTAGTTCATGGAATAAATAATGATGTGTATTCTTTAGGTATTTCTAATAAACCTAGTTTATCATTTATACAATTATCAATTAATGACTTAATATGAAATTCATTAATATCGTTTTGATTATCAAATCCAACAATAAAAGAAGCGCCATAATAGGTTATTTTTTTTGTCATTGCATAAACTGCTAGTATCAATGCAGTTGTATTGCTATGTCCTATTATTTTGATATTACTTTTTGCTATTTTGTCATAGTTTAAATATTCTAATATTGATGATGTATTATCACCACCAATTGATGGTAATAAAATATCAATCTTTTTATTAGATATTAAATTGTTTATTTCATTGGCTCTTTCCATTGGCGAACCTGTTGTATAGCAACTCTTATTACTGAAAGCTAAATTTCCATACACAACATTAAATCCATTATAAATTAATATTTTTTCAGCTCTTTTTGCTTTTTGAGGAAATATTGAAATAATAGGGACTGTCACATTGTAAATACCAACATTTAATTTATTGTTCTTCATTAACTAATTGTACAACTATCTTTGACAATTCGGACAATAATAAGTCCCCCTTTTATTAATATAATCTTTTACAATTAGTGAATCGCAATTAGTGCATTTTTTTCTTGCTCTGCCATAAACATTTAAATAACTTTGAAATGATCCAGTATGAGTATTATCAAATGTAAATGAAGAAACTGTTGTCCCATTATTTTTAACAGCAAGTTTTAAGATTCTTTTTGATTCTTTAACAATATCTTTACATTCTTCCAATGTTAATTCACCAGCTATTTTAAAAGGAGAAATTTTAGCACTAAATAATATCTCACAAGCATAGATATTTCCAATTCCAGAAACTACTGCTTGTTCTAACAACATTGTTTTAACAACTTTTTTTGATTTTTTAATTTTCTCATATAAATAATTTGCATTGAATTCAAGATTTAAGGGATCAATTGCAATTTTAATTAGTTCAGGTGAATTTCTAAAATCTTTTGTTTCATAAATTGTAAAGGTTCCAAATTTTCTTGTGTCATGATAACAAAGATTGACATCTTCAAATTTAAATATTAAATGAATGTGTTTATCAATAATAGGTTCATTAAGGTTTTTGATTCAGTATTTACCTTCCATTCTTAAATGACTAACCATTACATGTTCATTGTTTAAATAGAAAATTAAATATTTACCCAGTCTTTCAACTTTTTTAATAGTAGTATTTATAAGTGTGTTTTTAAATGTCTTGACTGTAACATTTTTAATCATTTTCTCAGCTAAAACTTTAACATCTATTATCTTTTTACCCTTCATTTCATGATTTAAATAATTTACAACAGTTTGGACTTCTGGTAATTCTGGCATATATTAACATTATATTATAATGATTTAATTATTTCTTGGACTAAAAAAATAATATTAAAGAAGTGAATCTATATATAATTTCCCATATAATTTTCATATAAATACTAATGGGGGGCTAAAATATGGATCATAGTCGAAAATACTTGAAAAATAAAGTTATCAACTTAGTATCGATAAGTACAAGAGATCGTACTATTTTTACTAGACTTAATTCTAGTGATATTTTTAGTCCAAGTGTTTTTTATGATATGAAAGATATTGTTTCTTTATTTGAAGATGGTAAGGATGCTAAGTTATCCCATAAAAATGATTGAAATAAATTGTCAGAAAAATTAAACAAAATTACAAATGCTAAAGAATATATAAAATTTTTAAATGATAATTCAATCTTCCTACCAAAAAGTAAAATTAATTTATTGTTATCTTCTTTTTCTAATTATAAAGTAATAATCTTTGAATATTTAAAATCAAAATTTGAAGTATTAGATAAAAAATTAGCTAACTTAGATACTATGGCAACTGCAAGAGAAGCAGATAGCGGTGAGTGATGTTTATATTTAGCAAGATATTTTTTAACAGGTCATCTTTCTAATGGGGAAATAATTAAATCACCAATTATTTTTAAAGAGGTAAATATTGATTTAGTTACTGCCACTTTAAAAAATAAAGAAGCTGATATGGAAATTAATGAAAAATTAATTGTTTATTTAATTAAGCAAGAGAAGAAGAGTGCTAAATTACTTAAGATATGAAATGAGATTAATAATATCGATGATGCAATTAAATTTCTTAATGAAAACTTTTCATTTGATTTAAAACTACCAAATGAAAAAATGGAATTTATTAATGAGGATATGCCTGATGTTCACAAAAGATTTACTAAAAAATTAGTTATTGAAGATTCATTTATCTTAGGTTTCTTTCAACCTAATGGTGGAAAATTGAAACAAGATTTAGAATACATAATCGAAACAGGTGTTGATGTATTTAATGATGAAAAAGTAATTGAAATTCTAAATTCAGAAGAAATGGTTTTTAGTGAAAAAACTAATTGAATTCAAATAAGTTCTCTTAATTTAAGTCAATTGTTTGCATTAAATTTATCAATTAAATCAAATACAATAATTCATGGACCTCCTGGAACAGGCAAGAGTGAAACTATTGCCAACATTATTGCCAACATTATTAGAAATGATAAAACTGCTCTTATGGTTTCTGAGAAGAAAGCTGCTCTTGATGTTTTATTAGATAGATTGGGACCCTTAAAAGATTTTGGAATTTTTTTTCAGGATTCTAGAGTCACAAAAGATAAAAACAATTTCTATAAAACAATTCAAAAATTGAGCGATATTTATGGGCAGGATAATTCAAATTATTTTGACTTTTCTTATAGTGAAAAAGTTTTAGAAGATTTAATTAGTGAGAAACGAAAACTAAATGAAGCTTGAAAAATATTAAAAATAATGAAAGAATGAAAAATTGATAATTTTGATTTAAATACTTACTTAAAAGTTAAACATCAAAAATTGAATGAAAAAACAATTTCAGTAATTAAAAAATATAAATTAGATCAACTGTCTAAGTTTGATGTTTTTTCTATTATTGCTTTAGGAAAATTTTTAAAAGAAAGAAACCGATTTAATTATGATGATTTAGAAGATGTTCTTAATAAAATGAGAAATGCTTTTGTAGAATTTGAAGAAGAAATGTCAGAGCTTAATATTTTCTGAAACCGTCTTACAAAATTTGATTTAACTACTTTATCCATTTTGGAAATTAAAAAGATTGAAAGAAGTCAACCAGAAATTTCAATGTTATTTCAACAATATCCTGACTTTATCAAAATGTTTAATAAAAATATTTTCATTTATGAAGGATTAGAAAAATATTATTTTGAATTAGAAAAGTTTTGTAATATATTTAGATTAAGTAATGAAATCCTGATCAGAATTATGAGAGAAAATGCGGCTAGAAAAATATTGGATGCACTTAATGCAGTTGGTATTTTGGAAAGGAAATATGTCATTAGTAATTGATATTTAGAAAATGTAATTAGAACAAAGAATTTCAAGAAGATTAAGATTGATAATTGAAAATCAATAGTTACATTAATTAAAAAAATATCTACTCACTTTTCTAATTTTGATAATTTCTTTGTTTATCTAATGAATAAGGAAACATTGAGTCCTTTAAATGTTTTCTTTTTTATTAAAGGTTTCCATTTTGAAAAATATCTAACAGATTTTATTGAAAATAATTGATTGAAATTCAATCATATTTTACCAATAATTGTTAATGAAAATAATATAACGTATGATAAAATACAGTATGCTAAGATGATATTTCAATTTGATGAACATTTTATGAATGAAGAAAATATAGCTTTAGTAGATAGATATAATAATATCAATATGGAAATATATCATACTGATGATATTGATTGAGATATTATTATTAAGGAAATTTATCAAAAATTAATTATTACATGAAGAAATAAAATAAATAAATCAACTAATAAGGAAGATATTTTTGAAATTTTTAGAATTAGTAATTTGAAAAGACATCCAAAAATTAAAACCTTTATAAAAAAACACTTTAATTCTTTGTTAGAAATATTTCCAATTTGAATTTCTCGTCCAGAAGATGTTTCAGATATTATTGATTGTAGTCCAAAAATATTTGACTATGGAATTTTTGATGAAGCATCTCAAATGTTCTTAGAAAGAGCTTATCCTATTTTATATCGAACAAATATAAAAGTAGTTGCAGGTGATCGAATGCAATTAAAACCTTCTTCGTTCTTTAATAATAGATATAATGAAGGTGATGAAGATGATGATGAAGAAGAAACTGAAGAGATAATTGAAATCTATAGGCTTAATTATAGTGATCTTGATTCTTTATTATTAAGAGCAATAGTTTCAAATTGAAATGAAATACTATTAAATAATCACTACCGTTCCGTTTCACAAGATTTAATTGAATTTTCCAATAAAAATATTTATGGCAATAAATTGAATGTTGCCTCATTTAATAAAAACTTTGAATCAAGTGCTTTAGAAGTGATTAATGTTAATGGATATTTTGTTAATAGAATTAATAAAGAAGAAGCCGCTCAAGTTTTAGAACTTATTACTAATAATCTAGATAAATATGAAAAAATATTAGTAATCACCTTTAATGAGGCTCAATCTGAATTAATAACTTCTCGAATTTTGTCAAGTAAGAATAAAGCTATGATTGCTAAATTAAGAATTGCCCAACTAATAATAACCAATCTAGAGAATGTTCAAGGTAATGAAGGTGATCTTGTTATTTTATCTATTGCTTATGGGAAACCATCTTATGATAGAAAAATGAGAAATGCTTTTGGCCCAATAAATATGGATGGTGGTAAAAATAGATTAAATGTTGCAATTACTAGAGCCAAAAATAAAATGATTGTTGTTAAATCATTTAGGGTTGAAGATATGTCAGTTTCAGCAACAAATATTAATGCACAATGTTTTCGAGATTTTATTGCCCATTGTGATAATATTTCGGACAATTTAAATATGGAAAGGAAATGACTAACATTTGATTCAAAATTTGAAAAAGAGATTAAAGATTCATTATCTAAATTTCTCTTAGAGCAAGATGGATTTACCATCTTACCTAAATACAAAATTGGTACTAAAAGAATTGATGTTGCTATTTATGATAAAAAGGCAAAAAAAATAGCTCTTGCAATAGAACTACATCAATGAGAACATCATAGTGCTGAAATATTAGAAGGTTTTGATAATCAAGCCTTTGTCAGAAATAGGGGATATACTGTTTATAACATTTTTGAAATGGATTGAAGGAAGAATAAAAAAGCAATTCTTGTAGATATTGCCAATCAAATTAAAAAATATCAGGAATTTATTTAACTAAATCAATTAAAGCATTTTTAACAAAGTATGAAGCGCCACCTTCATATGTTCTTGTAGCAATATCAATAATTTCTGGCCTAGCATCGCCACGAGTTATAGCTGTCCCAACATAACTCATCATTTCAATATCATTTCCTGAATCTCCAAATGCTAACATGTCTTCAATTTCAAAATTGTAAAAATTGTCATTTATATATTGAAGAGCTGTTGCTTTACTTACATCTTTCATAATCACTTCAATAAATTGGGCATTTGTATTTGCATAATCTAATCTATTGGAAATACTTCTTAAGTTATTCATTAGTGTTAATGGATCCTCGATTGGTTCAGCAAATTCTATACAAAATTTCGAAATATTTTTCATTTCTTTAATATCATGAACAATCGAATATTTAAAAATTGTACTATTATCTTCATGTTCCATAGTAGTTTTAACCATTTCTTTAAAACGATTGGAATCATTTTTTACAAAGTAAATATTTTCATTTTCTCCATAAGCAAATATTACTGTTGAGTGTGGTAAATGTTTATCTAGAAAAGCAATAATTTTAGGAATTTCACTATGAACAACTTCATCTTCTAAAAGTATATTTAAAAGCAATTCTTGTTTTTCAACTGAATATATTTGGCATCCATTAAGTCCAATGATATAAGAATCTTTCGGCATATTAATATCAAATCTATAATTAATATCTAAAACATCTTTATAGTGTCTACCTGTTGCAATTGAAAATTTCTTTCCTTTAATTGCTCGATGTACTTCGTCAACAACTTCCGGATAAATTGTATTATGTTGTCTATGATCAATTAATGTACCATCTAAATCTGCAATTATTCATTTAAATTCTTTCATTTGGTCAACTCCATTTAGTTATACATTATATTATATTTGCGAAAAAAGTGGTAATTAAAATTTCTTTGCTAAAGTAATTAAATATTCTTTATCAATAATTTCTTCAGCTGTTAATGAAGATTTAGCATTTGTTTTTGTTCCATCATACATTACAGTTTCAACATTACTTACACCCATAAATTTTAAAGTACCTTGAAGATATTTCTCGAATTCACCAAAACCATATCAACCTAAAACTGCCCCTTGAGAAAGAATCAATTGGGCTTTAACATTATGATTTAATAATCCAATACTTTCCCCATTGCCTTTATATTTATATTTAAATGTTTTACCAGCTTGTAAGACATTATCAAAATAAGATTTTAAAGATGTTGGAACATTAAAATTAATCATTCCAGCCGAAATAACAAGTTTATCAGCAGATTTTAATTGATTGATTAATTGATCTGCTTCTTCATTAAAAAAAATGTTAAAGTTTTCAGAAGTTAAAATTCTTGAAACTTTATCAACTTTGTTTAAGTCCAAAATTTCTACATCATCATTTGGATTTGCTAATTTGTAGTTTTCAATAAAGATTTGTACAGCTTTATTTGTTATTGACCTTTCGCCATTAACGCTACTTTCGATTACTAATACTTTACTCATACCTTCTCTTTTCTTATTTTAAATATTGATTGATTCCAAGCGGTTTAGGAATAGGGTCTCTTTTGTGTTGTGTGCTATGATGTTGCTTTTTGATTTTTTCAATAATGTTTTTATCAATAGACTTATGTTTTATAAAAGATTCAAACTCATTGTAAGAAAAACCTAATTCTTTCTCATCCTCTTGATTATCTCATAATCCAGCAGATGGCGCTTTATTAATTATTGAATTTGGTAATTTTAATAATTTTGCAATTTCAAATACTTCTGATTTATGTAAGTGAATGATTGGTAATAAGTCACAAGCTCCATCACCATATTTAGTAAAATAACCTAAATAAAATTCTGCATAATTATCAGTTCCTAGAACTAAATATGATTTTTCTTGAGCTATTGCATAAAGTGTTAACATTCTTAATCTAGCTTGTAAATTGGCATTTGTTAAATTGTTAGTTAAATTTAATTTTTTTGAAAGGCTTTTAAAATTATCTTTTAAGTTAATGATTTGATAATCCAAATCTATTGTTTTGCATAATTCTAAACCCTGATTTAAATCATTTACTCTATCAGAAATAGGCAACAAAATTCCGAGAGAATCATCTGGGAAAGCCTCTTTAGCAATTGCTCCAACTAGGGCAGAATCAATTCCTCCACTAATACCAACAATTACACCTTTAGCACCAGTTTTTTTTACCTCTTTTCTTAATCAAGAAACTAAGTATTTATAATATTTTAGATAATCCATAATTTCCCCTATATTTTATATTTCTTTAGAATTTCATCAATTTTATTATCATTAATCTCTTTTATTTTGTCTTCAGTTTTCTTGAAGGCATCATTAATTTTTTGTTCTGAATATTTCATAGTTTCATCACTTGTTTCAACTGTATGTACAACATTAAAATATTCAGTTTTAGGATCAATAATTAAATCATCTTGGATTTCCACATTAATCACATTATTATTAATTTTAATAAAATTATTATCAAGTGTTTGTTGTTTATTATCCATTTTATATTTTTCAATTGCAATCCCATTTAAATTCTTAATAATAAATGTTGTATCTTTGGCATTAGACATTTTTGTTACAGTGGTTGGTTTTAAACTAATAAGAGTAATTATTTTTCCACCTCTTGTTGCTCTTGATGAATAAGCAATTGTAGAAAAATTAATTTGCTTTATTTTGTTCTTATCATTAACTAATAAAATCTTTTCTTTATTATTAGAAATAATAAATGATGTTACAAAATTCTTATCCAATTTAATTAGAGTATTTCCAGCTGGTCTTAATCCAAAAATGGGAATTTCATTTTCACTAAATTTAACAGTAAAACTACGGTCAGTAGTAATCATAATATCTTCCATTCCATTTGAAACTTTAACACCTATTAATTCGTCTTGAGGTTTCTTAAAACTAATTACCCTAATTGGTTTAGAAATTCTAGTTACATTGAATTCTTTAAAGGGAACTCTTTTTCCGATTCCCTGCTTAGTAACTAGAATGATATAACCATTGGTTTCAAAGCTAGCAACATCTAAACATCCAACAATTCTTTCAGTATTTTCAAAGTGAGCAAAATCAGAAATATATTGTCCAGTATCTTTTCATTTGCATTCCAATATTTTATGAACAGGAACAATAATACAGTTACCAAGATTTGAAAATACTAGTAACTTATTTGTAGTATTTGAAAGACGTAAATGAATTAAATAATCATCATCCTTAATTCCAAAATTACTTAGTTCATTAGATTCATAAATTCTTGGTGAGAATCTTTTTAAATATCCATCCCCTGAAAGAGCAACATAAGTAGATTCTTGTTTTATTAGTTCACTTTGATTTATTGAAACTTCTAATTCATTTTCATAAATTAAAGTTTTTCTTGGAACACCAAATTCTTTTTTAATCTGTTTTAAAATAACAATTAAGTATTGATCAAATTCATTTTCATTTTCCAAAACATTTTTACAGAATTTAATTTTCTCTAATAAATCTTCTTTATCTCTTAAATAAATACTTACATCTGTTTTATTTAAACGATATAGTCTTAGTTCGGCAATAGCTGTTGCTTGGATTTCAGAAAAACCTAATTTATTCATAAGGTTTAAAATAACACCTTTTTTGGAATCAGTTGACTCTCTAATTACTTTAATAACTTCATCAGGAATTTCACTAACTCTAATTAAACCATTAATAATTTCTAATCTCTTTGTATATTTTTCATAATCAAATTTGATTGCCTTTCTTTTAATATCTTTTACATGTAAAATATATGCATGCAACATTTTACTAATTCCTAAAATGTGTGGAGCATTATCTTTTATTGAAATCATATTGTATGAGTAATAAATTTTAAGATCAGTTTTTTGTAAAAGATAATTCATAATTACATCAGCATTTGCATCTTGCTCTATAAAGATTGCTATTGAAATTCCATTACGATCTGTTTGATCCCTTACTTCTTTAATACCATCTATTTTTCCTGAAAATCTTAGTTCATCAATTTGCCTAACTAATTTAGATTTAATAACTCCATAAGGAATCTCAGTAATATTAATTCATGTTTCTTTTTTCTCAACTATTTTTTCATATTTGGAACAAATAGTAATTCGTCCTTGTCCTCTTTCAAAAGATTGCTCAATTCCTTTTGTTCCATAGATAATTCCACCTGTTGGAAAATCAGGACCTTTAATATGCTTCAATAATACATTTAAAGTAATTTCCGGATTTCTAATCATTGCAATTGCTGCATCTAAAATTTCAATTAAATTGTGAGGTGGTATTTCTGTTGCAAAACCAGAAGCAATTCCTCTAGCTCCATTTACTAATAAGTTAGGTAAGTATGAAGGTAGGACGACAGGTTCTTTTTCAGTATCATCAAAATTTGGCGCAAAAGGAATAGTTTTTTTATCTAATTCATCTAACATTAAACTAGCTATTTTTTCTAACTTAGTTTCTGTATATCTCATAGCAGCAGCGGGATCATCATCAATTGAACCTTTATTACCATGCATTTCCACAAGTGGCATATTCATTTTTCAATCTTGACCCATTCTAACTAAAGCTTCATAAATTGAACTATCACCATGAGGGTGGTATTTACCAATTACATCACCAACTATTCTAGCTGATTTTTTAAATGTTTTATTATGTTGTAAACCTAATTCAGACATTGAAAAAAGAATTCTTCTTTGAACAGGTTTTAAACCATCTCTAATATCAGGAAGTGCTCTTTGTTGAATAATATATTTAGAGTAACGAGCAAAACGATCAGACATAATATAATCTAATGATTGGTGTTCAAGTTTTTCATTATTAATAAAATCATTCTTATTTTCTTTTGTCATTTTTTACTCCTTATCTTTATATTTCAAAATCATCTTCCATTGTGAATTTAACATTTTTGTTAATTCAATCTTTTCTAGGTTCAACATTATCACCCATTAAGACAGAAACCCTTCTTTCAATAATAGCTACATCATCAAGTGTTATTTTGATTAATGTTCTTGTTTCAGGATCCATTGTTGTTTCTCAAAGTTGTTCTGAATTCATTTCACCAAGTCCCTTATATCTTTGGATTTCGACATTACTTTTTTCTTTAAGAAAGTTTTTTAATTCTTCTTCATTTCACAGATAATCTTGAACAACTTTACCCCTTTGAGTATATTTAATCTTGAATAAAGGAGGTTGAGCGATATAAACCATCCCTTCAGTAATAAGCAGCCTCATATATCTAAAAAAGAATGTTAATAGTAATATTTGAATATGAGCACCATCAGTATCAGCATCAGTCATAATAATAATCTTGTGATATTTAGCTTTAGTAATATCAAAATCAGAACCAATTCCAGCATTAATTGTATTAATGATTGTTCCAATTTCTTCATTTTTCAGAATATCTAGTAATTTAGCTTTCTCAGTATTAATGATTTTTCCCCGTAATGGAAGGATTGCTTGATATTTTCGATTACGCCCAAGCTTGGCACTTCCTCCGGCGGAATCACCCTCAACTAAGAATAATTCTCTTTCAGCAGGAATCTTACTTTGAGCTGGAGTTAATTTACCAGAAAGAATTTTCACTTCACTAAGTTTATCTTTCGTTTTTCTTGAATCAGCTCTTGCTTTTCTTGCTGCATCACGAGCCTCTTTAGATTGTTTAGACTTCATTAAAATTTTCTCTGAGGTTTTTTTATTCTCATTTAATCAGAATTTGAAATCTTTTTGCATCACATCATCAACAAGTTTTTTAATTTCTGGTGTTGATAATTTATCTTTTGTTTGACCAGAAAATTCTAAAAATGTTTCAGATATTTTTACTGAAATAATAGCTGTTATTCCTTCGCGGACATCAGGTCCTTCAAAATTAGGCTCTCTATTTTTAATATATCCTTTTTCCCGGCCGAAGTCATTAATAACTTTTGTGAGCATATTCTTAAAGGCAGTTTCATGTGTTCCACCTTCTTTTGTTTTAACATTATTAACAAAAGAAATGATAGTTTCAGAATAACTATCTGTATATTGCATTCCAATTTCAACTTCCATATCTCTATTCTTATCTTTAAGAAAAACAACATTAGATATATTTGTTTTATTTGAGTTAATAAATTCAACAAATGATTTTATTCCATCATCATATTTGAATTCATCATGACCACCACTAATTTCATCTTTAACAATAATTTTTATTCCTGATAATAAGAAAGAAGATTCTCTTAATCTTTCGGCAATAATTTCATATGAAAGTTGTGAATGTTTGAAAATTTTGTAATCAGGTCAAAATTGAATTTTAGTTCCTCTTTTTGTTGTTGATCCTATTTCATTAGTTCTTTCGATTATAGTATCACCATTTTCAAAGGCTGTTACATATTCTTTTTTATCACGATAAACAGTGACGATTAATTTCGATGAAAGAGCATTAACAACGGAAGATCCTACACCATGTAGCCCTCCTGAAGTTTTATAAGTATCAGCATTAAATTTACCACCTGAATGCAATTCAGTAAAAACAAGTTCTACACCTGTCTTTCCTTCTTTATGCATATCAATTGGTATTCCTCTTCCATTATCTTCAACAATTATTGAAAGATCTTTTTTAAGAGTTAATTTAATTTCTGTAGCAAAACCGGCAAGTGCTTCATCAACTGCATTATCAAAGATCTCTCAAACCAAGTGATGTAGACCATTTACATCAGTTGAACCGATATACATTCCTGGTCTTTTTCTGACAGCTTCAAGACCCTTAAGGGTTATTATTTTATCTGCATTATAGTTAGACATATTTATTAATTATATATAATTTACTTTAATTTAGCAAAAGGTAATTTAAATTAATTGATAAATTAAAAATCACTTAATTATTTCAATATTAAATATCTTAATAATTAAGAAAAAAATATCCATTTTAATAATATAAAATTTTAATTTAGTGAGATAATTTCTAAATGAATAAGAACCCCATTCCAGAAAATATTATCAATAATTTTGATTCTTACAAAGTTGAAGTAAATAAGTCATGAATATTACTTATTTCTTCAAGAGATATTTTAGACAAAAAAATTAATAATAATTCCTTTAATAAGATTTCTTATCCTCATGTTGTTGCAGTTTCAACTTTGTTAAGAGCAGTTATTGAGAATTTAGCATTTTCAAGTTTTTGAGCTGAAGATAATCATTCAATTAATGGTGTAATGTTAGATCGAAAATCTACCTCATCCGAATTTATGGATAAGATTGAGAAAATTAATTGCAATTGAACTCCTGAAACTACAACCAATGATAAACATGATAATCTTTCTGGAGAGTTATTAAAAAAATATTATGAATTCTTAACACTTTTTTATAATAAATCTAATGAAGTTAAAGTTAATAATCTTAACTTTGAACCAGGAGAAGATGTTAAAAAGATTATGGAAACATTCGATTTAGTTGTTGAGAGATTATCTCAATTAGTAGCTAATCATAGAATAAAACTTTTTAATAAAAACTTTGCTTACTCCATCACAATTAAAGATGACAAGATAAATGGAGAAATTATCCATTTAATAGAAGGAAAGAAAAAATTTTACTAATAGATTTCTTATTATTAATAATATATTAAATAATTAATTTCTTCTTACTCCATTTTCTTGTAATTCAACAAAATTTAGTAATTTTTCTTTCAATATTTTTTAAGGAGTTTCATAGCAGTCATTATAATCATTGAATCTTATAATTTCATTTAATAACAACCCTTTCAATTTATAAATTAAACTAGAATGAATTGACCTGATTCAACTTGATTTTCTTGATATTGGAAGATATAACCTTCACTAACAATTAAAATTATTTTATAGTAATTATCTTGATCATCAGGAGTAATCAATTGGACATCCATATTTCTAAGATTTTCTTCAGTTAAATCTTCCACTCCATAAAATAGTTTGTGAAGTGTAGACAATTTTTGATAATTATTATCTTCAATATCAACACTATTAAGTTTTGTGATATAAGTTGGCTCTATATTCAAAATAACAGGATTTGTGACAAATTCAATTGAACTAATTTGATCTACTTCTTTACCATCATAAATAAAAGCATATTCTAGACTGGCTACAAGAGTAACTTTTTGTTTATTGAGTCCAGGGACCGGTTCTTCTAATGTTATAATTTCTATTATGTTATATATATCTTCTAGTTTCACTCCGCTAAATAATTTTTCTAAAATTTCTAATTTACGATAATAATCATCAAAATAAGGCTCAACAAGATCTAAAAGTTCCAAATGATTAGGTAATTCAGATGATAAATTTTGTTTTGGGGTGATATTAATAATAGTTTTTAAAATGAATCCTTCTGAATCGAGCAAAGACAAACCATTACTAAATAAAAATCCTGGCTCATTTATATGAATGGTAAAAGTGTAGTAATTATCATTTATATCGGTTGGTCTGTTTATCAAAATATCTATGTTTTTAAGATTTTCTTCTGTTAAATCTTTTTCACCAATAAACAATTTTTGGAGAACAAATAATTTATTATAATTTTCAGGAGTAATATCAGCATTATCAAGAATAGGATTAGGTAATGCTTCAATATCATAAATAACATCAACTGTTCGAAATGTGAAAGAGTTTAATTCACTAATAGGTCTTCCAAAATTATCTAGAAAGATATAACCATTTTTTGGTTTAATAATAATTATATAATCATCATATGGTATAAAATCCTCATTAGGTAATTTGTTAGAAACAGTGACATCCATAAATAGTAAGTCAAGTTTATTAATTCCATTAAACAATTTTTCTAAAATTTCAATTGATTTATATCCATCATTTTGTAAATCAACATGAGTTATATCTTTAGGATCTTCAGTTTTCGGAGTTATATCTAGAATAATCGAAACACTAAAAAAATCCGAACTAAATTCTTTTTCACCATTTATTAAATATCCTTCATTAGCAATCAAAATAATTTTTACATTACTTTGATTATCTATTTCAACTGTCATATTTTCTAAATCACTTTGATTAATATCATTAAATAATTTTTCTAATGTTCTTAAACTTTTATAATTTCCATTTATCATATCCTCTCTAATAATTATTGGATTATTTTTTTTAGTAATAATTAAATTGATGTTAAGTGTTGTAAATGGATGAGAAGTAATGAATTTAACTTTTTCTCCATTTACAAGAAAATAGAAATCATCTTTTGCATTAAGTGTTATTGTATAAGAAAAATCCTCATGCTCAAGTGATACTTTAAGATTATCAAGATCCCCAGGTTGCATTCCATTAAAAATATTTTTTAAGAAATCAATATTATTAATTAAATTGTGAGTAAGTTCATTATGATTATAGTTTACCTGAACATCTTTAATTGAGTTATATTCAAAGACATTAGGTAACAATGTGAATTCATTTGATGTTAATGTTTCTAAGTCGTTTATTGAATATCCTTCTTTTGCACTTAAAACTATTTGATGAGTAGAACCTTCATAAACTTCATTATTGCCTATTACTGACACATCTAGATGATTTATGTTATCTTGACTTATTCCATCAAATATTTTTAAAAGAGTATTAATATTTCAATAATTATTATCTTTTACATCAAAGATTCTAACTTTTGGATTAGTTTTAGATTCAATGATAAACTTTGAATCATCTACTATTGAAGATCCACAAGAAGTAATGGCTATTGCAGGAATAATAGATGCACTAACTGACATTGTAACCATTAATATTCTTTTATTTTTACTAATCATTTTTCTAACCCCCTTTAATACTACTCCTTATATGATGAAAATTTACTTAATAAGTTACTATTTTTCTATTGAAATATAAAGTTTTTACATTAAAACAATTATCAAAACTATTAAATACATTTCCAACTTTAAATCCATTATAGTAACTTATAATAATGATCGCCATTATCACTTTATCCGGCTATAAAATGTATGTACTATGAATTCTTTAACAATTTATTTTATATTTCCATCAAACTAAGTCTAAGCAAAAGTCTTATATTATTGACAAATTATTCATTTACATTTACAAAAAAGTACTACTATTATTTCATCATTTCCTGTATAAAAAAATCATTTTAGTTTAGATAGTTTTTTAAGTACAACTAATAAAGATCTATTCAAACCATCTCTATCAATTGTTAAAATATATTCATGGTTAGTGATTTTAGTAATAGCTAACTAAGGCAATCAAATATCTAAAATCATATTGTTAGTTAATTATTAGGAGTTATACAATCAATATCTTCTAATGTAAATGTTTTCGAAATACTTGTTAGACCATTTTCAAAAACATAACCATGTTTTGCCCTTAAAGTAATTGTATGAGTAGTCGCACTACCTGGTATTTCATCATTAATAGATACTTCCATATTATTAATATTAAATAAATTCACATCATTAAATAATTTAGTTAGTGTTTCTTCAGAACTAAATTTATTACCACTTATGTCACTAATACTTAAATTAGGTATATCAATTTTATGAGTAATAGTTAATAAAGTTTCAGTAGTTGTAAAGATATTAGAAGTAATATGATCAACTTCATCACCATTTTCCAAAAATGTATAATTATCATTGGCAGTTAATGTAATTGATTGGTCATTTTTTCCTGGAGTAGGGTCAGTTAATGTTGTTATTTTGAATAAACCTACATTATCAACATTTACTTTTATAAATAATTTTGCTAAAATAGATACTTTTACATCAATATCTTGTGATGCTCCATCAAAATTTAAAAGATATTCAAGATCTAAGTGATTTATTTTTGCGTTACCTATATCTTTTCTTTTTTCAATATTAATAATTGTTTTTAAAACAAATTCATTAGAAATAATTTCAAGTGAATGTGAACCACTTGTTTGGAATCCAAATTTAAATCCTAAAGTAACTGTATAAAAATTGCCACCATTTTCATCTGGAGTATTAAGAAAAATATAGTCAATATATTGAAGATTCTTTTCATCTAAATCTACTCCAATAAATAATTTTTCAAGCGTTGTAATTTGCTTCAAATTCTCAGGAGTTATATCTGTATTTTTGATTAAAGGATTAGGTGAAGCTGAAATATCTAAAATAACATCAACTGTTCTAAATTTAATTGAAACTAATTCTGTAGTTTCATTACCTAAATTATCCCTAAATTTATAACCTTCCATTGTTTTAATGGTAATTTCATAATCTTCATATGGTACAAATTCATCAAGTTCACCATGTTTGTCAATTTCTATTACAATAAAGTTTAAATCAGTTGCCTTAATACCAGTAAATAATTTTTCTATAATATGTATTGATTTATAACCAAGACCTTTTAACTCAAGGTGATTTATGTTTTTAGGATCATTTTCAACTTTGGTAATATTAATAATACTTAATAATGAAAATTCATTAGAAGTAATTTCTTTACCACCATTTGCAAATATAAATCCAGGTTTTGCTTCTAAAGTAATAGTATGTTTGCTTCCATTTGCAATCTCACCATTTAATTTTATTATCATGTTAACAATATCATCTTGAGTTAATCCATCAAATAGTTTAGACAAGGTTTCTAAAGCGATTGGGTTAGCAGATACATCATCTCCACTCAAAATTAATTCATTATCATTAGGAGTAATATTTAAAATTGTTTCTAAAGTAAATGTTTTAGGAATACTTGTTAGACCATTTGCAAAAACATAACCATTCTTTGTGATTAAAGTAATTGTATGAGTAGTTCCGCTACCAAAGTTAGTATTATCAATAGATACTCCTATATGGCTAGAATTATTATCATCCAGTCCATTGAATAATTTTTGAAGAGTTTCTAAAGTCAAAAATGATTGTTCTTTCACATCATCTTCACTCAAAATTAATTCATTATCATTAGGAGTAATATTTAAAATAGTTTCCAAAGTAAATTCATTAGAAGTAATTTCTTTACCACCATTTGCAAATATAAATCCAGGTTTTGCTTCTAAAGTAATAGTATGTTTGCTCCCAGTATTTGTAATTATCCCATTTATCTTAACATTTTTTATATTTGTAATTAAATCATCATCACTTATATTGTTAAATAGTCGACTTAGTGTATATAATGTTTTTAAGTTAGTAGTTACATCTAATTTACTTAAAATTAATGAATCAAGTGTTATTGGAGTAATATTTAAAATAGTTTCTAAAGTAAATGTTTTAGAAATGGTTTTCTCTCATCCTCCAAATGTAAATCCATCTTTAGTAGTTAAAGTAATTGTATGAGTAGTTCCACTACCAAAGTCAGTATTATCAATAGATACTTCTATATGACTCGAATTGTTATCGTCCAGCCCATTGAATAATTTTTGAAGAGTTTCCAAAGTCAAAAATGATTGTTCTTTCACATCATCTCCACTCAAAATTAATTCATTATCATTAGGAGTAATATTTAAAATAGTTTCTAAAGTAAATGTTTTAGGAATACTTGTTAGACCATTTGCAAATATAAATCCATCTTTAGTAGTTAAAGTAATTGTATGAGTAGTTCCACTACCAAAGTCAGTATTATCAATAGATACTTCTATATGACTCGAATTGTTATTGTCCAGCCCATTGAATAATTTTTGAAGAGTTGCTAAAGTAATTGGGTCAACAGATACATCATCTCCACTCAAAATTAATTCATTATCATTAGGAGTAATATTTAAAATAGTTTCTAAAGTAAATGTTTTAGAAATGGTTTTCTCTCATCCTCCAAATGTAAATCCATCTTTAGTAGTTAAAGTAATTGTATGAGTAGTTCCACTACCAAATTTATTATCATCAATAGATACTTCTATATGACTCGAATTGTTATTGTCCAGCCCATTGAATAATTTTTGAAGAGTCGGTAAACTTGCAAATAATTGTTCTTTCACATCATTAATACTTAAAAATATTTCCTCTAATTTAGCATTAATATCTAACATTGTTTCTAAATTAAATTCCTTTGAAATCATTTTATTTTCACCAAAATTAAATCATTCATTAGCTGTTAAAGTAATTTTATGAGTAGAAGCACTTCCAAATTCTTGGTGATCAATAGTTGTAGTAAAATTTTCAAAATTATTTATATCCAGCCCATTGAATAATTTATTAAGTGTTTCAAAAGTTTTAAATGAATCATCTTTAATATCATTTATGCTTAAAACTAATTCTTCATCATTAGGGGTAATATCTAGAATTGTTTCAATTTGAAACACTGATGATTCAATAGTTCTTTTTCCATTTATTAAATATCCTGCTTTAGATTTCAAAATAATTGAACCATATCTGCCACTTAGTTCTTTATATTCAACAATAATATCAAAGTTGTTAATTTCTGTAGTCAGTTGTTCTCCGCCAAATAGTTTTTCTAACAATGATAGATTAGGATTTTGTAATTCTAAATTAGTAATACTGTCAGTAATTTCTTCTTGTTTTTTAATTGAAATTTCAATATTTTTAGTTTCTTGCAAAGTAAAATCATCAGAAACAAGTGTTCTGTTTCCGTTTATTGAATATTCATCATTAGCTAGTAAAACAACTCTATGTTTTGTTATACTTCCAACTCCACTACCTGTTATTTCAACTTGTAAATTATTAAGAATTTCTTGAGTTATACCAATAAATAATTTTTCAAGTGTTGATAATTCTTTATATTTATTATCTCAAACATCAATTGCCAAAATTACTGGATTTTCTATAATTGACATTTCATAATCAAATGGAACTAATGAAATTATTTCTGAAGTAATTTGTTTTACTTCATTAAGATTTTGATCTAGAAAAACAAAATTAGAATTATCTTTAATTTTTAATGTAATTACATAAGAACCTTCCGGTTTAATTATACTTGTATTATCAATAGTACTAATAATTTCAATTTCAATATGTTCTAAATCATCTTCATTAATATTAGTAAATATTTTTTGTAGGAAAGCTAATTCTTTATAAAGAATTACACCATCTTTTTTTAAGTCAAACTGTGTTATATCTTCTGGAATAGTTGTCACTTGTTTAATATTTAAAACATTTGGCAAAATAAATTCATTTGAAACAAGAGTATGTCTACCATTAATTTTGTATCCATCTGCAGCAATCAAAGTAACTAAGTACTCTTTACCGAAATCAATATCATCATTGTTTATTTCAATTGCTTCAATATTTTTTAGATTTTGATCAGTAAGACCTACAAATAATTTTTGAAGTGTTGTAAAACTTTTGTAATTATCATTTTCAATATCTACTTTCAATATTTCTGGTTTATCTTTAATAGTAATATTTAAATTAAGATCATTTGTTGTAAATGCTGATGAAGCAATAGATTTAACTTCTTCACCATTAACATTAAAGTGAAATTCACCTTTTGCAGTAAGTGTTATTGTATATTCTTTAGGATTAGTTTTAGTTTCAACTTCAGAAAGTGAAACACCCATATTATCCAAATCATCATATTCAATTCCTTCAAATAATTTTTTCAGAAAATCAATATTATTTATATTAAGTAGTTCCGAACTTGTAATATCAGTAGTAATTTGAGGTTTTGGAGTAATTTCAAAAATTGTTGGTAAAGGAGTAAATTCTTCAGAAGTAATAGATTTCTGACCTTTAATGGTGTATCCAACCTTAGCCATTAAGACAATTCTATCTTTATTTACTTTAGAAACATCTCCCTTTACTAATAAAGCATTAACATAATTTAAGGTATCATAATCCAAACCTTCAAATACCTTTGAAAGAGTTTTATATTCTTTATATTGGTTATTATCAATATCTGTTGTTCTAACTTTAGGATTGTTTTTTGCTTCAATAATAAAGTCAGTAACTTCATCAGCAGTAGATGATCCACATGACACAACTGCTAGCGGAACTAAAAAAGCTCCAGTTGCCATTACTCCTAATGCCATTTTTTTCATATTTTTTTTCATATTATACTCCCCACTCCAAGTCACAATGTAGATACTAAAAAATATATTTAACTCAATAATAAACTATATTGCTACTATTAACTTGTTTAATAATATACTACCATAAATCATAATTAATATTAATATTATTTATTAAAATAGTAATTCTGCTTTTGAAATTTTTCATAAAATCAACTATAAGTTGGCACTTATAGTTGATTTTATTGTTAAAAGATATTAACTAAGAAAGAGTAAAAGTATTAGATCTTATATTTGTTGTATTTCCAAAACTATAACCAGCTTTAGCCATTAAATTAACATAATTTAAACCACCACTCATTCTCACATGTGTGGCATTAAATCATCTCAAATGCTTTGCTTGAACACCGTTAAATAATTTTGATAATGTTTCAATAGAGTTTACATTTTTCATATCTTCATTTGTTAATTGACCCTCTAAGTTATCTTTTTTTTGATAATGCATTGTAATAATAGTATCTGCAGTAAAAACCACTGAATCTAATTCAGTATGATATTTACCATTTGATAATAACATTTTATATCCTTCTTTTGATGTTAATCTAACAATACCTTTATAATAATTATCATCACCACGAATGAATTCAACATTTAATCCTTCATCTATTTGTTCTTGAGTTAATGATCCCATATCAAATAATCTTTCAAGAGTTGCTAAAGTTTTAATATTTGCATTATTAATATCGACCATAGTCATTGGTAAAGGAGTTTGTTTTATCCCACCCACAGACAAAGCAATTCCCACTTCATCATCATCATTAGTAGATGACCCACATGACACAACTGCTAGCGGAACTAAAAAAGCTCCAGTTGTCATTACTCCTAATGCCATTTTTTTCATATTTTTTTTCATACTATATTCCTGCCTATACAAGTCACAATATAGATACTAAAATATATTCAATCAATAATAAACTATATTGCTACTATTAACTTGTTTAATAATATACTACCATAAAAACTAATTCTGCATTTAAATTTTTTATAAAAAAAACCATAAGCTAACACTTATAGTTGATTTTTGATTATTATAGATTGTTTAGTTATTTAAAAAAAACCAAAAAAACTAGATCTTATCTCTGTAACTCCCAATCTAAATTCATAACCCTTTTTAGCTTTCAAAATAAGATAATGATTATAATCAAGAGTGCTACCAGGACCACCAGCATGCCTTGATACTTCAAAGTATCTTAAATGCTTTGTTTGAACACCACTAAATAATTTTGATAAAAATTCCACAGATTTTAATTTTTCATCATCTCAGAAGTCACTATAATTTACTTCAATATTTGAGGAAGTATTTATTTGATAATCCATCGTAACTTCAGTATCCACAATAAATGATGTTGAATTTATTTCGGTCTGATAAGTATCATCTGGTAATAATATTTTGTATCCTTCTTTTGCTATTAATTTAACAATACCTTCATCACCATCAGCATTAGGAATGAATTCAACATTTAATCCTTCATCTATTTGTTCTTGAGTTAATGATCCCATATCAAATAATCTTTCAAGAGTTGCTAAAGTTTTAATATTTGTATTATTAATATCAACAATAGTGATTGGTAAAGGAGTTTGTTTCCCTCCCTCCAAAGATAAAGTTATCCTTGCATCAAATTCATTCGATTGTAATGATGCAACCCCACCATTAATTATGATATCAGGATTTGATGATTTTAAAGTAATTGATGACATTCCTTCTAAATTGGTATTTACAATAATATCCAATTTATTAATATCTTCTTGAGTAACATAATAATCAAAAACAAATATCTTTTCTAAAAATTCTTTAGTGCGAATCAAATCTTTATTTTTAAGTTCATCAGATTTAATATCAACAATAACTTCCGCAGGTGAAATCATTAAATCCTTAATGAATATTGTAAATTCTTGTGAATTAATAGTTTGAATTGACCCATTAATATTGAAACCAGGTCTTGGAGTAATGTTAATTCTATATATGCTCCCTGCATTAATGGTAACTATAGTAATTTCCATATTTTTTATATTATCTTGATTGAAGTCATTACCAATAAATAACTTGTCTATAACTGATCAATCTTTATATTTTTCATCAACAATATCACTTGGAATAATATCACTTGGAGCAGTACTTTGTGCTTCAAATACATAGTTAACTGGCATCTCAAATGGGTTTGAAGTAATGTCTTCACCTTGATTAATTGTAAAACTCTCTTTGGCCGTTAAAGTAATTGTACGAGTAACTCCAGATGAAATTGAAACATCTAAAAATCTATCAATTGTTACATCATCAAAAATTCTACCATCTAAAGCAAATAATTTTCTTAGTGTTGAAACACTCTTAAAGTTCTCACCATCAACATCATTAAATATTATTGGTCATTCTGCAAGATCTAGCACTCCTATTGTTAAATTAGATTCTAAAGTAAATTGATTAGAAGCAATGATAGAAGTAGAACCATTAATTGTAAACCCCTTTTTAGCTTTTATAAGAACTTGATATTTGCCTAAAATTAATTCAGATTCTTTTAATTCAACATCCAATGATTCAATAATTTGTAATTGAGTCATATTACCTAGGTTGAATAATTTTGTAAGTGTTTGTAGGTTTTTTAAGTTTTCTTCTAAAATCTCAGAACTTGCCAATTGTGGTGGATTAGGTTTTGCAGTTATTTTATAGTCTACTACAACATCACCATCTCCATCACCATCTCCATCACCAACATTTGATGAATTACAAGATGTCATAATAGACAATGGAACTAATAATCCTCCAGTTGCCATAATTCCTAAAGCAATTATTTTAATTTTCATACACACCTTACTCTCTAAAACTGTAATTTATTTGTTTTTCCCTTTATTATTTATTAGCAACATGAAAAAATAATTTCACACACACTAATAAATATATTATATTCCAAATATAATAATTTTTACTAATAATTATATTGGTAACATTGCTCTTATAAAATACTTTTTTTCCATAAAATTATCTATATTTACTAATTTTTTAGATAATTATATAATGTTAAAAAATATTCTTGTTAATCAAAAATAACATTAATTAATTTAGTTATATGTTCTAGTTAAATGATTTCTAATCATAATACAACTGTAGTTAT